>CACWPM010000043.1 GCA_902762795.1 Fibrobacter succinogenes | reverse complement strand
GACATTGGGCGGCCGCCGCGTGCAAGATTACAGCATGGATAGCCTCATGAAGAATTTCAGTTTCGTGTTCCAGAACGTGTATCTGTTCCGCGATACGATTGAAAACAACATCAAGTTCGGGAATCCGAGCGCCACGCACGAGCAAGTCGTAGAAGCCGCCAAGAAAGCCTGCTGCCACGACTTCATCGAAAAACTCCCCGACGGCTACAACACGGTCATTGGCGAAGGCGGCGCAAGCCTCAGCGGCGGTGAACGCCAGCGCATCTCGATTGCACGCGCCATCATGAAGGATTCCCCGGTCATCATTCTGGACGAAGCGACCGCGAACGTGGACCCCGAAAACGAACGCGACTTGATGCTTGCCATCCAGGAACTGATCCGCGAAAAAACCGTCATCATGATCGCGCACCGCTTAAAAACTGTGCGCCACGCCGACCAGATTATCGTCTTGGATAAAGGCCGCATTGTGGAACAGGGCAAGCACGAAGAACTCGTGAAGAACGGCGGAATCTACGCCCGATTCATTGATTCCCGCCGCGAAGCCGTCAGCTGCTTCGTCTTTCCGTCTATCTTGACAATGTTTTTTACCACCATCTACAGCATTGTCGATGCCGCATTTGTCTCGAACTTTGTCGGAAAGACTTCTTTTGCCGCCGTAAACCTCGTCATGCCTGTCCTTATGCTTATTGCCGCTCCCGGCGTGATGATGGGGGCCGGCGGCAGCGCGCTCGTTGCAAAATTCCTCGGCGAGGGCGACAACGGAAAGGCGAACAAGGACAAGAATGTCATTGCGATTGGTTATGCTATAGCGGCGGCCGCATTTTATGCACTGAATGTTCCCTGCTCCAAAATGCTGCTGGCCCACATTTCGCCCGTATTCATGGCGGGACTGCTCTATATTGGTGCGGGGATCGGCATTGGCATCCTCTACCTGTTCCATGTCAGACGCGAGCCCCAATCAGAACGGCTCTGCAAAAAAGATTTCCCCTACACGCTGGGCATGGTCCTGCTCGACATTGTCGCCCCCATACTGCTCATGTTCGGCGTCAAGTACGGAACATCCAGCAACGCATCGCTGCTCGGGAACTTCGAAATCGTCGCGACAACGCTGATTGCGCTATTCATTTTTAGAGAAAAGGTGTCTACGCGTTTGTGGATTGCCATTTTATTTATAACGATATCCAGTTTCATTCTCTCGTTTGAAAATACCGACAGCTTCAATTTTTCCGTCGGTTCCATTTTCGTTCTCGGCGCGACCATCTGCTGGGGGCTAGAAAACAACTGCACCCGCAAAATTTCAAACAAAAGCACATACCAGATTGTGACCATAAAAGGCCTCTGTTCCGGAATCGGCTCCATCGTCGTTTCGCTTACCACAGGCGAAATGAACTTCGCCGCAAAATACATCCCGCTCGCCCTGCTGCTCGGCTTTGTGGCTTACGGCCTGAGCATTTTCACCTACATCCGCGCGCAACATTACCTGGGAGCCGCAAAGACCAGCGCCTTTTACGCCTTTGCGCCCTTTATCGGCGTCCTATTTTCTGTCGTGCTCCTGAACGAAAAAATCACGCTGCAATACATCGTGGCGTTCCTGGTCATGATCGCCGGTACCATTTTTGTGGTTTACGATACGCTTTTGCAGAAATCCGAAAAAACAGCAGTATGATTATATGATTTTCATAAATCAGACTATATGATTTTCATAAACTAGACTATTGCTTTTTCATAAAAAATACGCTATATTTAAACAAAAAGGGTGTTTTAATGATAAGAAGGGCAATTTCAGATACAATTCTAGATGTGGCGACGAGATTTCCCGTGGTAACGTTGACGGGACCAAGGCAAAGTGGCAAATCTACATTGCTGAAGTCATGTTTTGCAGACTATAAATATATTTCGCTAGAAGATCCTGATGTCCGCCAACTTGCCGAAAACGACCCTCGCGGTTTTCTAAGAGAATGCGGAACAAAATGCATTATAGACGAAGCGCAACGCGTTCCGGACTTGTTCTCTTATCTACAGACAATCGTGGATTCTCACGACCAATGCGGGCAATTTATTTTGTCCGGTTCGCACAACTTTCTGTTGATGGAACGCATCTCGCAAAGCCTTGCCGGCCGCACAAGCGTCCTCAAACTTTTCCCGTTTTCCGCCGATGAATTACGGGAGGCCGACAAGCTTCCTAGCGGTCTAGACGAGTTTCTGCTCAAAGGTTGTTACCCAAGACTCTATGACAAGAAAGTTACGACAAAGGAATACTTTACGTCATACCTGCAGACGTATGTCGAACGGGACGTACGCCTATTGCGAAACATAACGGCCATGGCCGCATTCAAGCGCTTCCTCAAGTTATGCGCCGCAAATGTGGGCTCCGTAATGAACGTCGCTTCGCTCGCCAAAGATGCAGGGATATCCGTCACAACCGCAAACTCCTGGATTTCGATTCTTGAAGCAAGCTTTATACTTCTCCGCCTCCCTCCATATTATAAGAATTTTTCGAAAAGAGTCGTTAAATCGTCTAAAATTTATTTTTGCGACACCGGGCTCCTGTGTAATCTGTTGAACATTTTTAATCAAAAGCAGCTGCAAAAAAGCGGTTTACGCGGGGCAATTTTTGAAAATTTCGTAGTTGCCGAATACATGAAAAACGCCTTGTTCAAAGGCGAAGAACCGCAACTCTATTTTTGGCGAGATTCAAATCAGAATGAAGTTGACTTACTTTGCGAAACCGACGGAGAACTGCACGCAATAGAAATCAAGTCCGGCGAAACAAAAAATCAGAAATTCTACGACGGACTGAAAAAATTTGCCGAGGTCTCGGGCATTCCGCTTTCTAACACAAGCGTCGTCTATGGTGGCGAAGACTCATACCACGGCGAAAATCAGAAATTCATCAGCTGGAAAGAAATAGCGCTAGCCGTCTGACCCGACTCTTATCTGATCAACTCCGCGAGTTCACTTTTAATTCAAATTCATTTACCCATTCCTTGACGGGGACGTTCTTCCCGATACTCGTCCCCGGCTGCATGTACTTTTTTAGTGACAACCGTACGCTGAACAACACCGGTGCCGTCGCCGTGCAGGCTACCGCCGTGGCGTTCCTCTACAACAACATCCTCAAGGCGATTTCGGCTCGCGAGCACCCCGACGCGGAACTCAACAGCGGCGAGCGTTCCCGCGATTTCAAATGGGGATTTTTTAGGCGCGGAGTCTTTTACGCCCTCGGGACATTCCATGACCAACGCGGCCATGGCCATGAGCATCGCAAGCTACAACCGCGACAAGCCCCTCGTCGTGGCGGGCTGCGCCCTGTATGCAGGCTACATCGCGACAAGCATGGTGCTCGGCGCAAAGGGGATGGCCCACTGGTTTTCCGACGCTGTCGCGGGCACCCTGATGGGAGCCTCCATCGGCTGGTACATCGGCAGCGTGTTCTACAAGGAAAAAGCCGGCGAAAAGCAGACCCCGCCCAAGGTCACCATCGTCCCGCTATTCTACGACGACACCAAAGGCGCCGTGCTCAGCGTGAGAATATAAGCTCATGCCTGGTACACAACCTTGCGTACCGATGAAAGAGGGGAGGGGCTAGCCCTAGACAAAAGCATTCTCCTTAAAAAATGTATAAACCCCTTGACAACCGCCATTTGGAACTACGGTTACGCAGTGAATAAACAGCCTGGAAGGGGCTTACGAAATAGGGAAAGTTTGCTAGCCGAGGTCGGGCGTACGGATTGACCCGACAGAGCCGAAAAGGCTGAAATATAGCTTGCGTGTCGAGTCCTGGATGTTTCGACTTCGTTGTTGGATTTGCTTTATGCAAGAAAGCCCCGGATTTTTTACCGGGACTTCGTGAATTAAGGTGAAAAATGAAACTGAAAATTTTGATTTGTTAGGGAACCTTCGCCATGTTGTAACCGATAGCGATCTTGTCATCCGGGGCGGCGTTGGAATTACGCTTGATGCGGATCGAGACGCTTCCCGATTTCGGGACAGTGAATGTTTGCATGATATATTCTTGATTGTTGTTGTTGGCGGTGTAGCTGCTGATGGACTTGTTGTTCTGGTATACGGTGACGCTCCAGTTTAGCGGCAGTTTTTTTAATCTTTTGATCGTGCTGCCCTTTGCTAAGTAGGCGACTGCCAATTTGTATTTTTCTCCGGCCACAAGATTTTCAAGAGTGACTTCCAGTTCCTTGTTGTTCCCGTTGTTGTCCTTGAACAAGGCCTGGTCATTGCCCTTGGGCCAGTAGCCGGAATAAACCTTGTTGTATCCCATGAGGTCGAATGACGGAATGCCAGGAACTGCACCGCCGTCGGTATCCCTATTGTTGAAGACGTGGCCCGCTGTCGATGTCAGGAATATGGGCTTGACCACTTCGGGATGTCCCTTGATGAATGTTCTCTTGCTCATCAAGACTGCGGCCATGGCTGCAGAAAACGGCGTGGACGAGCTAGTCCCGTCGAACGTGTTATAGTACTCGGATGGGAGTATTGCATCGTAGAAACCGGCCAAGTTCATTATTTCCGGCTTGGGAGTTCCGGTTTCAGGATTGATGTGGCAGCTGTATTGCATGTAATTGTAACCGAGCGATCCTGTCGGACTGTATTGAAGCATTGGGTCCGCGGCACCGACGGTAATTGCATTGGCTGCTTTACCGGGAGTGTGGATTGTCGCCTTCGGTTGTATGGAAGCATCGTCCTGAAGATTTCCGGCATTGAGAAACGCCGTAACGCCGGTATTGTATATGTAGTTGTCGAACGCGGCGTCGATGCTTTCGTATTTATTGGTGTATTTGTTGTCGTAATAAAAACCGAGGGATACTGTTCCGATGTAGATCTTTGGATTGAATGAGGATGACATCGGATTGTCAGGACCTCCTGTTTCGGAAATGTGCGCGTCATCGTAGCCGTAGACTGTGGCGGATGGCGCAAAGAGCTGTAGGATGTCGGTTACTGCGGTGGCGTGAAGGCCGGTCTGGTTGCCGCACGCCTTGGATGTGTATCTTGAACGGTACGGAATTTTGGATGAGTTGGCACAGTCGTTTTCCATAAAGTAAATGCCGATGTCGTTTCCTTTGTATCCGTCAGCATGAGCTCTTTTAAGCTGTGATGTTTGGAGCGCTTCGTCGCGTGTCGCGTAATAAGCTGTGTAGGTGCCGTACCCGCGGGTAGTCTGCGTTCCCGAATAGTAGTTGGGTGCTGCTACTGGCTTTTCGTCTTCTATATAGAGGTCTTCCGATGACCGTAACTTTGCTTCCATTTCGGATGGCGTCAAAAGTGCCTTGTACGGCTTCTTGAGCGGTTTTAACTTCTTGGCGCGACGCTTTTCCCAGTCTTCTGTTTTTTTAAGGAACGTATTCTTGTCGATTTTCTTACCGTTCAACCAAAAGACTTCTTTCTTGGTTTCGCTGTTGTAGGAATAGTGGACGGGGCCCAGTGGTTCTATATCTACATCTTCCACAGTCAAGTCGTTCACGATGACTTCCATTTTGGGTTCGGCTTCATCCTTGATGATGTAGACTGTGGAATCCTGAATTTGACCATTCTTTAGTTTACGACCAAGAACGTCGTTCTTGAGAACGACTTTTTTCTTTTGTATGTTACCGCTCACTTTCTTGGCCGACTTTTCCGCCTTGTAATTTTCGACAAATTCTCTTGCCTTGGGTGACAGTCGGTCCAGATAGCTGTCTTCGGTTTGCGCCTGAACTGAAGCGACAGCAGCAAGCGAAAACGCCAATATTATTTTGGTGTTCATTGATTTACCCCTTTGGTAATAATGTGAGTGTTTCTTTCATATGCCATTCTGAACAACAGAATAACAAAAAAGAATATAATTTGTTGTAAGAATAATTTTAGATAAATGAGTAACATGTAATAAAATAATATTTTGTAAAAATTACTTTACGGCACGCTGTTCGCGTTCATGTTGGGCTCTCGTAAACTTGTTTAGAGGGAATTTGGGGGTAGCCTGTTTATGGGCTTCATTGACTCTTTTCGAGGGAAGCTATACCGGATCGGCATGAAAACAAGCCCTGAAAAACGATAAATTTGGATATTCCTCTTTGACAGGGGGGTGATATATTTCTATTTGTGATAAAAAGAATCCTATTTGTGATAAAAAGAAAAGGTTTTTATGGGTTTTAACGTGCACGGGCTGGCATTCAAACAGTCCATGATGACCCTTGTCGGTTTCAGCATCGTGTTTGCCTCGCTGTTCGGGGTTCTCAGTTTCCAGGTGCAGAGCAAGCTTTCGACATTGCTTACGCAAAAGGGCGAAGAAATTAGCCTTGCGAACGTTGTACTTATCGAGAAGCTTTTTGAAAAAGGTAAAAAACTTGGTGACGAGTATGCCGAGGTGCTTGGTAAGGAAATGCTTGCTGGTAAGGACTTGGATGATTTTTTGACCCAGGCGGTCTTTGATGCAAGGCAGACTGTGCCTCAGGTGCTGGCCGTTGTCGTTGCTTATGAACCGGGGATGGCTCCCAAGGCGAAATGGCACCAGGAACTGATGCGCCTTGCCCTGTATTCGGGAAACGAAATCAAGCTTATGAAAGGTGGGGATTATCTTGACAAGGTCTGGTACAAGAGCACGAAAAACTTGCAGAAAGGAATTTGGCAGGAACCGTTTGTTGGGGACTTCATCAGGGAGCCAATCGCGATTTATACGACTCCTATTTATCAAAAGGACGCCTACGGAAATACTGTTTTTGCCGGCGTTCTCTGTGTCGATATGTCTATTGCGTTCCTCAAGGAAACTGTGGCTTCGATCCCGGTGTCGAACTCGGGCTACGTTGTTGTCTTGTCTGCGAACAATACCGTTATCGCGCATCCCCAAAACGAAATTATTTTCAAGGAGAATTTGTCTGACCTCTCCGGGGAAATGGACGTACAAACTGTCACGGAATTCGAAAAGACCGTGAAAAGCTTGAAAAAGGGGCTCTTCATGGGTACCACGCCCGATGGCAAAGAAACTGTCATTTATTTCAAAGCGATGGAAGTGAATGGCTGGACGTTCATGATCGTGTGGCCGGCTCACGAGTATATGGAAAGCCAGCGGTCTTTGGAACAAATGTTTGCGTGGATGAGCGTTGCCGGTTATGTCGTGATGCTGCTTTTGATATTTGTGATCGCATCCCGGGTGTCCCGTCCACTCAAGGAACTTGCCGTGTCTGCGAACAAACTTGGCAAGGGCGATTTCGATGTGCCTATCCCGCACCTTTCGGGAAGTGACGAGATTGCCCAGTTCGCGTGGGCGTTCTTGAACATGCGGACGTCTCTCAAGGAGCACATGGAAAAGCAGAAGGACTTGGACCGCATTGAAAGCGAACTCAATTTTGCGAAAGATATTCAAATTGGGTTCCTTTCCACGGACGAGCATGAAGAGGGGTCGGAAGACTTGTATCACGAGTTGACGCCTTTCCTTATGCCGGCTAAGGAAGTCGGCGGTGATTTTTACGATTTCTTCAAATTGGATGACGGGCGCCTATGTGTAGTCGTGGGCGATGTTTCCGGAAAGGGCGTGCCTGCCGCGTTGTTCATGATGGTGTCGCGAATAGTGTTGCGTACCATGGCGAAAAACTTGAAGTCCGTTGTCGAGACTTTTGAAAACACGAATTTCGAACTGGAAAAGCGCAACAAGGCGAATATGTTCGTGACGGTGTGGATGGGCTTCATCGACCTCAAGACCGGTCATGTCGAATTTGCGTCGGCGGGACATAATCCGCCTGCGATCCGCCATAAGGATGGCTCGGTGGAATTTGCAAAAAGCAGGGCGGGCGTTGCCATGGCGGCGATGGACAATACGCACTACAAGCTGCAGACGCTCGACCTTGTTCCTGGCGATACGCTGTTCCTTTATACGGACGGCGTGACGGAAGCGACGGATGCCCATGATGAACTGTTCGGTAACGACAGGTTGCTTGATGCCCTTTCTGAAGGTGGCGGTAACGGGACCAAGGAAACGTGCCGTTATGTCAAAGAGAAAATCGATGAGTTCGTAGGTAAATCCTCGCAGTTTGACGATATTACGATGCTTGCCCTCGATTATAAAGGTCCTGCCGCGAAATAGTTGCCGCGGATGATTCCGGATGCCGGTATGTCTGTCTTGCCGAGGTTTTGCGGGCGCTTCGATTGTATGGTCAATCGCTAACAAAATGTTACCCTTGACAGAACCTGAATATTTAGGTATATTTGGCTATCAAAAAAATGAATTTTTAACCAAAGGATTATCGTGATCGGCGTTATTGTTAAGTCCAACGAACCTTTCGAACGCGCTCTCAAGCGTTTTACCAAGTCTTGCGAAAAGAACGGTATCATTTCCGACGTCAAGAAGCGTCAGCGTTTCAGCCCTCCGAAGAAAAGAAGCGTATTGAAACGGCTGCTCGTCGCAAGCGTCTCAAAGAGATTGCTGACCAGAACCGCAAGCGTCTCTACTAATTCGATTTTTGATCGAAATATTTTTGCTAAAATTTAATGAGTTGTCGGCAGGTGCTGATGACTCGTTAGGTGTTTTGTAAAACTTAATCGCTTGGAGCGAGGCGTTACAATCGCTCGGGGGCAATATGAGTTGTGCTTTGCTTACACAGATTCTCGATGACATCAAGACCGCCATGAAGGCCCACGATGCCGAAACTCTCGGAACTCTCCGTACGCTTCATTCTGACATCAAGAACGAAGCCATGAAGGCTGGTGCCGCTCCGGCTCAGATCATGGACACCATTACGGATGCCATGTGCATTGACGTTCTCGCCAAGAGCGTGAAGCAGAAACAGGAATCCATCGAAATTCTCAAGAAGGGTGGCTTCTTGGACAAGATTCCGGCTGAAGAAGCTGTCATCGCTATTTACCGCAAGTACATGCCGGCCGAAATGACCGAAGACGAAGTAAAGGCGCTCATTGCCGAAATCAAGGCTGCGACAGGCGCAGCAAGCCCGAAGGACATGGGCAAGATCATGAAGGAACTTTCCCCGAAGGTCAAGGGCCGTTTCGACGCCAAGCGCGCTTCCGCTCTCGTTCAAGAAGCTCTTAAGTAGTAGACCGTCGGAAGTAGACGGTAGGAGCGGAAGGCGTTAGGCCTTCGCGACGCTCTGTTTTGTTATCCCCGACGCTTGTGGTGAGTTCGGTTGCACCATGGCCGGGGATTTACTTTTTTGTTGAACATAAATGTTATATTGTTTGTATGAAAAAAAGATTTAGTTCTATCATCGCTTTGTTTCTCGTGTCGTATGCGGCGGCATCCGATATTTCCTGGAAAACTTTTGACATCAAGGTTGGGCCGGCATTTGGTGGCTGGAACGATGTTTCGACAACGATGATTGGCGGCTCGATTTCTCTTGTAAAACCGATAACGCCTTATGTTGGCGCCGGTGTCATGGCTGAATTTGCGACCGATGCTTCGGCATGTGTGGATTGCGCTGATTATGATTTCAACGAATTTTCTGGCGGTCTCTTGCTTAATTTGAATGCGCCTATAAGCAGTCGATTTAGTTTAGTTGCAAATTTCATGTTCTTGCTGAATTTCCAGG
Source organism: Fibrobacter succinogenes (assembly GCA_902762795.1). Taxonomy (GTDB): domain Bacteria; phylum Fibrobacterota; class Fibrobacteria; order Fibrobacterales; family Fibrobacteraceae; genus Fibrobacter; species Fibrobacter succinogenes_E. Next base: position 52,010 of record CACWPM010000043.1, on the reverse strand, counting down.
ACGGAACTGTTGATGGACTTTATTTTATCCATCCAGAGCCCATTGAAGCGTACGATGCGGAAGGGAATAGCATCACGGCTTACACGCGAGAAAAAGACAATCATGACTATGAATTCGAATCGTTCATGTTCCGCTCGAACTTGGGCGTTTCGTGGCGTACCCAGAGCGATTTTTTTGGACTAGAATTTTATCCTATTGATTTTGCCGTTGTCAGGGGTGGTGATGCGCGCATGACATTCTCGTTGAATGCCGTATTCCGCTTGTTTTAGGTAATCTTCATGCCCGCCCATGAACAATCCAAAATTCGGGAGCTGGAACTGCTCTACAAGATCAGTTCCATTCTGAACCAGAGTCTTGATTTCGAGACGGTTGCGCATCCGGTGTTGCAGACGGTCGAATCGGTGATGGGTGTCGAACATGCAACGCTTACTTTGTACAACCGCCACACGGGCGAAATTTCCATCGAAATCGCGGAAGGCTTGAGCAGCCGTCAGGCAAGCAAGGGCCGCTATAAGGTGGGCGAAGGCATCACGGGTCGCGTTGTCGAAACGGGCAAGCCCATCATCATTCCGTCTGTCGCAAAAGATCCGGATTTTTTGGACCGCACGGGTCGCGGCAAGACCGAGGACAAGGCGTTCCTTTGCGTCCCGATTATCATGGAACAGGAAGTCGTGGGCGCCTTGAGTGCCGATGAACACAATCCCGACGAAGCAAACCTCAACGATCAAATTCATTTGCTCGAAATCATTGCGCAGATGCTTGCTACAGCCGTGAAGCTTCGCCGTCAGGCCCGTGAAGAAAATGAAATTCTCAAGGCCGAAAACGAACGCATGGCAATGGAACTCAAGGCGCGTTTCCAACCGGATAACATTATCGGTAAAACGCCTGAGATGCAGCAGGTTTATACGCAGATTGACCAAGTTGCCAAAAGCCCGCTTCCGGCGCTCATCGTGGGTGAAGTGGGAACTGGCAAAGGTCTTGTTGCCGAAGCCATTCATTTCCGTTCTGATCGAAATTTGGGGCCGTTCGTGCGAGTGCATTGCGCGGCCCTCCCGGAGTCCGTTCTGGACCGGGAACTTTTCGGTAGCGAAAAGGGCGCCTTGGTCGGTGTCGTGAACGAGGCGCCTGGCCGCGTGGAACAAGCTGAAGGCGGAACGCTATTCCTCGATGAAGTCGCGGAACTCACACCGAACTTGCAGATAAAGTTGCTTCGCCTTTTGCAGCAGGGCGAAATGGAACGTGTAGGTGCCCGTTTCCCGAAAAAGGTGAATGTGCGCGTGATTTGCGCGACGACCAAGAACTTGCAGCAGATGGTTTCTGATGGAACTTTCCGCGAAGACTTGTATTACCAGCTCCACATAGTCCCTATTTATGTTCCGCCTCTTCGCAAGCGCCGCACCGACATTGTGCTTTTGGCGGATTACTTTGTTGAACATTACTGCCGCTTGGTGGGTAAAAACGTTCGTCGTCTTGCTCGCGGGACGATTGAAATGCTCATGAGTTATCCGTGGCCGGGCAATGTGCGCGAACTCGAAAACGCCATTGAGCGCGCGGTACTCTTGACCGAAGAAGACGTCATTTATCCGCATCACTTTCCGCCGACCATCCAGACGGACGAAACGAGCGGAACACCTGTGAGCGGAAACCTCAAGTTGATGGTTGAAGCGTATGAACGCGACATCATCTGCGATGCCCTCAAGAGTTCCAAGGGAAAAATGGCCGCTGCCGCCCGCAGCCTCTCGACCACCCCGCGCATCCTCACTTACAAAATCAAGCAACTCGGCATCGACCTTGCCGCCTTTAGCAAGTAGCAGCTTTGCTTCTATTCTGTTCTTTCTCGATGTTGTCATTTTGGCCGGAGCCTGTGCTGAACGGAGTCGAAGTAAGCCGGAATCGCCTTCAGTAGATAATTCTTATACCTCAAAGCGTAGCGACCTCATAGCGAGTTTACGGGCGTGCTTGCTCATTTGCTATAATTGCAAGCATGGAACTCACGCAACTAAAATATTTCTTGGAGGTGGCGCGCACAGAGCATGTGACACAAAGTGCGAAGAATCTCTGTATTGTCCAGCCTGCGCTCACACAGGCAATCCACAAGCTTGAAGACGAATTGGGTGTTTTGCTGTTCAAAAATTCAGGGCGTAACATAAAGCTCACCGATAGCGGAAAGTTCTTTTATGAAAAACTCCAACCGCTCTACGAAAATATGATGGCGCTTCCGGCAATTTTAAAAGAAACGTCCGATAAGCAGAACAATAATGTCAAGTTGAATGTCCTTGCCGCATCGACGCTCATTACGAGCGCCGTGATCGAATATAAACAGTGCAATTCCGATATTGATGTGGATATTGTACAGAACGAGGAAACGAGCGTTTTCGATATCTGTGTGCGTACCTATGCAAATTACAGGCCTGAACTGGACAATACGAATAGCGACGAGACGTTTGTTCATTCTGAAAAAATTTATCTGGCCGTTCCGAATATTGCGCAGTACAAAAAGATGAATTCCATATCGCTATTTGATTTGAAAGATGAAAAATTTATACGTTTGTATGGATCCAAGCAGTATAGACAAATTTGCAATGAACTTTGCGATAGCATCGGGTTTCATACAAACATTACTTTTGAAAGTGATAACGCCTCGGTTGTCAAGGATGCGGTTGCGGCTGGCATTGGAGTTGGGTTCTGGCCGGAACTCTCGTGGGGCAAAATGGACCACAAGCGCGTGAAACTTCTTGAAATAACCGATACGGATTTCAAACGCGATATCGTGATTTCTCTGCGCCGCAACAAGCAGGATAATTCCAAGACCGAACAGTTCTATAATTTTTTGACAAAATATATTTTGCAGCGCCAGCAGAACAAGCGCAAGTAGTGAGGCTTCATTTCATCTTGCCATGCTAGCGTAGGCGAACCTGCAGAGCCAAAGAATTGTAAATGAAAAAGCCTCCACGCATAACGTGAAGGCACTTTTGTAAAAGTTTTATTCAACGATTAGTTGAAGGTGAGGGAAGCTACGAAAGCGATCGTGTTGGAACTTGCTTCAACCTTATATCTTTTAACGTTGCCATCGGCGGAATTGTGTGTGTAAGAAAGAGCAATGCCGAAACCGAGTTCGCTGTTCATCCACCATTCCTTGCCTACGGTGATGTTGAAACCGATACCTGTATCAAGATCGGTAAGGTCGTAATCATTGCCATTGAAGGTAATGCTGACGTCTGTCATGCCTACAGAAGCGCTCATGTAGATGTTTTCTTCGACAGGGAAGAAGTAGGTGAAGCCTGCGCCGAGCATAAACATATTGAAGCCGTCGTGAGGAATCTTCTGGGTTTCGGCGTAGCCTCTTTCCTTGCCTTCAAGATCCGGGAAAAGAACGTTCAGGGATAATGTTGCGTGCAGGATGAAGTTCTGGGTGACGGCGCCGCCAAGCTTGAAGGTGCCTTCGTATGCAAGGCCCTTGCATTCCAAAGTAGCCATTCCCTTGGCAACGTCTTCTTTAAAGCTGGAGTAGCCCAAGCCCATCGTGGCGTTCAAGAAGAAACCGTCATGGGTTTTCGGTGCGGATGTTGCAAATGCGCAGATGGCTGCGAGTGCAATAGACAAAAGAATTTTTTTCATATAATGGTATCCTAATAATTTTTGGGGATTTGCGCAAAAGCTAATAAATCACATTTTTTTTTAAAGCGTCAAAATGTTGAATGAATGTAAAAATGAATTGACGTGTATTATGATGATACAGAAATAATTGTGTATACTTACGTAGGTGGCTAAAAAAGCGACAGTAAAAATACCCCTTTCTAAGCTTAGCCCGCTAAGTTTTGTCAGCTGTGTTAAGAACTCAATTACTATCTTTATCCCCGTTATGATTATCCATTCCTTTTACATGGGCTTCCAGTGATTAGCTGTTTATTCTTGCAATAACTTTAATCCCTAACCCCTAATACCTATAACCTATTACCTAATTATGCAATTCCGTCCTGTTAAAGAACAGCTTGAAATTTTGATGCGCGGCGTGACCGACATTGTGCCGCAAGATGAACTTGAAAAGAAACTCCAGAAGTCATACGAGACGGGTAAACCCCTCCGTATCAAGATGGGTGTGGATCCGACCGCCCCGGACGTGCATTTTGGCCATACGGTCGTGATGCGCAAGCTTCGCCAGTTCCAGGATTTGGGCCATACCGTCGTGCTGATCGTGGGTGACTACACTGCCCAGATTGGCGACCCGAGCGGCCGCAACAAGGCCCGCCCGCGCCTCACGCACGAACAGGTGCTCGAAAATGCTAAGGAATACCAGGAACAGTTCTTCAAGGTTGTCCGCCGCGACCAGGTGGAGATCCACTACAACGGCGAATGGTTCAGTAAGCTCCCGTTCAGCAAGGTGACCGAACTCATGGGCCAGTTCACTGTCGCCCAGATGCTCGAACGTGAAGATTTCCACAACCGCTATACCGCGAACACGCCGATCAGCCTGCACGAATTCATGTACCCGATGATGCAGGGCTACGATTCCGTCGCTATCCAGAGCGACGTGGAACTGGGCGGCACCGACCAGAAGTTCAACGTGCTCCGTGGCCGCGACCTCCAGCTTTTTGAAGGCATGGAACCGCAGATCGGCCTCTTCATGCCGATCCTCCTCGGTACTGACGGCAAGGTCAAGATGTCTAAGTCCATCGGCAACTACGTGGGCCTGAACGAACCCGCCGATGTGATGTACCACAAGATTTACAGCCTCGCCGACAGCATCGTCGAGAACTGGTTCGAACTCCTCACCAACATCCCGCTTGCAGAAATCAAGCAGATGATGGCCGACATTGCCGCTGGCAAGATGAACCCCAACGATGCCAAGCACCGCCTCGCTATCGATATCGTGACGCAGTACTACGGTGCCGAAGCTGCCGAAGCTGCGGCCGCCAAGGAACGCGAGATCCACAGCGGTAACGCTATCCCGAGTGACGCTATCGAATGTTCCGTCGATGCCGGCAATTATGGCGCGCTAGACTTGCTTGTGAACATCAAGGCTTTTGCCTCCAAGGGCGAAGCTCGCCGCATGGTGCAGAACGGTGGCGTGAAGATCGGCGGAGAAAAGCTCGCTGACCCGCAATCCCAGATTGAAATCAAGGGTGGCGACAATCTCGTTATCCAAGTGGGCAAGCGCAAGTTCTACAAGGTGAACTTCTAAGGTAAGCCATGTCTAGGGAAATCTTGGTTCTCGGTTTAAATCCTGCTTGGCAGAGGGTGTTCTTTCTGGACAAGTTTACTCCAGGCGAAGTGCACCGCATCTCCAAGGTCAAGGAATATGCGTCGGGCAAGGGCATCAACTGCTGCCGTGTGTTGCAGCTTTTGGGCGGTACGCCTCGCTTGATGCATTTCCTCGGGGCCGAGCATGGTTCCAAGATTTTTGACGAACTTTCGGCTTGTGGCATCCAGCAGGTGCCGATCTGGATTCGCGAGAACACCCGCATTTGTACGACGATTGCCTGTAATGGCGATACCACGGAGCTTGTAGAACCGTCTCCGACACTAGCAACCTCCGAAAACGACGATTTTGTACAAACGCTGAACGATTATTGGGATTCGACGCAGTACATCGCTTTGTGCGGAACGTTCCCGTTAGGGTTTGACGCGAAGATGTTCAATGCGCTAGATTTTGGCGACAAGCACATTTTTGTCGATGCGATTGACAGTATTGACGAACTCCTCGCGAAAGGCGTGGACCTCCTGAAAATCAATATGCAGGAGTATTGCAAACTTTTGGAACGTATGGGTATCCCGCAGGTCAAGTCGAGCCCGCAGTTCTGGAAGATGACGGCGACTGCGGTTCTCGAACGACTCCCGATCAAGAACTTGGTTGTTACGGAAGAGGATTCTCCTGTTCGAGCATTCCGCCTTGTCGAGAAAAAATTTCTCGGAATCCAATTGCAGCCGCCTACGATTACCGTGAAAAACGATATCGGTGCTGGAGATTCCTTTTTTGCCGGCTGGCTTTATGCTTTTGAACAGAATTTGAGTTTTGAAAACTGTTTGGTCAAGGCGACTGCTGTTGCCTGTGCTCGCTGCGAGGTCGAGCGTCCGTGGAACTTGAGTCTAGACCGGGTCGCGGAACTTGAAAACGATCTCTCGACAAAGGTCGAACGCCTAGATTAGGGACTTTCCTATGGAAGACAACTTTGTTCCTTTGTTTGCCTTTGCCTCAAACATGGAATTCTTCGGTGTCTTTCCAGAATGTAAATCTTTTGTTCGAAATGACATTCGTTTTGGCGAAATTGTCGAACTGCCGGAAAGTCGTGGATTCGCCGTGGTTCTTGGCATTGGACTTGTTGAATTTGCTAAGAATCTTTCGATTTTACTCTCTCGGTTTGCTGCCGAAGGTCCTTTCACGCATGTGGTGCTTGCGGGCGTTTGTGGTGCCTATCCGGGGCGCGGTCTAGAAATCGGTGATGTGGTGCGAGTCGATTCCGAAAGGGTTGGGGATCTTGGCGTTGTCGAAAGCGATGGCTCGTTTACGCCGTGGCATAAGGTTTGCGCGACCTCAGCGAATGGTTCCGAAAATGCGCAAAACTCGGCTGCATCTACTCTCGTCTACGAATCTTCTCCGCTGCGTGGTGCTCCCGCCTGGCTCGCTGGCTTAAAGTCCGTTGCCGGGCTTAGCGTCAACTGTTGCACGGGAACGGCTGCTATGGCGGCAGAACGAGTCCAAAACTTCGATGTCGATGTTGAATCGATGGAAGGGGCCGCCTGCTTCTCGATTTGTCGTGCTTTCGGTATGCCTTGCCACGAAATCCGTGCCGTAAGCAACTTGGCCACGACCCGCGACAAATCCACCTGGCGCATCCTCGATGCACTCGCTGCATTGCGATCGCTCGTAAACTCGCTCTGAGGCTATGGGCTATGAAGCCGGAGCTAAAAGCCCCTTTGAGCGCGCATCGCTTTGGGCTTTTTTTTCTAATTTCTTACAGGATTGCAAAATGAAAAATTAAAAATGACAATTTCATTCTTCATTCTTAATTCTTAATTTCTAATTCCTAACCACTAACCACAAGCATTTCTTATTGCATTTCGCTCACACCCCATACCTCAAAGCGCCGTAGGCGCGACCTCATACCTCTATGCAACTCTCTCTCGGTATCTCCACTTGTCCTAACGACACGTTCATCTACGAAGCCTTGATTCGCGGTTTCGAGGATTCTCCCTTTGATTGGGTCGTGACTTTTGCCGACGTGCAGACGCTCAACGAAATGGTCCTGCGGGGTGAACTTGATGTCGCAAAGATTAGCGCCCAGGTCTATCCTCAAATTGCCGAAACGTACCGTTGTCTCGGCTGCGGGGGTGCCATCGGGTACGGCTGTGGTCCGCTTTTGCTTTCCTCGGAGTCGGGTTCGTTCAATCCGGAGCTTTCGACGACCCTTCCGGGCGCGAATACGACTGCTGCGCTCCTTTTCAAGTTCTGGTATGCCCATCGGTACAAAAACGCCTCAAAACTCGATTACGCGCTGTTTAACGAGGTCTATCAGAGACTCCTGGACAAGGACGCCCCCCAGGGCGTTACCATCCATGAACACCGCTTTACGTGGAAACGTGACGGTCTCCATCTTTTGCAGGATTTGGGCGCCTTTTGGGAGCAAGAAACAGGTTCTCCGATTCCTCTCGGGATTGCGGTTGCCAAAAAGGAACTCGGCTTTGCCGAAATCGAATTGGTCGAGCGGGAAATCCGCCGAAGTCTGCAAAATGCACGCCAGAGGAGCTGTCCTGTGACTCCGTTTATTGTCGAAAAAGCTCAAATCGATGACGAGGAAATCATCAAGTCGCATATAGCGATGTTCGTGAATGATTTTTCCGAAAATGTCGGGGAGGCGGGGTGGAGGGCTCTTGAAAATCTGTGGCGGTTATCACATTGTTAATAAACTGTTGAATAGTCCATATTCTGTGTAATAGTTTGTAAACGTAAACATAATTTTGCAAAACGGCGAATTTTTAGCCTTTATTTATTTTCCAAAAAGCATCTTTTTTTGGAGTTTGCTTATGAGTTTAGTAAACGATCTTGAACTAGAAATTGAAAATTTCAAACGCGAATACGAGAAGTTCGAACGCGGCAATAAATCTGCTGGCACGCGCGCGCGCAAGGTCTTGCAAAATATCAAAAAGACCTGCCAAGAGATCCGTGTTTCAATTCAAGGTGCAAAGAAGGAGGAGGAGAAGGACGATCTTCCGAGTGAGGATTGACAGATAAGTTATCCCTAATTTTTGAAGGTATATTCCCACATGGGTTTTGTGTTTGCCAAACTGGCAAGCGTATGTTTAACGAATTTAAGTGTTCTATGATTGGAGAAACGTAGCAGTATGACCCTAAAGAAACTGGTCTTAATTACGGCCGGGGCGATGCTTCTTTCTGGAACCGCCATGGCGAAGAATATCAACGTTCCTGGCGATTTCGCAAAGATTGCAGATGCTCTCGGAAATGCGGATGCCGGGGATACAATCCTTGTCAAACGCGGTGTTTATAATGAAAACATCACCTTGATCATGGGTGTTGTTCTCAAGGGCGAGGACCCATTATCTACCATTATTGATGGAGGCCGTCGAGGTCCGACCGTCATGGGTACTTCGGGTGCCGAAATGTCGCACTTCACAGTGAGGAATGGTCTCGAAGGTATCCTTTGCGAAAACGCTGCCCCCTACATTCATCATTGCTATGTGATCGATAACCATGCAACGGGTATCGGTGCTTTTATTTCTCTGCCTTGGCTCCGCAATAACGTGGTCTATGGCAACCGCTGGTCCGGCATTCTTGCTTGGGGAGCCAAGTCTCTCGATGCCTACATCGAACAGAACGTTGTGCTCCGCAATGGCTATTCCGGTCTCACGCTGAAGGGCCCGACCAACTTGGTCGCCCGCAACAACATCTTCATGGAAAACCACTATTACGGTGTTTTTGCTGACCCGGCTGCGGGCCAGACGAAGGTGGAATACAACAACATTTACAAGAACTACTATCCGTTCAACCAGTTCATCAAGGTGAACCGTACGAACGTGTCCTTGGACCCGAAGTTCATCAGCCCGTCGCTTGGCAACCCGAACTTCTTCTGCCAGTCTACCTCTCCGATGCTCAAGCGCGGTAAGGGCAAGCTGGATATCGGTCTTACAGCAACTGACGTTGTCAAGGAAGAAGAGGTTGTCGAAGAAACTCGTAATCCGGATACCGATGGCGATGGCCTTTGCGATCCGTGGGTTTCTGAAGAAGGTCTTGCAGAAAAGTACGCCGGCACATGCACCGGTTTCGATAACTGCCCAGAAGAAGCTGAAGACTTTGACGGCTTCCAGGACGACGACGGTTGCCCGGATCCGGATAACGACCGTGACGGCCTTTGCGATCCGTGGGTCGAAGCTAAGGGCTTGCTTGCTCAATACGCCCACATCTGTAAGGGTGTAGACCTCTGCCCGGAACAGGCTGAATCTTTGAACAACTACAAGGACGACGATGGATGCCCGGATGAAGTTCCGCAGCCGCCGAAAAAGGTCTTCGTTCTTGAAGGCGTGAACTTCGAATCTGGAAAGTCCACCATTACTCAAGACTCCTACATCTCCTTGATGAAGGTTGTCGACATTATGGAAACCTTCCCTGAAGCCACATTTGAAATCATTGGTCATACTGATAACATCGGTAACAAGGATAAGAACATGACCCTCTCCGCAGATCGTGCAAACTCTGTGAAGAACTTCCTTGTCGAAAAGGGCATTGCCGAAAGCCGTATGACAACTAAGGGCATGGGCGATACGAAGCCTGTTGCTTCTAACAAAACACCCGAAGGGCGTGCGCAGAACCGTCGTATTGAGTTCATCCGCACGGATATTCAGTAAAGGAGTAGGTGATGTTGCGTACTAGTTTCATCAAGACGTCCGTTTTTGGACTTGCCGTTGCTAGCTCATCTTTGTTCGCAGAGCCCACTTACACGCCGAATAAGTATCAGCAGAATGACTGGTTTGCAGAATTTGGTGGTAACACTTCCATGTATGTGAACCCGGCTGGTATTTCTGAAACTGATCAGCTCGAATTCAGCGCTGCATTCTTTAGCACCATTAGTGGCGAAGCTAGCCAGGAATATGTCAGCTTGACATATCCGATTGACTACAAGCATACTTTAGGTTTCTCCCTTTTTGAAAACGGTGCTTCCATCGAAGGTGGACAGTCCTATAGCGAAATTGCTTTGCAGTTTGGTTACGCTTACAGACTCTTCCACTTGCTCTCTCTCGGTGTCGATCTTTCTGTCTTGTACATCAACCAGTTTGATGAAATCAAGCAGCTTACGGTCGGTGCTGACGTGGGCCTCAGCTGGAACCCGCTCGCTTCTTCGAAGTACGGTTACTTGCTCATCGGTGTTGCTGTCCAGAACCTCCTTGCTCCGGCTGTCAGTGAAGCCGAAGGCAATGGTGACTTCAAGTTTGTGTTCATGGGTGCAGACGATGCTTACAAGATTCCGACGAACCTCAACTTGTCGTTGTTCTATCGTGGATTTAACCGTCTCCTCGAATTCAAGGCCGAACTCTCCGTGATTGACCTCATCCACGATTCTAAGGAAGGTGGTAAGGGCGGCAATCTCGAAATGAGCTTCACCTTGACTTATTATCTTTCTTCTCACCTCGGTGTTCGCGCTCGTTTCACCAAGGAAGGCTATCCGGTCATCGGTGCTACGGTTAACGTCAAGGATGTCAGCATCTTCCGTTACCTCGCTCTCGACCTCGAAATGTCTCACGACGATCTCTACGCCAAGAAGAACCGTGGCTTTGTGTGGGCCGTCAAGCTCACGACCCGCTTCGGTGACACTCGTGAAGAGAAAATCGGTGAAGAACGCTATCGCCGTTTGAAGATCGAACCTGAAAACGACTACCGCGCTGCTATGCGTCTGTACTTGAACCGTCAGTTCCTCGAAGCAGCTTATGCTTTCGGTAAGGTTCAGACCAAGTACCCGGCATTCCACTTGGTGGACCAGGCTGCATTCTACAAGGCAAAGTCTTTCGAAAACCTCCGTATGCACAAGGCTGCTAAGAACGTCTACGAAGACGCTATCAAGCGTTATCCGCAGAGTGACCAGCGCGCCAAGTACCACTTCCAGTTGATGAATATCGACTATAAGGAAGGCAAGTACACGGAAGCTATGAACAAGTACCAGAACATTGCTCAGAAGTTCGGTGAAAGTGACGTGAAGGCTGACGCAGACTACGTTGCTGGCCAGATCAAGTTCGAACAGGGTCTCTATCAGGAATCCATCGACTTGCTCGCCTCTATCCTTCCGGGTAACGCGAACTACTTCTACGCACGTTATACCATGGGTATCGCAAACAGCCGCTTGGGCAAGTTTGACGAAGCTGAAAACTGCTTCCGTGACATTACGGAACAGCCGGTTTCCAACCAGTCTGAACGTGACCTTCAGGATGCTGCAAGAGTGAAACTCGGCCACCTCTTCTTCTCTGGTGAAAAGCCGGACATCGCAGCTGCCGCTCAGATGTATGGTCAGGTCCAGAAGGAATCTCCGGTGTTCGACGAAGCTATGCTCGGTATTGCATGGTCCTTCCTCAAGGTCCACAAACCGGATGACGCAATCAAGCCGGCAAAGTGGATTATTGATAACCTTCCGGAATCCTTCCTCGTGTCTGAAGCTTACCTCGTGATGGGTTACTGCTACTACATGAAGAAAGATCTTGATAAGGCTCTTGAAGCTTTGACTGAGGCTGAAAAGCGCACTGAACAGCCGATTGTTTCTAGTGCTGCTCGCGATAGCGCTCGTCAGGCTTACGACTCCATGCAGAGCCAGTTCGACTCCGTTCAGGTTCTTGCCTTGGATCTTGCCCGCCAGTTGCCGACCCCGCGTGTGGAAAGCAAGCGTGAAGCTCTGCGCCCGACATTCAACAAGGCTAACCAGGCTATTGAAGATTACGCATCGTTCATGCAGAGGTCTATCCAGAGTGATCGCTTCGAAGCAAACCGCAAGCGTATCTTGGATGATGCTGGCTATACTAAGGCGACTATATTATCGTCAAAAGGTCTTGGTACTACCACGAAGAAACCTGATTTGCCAAACCCTGACGCTGAATTGGGAGACCTGGAATAATCCGGGTTTTTCCCTTTTATTATTTGAAATCATAGGTGGATAGAGAACGATGAAAAATCTATTGCTCGTCTCGGCAATTGTTTGTTCCATGGTGGGAACTTCATTTGCTGCATCGGATCCGTGTAAAGATAAAACGGACGAAGCTAAGAAACTGTTTGCAAAGTGCAAGTCCATTGGAAAGGGCAATTCTGGTTATGAACAGTGCGCCAGTTCCTATAAGGTTTTAAAGAACCAGGCCGAACAGGCTTGCCGTTCTGGTGGCCTTGATGAAAAGGGCATGCGCGATGCTATCGCCCAGTGGGAACGTCAGGTAGAACGTTGTAAGGGCAAGACAAGCGACCGCTGCGCTAGCTCCTTGCAGCAGCTCGGTCACTATCAGTACCAGCTCGAAGAAAAGCAGTTCCTTGACAAGAACGCTCAGTATGAAGAAGATGTCGCTTGGTGCGCCGACCGCGACAACAAGCCGGCCAAGTGCGCCAACATTGGCCAGTTCCCGAAGCCCGACCATCAGAAGTCTTTGGGGTACTTCCTCGAATATATTGACAAGTATCCGAAGGGTCCGAAGGCTCCTGTTGTGATTTACCAGGCTGCTGCAGTGCAGGAAGCTAGTGGTGAAGACGATAAGGCTTACAAGCTCCGTATGCAGCTTGTCAAGGATTTCCCGGATCATGGTCTTGTGCCGAAGGCTTGGCTCCGTATTGCGGAATACCACTTCATGAACCGTAAGTTCAAGGATGCTATCGGTGCCTATAAGAAGGTGACCGGCTTCGAAAACCTCACGGGTAAGGAAGCTGCTCTTGCCATGTACCACTTGGCAGAATCTTACTACAACACTGCCGAATACGAAATCGCTGCCAAGCAGTATTTCGATTACATCGTTGGTGCGGACAAGGGGAAATATCCTAACGACTTGCGCGCAGAAGCTATGGACTTCATGGCTGCCTCTTTCTCTGACTTGGAAGGTGGTGGCGTTCAGGAAGCTGAAGCTTTCTTGAAGGACAAGAAGGTCGCGTTCAAGGATTCTGTCTACTACCGTATCGGTATGAAGAACAAGGACCATGACCGTAACGAAGAAGCTGTCCAGTCCTTCAAGCGCTTGATGAGCATCAACCCGGACTACATCGACGCTCCGCTCGCCGATATTGCAATGATCGAAATCTTGATCGTTCAGCAGAAATTCGAAGATGCTCAGGCTCACCGTTATGAAGTCGTGAAGCGCTATGACCGTAATTCTTCTTGGTATAAGAAAAACCAAAAGTATCCGGAATCTGTGAAAAATGCTGAAGCAGCCATCCGTGGCGCTATGCTCGACATTCCGCAGTACCACCACGCTCAGGCTGCTAAGATTACCAAGGAAGGTGATATCGAAGGCGGCAAGAGACAGTATGCCAAGGCTATCGAAGCCTATGAAGCATTCCTCAAGCGTTATGCAAAGGAACCGACCTGGGACGAATACAAGGTTCATATCAACCTCGCTCTCGTCTATCAGGAAATGGGTCAGCATGCTAACGCTGCCAAGATGTTCAACTGGATCGTTGATACCGATACGACTCGCTATGGCCGTCGCGAAATGGGCTCCGGCACGCTCCTCTCCAAGGATGAAGCTGGTTACAACGCCGTTCTCATGATGGATCAGGCTCGTGAAAATGCAAGAAAGACCAAGGCTAACGATGATGCCGTCCAGGCATACAACTTGCCGGAAACCAAGGCTTACTTCGACCAGGTCGACAAGTACATGGCCAAGTTCGGCAAGAACAAGGAAGCCGCAGAACTTGCATACAACGCCGCTATCGTTCATTATGATGCCAAGCAGTTCAGTGTTGCTGTGAACGTCCTCCGCAAGCTCAAGAAGGACTTCCCGAAACACCAGTACATTTTGCTCATCAGCCGTATGCTTGCCCAGTCCCTCCTGGAATCCAATCAGCTTGATGAATCCCTCACGGAATTCGAATGGCTCCTCAAGCAGTACAAGGCTAAGGAAACTCGCAACGACTCCATGGCTGCCGAAATCGAAAAGGCTATCGCTTACGTTCTCTTCCAGAAGGCTGAATCTTCTGTCAAGACCGGAAAGACCGAAGCTGGCGCCAAGGCTTACATGGACCTCGTGAAGCGTTACCCGAACATCGACATTGCTGATAAGGCGATCTTCGAAGCTGCTGCCGCTTACGAAAGCGTAAACCAGTACAAGAAGGCTGCAGAAACTTTCATGCTCCTCCCGAAGAACTACGCCAAGTCTCCGCTTACTGTTAAGGGTATTTTGCGTGCAGCTAGCAACTACAAGAAGGACAAGCAGCCGGTTCAGGCCGCCAAGACGTTCTTGTTCATTACTGACAACTTCCCGCAGGATTCCATGGCCTTCTCGGCAATTGGATTTGCCGCACAGACCTATGACTCCATCCCGGATAAGAAGAATGCTGCTATTACCTTCGAACTCGCTTATAAGCGCTATCCGCAGAACGAGGAAACTCCGTCCTTCCTCTATAGCGCATGCTTGAGCTATGACGAAGCTAAGATGACGAACGAAGCTATCCGCTGCTCCAAGGACCTCGTCCGTGACTATCCGAAGAGCTCTTACGCTGTTGACGCTGCCTTCTCTATCCCGATGGCATACGCTAACGCTAAGAAGTGGGACCTCGCTATCCAGGAATATCGCAACTTCATCAAGATGTACCAGGAAGACAAGGAAAAGCTCATTGCCGCTTACATCGGTATCGCTCGCGCTTACCGCAATGTGAAGGACATGGATAACTCTGTTGATGCCTATAAGAAGACTCTCGAAGCTTACGACAAGTACGGTTTGCAGATCAAGAACGCAGACGCTGCTATCCCGGCTGAAGCTGCATTCTACATGGGTGAACAGGAATACAACAAGATGACTCCGGTTGTCTTGAAGGGCAAGGAAAAGGAAAAGGCCAAGATTATCAAGGGCTTGGTTGAAACCCTCCAGAAGGCTATGGGTCACTACTCCAAGTCTGCTGCCTACGCATCTGAAAAGTGGACCTTCCGTGCCACCAACAAGATGGGTATGCTCTTCGTGACGATGGCTGCAAAGATTCGTGAACAGCAGCTCAACGGTAAGAAGGAAGAAGAAAAGTTTGCAGAACGTATCGGTATAGTGCAACAGCTCCCGACTTACTACGAACAGGCTCGTCCGATCTTCCAGAAGAACATCGACCTTGCTCGTGACCAGGGCTTCTACAACAAGGACGTGATTGCTGCAGAAATGGGCTACATCGAAATGTACTACCAGGGCTGCGCAGTGTTCGTCGAAGTTGCTGACGCTTTCGCAAACTCTCCGCTTCCGGATAGTGCCTTGATCGTGCGTGAATACATCGGCCAGGGCATGGTGAAGGATGACGCTATCATGGCTGCTCATGAAGACTTGGAAGCTTACCGTGAAGAATTGAACAGCCGTTCCGATGCCGCCAAGCAGCTTGCTATCCCGCAGTGCGCTACCGGTATCAAGGCTTCTGCTCACTACGGTATCGATAACGAATGGACTGCTAAGCTCTACGAAACCTTGAGAAAGCTCGACGAAGCCAACGAAGATCTCAACGTGAAAATCGAAAAGTTTGACCCGTCCACGCTGTTCGCTGACCCGACGTACTTCAAGTTGAAGGCTCGTATCGAACAGATCGAACAGTCTGATGCTATGACCTTGGAAGAAAAGGTGGCAACCTTCCGCAACATCGTCAAGGAAACCAAGGACGATCGTACCAAGCTTGAAGAAGAACTCGCCAAGCTCAAGGAATGGACTGCCAACCCGAGCCTGATTCCGGCCTCCGAAAGAGGTGTCGAAGCTGCATCTGAATCTTCCGATGACGGTGCTTCTGCTATCGAAGATACCTCCAAGAAGGGCAAGAAGGGCAAAAAAGCCAAGTCCGAAGCCAAGAAAGCCAAGAAAAAAGGCAAAAAAGGCAAGAAAAAATAGCGGTAAAAACTATTTTACGGGGAATCCTAGTTCATGGGGTTCCCTTATTTTATTGGGCTTGAGGGCGATTTCTATGCGGTAAAGAAAGTTTTACTAGTAAAATCTCCCACAACGCTCCAAAAAAAAATAAATATGAACGAAGATTATCAAAAACAACAAAAAAAACAATAACTCAATTAAAGGAGTCTCTAATGTCTAAAATGCTTCAATCCTTCAGCCCTGAATCTGATGGTTACCAGTTCATGTGGATCATCTTGATCGTGTTCATTATCGGTCTTGGTTTCTCTCTCGAACGCTTTACTTACATCATGGTGAAGAGCTCTAAGGGTCGTGCTAAGTTTATGGCTGATTTCGGTAAGCTCGTCATGCAGAACCAGCTCGAACAGGCTCTCCAGTTTGCTAAGAGCTCCAAGCTCCCGATTGCTAAGGTTATGGACGCTATTGTCGGTGCAAAGCTCAACTGCAAGGATGCTGACAAGGCTCGTGATATGATGACTGCTGCTTCTGACGCTGTGTTCCTTACCGAAGCTCCGCGTCTCACTCGTTACATCTCCATCATCTCCGTTATGGCTTCTATCTCCACGTTGCTCGGACTTATGGGTACGATTTACGGTCTGATCTACACATTCGACGCTGTTGCTAACAAGCCGGCTTCTGAACGTGCTAAGGCTCTTGCTGATGGTATTGCTATCGCTATGGGTACTACGCTCCTCGGACTTCTTTCCGCAGTTCCTCTCCTCGTCATCGTCGGTCTTCTCAACATGAACTCCGAACGTCTTATCCAGGAAATGGAAGAAAAGGGTCTCAAGATTATCAACTCCCTTGCTTAATCATTCAGAGAGTTTAATTTTAACTGGAGTTTAAAAAACATGGCAAAACAAATCAAGAAACCAGGAAAGGTCGACGAACCGGATTTGCTTCCGGCGATGGGCTTGTTCACCATCTTGATTCCTATGCTTCTGACCATGACTGCTTTCTCCAAACTCGCCATCGTCGAAGTGAATCTGCCTGAACGCAGCCAGATGCTCATTAACGAAGATGTGCCTCCTCCACCTGATGAACAGGCTTTGAACTTGTCACTCGCCATCGCTAACAACTACCTTGTTATCGGTGCACGTGGTGGTTTCCAGCCGAACGTCTATTTCAAGGAAATGTGGACGTTCCGTTGCAAGTCCGATGCACAGCTTGTGACTTATCCGATGGAAGACGTGAAGACGATTGTTGAAAGCGGACACGGACCGAAGTGCAAAGATGGTTCCGAAATGGACAAAGAGAAGTATCTCTATGAAATCGAAACCATCGAACTCTGGGCTATTCAGAAGGAATCTGAAGAAGACCCGGGTAGGGTCATCTGGGCTGCCTACAAGAATGATGGTAGCTCCGAAGAACCGCATGCCGACAGTGCTTATGTCGATGGCGCAAACAACTTCTTGTCGATTACGGGTGAAGGTGCAATGGGTATGCAGAAGCCGGCCACTCTCAAGGCTCCGACTCCGGGCATGGCAGTTGCAACGCTTCAGCCGAACTCTGCCCGTACGCTCAAGCCGGGCGACAAGAGCATGATTTATCCGCTTTCCGCGTACGATCTCATTGCTAAGGACTTGATCGCAATCCATACTCAGTTCATCGACTTGGACGACGTTGATAACATCATCATCGTTGCAAACGACGATACTCAGTTCGACAAGATCATCCAGCTTATGGACCGTGCCAAGGAAGCTGGTTTCAGCAAGATCAACCTTGCTAAGTTGGGAGGTTAATCATGGCTAGAAGATCTCGTAAATATAGCGAAGACGTACCCTTCTCCTTGACGTCCATGATGGACATGATGACCATCATCTTGGTGTTCATGATCAAGAACATGGACGCTGAAGGTCAGCTTTTGACCCAGGCAGAAAACTTGATTCTTCCAATCTCGACCTCCAAGGTCCAGCCGAAGGAAGTTTCTCTGACTGTCGTGGTCGATGCTAACTACGTTATCGTTGACAATGAAAAGGTCGTGCCGACCGCCGATGTCCTCGCTCAGGAAGAACTCCTCGTTACGAAGGTGGACGAAATCTTGAAGGATCGTCGCGCTATCGAACAGGAACATGCCCTCAAGATGGGTCTTCCGCCTGACGAAGCCGGCCACATCATTGTCCAGATTGACAAGAACATCCCGTATGATGCGATGTATAAGGTGATGGCCACTTGTGGCTTCTCCGGATACACGAACATCGCGTTCGCCGTGATGCAGAAGAACGGCGGGGAGGAATAATCAATGGCAAAGAAGAACATAGATCCGTTTATTGCGTCGCTTATGCCGGAATCCGACAAGAAGATGGGCGCAATCGCCGGTGTCTCTCTTGTGATCGCTTTGGCTATGTGTATTTGGGCTTCCATGTACGAACAGGTCGTTGCTGAAGTCGTATTCGACAACGCCGATTCCGTGGACCTTACTACTTCCATGCAGATTGAGCAGAAGGAAGAAAAGAAGGAAGAAAAGAAGAAGCCCGAACCGAAAAAGCCTCGTAAGAAAGCTGGTGGTGGTGGTAAGCCGCGTGGTAAGGGACAGCCGAACGCTCCGCAGACTCGCGGCGTGCTCAAGCTCCTCACTGCTCAGACCAAGAACGCCTCTGCTGCCGCTTATGATTTGATGAAGAACCAGAAGTTCACCAAGGACATCGATAAGGTGCTCAAGGACGTTGCTGGTCTCCAGACTACGGGTAAGACCGTTCTCGGTGGCCGTCGCGGTAAGGCTAATGGTGGCTTCAATGAAGGTTACGCAGAAGGTGGTTCCGGTGGTATCGGTGACGGTCTCGCAGGCCTTCTTGGCGGTGGTGGCGGTGGTATCGCTACTAAGGCTAAGGGTTCCATCAAGACTCCGTCCATGCGCGATATCGACATGGGTGCCGGTGGTGGTTCTCGTTCCGCTGCAGACATCATGAAGGTTGTCCGCCAGCGTACTCCGGGTCTTCGCCACATCTATAACAAGTGCCTGAAGAAGAAACCGGGATTCCAGGGTAAGGTTACCTTGAAGTTCACGATCGCTCCGGGTGGCGAAATCATCAGCATCTCTACTGTGTCTTCTACGACTGGTTACGCAGAATTCGATAGCGAAATCAAGAACGCAGTAAGCCGCTGGACCTTCAGCAAGGTGAAGTCCGGTAACACGACGGTTACTATTCCGTTCACGTTCTCCGAATAATTCACTTGGAAAGCTTGAAAAAAGACCAGACGCAAGTCTGGCCTTTTTTATATGCTGGTTTTACAAAGAATGTCAAAAAAAATCGTTTTTCATTAGATTTTTGTTGCGTTTTTTCTTTTATAAAACTAACTTTATAAAAGAATTTTCAATAGGAGTTATTCCATGAACTTAAAAACCGTAGCCGCTGTTGGCACTGCATTTGGGATTCTTGGCGTAGGATCTGCTTTTGCAACGTTTGCCCGTATAGAATCTATGGGTAAGAATACGACTTACATCATGGACGATGTAAGCATCTTCGACAACCCGGCAAACATCAACCTCTACTCCAATTACTTGATTGGTGAATTCGGTCCATATACACAGGATGTCGATGCCGGAAAGAATGTTGATCCTCAGCATCCGAACTTCGGTGGTATTTTCTCCATTGCGATTGGCGGCGACAACAATCCGGATCCGCGTATTTCTATCGGTGGTCTCTTCGGTCGTATCAATGCCGACCTTATCCAGTACTTGCCGGATGTCGTGATCGGTGACGATGGTACTAAGACTAAGGTTCCTGAAACGGTGACGAATTTCGACGGTTTCTTGGGCGGTACGCTTTCGAACGGCAATGCTTGGGGCTTGCATGTGTACATTGCTCAGCAGGATGGTGGTGATATCGCTGAAGATGGCAACTACCAGGTGAAGAAGGACGCCTTTGCTTCTATCGTGCAGGCGGACGGTGGTATGAACTTCCAGTTCACGAACTACTTCGACTTGGAATTCTCTCTTGCCTTGGCCCGTATCCAGTACGGTCCGGAACACCACAGTTTCTTTGATGACGGTAATTTCTCCTGGCTCATCAAGTCCCGTGCGTTCTTTACGTTGGACGCTATCAACGGCGAACTCGTGCCTGCCATGAACCTCAAGTTCATTGACGCTCCGGGTTTGGATGAAAAGCATGCTCAGGTTGGTGTCGGCATCAACGTTGCCCTCGACCGCGGCTTCTTCTGGATGGGCCTGGACTTTATTTGGAACATGAGAAAGGCTCATGATTGGATTTATGATGTGGCTTCCGGAATGTGGACGTACGATTCACGTAATGAGGACAATAGACATTGGGATAAACGTACCGATATTGGCGGCATGATCAGCTTCGGTATCGAACGCAATATTTGGTGGGATTGGTTTGTCATCCGTGTCGGTGGTCAGAAGTCTATCCTTTATACAAAGTGCAATGTCAACGACAAGAACGAAGACAAGTACGGCAAAGAAAGGTATGGCATCTGCAAGGATGACGGCAACTTCTTCAGCACGAACCCGCTTGCTGACGGATCTTCCAAGGACCATGTCGGTTTCGGTTTTGGCATCAATATCGAAGAAAAGCTGAAGATCGATGTTACCGTTGCTGAAGATCTCCTGTTCCGTAACCCGTTCCAGGGCGAAGGCCGTCTCTTCTCCAGAATCTCTGCAACGTATTCGTTCTAGTGAAGGTTTTAGGTTATAGGCTGTAGGTTGTAGGAAAAGAATCACGTGCTTCGCACGTCCATATAAGACAGCTTTGCCGTGATTATAACCTAACACTTAATCTCTAAAACCTATTACCTTATAACTATTTTCGAAGCGCATTCCATCTGGGTGCGTTTCTTTTTTTATTTTATGAGCATGAAGAAAATTTTATCCCTCATATTCCTTGTATTGCTTTCGTCTTGTTCCGAACCGACGGAGCGCATCGAAAAGAAACTTCTTCCCTATTTGCAGGAAGACCTAAAGTTCATGGTCGCGGAAACATTGAATGCGAAGGCGACCAAGAAAGACTTGCTCGAAGAGCCGTATTACAAGATCCGTGATTTTAGGTTGTTCGAAGGCGCCGAAGCGGAAATCTATGCAGCCTATGCCGAGGTAGATTTTTACATATACCGCGACCTTGCCATCTATGAAAAACGCAAGTACCGTTACGAGGTTCATGGCAGACACTGGGATCGTTATTCCAAGGTTCTAAAATTTGGCAAGGATAAAAATCCTTAGGTAATAATAGGTCCTATTTTAATTATATTTCTTGACGGGTTTTCTTTATAGAGGGTTAAATTTTGTTCGGACTTTTTTCTTGTGATATCGGTATAGATCTGGGTACCGCGAATACACTTGTCCATGTGGCTGGACAGGGAATTGTCATCAATGAACCGACTGTGATTGCTGTAGACCGCAAGAGCAATCGAGTGACTGCAATCGGCAGCGAGGCTAAGAAAATGCTTGGCCGTACGTCTGGCGAAAGCCGTGCAATTCGCCCTATGCGCGATGGCGTGATTGCTGATTTTGAGCTTGTGGAAAAGCTTTTGTTCACTTTTATCAAGCGCGTTTTGCGTTATCCGTTGTGGGCGGTAAAACCGCGTGTGGTGGTTGGCGTTCCGAACGGAATCACCGAAGTGGAAACGCGTGCCGTGATCGATGCCATCAAATTGACGGGCGCCAAGGAAGTGCATTTGGTCCATGAACCTATGGCTGCCGCTATCGGTATGGGAATCCCGGTCGAAGAACCGGTCGGCAATATGATTGTGGATATTGGCGGCGGAACGTCCGACATTGCTGTGATTGCCTTGAACAAGTCCGACTGCAACGGCTCCGTGCGTGTGGGCGGCGACGAAATGGACGAGGCGATTGTTCGCTATCTGCGTACGATGTACAACCTTTGCGTGGGAGAAAGCACTGCTGAACAGATCAAGATCCAGATAGGCTCCGCAAGCCCCTTGGAAGAAGAATTGACGATGGAAGTCAAAGGTCTTGACTTTATCGCGGGTATGCCACGCACTATTCCTATCGGAAGTGCCGAAATCCGTGAAGCCATCAACGAGCCGGTGACTGCCATTATCGAAGCGGTGAAGCAGGCCTTGAGCATCACCCTTCCGGAACTTTCTGCCGATATTTACGACAAGGGCATCATCCTCACGGGTGGTGGTTCCCAGTTGCGCGGTCTCGACGAACGTATCCGCAAGGAGACGGGCCTTTCGGTGAACGTGATTGACGATCCGATGACTTGCGTATGCAAGGGCGCCGCTCGCATTCTTGAAGACTTGGACAAGTACCGTCCGGTCTTGGTCGCGTCATCTACATAATTTTTTGAAATTGCACTTCGATGCTTAGAGCTTTTCGCTTTATTGTCGATTTGTTTATCCAAAGGCATGGCGTTGTCGCTTTTGCCTTTTTTCTCGTTTTAGGGATTCTTATGCACGAGGCGTCAACGGCGGTGCGAGAGAGCATTGTCGATAAGGCGCTTTCGACGGTATTCTATCCGGTGCAGTTGTTGGTCTCGTCCGTAAACGATTTTAAGTCCTTGCAGGCCGAGAACGAACATCTGAAGTCGGAAAACGCAAGGCTCCGGCAGGAAACTTACCATGCGAGCGAGGGCTTGCAGGAACTCGCTAGGCTCCACACGCTGGTGCGTTTTGATGACAAGTGGGATTTCCCGATTGTGACGTCCCGCGTGGTGGGGCATAATCCCGGGCGCTTTCTGACGACGCTTGTGATTAACCGCGGGACGCATCATGGCGTGAAAGAGAACATGCCGGTGATGTCGATGAACGGGCTTGTCGGGAAGATTTCGAAGGCGATGCTCACGCATTCGAGGGTGCAGCTCCTTGTGGATCCGAACCTGAAGCTTTCTGTTTTGGAACGTAGAACGCGCGTGGTGGGGTTCCTGGAATCCGTGGACGGTCATCTGCTTTCGGCGATGATTCCATCCCATGCGGGGGTTGCCGAGGGCGATACGCTCATTACATCGGGGCTTGGCGGCATTTTCCCGAAGGGCATCCCTGTAGGCACGGTGCATTCGGTTCGCAAAGCGGACTTGGACGTTATGAGCCTCATGGACGTGGAGCCGTTCCAGGAGTTTTCTACGCTGGAAGAAGTGTTTGTGATGCAAAAGGAACCGGATTGGATTATCCAGGAGTTGCTCGATGAGTAATCACGGATGGCTTAGGACTCTTTTGCTTTTTGTTTTGGTATTCGCCATACAATCTACGGTGGGCGAATGGTTGCAGATAGTGGGCATTGGGCCCGATTTTGTGGTCATCTTCGTTGTGTCCGTGGCTTTGCGCTATGGAGCCGCAGCGGGCTGCTTGTGGGGTTTTTTGGCGGGATTTACGCAGGATGTATACGCTCCTGTGGAATGGCTTGGCGCAAATTCGATTGCTATGACAATCGTGGGTTTTGCCGTGGGGCAGCTCGAAGAACATTTTCTTACGCTGTATGTACCTGCGAAGGTGGGGGTCCTTGGGCTTGCGTTCTTTGTGAACGACATGTTCTATTTCCTTATTACGGGTCTTGAAAAGGATGTCGTGACGACGTTGTTTTTGACAAGGACAGTGCCGGAATGCATTTACACATTGGTTATCGGCGGTATTTTGTTCTACCTTTCTTCGGGAAAGAAATCGGATGTATAACGATTCTTCGGAAAACGAGGCTAGGGTCCGCCGGAACTGGAATGTTTTGGTTTTTCTTGCCGGGACTGTCATTCTTTTTGGCGTCATCCTGTTCAAGCTTTTTTCGTTGCAGTATATCCATTACGAAGAAAATTTCCAACGTTCTGAAAACAACCGCTTGCGGCGCATTGAGCTGATTGCGGATCGCGGCTACATTTACGACCGAAACGGGAGCGTGCTGGTGCGTAACCGCCCTTCGTACCAGATTGCTTTGCAGGCGCTTGAAATGCCGCGAAAAAAGTCGGACAGGGATTCCGTTTTCAAAAAGCTTTTGAATATCCGTGACGCTTCGGGCGTGCGTCTTTTCGATTCGCTCTCGCTCGATACAGCCTTCCAGAGGATTCGTTGGGTGCGTACGCGCCCGGTCCGCATTCTCGAAGATGCTTCGATGGAACAGGTGGCGGTGATCGAGGAACATTCGACGGAGTTGCCGGGCGTTTCCGTGATTATCGAATCGCGTCGCGAATACCCGTACGGGACGTTAGCTTCGCACGTGCTGGGTTATACGAGCGAGATTTCGGAAGACCAGCTGAGACTCCCGGAGTACGCTTCTTATTCGCAGGGGGACCGCATTGGGCAAAAAGGGCTAGAGCAGGAATACGATAAGGAATTCCGCGGAAAAAACGGTCTCAAGCTGGTTGAAGTCAACGCTTCGGGGCGCGAGGTGCGTACGCTCTCGGATGTTGGTGGTTTGATTGAACCGGTTCCCGGACTGCACATGATTTCGACGATTGACCTTAAGCTGCAAAAGGCGGCGGAGGCGGCAATACCCGATACGGCGAAGGCTGCGCTTGTGGCAGTGGACCCGCGCAACGGGGAAATCTTGGCAATGGTCTCTTCGCCCCGTCTGGATCCGAACATTTTTTCATTGAAACGCCGTGAACGTAACAAGGGCTGGGCTCATGTGGCTCTCGATTCGATGCGCCCGCTCACGAACCGTGCGATTTCGGGCATTTATCCGCCTGCGTCCATTTTCAAGCTTGTAACGGCCGGGGCCGGTCTTGAAAGCGGGATTATTTCAGAGACAAAGTATTATCCTAAATCCTGTACGGGGGGCTACCAGTACGGCACTCGTTACCAGAAGTGTTGGGGCGTGCATGGAAACTTGAACGTGGTACACGCGCTGCGTCTTTCGTGCGATGTGTATTTTTACCAGGCAGGTCTTGAAATTGACATGGCGCGCATCAATGAATTCGGGCGCCGCTATGGGTATGGCGAAAAATTGCTTGGCGTGGATATCCCGGGCGAGCGCGCAGGCTGGCTTCCCGATTCGGCGTCTTTTAATCAGCGGAACAAACGCCTTGGTTGGCGTTGGGCGCGTGGGCTTATCTTGAATCTTTCGATTGGTCAGGGGCAGATGGTGACGCCTTTGCAGCAGGCTGTGTTTATCGGTTCCTTGGCGATGAACAAAGGGGTTTACCGTCCGCATTTTATGAAGGAATTGCGAAATGCTCAGGGTAGCGTGGTGCGCCGTTATGAACCGGAAATCATCCGTTCGGGAACGATGAAACCTGAAACGCACCGCGTCCTTTTGAATGCAATGGATTCCGTGGTGAACCATCCTGGGGGAACCGGGAAAAGAGCTGCCATTCCTGGAATCCGCGTGGGTGGAAAGACTGGATCTGGCGAATGGAAAAAAGGCCAGAAGACACATGCCTGGTTTGCCGCGGTCGCCCCGCTTGAAGATCCGCAAATTGCGGTTGCCGTGATTATTGAAGCTGGCGGTGGCGGAGGTTCTGTTGCTGCCCCCATTGCGCGTAAGGTGCTGATGGCCTTTTTCGGGAAGGAGGAAGAGGAATGAGGCCTAGCCGTTTTTTAGACAAGCCGTTAAAATTTGATTGGTTCTTTATAGGTGTTACGCTCACGCTCATGACGATTGGAGTGTTTCTCGTTTATTCCGCGACGTTTAACGAGGAAATGGTGTTTTACGATACCCATTGGTTCAGACAAATTATTTACTTCCTGACGGGTGTTGCAATTGCGGTCGGTCTTGTGTTTGTGAAGATTGATTGGCTCAAGCGGGCGGCTGTTCCGTCTTACGTGATTGCTTTGCTGTTGCTTTTATTTGTGCTTGTTTTTGCAGGTGACGTGAAGGGGGCCGGGCGTTGGATTGACTTGAAGGTCATAAAGCTTCAACCTTCGGAGTTTGCAAAAATCGCTTACTTGATTACGATTTCTTACTGGCTTTCGAAACATCCGGTGAGCTTGCACGATCTCAAGTCGTTTGCAGTCCCGTTGGGGCTTTTTATCGTGCCGTTTGGGCTTGTGTTGAAACAGCCGGACCTGAGCACGGCGCTTGTATTCACGGCGGTGACGCTTGTCGGGTTCTTTTTTGCGGGACTTACTTTTACGGACATGTTCTTGTTGGTGAGCCCTGTATTGTCGGTGCTATTTTCTCATTCGCAGTCGATGGTGTTGCAAGTGTTGTGGGGCGCATTGATTTGTCTAGTGGTGCTTTCTGTTATTCGTAGACGTTTGTCAAAAAAATTTTCGGGCGTGATTATCGCGACGAACATTTTGGCGGGTTACGCCAGTTCGATGGTGTGGAACATGCTCGAACCGCACCAGCAAAAACGCGTGAATACTTTCTTGGATCCTATGAGCGACCCGTTGGGTGATGGGTATCAGGTGTTGCAATCGCTGACGGCAATCGGTAGCGGAGGCATCGGTGGCAAGGGCTTTGGGAACGGATCGCAGACGAATCTTTCATTTTTGCCCGAGGAACATACGGACTTTATCTTTAGCGTGCTCGGGGAACAGTTTGGCTTTGTCGGGTGTGCTGCCGTTCTTGGCCTGTTTGCGCTGTTCCTATGGCGGGCCTCTTCGATTTGCAAGACGAATGACGATGCTTTTGTAACGATTGTGACGATGGGCGCTTGTACGATTTTCTTGTTCCATATTACGGTGAATATCGCAATGACGATTGGCCTTATGCCGGTAACGGGGCTTCCCTTGCCGTTCCTTTCCTATGGGGGGTCCTTTGCGCTTGTGTGCATGTTCCTTGTGGGGCTACTGATGTGCCTTAGGTATCAGGGGAATAAGTGATTAGTAGGAAGTAGGCGGTAGGAAGTAAGGTGTCGTCTTGGAGATGGCTGCTGGCGGACAACCTCAAAAGGTGAGCGTCGCGGTCATGTCATCCTCCGCTAGGAGACTCCCTTTAAGGCGAGCGTCGCGGTCATGTCATCCTCCGCTAGGAGACTCCCTTTAAGGCGGTCGCAGCCACGGTCATCCTCCGTTAGGAGGATCCATACAGTTCTAATCGCTCTTGTATGAACATGACCGAATCTAAAGGGAGGGGCTTTGCCCCATCCATACAATTCTGAATACGCTTGTATATTTTTTGGATCGAACCTGAAGGGAGGGGCTTTGCCCCCATCTAGTGAATTTTGAAGTCGACGGCTTAAATAAAATTTTACCGTACCAATTGCCCGAAAAAAGCGTGTTATAAAGATAGGGCTCGATTTTGCGTAGCTTTATAACAGGAGACTTTATGGGCGTTTTAAGGACGGTTGCGAATTTTGTTTTCGGGATGGAGTGCATTGGATGCGGGACTTCTTCAGAATTGCTTGACCCGTGGCTTTGTCCTGCGTGTGCCGCAGAACTTGCACGGGAAGCGTGCGCACCCAAGTTCCCGAACGATGATGTGTTTTGCCTTTTCCCGATGCGGACTTTGACAAGACGGCTCGTGCATGCTCTCAAGTACCGTAATATTCCGGGACTTGCATCGTACCTGGTGCGTCATTCGTCTGCGGTGAAGCATGGAATGGTGGCGCAGGAACTTTTAATGCTTGCGCAACCGCTTCATTTTGTGCCGGTGCCACTGCACCGGGCGAGGTACCGCGAGCGCGGGTATAACCAGGCGGAACTCTTGGCGGCGGCGCTTGCGACTGCGACCGGCGGTAAGGTTTGCCGATGGCTCAAGCGCAAGACGTTCGTTGTTTCGCAGACAAAACTTTCGAAGGAGGAACGCGAGATGAATGTGGCCGGGGCGTTTGTGGCGGATTTTCCACGCGGAACGCCTATGCGGGGGAGTGTGATTGTCGTAGATGACGTCTTTACGACGGGGGCGACAACTTCGGCGTGCCTTGCTGCGTTTGGCGTCGATTTCCCGCTACCGCTGAAAATCTGTACTCTCATTTATGATGAACCTTCGACGGCGGCTGCCGACTATGCTGCGGACTGCCGTGCGGATTGGGACGGGCTTCGCAGTAGGCGGTAGACTGTAGGCAGTGGTTAGTGGTTAGGAAACTGTCATCCTCGAAGCGTAGGGGAACCTTTATTTCTTGTTTTACGATTGCGACGGGATCTAGTGAAATTAGACGAGAGAACGGCTCTGCGAGCCTACAGACGATAGACTAGAGATTGTGGCGGAGCCGCCAAAGAAATGACTATGAAATAAAAAAAACTCCCCAGAGGGAGCTTTTTACGGAGGAAGAGGGACTCGAACCCCCAAGCCTTACGGCGGCGGTTTTCAAGACCGCTGACTTACCAATTAGCCTATTCCTCCAATTGGTGCGCAAAGAATAGAAAAAATACCTCGATATCGTCAACGATACTTTGCATTTTATGTAGAAATAACTATTTTTTTACATATTATGAGCTATCAAGGATACGCTGCCGATCTTGGAGACGGTGAAGTCGCTGCACTCTTGTTCGAGTACATGCCCAAAATTGCTGCCGAACACAAAATGGATAGCCTTTTGGTTCTCATGGCTGATTTGGGGCGGAAAATAGTCCAAGCCGACCGTTGTTCGCTTTGGCTTATCGACGAAGAACGGAACGAATTGTGGACAAAGGTTGCCCATGGAGTGAGCGAACTGCGTATTCCGCTTTCGGCAGGTTTTGTCGGGTATTCCCTCAAGACAGGCGAACCGGTTTTGGTCGAGGATGCGTACCGCGATTCCAGGTTTGACCGTCGCAGCGATATAAAGAACGGCTACCATACGACGTCGGTCATGACGATGCCGCTTGAAAGCGATGATCGCGTGATGGGTGTTTTCCAGGCCATCAATAAGATTGGGGATAACGTTTTCTTTTCCAAGAAAGATCTCGAACGCTTGAAGCTCATTTCTGTGTATTCTGCGAAGACGATTGAATCGGCCATTCGTGCGGAAAAGTTGGAACGATATGCAAAGCAGCTGGAACGCAAGGCGGAAGAACTGGAGTCCGCCCACATGGAATTGATCCGCATCTTGGGTGAAGTCTCTGAATTCCGCAGTCAGGAAGTCGGGGACCACATCCATCGCGTGTCCGAAATTTCAAAAATGCTGGCCCGCTATTACGGACTTTCTGATGAACAGCAGTCGATGATTTATTACGCATCGCTTTTGCATGATCTTGGAAAAGTCGGCATTCCGGATATGGTGCTTAAAAAGGAAGGGCGCCTTACGGAAAGCGAGTACAGCCAGATGAAAAGCCATTCCGTCATTGGACGCACGTTGCTCCGCGATTCCAAGACGGATTTGCTGTGCATGGCTGCGGACATTGCGGGTGCGCATCATGAACGCTGGAATGGTACGGGTTACCCGGATAGGCTCAAGGGCGAGGAAATCCCGCTATCGGCACGAATCTGCTCTGTAGCGGATGTGCTGGATGCCCTTGCATGCCCTCGCTGCTATAAAACGGCCTGGTCCGAGGCTTCCGTTAAGGAAGAAATGAAAAAATCCAGGGGAACGCATTTCCAGCCCGAGCTTGTCGATATCCTGATGGACCATTGGGATGAATTCTTTTCGTGCTACAAGCCTAACGGGGCGTTCGTCAAGAATGGACTCTTGCCGCCCGTGAGTGAATGAGATCCTAGTTTCTAGGGATAGCTTTGCGCAATTCTGATGTGAGGTATATCACATCTTTTTTTGCGAAAATTTGCCAAAAATAAAGAAAAAGCCCCGGTTTTTACCGAGGCTTCTTCGTGGTTCCGATTGGAATTGAACCAACGACACGCGGATTTTCAGTCCACTGCTCTACCAACTGAGCTACAGAACCATTTTGGTGACCCAATAATAGTTTAAAATTTGATGCTTGTCAAGGGTAAAGAGAATATTACTGTTATTTTTTTAAAAAAACTACTAAATTTAATCATGTTGGATGGAAAACTAAGGTGTCTCATGGTTTCGACCATGGGAAGTGTATTCTTAATTTTAGGTGGTCGTCGTGATACGCTCAAAAAAATGGATTAGAGATATTCTTTCTCTGGGTGCGGTTCTTGGTGCAGCTTTTGTATTTGGATGTGCCAATGATAATGATGATGTGTTTAACCCTCCGGATTCTAGGTCGGATATTCAGTGTGTTACACCGGATAAATGCGGCTCGAGCACTCAACAGGGCAACTCGTCTTCCAGTAGTGGCATAGCCTTCTCAAGTGGTATTGATACCGTTGTAAGAATTGTTGGTACTGAAGTTGTTATTGAGACGATTAAGGTTATGCTTCCGGTGGACACATCGCTTCGCTGGATTGGCAATTCCGCTTTGCGTATCACGGAAATCGCCCCGCTCAACTTGGACTGGCTTGACGAAGATGGAAACGATCCGTCCTGGGTGGAACTTTATAACTCCAGCGACAAGGATATCGACCTGAAGGGTTATACTCTTGTTGAAAATCTGAAGAACTTGCGCAAGTTCGTTTTTGGTACCAATATCATCAAGGCGAAGTCTTTCAAGGTTATTTTCTGTGACAAGAAGAATATCGCCTCTGTAGAAAGCGCTGATAAGGATGGCAGACATACGCGTCCGCATACCAACTGGAAGTTGGATAAAGATGGCGGAACGATTTACTTGGTCGACATTTTTAACGGCATTCGCGATTCTGTTGAATATCCGCCGTTGACGGGTGGTGTTAGCTGGGGCATTGTGGATGGCGGCTATTGGTCGTACTTTGATAAGCCGACTCCGGAAAAGCCGAATACCGCAGCGACTGCCTATGACGAATTTATCGAGCCCGTCGATATAAGTGTCAAGTCGGGCTTTTATAACGAACCGTTTAAGTTGAATCCCCCGTCTGTTGAAGAGGGAGTCAAGGTCCGCTGCACGTCCGACGGTTCCGAACCTACGGAAAACTCTCCTGAATTCAATTCCCCGAAGACGATTGACCATAACCAGGTATTGCGTTGCGGATCGTTCAAGAAGGGTGCTCTGTCGACTCAGGTTACGACTCGCACGTTCTTTATCGATGAAGACCAGGTGAGGATGCCTATTGTCGCGATTACCGTGGATTCGGCCTTCTTCCGCAAGCATTACGTCAAGACTAGCTGCGATGCTCCGAAGGGATGCGGTGATAGCGCTGCTCTTTATGCCGATGTCGAATATCCGATCCACATCGAATATTTTGAAAAGGGATCTTCTACAAAGAATGGTCCTACGTGGGAAAAGGAGGCCGGTATTTCCTTGATGGGTGGCTATAGCCGCCTGAAAGACAAGAAATCTGTTTCTATCCGCCTCCGTGAACAATATGAAGACGGTAGTATCAATTATCCGTTGTTCGAAACTCGCAAGGGTGTCAATGATAAGTACAAGTCCTTCAACCTGCGTAATAACGGAAACCGCTTTGTAAGTGACTATATCGAAGACGCCATGGGTGGTGCACTCCTTGAAGGTTCTAGCGTGGATTACCAGAGAAGCCGCCAGGTCGTGGTGTTCTACAATGGTAAGTACTATGGTATTCACGATATGCGTGAACGCTTCAACAAGTATTACGTAGAAACGAACTACAAGATTGATGCGAACACGGTGAACTTCATCAAGCATTTGGGACATGAGGTTGAAGCCAGCAATGGAACGGTTGACGCCTATAATGAAATGCTCCGTTTTGTCGGAACAAACGATTTCTCTGGCGAAAACAATGCTAAATACGCTGAAGTGAAGAAAATGCTCGATGTCGGTAACCTTGCCGATTACATGGCTGCCGAAATTTATATACACAATGGTGACTGGCCGAACAACAATGTGCGTGCCTGGTCTGCTCCGGAACATCCGTGGAAGTTCATGGTCTATGACCTTGACCACGGCTTTGACTGGACTTGGGGTGTGAATAACCAGGAATTTGTTCAGGAAACCAATATGTTCACTTGGATCAAGAAGGGTGGCGGAAACAGGCCTTGCAAGGAAGAAGGCTGCTTTGCGAACCTTTATATCCAGCTGATCAAGAACCCTGATTTCAAGCGTCTGTTTATCAACCGTTCTGCGGTGATATTCAATAGCTACACGAATGCCAAGAATGTGGAAAAAATTGTCAACGAAATGGTTTCAAAGATTGACAATGCTGAAATGGATCGCGACCTTGCCAAGTTCAAGCAAGATCAACAGTACTATCACAACTCTTGCCCTGATAATAATGGATTCAGTAAGGACGGTGGGTGCTTAAAGAAATGGGCAAATGATCGTGATCCGAAGGTTATTCAGGAATACCTGGAAGAATTCGGCTTGAGCGGTACAATTTCTGTGAGCATCAAGTCTTCTGGGAAGGGTACTGTGCTTATGGAAGGCATGAAACTCCCGGGTGGCAGTAGCGAAAGCACTGATTTCAAGGGCAAGTTCTTCGGTGGCAACAAGATGGAACTCACCGCTGTTCCGGCAGCTGGTGCGGTGTTCACGGGTTGGAGCGATGGCGTGACGGACAATCCGCGCTTGGTGACTCCGAAGGACGGCGATACCTTTACGGCTAAGTTCAATTAAGGCTTGATGTGGGCGGGCGGCAGCGCCTGCGAACTGTCTGAAAAAAATTGCAACCTGGACTAAAATCCGGGTTGCTTTTTTTTGTGGAGTGGACGAATATTTCTAAATTGGTTGGTATGAAAAGTCCCGTGCGTAAGATGTTCGATGGCATTGCGAGCCGTTACGATTTTCTAAATCATTTCTTGAGCTGCTATCAGGACGTGCTGTGGCGTAGGTTTTGCTGCAAGCGCTTAAAAAAGATGATGGGCGCAGAATTGCGAGACGAAATGCCGGGATTGCTTGGCAAGACGCCGCTTTCGGAAATGCCGCGCGGTTTGAATAAAGTGCGTCTGCTCGACTTGTGTGGAGGCACGGGCGATTTTGCCAACACGTTCCGCAAGATTTTTGAATCGGGTCGCAAGTGCGCGTGCAAATGTGTTTCGCAAAACGGGGCGTCGCGAGTTGAAACGTCGCGCGACTTTGTCGTGGACCCTGCGGTGATAGGCGACTTTTCGTACGGGATGCTTGCCGAAGTCAAACCGAAGAAAATCGATGCGCACGCGGTGCAACTCGATGCCATGAAAATGCCTTTTGCCGAACGCCAATTTGACGTGATCTTGAACGGTTTTGGCATGCGCAATGTGCCCGATGCCCGTGGCGCCTTGATGGAATCGTACCGCGTGCTCGATGAAGGCGGTTACCTCTGCGTTCTGGAATTTTTCTCACCGAGGAACTTGTTCAACAAGTTCTTCTATAAAGTGCTTGCGCCGCTGTTCATTCCGGTGATGGGCGCCTTTTTTAGCGGCAAGCGCGATGCCTATGAATATCTGGTGAATTCGATTATCCGCTTTTTGCCGGTCGATCAGTTCTGCAAAATGGCCGAAGAATGCGGTTTTGAGGTCAGACAAGTCAAGATGTTCGATGGCGGGATTTCGTTTGGCGTGTTCTTGCGCAAGCCGGGGAAGGCATGAGTCGGTTTGTGCTTGGAGTGACGGGGGCAAGCGGCAGCATTTATGCGACCCGTACGGCGATGTACTTGCATCGCTTTGGACATGAAGTGACGCTTATCGTGACGCACCCGGGCAAACAGGTTCTCGATTACGAAGGGCAGAGAGCGCTTTTCGACTATTGCAAAGACGTGTGCAACGTGGATGACTTTTTTGCGGAATGTGCAAGCGGTAGCGCAGATTATGCGGGCATGGCGGTGGTGCCGTGCTCTATGGGAACGCTTGGGCGTATTGCAACGGGAACATCGGACAACTTGCTTGTGCGTGCGGCGGATGTTTGCCTCAAGGAACGACGCACGCTTGTGATTGTGCCGCGAGAGATGCCGTACAACTTAATCCACATTGAAAATATGAAGCGTGTAACGCTTGCGGGGGCGGTTGTAATCCCTGCTTCGCCGCAGTTCTACAGCAAGCCGCAAAGCGTTGAAGAACTCGTGGATACCGTGGTCGCGAAAATACTAAAACACTTGGGCGTGGATCAATCGCAGGTGGCAACCGTCGCACGTGCATGGGGTGGGAAATGACCACTAACCACTGCCTACTTCCTACTTCTAACTTCGTACTGCCTAGAACCTATTACCTACAACCTATCACCTAAAAATGAATAAACTTCTCGAATTTACACATCTTGTCCGTTTGAGCCATTCGCTGTTTGCGATGCCCTTTGCCATTGGCTCCATGTGGGTCGCGGCAAACGGTTTCCGTGACATGAGCGCTTATGAAACGGCCCGCATTATCGTGCTCATCGTGCTTTGCATGGTGACCGCCCGTAACAGCGCCATGAGCTTTAACCGCATTGCGGATGCCAAGTTCGATGCCGAAAATCCCCGTACGGCAAAGCGCCATTTGCCGGCAGGGCGCCTCAGCCGCAAGTCGGTAATCGTGTTTTTGGCGTTGAACGGCATTTTGTTCGTGGTGTTCGCGTGGATGCTCCAGCCGCTTGCAGGCGCGCTTGCGTTGCCCGTGTGGTTATTGCTGCTCTCGTATTCGTACTGGAAACGTTTTAGCTGGCTATGTCACTGGTTCCTTGGCTTTGCGATTGGCATGAGTCCGCTTGGCGCCTGGATTGCCGTCCGTGGTGAATTTGCCGTGTTCCCGATTTTTCTCCTGTTCATTCTGATGCTCTGGATGGGCGGCTTCGACATCATTTATGCTACGCAGGATATTGAAATCGACCGCAAGCAGGGCTTGCATTCCGTGCCGGCCCGCTTTGGTCTTGAAAAGTCGCTGCGCATCGCACTTGCTAGCCACTTGGCGATGCTTTTGCTTTGCGTTGTGTTCGGGTTTTTCTGGAACATGGGCTGGATTTGGTGGGCGATTACTGGGCTCATGACTGCCGCGATTGTCTATATTCACTTGTTCAGAAAGTCTAACGATTTGGATGCAATGAACCGCGACTTTTTCCTCGCGAATGTGGCGATAAGCGCACTCGTGATGGTGGGGCTCATTGTCTGGATTTGTATGGGAGGTGATGTCAATGCCCTTTACTAAAATGCCGAACGGAAAGTTCACGAACGAAGACAAAGTAAAAATGTTCCACATGATGGGAGGCGTTGCCGCCGTAATTGCACTCGTGCTCGTGATTCTTTTGGAAACTGGGCTTGCAGGCGAACGTCGAGAATTCGTGGATATGGGCCTCACAGCGATGATCGTGATGCTCGCCGTTTCGCTTGTGGGCGGGATGTATTTCAAGAGATAGACGTAGAAACCTTTTCGACAATATGTATAAGATTTCCTCGGTTATATTGCTGAGGATTTTTTTGTGTAAATTTTATTTCTAGTAACATAATGAATTGTAAGAAATAAATATGAATTAATTTAAGTTTGTTTGGCGTTGCGTTAAAAAAATAAAATACATTTATATCCAAGTATATGACTTTTTAAGAGATTTTGAGAATGGACAAGATTAATCATAATAAAAAGAAAGAAACGGAGTTGGATACTTTTAATAAAATAAAAAGCTTGTCTTGTCAAGATTTAAATGATTATAAGATTAGATTTAACGATTCAAATTCGGTAATTGAACAAGTAAAGCGTGTAAGTGAAACGCGTAGGTCCTTTAATCGTTTACGATCAGATTGGTTTGATTTTCTTTATACGGATACAGATTCTTATAAGAAATTGCTTGATAACGAACGCAATATTCTCGAATCGGCAGAAAAAGTTGTAAAATCAGAACAAAATAGAAACGAGTATGAAAAAAATATTCAAGGACTAAAGGAAGGGTGCTTGAAAAAGTATCTGCTTACTCGATTGCCTAAGGGCTTGCAAGAAAAAGTAAAGGATGATAATTTTTTAGATGTTTTTAAGATGGATGCAAGCCAAGAGGCTGTTGTTGTATCGATTGATATACGCGATTCCACACAACTCATGCTTAATGCGAAAAAACCGGAATTGTTTGCAGAATTTATTCGAGATGTTACTGCAAAAATTTTTGAAATCATAAAAGAAAATTATGGAATTTCGGATAAATTTACTGGAGATGGTTTGTTGTGCTTCTTCCCCAAAAAATATTCTGGGGATGATGCGATTTACTATGCTCTAAAAGCCTCTGCTGCAGCACATAAGCTCTTTGAACAAGAGTATAAGAATCATTATGATAAATTTTCTGTGGTTAAGGCCGATATTGGATTGGGAATAGGAATTGATTCTGGAGAAGTTTATTTTACACCAGTTTGTCAAGAACCGACAATTGTTGGAATTCCTGTTGTTTATGCTTGCCGTTTGTCCGCAGCACCTGCATATCATACGTATTTGAATCAGCCTGCTTATGAACTTGTACAACAAAAATACAGGAATCTTTATACGTTTGAAAATAGAACAATATCTTTTAAAGATCAGGGGCCGATGATTGCGTATGATGTGAATTTAAATTTCGATGCTATCAATCCTCAAAAACCGAATTGGATAGACGAATAATAGCACTCCCTTAAATCTCCAAGTCCGCCGAAATAACGGTCTCAACGGTTCCGTCGTCGCATTCGAAGAGCAGGCTGCCATCATTGTTCATGTCGATGATGCGGCCTGTTTTTTTGATGGCGCCTTCGCCGGAGTCCCGGTTTTGATCGGTGCAGCGGTTGTTCACGATGATTGTGCCGCGGGTTCCGATGAACTGGTCCATGCGTTTCCAGGCTTCGATCCAAGGGCGAATGCCGAAGGCACGGAACTGCCCGATGGCGCGTTCGAGGTTGCCGATGAGCATTTGCAAAAGCTTTTCGCGGTTGATGGGGCGACCGACAATCGTCTTGAGTGTTGTGACGGCGCGATTTAAGTGGGCGTAATCGCTTGGTTCGCTATTGACGTTTATGCCGACTCCCATCGAGAGCGCTGGGCGCGCGGCTTCTTGAGGCTGCCCGGAACGCTGTGCCTGCATAAAGACAATTTCTGCGAGGATGCCGCAGAATTTGCTTTTGCCGTAGAGAATGTCGTTTGGCCATTTAACCGTAATTTTTGGCGCGCTCGCGCAATCCCGATTTGCGGTACAAGCGTGGCTTTCAATTGCGGCTTCTTGGATGTTGTTGAACGTCTCTGCAAATGTGAGTGCTGTGATTTGCGTAATTTGTGCGAAAAGGTTGCTTGGAATGCCGTCGAGAGGAATCAGGATGTTGAAGTAGAGATTTTTGCCGGCGGGGGAGTCCCAAGTGCGTTCGTGACGACCATGACCTTCGCTTTGCGCATCGGCGACAAAGAGCGTTCCCGGTGCAATTTCACCTATGGCCGCCATGGACTTCATGAGCTTGTGCGTGCTGCCTATGGTTTCAAAAAGGAAGGCCGGCGCACTGCTAAAGCCCTTGAGTTGCCAGTCCGTGAAATTACGTTCTTGCGAAAACATTTGATAGTTAATGGTCTGAGGTCAATGGTCCTTAGTTGCTAGAAAATCTAGTAAAAGGAGATGTCCGCTTGGCGGCGGGCATGACAAATGCTGAAATGTCCGCTTACTTCGGCTGCGTTTACTTCGATTAAACTCAGTGCTGGCAGAGCAGGTTCTAGCGGACATGACAAAAGCGGTGATTCTCGATTTTTGTAGCAGTCCTAATTCCGGACTCCTAATCCCTAAAACCTACAACCTAACACCTATTCGTCCGCTTGCTTTTCCTGAAGTTCCTTGAGAGCTTCTTCGGGGAAAATGTTGAAAAATTCGCGTTTCTTGTCTTCGAAAAGTTGAAGCATTCGTTCTTGTTCAAACTGTTCGCGGTCGATGTTTTGCATAAAGAATTCGTCTTTGGCAAAGTCGCGGGTGGTCATGAGTTTCTTCATGTCTTCGGAGAGATCGACGTTGTCCCAAAGGATGTAGTACGAGCCGACAAAACCGTCTGCAAAAATATCGACGTTTAACTTTAAGGAATTTTCTTGTGATGAATCGACGAGTTCGACTTTCGTTTCGCGCTTTTCAGGGCGGAAAACGTCAACATCGTTTACAGGCTTGCTCAAATCCTGCGCCCAGCATAGAGCAGTGACGCAGAGGAATAGCATTACCTTATGTTTGAAGGATAAAATCATATCCATAATATACAATGAAAATTCATGAAAAATACAGGGAATGCTAAAAAGCTTAGCTGAAAATACGGCGAAAAAAGTCATGCTACTGTTATGATACGCTTTTGTCGTACGAAGAGTATTATATAGCTCGTTTATAAACTACTGCCTGCTAAGCTCTAAGTTCTAAGCTCTACCAACTAAAAACATCACTGGATCCTTCGCGATGCTCAGGATGACGAGTCTCTCGTCTATGTCCCTACTGCCTACAACCTAAAACCTAAGACCTAAATCGCTAGCGGCATCCAGGGTTTCACGACATCGATGGATTCGAGTTTGCCCTGCAACTTGCGGCGGATGGCTGCTGCGGCGATCATTGCTCCGTTGTCCGTACTGAGGCTACGGTCCGGCACGCAGAAGCGGATTCCCTTCTTGTCGCAATAATCCTGCAAGCGCATGCGCAGCCAGCTATTGGCGCTCACGCCGCCACCCATCACGAGTGTTTTCATACGAGTTTTTTTGAGGGCGTTGATGGTCTTTGTGACTAGGCTATCGACAATCGCATCTTCGAGCGAGGCGCAGATGTCGCCGATGTTCTGCTGGATAAATTCCGGGTCATGCGTTTCGGTGTAACGGAGCACGGCGGTCTTTAATCCGCTGAATGAAAATTCGCAGTTGTCGTGTGTATGGAGAGCTCGCGGAAATTCCACGAATTTGCGGTTGTGGTCTTTGCCTAGGCGGCTGATCGTTGCGCCTGCGGGGTACTTGAGGCCAATGAGCTTTCCGCATTTGTCGAACGCTTCACCTGCGGCATCGTCACGGGTGCGCCCGATGCTTGTGTACTTGAATCCCGGTTCTTCCATCACGAGTTCCGTGTGCCCTCCCGAAACGGTGAGCGTCAAAAAAGGAGGCTCGATGTCCGGGTTAGAGAGCCAGGCGGCGGCGAGGTGCCCTTCGAGATGGTTCATTCCGTAAGCCGGGATGTTCAAGTCTCGGGCGAGGCCTTTGGCAAAGCTTGCGCCGACGAGGAGCGGTCCCATGAGGCCCGGACCCGTGGTGTAGGCTATGGCGTCGATGTCCTTGAGCTCGATACCGGCTTCCTTGACTGCAGCTTCGGCGATGGGCGCAATTTTTTGCAAGTGCGCACGGGCTGCAATTTCAGGGACAACGCCTCCGTAAAGGGCATGTTCGTCAATTTGGCTATAGAGCGGGTTCGAAAGAACTTTAAGTGGATCGTCCTGTAAAACGGCACAGGCAGTTTCGTCACAGCTGGATTCTATTCCAAGCCAAATCATATTCCGTATTCCTCGTCTTTGTCCTCGTCCCCGGTGTGCGTTTTTATGAGCTTGATTTTGTCGGGTTTGACAAGAATCGCCTTTACGGACATATTGCGGTCCACGTCGGGCGGCAAGTTCAACTTGATGGTGGGAGCGAGGCTGTCGGCATCTTCGATGGCGAAGCGGTTGTATTCGATGAAAAGTTCTATATCGTTTGCATCAATGGTTTCGACGACTTTATCCCCGCCGGTAATTTCGACGGTCGCTTGTTGCGGCGATAGCGTGTTCAAGGCGCGATCGTAGAAACCGATAAGGTGGATGGGAATGTTCCTGAATTCCTTGGACTTGATTTTCTGGACATCGACAAAAATCTTTGCGACGGAATCGCTGGGTGTCACAAACGACGGGAGTTGCTTGATCATGAGCGGGACAGAAAATGTCTGGCTGACTTTGATGCTGTCCTTGAAAATGGAGTCTGTCGGGATATCTATAATACGTGTGAGGGCATTTCGTGCACCGGAAACAATGAGGTCTTCTTGCATGAGCTTGGGCGGTTGTACAATGACATAGCCTGGCGCTGCATTGAACGCTATATTGTTCTTGATCGGGATGCTGCGCTCGATTCTAGTATCGACGGCGACATCGATAAAGAGGTACTGGTTGTCGGGTTCAACATAGTGGACCGATGAAAAGTTCGGGGCCACGAAGTTCTTTGAATCCAAATGGATGCGCTTGGAACCGAGTTCGGCGAGGTGCATGTCGACGACCATTGCTGCTTGCTTTTGCGACTGGAGTCGGATGAGATCGAGAGGTTTTCCTTCGACGGTCACTGAAACCGTGCTGGGCGGTTTAGATGCAATCGCTAGCGCTTCGGGCAACTTCACGAACGTAAGCGGAACTTCCATTGTCAGTTGGAAGTCCTTCAGCGAGATGACATAGAACCAGAGGGCCATCGCGCATACCAAGGCGGTTATCTTTAATATGATGTTTCCCATAAAAGCCCCATAAAGAACCGCTATAAATTTAATTATATTCGAGGCGTGTTCGGACAATTAGGTTACTTAATATCGGAATCTTTTCGAGGATGGAAGCAACACCGCACGGTGATTCTCCCGTCTCTTTTGACGATTTTTCTGTGCTCGCTCCTTTTGGCGTCTTCTTTTACGGCGCTCGGGGTTTCGTTCAAGCTCATCTCTGCCGAGAAATCCTTGTATGTCATCGAGGCGTTTTTAAAGGATGATGCACCCGAGGATTCCATTGCTGTTATTCAGACCAGGCTTGAGCATTTCCGGTATGTGGAGTCCGTGTCTTTCGTGAGTGCGGATTCGGCGCTTGCCGATTTTAAAAACCATTTTTCGTCGGACATGTTGGAACTTGTCGAAGGTAACCCGATTCCTGCATTTTTCAGGGTCTCGTTGAGTGGCGAGGCGCAGAATCCGGCGGACCTTTCCGAAGTGCGCAACGCAATAGCCGAGGAGGCGTATTTTGAAGAAGTGCAGGCTCCGGTAAAGTGGGCTTCCCGGATTGCGTCCTGGAAATTCAAGATGATTTTCTGGCCGATTTGTATCAGTATTCTTTTGCTCATAACGCTTTCGCTCATCATTTGCAACTCGGTGAGGCTTTCGCTCATGTCCCGTAAACTTCTGGTCGAGAACATGAAATACGCTGGCGGCAGTTACTTGTTCATCGAGTTCCCGTTTGTGCTGGAAGGGGCTGCGCAGGGATTTGTCGGGAGTGTCGCTGCGATTTTGTTGGTGGGGCTGGTTATCCAATCGGTCGCGCGGATGTTCCCGATTGTAGCAAGTGGTGTTGCGTACTTTGGAATTGTGGCGTTATTTACGGTGCTTTTGGAAACAATTCTTGCAGGCTACTTTAGTTTCCGTACGGTACGCAGTTTCTTGTTCGAAAAGAAGGGTGAGCCGGAATAATGCGTCTAGTATGCCGCTTCGTCCCGCTTTTGTTTTGGGTCTTTGCCGTTGTGACCTGTTCGACGGCTTCGGTTTATGCGGCTCCGAAAAAGACGGATGTGCAGATTGACGAACAAAAGAATGCCCTTAAAAAGCTAGAGGTGGATCTTGCGAAAAAGCGCGAGGAACTGGCCGTTCTCGAAACCGAAGAAAAAGGCGTCTTGAACACTATTTCTCTTTTGGACCAGAACTTGAACCGCACTAGATCGTACTTGTCGGAACTTTCCCGCAACGAGGATATGTTGCAGGGGGCGGTAAGACAACTTGTATTGGATATTGATTCCCTGGACGCGAAAATCAAAGACCGCAAACGGGCCATGCGAAAACGAGTCCGTAGTTTGTATGTGCATGGACGCAGCAACGATGCTGAAATCTTATTCGAACTGTTGACTAAGAACGGAAACCCGGAACGCGAAGTTTACTGGGTGCACCATTTGTTGAACCGCGACCTCGAGAATGTGGAATCGCTCCACAAACTCATAGCCGAACGTACGCAAAAGCAGCAGGCTCAAGAGAAACATTTAGCCGAGCTGTCGAGACTCCGCTCTCGCAAAGCCATCGAGGAACGTGGGCTTGTCGCGCAGATGAACGGTCAGGAACGCATGTTGCATTCCCTCAAGCACGACAAGGCCGTACAGCGCATGGCGCTCAAGGAGTTTGAACGCAACCAGAGGACAATGCTTGCGCTTATTAAAAAACTCGAAGAGCGGCGTAAACGCGAAATCGAGGAAGCGAAGAAGGCTGAAGCGGCACGCCTTGCTGCTCTCAAGAAAAAGGAAAAGGCCGCCGAGAAAAAACGCGAAGCGGAAAAAAAGCGCGAAGCGGAAAAGGCGCGTGAGGCGGAGAAGGCTCGCCAGCAGACAGAAATGGCTAAAAAGACGGTTCAGGTGCAACCGTTCAAAGGCCCGAAGTGCATGCCGCTTGACGGCCCGATTATCAGCGAATACGGCTTGCAGGAACACCCGGTGCTCCATATCATGACGCGTAACCTCGGCGTGGAAATCCGCGGAAAGCGCGGTGGCCGCATCCGTGCCGCCGCTGCCGGAACCGTAGCGATGGTTGCCGAAATTGACGGCCGTGGCCCCTCCGTGATCATTGAACACGAGGACGGAACGTACACGGTGTACGGTCACATGAAGGCAATCCATGTCCAGGAGGGCAAAAGTGTCAAGAAATGCGAAGAAATTGGAGAAGTGGGCGATATCGCTTCGTTAAATGGTATTAAATTGTATTTTCAAGTAAGCGAAGGGACACAGACCGTGGACCCGTTGCAATGGTTGAAACAGAGATGATTGAATATCGCTTAAATGGCCCCGCCTCCCAGGAACGAATCCGTATTCGTCTTATGGCGGCGTTGCGTGAGAACCGCTTCCCGCAGTCGATTCTTATCGACGGTCCTGTGGGCATTGGCAAAAAAGCGCTCGCGATGGAAATTGCCCAGGCGCTCCAGTGTACGAACCCAAGCGTTCGCCCGTGCGGAAATTGTTTCGGCTGCAAAATGGCAACCGATACCGGCGTGACCGACAACTGGGTCGTGCCGATGGAAGCGAAAGAGGCGAGCGCCCGCAATGCGGCCGATGTCTCTGCCGGGAGCTCTGCAAAGACCATCCAGGATTTTAAGCAGGCCTACATCGAAGAAATTACGAAGAACCCGTACCGCGTGGATATTTTCAGCGCGGGCGCCGTGATTTCGGTGGAACTCATCCGTACGATGACAGCTTCCTTTGCGATGAAGGGCGACCGCGTGCGCGTGGTGATTATCGCCGAGGCGGACCGCATGAACGATTCTGCGGCCAATGCGTTCCTCAAGACTCTCGAAGAAGTTCCGCCGAACACGTATTTCATTTTGACGACATCGTCTCGCGAAAAGCTCTTGCAGACGATTCGTTCGCGCTGCCTAGCGCTCCATTTGCCACCCCTCACCGACGAAGAAGTTCGCGCTGAGGCTGTTCGCGTGGGTGGCGAAGAATTTGACGAATCGACTTTGACCGACGATGTGATCGGGCTTGCGGTGGGGTCGCCTGGCATGGCGCTTTACTACGCGGAACATGCCAAGAACTGGTGCCCTCTTGCGGTCGATTTTATCGAGAAGTCGCTTTCGCAGGACTACACGGACTTGTTCTTTGAACTTGAAGATTCTGCGCTTGAAGACCCGGCCATCGTGAACCGCTTCTTGGAAGTGCTTTCGTTCTTGATTACGGATTTGCTGCGCCAACAGTCGGGCGCTCCGCTCCGCATCCCGGATGCGACTGGCCGCGTGAATCTCGAACGCTATCCGCAAGTGGGGGCGTCCGCTCTCGAAATTGCGCTCGTGAGTGTCCAGGAGGCCATGTCGAGAATCGCTTCCAGACGTATGGCGGCTGTGACCTGCCTCCAGAACCTCTCGATGAAACTTTTTGAAGGCTACAAGTAATGGAAGATCTTGTCGCTTCAACCTTGTCTTCCACGCTGAGAATTCCGCATGCGGTCGCGAGATTTCTGGTTTCGCGCGGCATCAAGACGGTCTCTGACGCGTACCACATGCTGTGCTCTAACGAGAGCGACGTGCATGATCCCTTCCTCATGATGGGGATGGACAAGGCTGTGGAATGGATACTCGCTGTTCGAGAACGTGGCGAGCGCGTGTTCATTTTTGGCGACTACGACCTGGACGGCATGACGTCCGTGACGCTTTTGACCCGCTGCCTAAAGACGATAGGAATTGAATCGGAATGGCGACTCCCGAACCGCTTTGGTGATGGATACGGTCTCTCGGTTTCTGCCGTCGATGAAATGTACGAGGCGGGGGCGCGCAACTTGATTACTGTCGATACAGGCATTACCGCGAACGTTGAAATTGCGCACGCCAAGGAACTCGGCATGGCGGTCATGGTCATGGACCATCATCAGCCGTCGGGTGATGGTCTCCCGGTAAGCGATGTGCTTCTGGATCCACACCAGGATGGAGACAATTATCCGAATCCGGAACTTTGCGGGGTCGGCGTTTCGTATAAGTTTATTTGCGCCTTGTTTAGCCGCCTCGGAAAGCCGAACCCCGTGGAGTATTTGGACTTGGTCGCTCTCGGGACGCTTGCGGATTTGGTTCAGATGACGCCCGAGAACCGCTACTTTACGCGGTCGGGGCTTGATTGCTTAAAGAAAAGTCGCTGGCCCGGCGTGCAGGAAATGTATGCCTCGCTCATGAAGCCCCATAGTTGTGTGGGGGGGATTGACGTGATGTATAAGCTTGCGCCGCTCCTCAACGCACCCGGTCGCATGGAGCGCCCGGACCCGGCCCTCAAACTTCTTTTGTGTGAAAGTAAAGACGAGGCCGGCAAGCTTTTGGAAGAGCTGAAAGACTGGAATTCTCGCCGTAAGAAGAAAGAAGCCGAAATTACTGAAATGGCGATGGATCAGGTGAAAAAGCTTTATGGCAATGCCATTCCGACGGTTATTGTTGTCGCTGGCGAAAATTGGCACGTGGGCGTCATAGGCATTGTTGCTGCAAAACTTGCGCAGGAATTTCACAGACCCTCGGCGGTACTTTCGATTATCGATGGCATGGCTCATGCGAGTGCCCGTGCGGTTCCCGGATTCAATTGGCACAAGGCACTTTTTGAAAGCCGTGAGCTGTTTGACCGTTGGGGCGGCCATGCAAATGCTGCGGGCTTTTCTCTTGAGGCTGGAAAAATTGAAGAACTTCGCGGGCGCCTTTTGCAGTCCGCAGCGGAA
This sequence comes from Fibrobacter succinogenes, assembly GCA_902762795.1. Classification (GTDB taxonomy): domain Bacteria; phylum Fibrobacterota; class Fibrobacteria; order Fibrobacterales; family Fibrobacteraceae; genus Fibrobacter; species Fibrobacter succinogenes_E. Next base: position 7,244 of record CACWPM010000043.1, on the reverse strand, counting down.
CAGGGCTATACGGGCGAGGTTATTAGTGCCGATGAAACTTACCCGTACGATATCAAGATTGCGCTTCGCGAGCTTGTTGTCGAAACGCGTGTTCCTGGCGTTCGTTTCCCGGTTCGTGAACGTTCGATTCTCGAGTACATCGATTTGCTAGAACCGTTTGGTGGAAACTTCCCATATCCCACTTTCCGTGCGGAAGGCGTTACCGTGCATCGCGTACGTGAACTCCGCGGCGGACACCTGCAAATGGAAATTTCGCAGGCCGGGAGTGCCGTTTTTCCGGCCATTGCGTTTGGACTCCGCAAGAGCAAGGCCTTGATTGGACGTTCCCGCCCGATTACCGTTGTTTTCGAGCCTATTTGGAACTATTATAACAATTCCAAGACTGTGCAGCTTTGCATCAAGTCAATCGAGTAGGGATATGCTGAAACGTAACGCCCCGCTGCTCGCTTTTTTGCTTGTTTTTGTGGCGGTACTGTACTTTGTTTACAGTATCCCGCAGTATGAGCCTGTAGTAGAAATTTCCGAAGACGAAAAAGAAGCTGTCGAGGACGTATTTGTCGGGCGTGTGGATATGCCATCGATCGATGAAATTTATGTGGTCGAGAATTCCGCAGGACGAGACTTGAATAAGCTTGCTTTGTTCTTGCAGGGGCGTGCCGCAGGGCTGCATTACCTCTCGTCGGAATACTTCAGAAAAATCAAGGCGTACCACAAGGGGAATAGGTTTGCAAAGTCCGATGATGACGTGTTCCTGGGGTTGCACCTTACGCTTGATAGTCTTGGACGCTTCATGAATCCCCAAATCATGTTCTCGGATTCCGATGACGATGTGTTCAATGTCAAATTATTGAAGCATGTCGAGTATTTTTGGCGACTCCCGCCAAGCGAGCATGGAAAACTCGAAATCTGGATTCCTATCCGTTTCCACGCGAATTAGTTGTTTGTCAATGGTTGTTGGTAAAAAAAGAGAAGCCCCACCGGGAGGGGCTTGAAAAAAGGTTGCGTTTTTGTGCGAGCGGTTAGGCTCTCAATATTTCAATGAGCTGGTTCGCGTTCTTTTCGATGAGCACAAATGCTTCGAACATGCGCGCTTCGCGCCACTTGGTCAAGTACTTCGTCTGCCAGTCGACAGCAATCACATTCGGATCCTTCGGACCGTTTTCGTTCTGGTACCAGACTTCTTTCGTGATTTCTCGGATCATTGCGCCCATTTCGGCGGCCGGTTGGACCGAGCCTTTGCAGAGGAGCAGCGCACGCAGATTGTCGAGCAAGATTTCGTCAGAAGGCGTTTCCGCGTCTTCATGGGCACATTCCCAGATTTCGTCGCGGTGGCGTTCCGTCCAGCCGATCAAGTACTTTTTAGTCTTTTCAAGCTCGCCCTTGGCCAGCTTTTCATCAACCGCTTCGCGTGGGTAATAGATGCTGTTTGGATAGAATTCAATCATGAGTTTCCACCTTCTGCGATATTGAAAAACAATGCCCGGGGCGGGACTTGAACCCGCACGAGGTTGCCCTCAAGGGATTTTAAGTCCCCAGTGTCTACCATTCCACCACCTGGGCAGGTTGTGCGTGCAGAATATAGCAAATTTGAGTGGATAAATTACATGAAAATTCCTTTTAACATGGAAAAAATCACATTTTCCTTAAAAAAAATATTTTCTGTTTACAAATGTTTACTTTTGGTGTCTGTTAATGTATATTATAAATTGGACCAAAATGGAAAAGAGATTGCCTTTTTATTGTTAATTTTGGTTCAATCTTGTTGGGAGATTTCTGTATGTTGAAACACAGTTCTAAAAAGAGCGGCTACACCTTGATCGAAGTCCTTGTCGTCGTGTCGATTATGGGCGTTCTTTCTACAATGGGCGTTGTAAGTCTGCGTGGAGCTGTGATCAATACGCGAATGAAGGATAGTGCCTTGAATGTGACGGCTTTTTTGGAACGAATTGCGAACGAGGCCAACCGGTTGTCCAAGAAAATTTGCGTTGTTAAGGATAATGACCAAAGACTTAGTGCTTATGTCGCCGATAAATGCAGCGATCTTTCTGGCGCCGATATTGTTGATTCCTATTTGTTGGACGCTCCGGCAAAATTTGGCGGCTGTGGAGGCAAGATTGATGACTTTGGAGGTTCTGAATGGGCGAACGGAGCTCTGTTTGAACCTCGTATCGGGCTTTCTGCGGCGCCGTCCGAGGGATTTGTTTGTATGCGATACGGGAATTCTGATACTTACGGCATGGCGGTGAAGGAAAAAGACAAAAACAAGATTTATCCCATGCTAGGATATGAAGAGGATGGAATAATCCGTTTTCACGAGTTGTAGGTGAGTTATGGCGAAACTTTTGAAAAATAAGAAAGGCTTCGGTATCGTAGAGATTTTGGTTTCTGCGGCGGTTCTCGGTTTTATGTACATGGCGTTGTTGAACTTGCAGGGCGGGAACCACGATGCTTTGTTGCGTATCCGAGGCCGTGACGGTGCGATCCAGGTTGCCCAACAGGTGCTGGATTCTCTCAAGTCCGTGGGAATTGCGTCCATTCCGTCGAAGCAGAATGCCGATACGACTTTTAATGTGGATCCAATTGACCGCTCGTGGGATCGTGGCTTGGGCGGAACTTCAACGGTGACATACTCTCCGGAAGTGACTGTTTCGGCTACCGCGGAATATACGACTGAAACAAAATCGCAATTCGAGACAATCCAATACGTTTACGCAAAGCAAGTGAAAGTTAAGGTTTCGTGGAATTTCAAAGGAACGACGCAGTCTATAGAAGTCTCAAGCGTCATCAGGTGATTTTAGAACTTAGATGGCGGATCAGGTCCGCCATGACGTCTTTCCTACGTCATTCCGGCCTAGAGCCGGAACTTAGCCGGAAGCTACCAACAAGATCCTAATTTCCTAGCAAATGCATTATTACGGGCCGGTTCTTGCCGGCTTCTGTTTTATGTATCGTGAGCTTGCCGGTACTGTCGTAACTGAACTGTTCGCCGACGCGTTCTCCGTTCATGTAGTTGAGGCTGTCTTTCAATATGCCGCTCGGGTACCAATTGCGCCAGATGCCATGACGCTTGGATAGGCCATCGAAGGAGGGGTTCCCCCAGAAGCCTTCGCTAGCCATTCCGCCGCCCATGCTATCTGGATAGAAGCTGCGTGATACAAGGAGAATCGGTCCGCTGTATTTCCATTCTGGATTGTTGGCGAAATCCCAGTACTCCTCATAAAGTAATTTGTGTCCGGGTTTTATGTAACGGACTGCGGCCTTGAATTTGCCAATGTTTTGCCTGAACGCCTCTTTTTGACTCAAGGAACTGCTATCAAGGTTCCCATTGGGGTTTGCATATTGGACAAATGAAGTCTCGGCGCAAAAATGTTTGGTGGATCCTTCACATAATCCGTAGACGATTCCGTCGTATCCAAAATGGTTATGGTTCTTGAACACAGTTTCTCGAAGTAGGGTTCCATGTTCGTCAAACCATGAAATTCGGGATGGGGAGTAACCGCAGTCTTCTGTGAGGTATTCTACTTTCTTTATAGTGGACCCGTCTGCTCTGTAGAGTGCTGTAGGGTTCAAACCAGATCCGCATTCAGCATCGTCCGAGATTCCTTCTTCGCGGAGCTTGGACTTACTGCAGCTCTCGGCTGAAGAATCCGGGGAACCGAACGACTCGTAGTAGAGTTTGTACTTGCCTTGTTTTTGTCCCTTGAAACATTCATAGTCTTCAAGGATCTTGCAGTCTCGACTGTAACGCTTGAGGAATCCTGGTGTTGGTTGTAGGCTGTCAAAGACGATTGTTTTCTCGTTGTGGCAGTTGCTGTTTTCTTCGGCGAGGGTTCCGTTGTCGTGCCATTTTTTCCACACGCCCGTTGGTTTTCCGTTGTCGTTATAATGTTGTTCGAAAGATTTTGTCCCGTTGTGGTGATAGCCTTCCCAGTCACCAACAGGGTGGTCGTCTTTATAATATTGGACTGCTTCGACTTTCTTGTTCTGGTAGTAGACCGTCCACTTGCCGTCTTTTTTTCCCTTGTTGTATCGACCGATCATAGCGACATCGCCAAAGCCTGTCCAGCGCTTGAATTCACCATGTGGAAGGCTGTCTTCGTAAGGGATTTCAAGCTCCTTGATTCCGTCGTTGTACCATTCGTTCCTCTTGAGGATGGTCCCATCGGGATAAACCCAGATGGAGGTCTTTTTGAGACCGTTGGCATGTCTTGCGAGGATATGTTCTTCGGCACGTTCGACGGTACAGCCGGCGAAACTGATTAAAAGGGCAAAAAAAGCGAGTAAATTGCAGAACTTCATTGTTCGTAAAGTAGAAAAAAAGTAATTTCTAGGTGTGAATGGACCGACGAAAAAAACAATTGCAGAAACTTTGCAACTGAAAATCCAGACCCCGTGGATTTGGCTCGTTGTCGTTCTTACGATTTGCCTCACGGCGCTGTTCTATGTTTCGCAAAAACCGCAGGTCGCCGTTTATTCCCAATATGTCAAGTCGATTAGCGATTACCAATACGCCGAAGCTAGCCTCATGCGTTCGATGGAGCGTGTCCGTAGCGGTTATGGCGTGGATACGGCTATTGTGCTTTCGCAGATAATGACGCTTCGTGAAGTGGCGCTTTCGTTTGAAATGGGTATCCAGAAGTTGGAGCAAGCAGGGTTTTCATCTCCTTCGGCAAAGTCGGTTTCAAGTTTCAAGTCGAACGTGCTTGCAAAAGTTTCATGTTTGCAGCGGTATCTTTCGGAACGTTCCGCATGGCTCGAAGAACTGGAACGTGTTTATCGTTTGATGGAAACGATTTCTTCGGATGTTGATTTGCCTATTTTGCGTAAGCTGGATTCTGCAAGAGCCGGTTATGCGGTGCGTCCCGTGGATCCGCAGGATTTGCCTCTGTCGTTGGCAAAGCGCATGGACGGAATTTTCCAGAAAAATTTCGATTTGCATAACGTGTGGAATCAATTTGATAACGACAAGACGCTCAGCGCCAGTGACGAACTGCTCCATTTTTTCCAAATGGAATACGTGAAGGAAATTTCTTTGTCGGCAAATGTTCCGCTGGCGTTCTATTTCCTGTCGCTTGTGCTTTTGCTAGCCACATTCTTCTTTATATTCAAGTCTAAACAATAAGGATTGCAATGTCTATTTTTCGTGTTCGTAAAATTGCTTTTATTAATTTTGGTTTGCTGCTGATATTTCTTGCGAGTTGGATTTCCTGGTATATTTATCCGCTTGCAAGAACCATTACAAAAGAATTTTCTGCGTATGAAATGACGGATGGCTCGTTTGAATATGGGATGTCGGAAGAGCTAGGGTTCCTTGAGGAACATGTTTTTTATGGCAAGGTGAGCTATGCCGCGGTTCCAAGCTTGTTCGGTGGTTCGAACATTCCGTTTTTTGACAAAATATATTTTCAACTGAACGGAGATTCCAAATGCACTTTTGTCCTTTATGCAAACGATGAAATTCTCGATGAAATGGCGGAATGGTATGATTTTTCGGCAATGAACGCAAGTGAAGTTCCTATGGAAGTCCGTGCGGTTAAAGTGGGGGATAAGTACATTGTTAAAGCAATGGAATCGACAGACGGAATCCTTAGTTGGGAATATTTGATGGATGGTTATCATTTCTACTGGTGCTTTATGGGCGTATGCCTGGTCTCATTCATGTTTGTTCTGGGTCTAGTGCTCGTTATTGTCGGTATTGTGCATAAACCGCGCCGAGTTGCGGAACAGGTATTGTCTGGCGACGAGGAATGATGCGTCTTTGTTTTGTTGTAGCCTTGCTGCTCACGTGTGTGTTTGCGTATGCTGCGCCGGATTCGCTTTCGGTTCCGGTTGGAGCGTCGGGAACGCCATCTTTCCAAAGTCCGACGGGAATTTGGTGGCCGAAAATGGCGAACTCGAAAAAATCGCAGTTGCAGAAGTACATGCGTTCGGCCAAGTCGTCCGTGGTTGTATGGTTCCATGGTGGCATGGGGAGTAGCAATTGCGAAAAAGGTCTTATCGCCGGTTCTGATTTTTCAAGTCTTTATCCTGATAAAATTGTCGTGAGCGTTTCGGCTTGTCGCGAGAACCATTGGGTCACGAAGGGGATGATGGATGCTGTGGATGCAGCGCTGGATTCCGTGGCGGCCCTCCGGAAATCGCCTGTGGAAAAGGTTTCGTTGGTAGGCATTTCGGACGGCTCTCTGGGCGTGCTCGTCTATTCGCTGGAAGGCCGCCGGGCGGTGGATGACCGCTTGCTCATGAGTTCGTTCGGGGGCTTTCTGGGAGAACCGCAGGCGATTGCGTCGCAGAAGAAAATGCAAACGGGACGGTGGCGTTTTTTGCAGGGCGGCAAGGATAGACTTTATCCGTCGGACAAGACTGTTCCGTGGATAACGGAATTTTGCAAGGCGGTTCAGGTGGACTGCGAACTCCGGTTCGACCCCGATGGTGAACACGATTGGTCGTATTGGAACAACAAGCGCATGGACTGGATTCACGAAGCTATCCGAAAATAAGCGCCAAAATTAAAGCAACTTTAAAATTGTGAAAATGTAATCGTTTTTTTGTGTAAAGCGAGTGTTGCGGCAGGCTGCTTGCAGACCGGCATAACCGAGTGAAGCCGCTGACGCCTATACGAAACTTGCCACCTTAGTTGCTTAGTTTGAGTTATCCTCTGTGGGGAGTAGGCGTCAAAAGCATCAAAGGCGAATGCTGCGGTTGTGCTAGCACAAACATTGCTGAACCGTAATTGCTGATGCTGAAAGCATCCACTCCGAGTTCTCGCCCCTCCCGCATGATGTTCATTTTGCATTTCTCTTAGATGGCTTTCTATAAATAGCCTTATTTATGAACCTCCCCTTGACAAAAGGGCTTTTTTTTTCAAAATTTGGTGCACCACGCGGATGTGGTGGAACTGGTAGACACGCTAGATTCAGGTTCTAGTGCTCGCGAGGGCATGAAGGTTCAAGTCCTTTCATCCGCACTGAAAAACCCGGTAGTTCGCTATCGGGTTTTTCTGTCATCCTCCGCTAGGAGACTCCCTTCAAGGCGAACGTCGCGACCACGGTCATCCTCCGCTAGGAGACTCCCTTCAAGGCGAACATCGCGGCCACGGTCATCCTCCGCTAGGAGACTCCCTTCAAGGCGAACGTCGCAGCCACGGTCATCCTCCGCTAGGAGACTCCCTTCAAGGCGAACGTCGCAGCCACGGTCATCCTCCGTTAGGAGACTCCCTTCAAGGCGAACGTCGCAGCCACTGTCAT
>CACWPM010000042.1 GCA_902762795.1 Fibrobacter succinogenes | reverse complement strand
GCCTTTTCGTTGGATTGAAGTTGCTTTTCGTAGAGCCCTTCAACAACGCCGCAAGCGGCTGTTGCATGCGTTACGATGTCAATGAGAATGAGCTCGCCAAGCGTTTTGTGCTTTTCAAAAAGATCAACGACAATGGCTTCGGCGAAAACAAGTTCGCAGACGGCAATCCCGTTTTTGGAAATGCTTTCTGTTTCTAAGTGTGCGCCTGTGTTCACGTCAATGGCATAGTCGATTTTCGTGAGTGTTCCAGGAATAATCTTTGTCCCGATTTTGACGAGGTAGTCTTTGCCTAGCGAAAGCGGCTCGTCATCCATCCACAAAAGTGACGCCTTGATTTTCTTGTAGCTACCGATGCTTGCATCTCTAGCGAGCACGCAACCTCTCGATACGTCAACTTCACGGTCTAGCGTAATCGTGACCGGTTCGCCAGCGTGGGCTTCTTCGACATTCCTGTTTGTGTAGAGAATGCTTTTGACGGATGCTTTCTCGTAACTCGGGAGGGATTTGATGACGTCTCCGACGCGAATTGTTCCAGATTCAATTTGTCCTTGGAATCCGCGGAATGTACGGTCGGGGCGGCTCACGCGCTGCACGGGCATGTAAAATCCCTTTTCTAGTGCAGAGCTTGATGTATCGACATTTTCAAGGTATTCAAGTAATGCAGGACCTTGATACCATGCAATGTTTTTCGATTTGATGGTAACGTTGTCGCCTTCTGTTGCCGAAAGCGGAATAACTTGTATGTTGCTCAGGGAATGAGTCTGTGCAAGTTCTGCGATTTGTACCTTGATTTTGTTGAATACATCTTCGCTGTAGCCCACAAGATCCATCTTGTTCACGGCAAAGACAAAGTGGCGAATACCCATCAGCCTGCAAATGCGGGCGTGTCTACGCGTCTGTACGAGAACGCCTTGCGATGCATCTACGAGAATCACTGCGAGGTCGGCAAAAGATGCGCCCACGGCCATGTTGCGCGTGTATTCTTCATGCCCCGGAGTGTCAGCAACGATAAAGCTGCGGCGGTCCGTCGTGAAATAACGATACGCCACATCGATGGTAATACCCTGTTCGCGTTCGGCCATCAAGCCGTCCAGCAAAAGGGAATAGTCGATTTTTCCGCTGCGGCTACCTACCTTGCTATCGAGTTCCAAAGCCTTTTCCTGGTCGGTGTAAAGCAATTTGGAATCATAAAGAATATGCCCGATGAGTGTAGATTTTCCGTCATCTACTGAGCCGCACGTAATAAACTTCAACAAACCTTTCATTAGAAATATCCCTCCCTCTTGCGGCGTTCCATGCTGCCAGCGGCTTCGTTGTCAATCACGCGGGATGTGCGTTCTGAGGATACTGCGCTCAATGTTTCGTCAATGATTTCGTCGAGCGTCGTGGCGGTCGATTCAATGCCGCCCGTGAGCGGGTAGCAACCGAGCGTGCGGAAACGTACCGACTTGATTTCGGGCGTTTCGCCTTTGCGCAGCGGGAAGCGTTCGTCATCGACCATGATGATGTTGCCGTCACGCACCACGACCGGGCGCGGGGCTGCAAAGTACAGCGGAACGATGTCAATCTTTTCGCGCTTGATGTACTGCCAGATGTCTTTTTCGGTCCAGTTCGAAATCGGGAAAACGCGGATGCTTTCGCCCTTGTTAATCTTGGTGTTGTAAAGCTTCCACATTTCAGGGCGCTGGTTTTTCGGATCCCAGGCGTGCGCGGAATTGCGGAACGAGAAAATTCTCTCCTTCGCGCGGGACTTTTCTTCGTCGCGGCGGCCGCCGCCAAAGGCTGCGGTAAAGCCGTACTTGTTCAAAGCCTGCTTCAATGCCTGCGTCTTCATGATGTCGGTGTAGGCGGATCCATGGTCAAAGGGATTGATGCCGCGATCAACGCCGTCCTGGTTGATGTATTCCAACATCTCGATGCCGAGTTTTTGCGCCGTGCGGTCGCGGAACTCGATCATCTCGCGGAACTTCCACGTGGTGTTCACGTGCAAGAACGGGAAAGGTGGCTTTTCAGGGTAAAAGGCCTTCATAGCCAAATGCAACATGACGGAACTGTCCTTGCCAATGGAATACAACATCACAGGCTTTTCGCATTCTGCGGCGACTTCGCGAATGATGTAGATGGCTTCGGCTTCCAGCTCGTCGAGGTGAGAAAATTCGCTCAAATTAAATCTCCTGTGAAATTCCGGATTAAGCCCGGAATAACGTTTGGTGAAACTCCTAGTATTTGTTAGATTCCTTGGGGTCGATATCGATAGTCTTGACGCTTCCGTCGTTCAGTTCAAAGAACCAACGCACGATATCGTTCTTTTCGCCCTTGACTTTTTCGGTATGTACCTTGCTTCCCTTGCCGCCAATGTCTTCACCGAGGAAAAATTGGATGGCGTGAACAGGGCATTCCTTGATGCACGATGTGCAACCCCAGCAATCTTTGGGGTATTTGATAAATGCTTTTTTGTCTTCATTTATCTTGATTAGCGTGCCGGGGCATACGTCGTGGCATCTCCTGCAGCCGATACATTTGCTTTGATCAATGCTGATGCTCATAGTTCTTTTGCCCTTCTGCGGTGAGGTCGCGCAAGATGATTTTGATTTCGCCGTTTTCGAGTCTTGAATTGACGTACTTGCGGAAGTTTGCGTTGTCCTTTTCGGGGTAGTCCAGGTTTTCTGCAAAACTATGCCAACGTGTTTCGTGGCGTGTGGCGAGATGCGCGATGACGCTCTTGCAAACGGTGAGGCGTTCCTTTAGCTCGTAGATGTACATGACTTCTTGCAAGTCGGTGGCGCTAAGCTTGCCCGTAAGGCTTTCGATTTCGTCAATTTTTTCTTTGGCGATATTGAGCTGCTTTTCGGTATAGCCGTAGCCTGTCGTGATTCCGCCTGCATATTCGTCCATGGCGATTTGCATGGCTTCTTCAAGTTGTTCTGTAGTGTACAGCGAGTTTTTCTGTGATAGATATGTTTCGATTTCTGCGACGTGGCTTGCGATTTCGGCTTCTTTGATGGTTGCTTCGGTTTCTACGTCATTGCGAGCCCCCTGTAAGGGGGCGTGGCGATCCACGGTTGCGTTAATGTATTCCACAGCCGACTTTGCTGCAATTTCACCTTCGGCAAGTGCTCCCGTCACGTACTTTTGCGGGGCGCCTCCTGCTACATCGCCTGCGGCATAGAGACCTTCAATAGTCGTCGCGCGATTGGTATCCACCCAGTAACCGCTTGCGGTGTGGCCGCCCACGATGTAGGGCTCCGTCCCTTCAATTTCCACATTCGCCTTCGACGGCGTGTCGTTTTCAATCCAGCGGATTGTCTGCGACGGCGCCATATTCAGGTAAGCTTTCAAGAGCGATTCTTCCTGTTCGGGCGAAATCCCGACAGTGCGCAAGTAGCATGGCCCGCGGCCTTCCAAGTTTTCCGCCACAGTTCCGTAAACGCGTTCCGATGTAGAAATACCATACTTCGTCTCGTAAACTTCGCCGAGAGCGTTCACCTGCTTGGCGCCAACGCCCTGCGCGAGCGTCCCCGTCGGGGCAATCGTGTCCTTGCAACGCAGCGCAATAAATCGCATCTCGAAAGTCGTCATCTCGGCACCGTGACGGATTCCCATGGCGTAGCCTGCACCCGTGTTGAACGGCGGGTACCACATCTTGTGCCGCGAAAATCCCGGATTATTCGGGCGGTAAAGTCCGGACGCACCGCCTGTCGCGACAATCACGGCATCTGCCTCGATGGCATAGAAAGTGTCGTTCTCTATTCCGAATCCGAAAGCACCGTCAATCTTGTTGTCGTGAACGGAAAAATCGAAAATGTTCACGTGGTTCAACACCTGAACGTTCGGGGCCTTCGCGACAGCCGCCGCCAAAATCGGCTTGATGTTCTCGCCGTTGATTTTGATGTTACGGTTCCCGCGAGTCACATACTTGCCGTCCTTGTCTTTCAAGATGACAAGCCCCAGCTTTTCCAAGTGTGCCGTGACCTCGTTGAACTTCTCGGAAATGCTATACAGCAAATCCTCGCGGACGATTCCGTCGGCATCCTTCTTCGCATAATCCACGTAATCCTTGGGCGTGCGGCCTTCGGTAATGTAGGCGTTCAACGCGTTTACGCCAGCGGCAAGGCAACCGCTCCGCTTGATATTCGCTTTTTCGACGACTAGAATTTTGAGGCCGTCGCCTTTATTTTCCGCGGCATTTGACGCGGCGTTATTTGCGACATCCCGTATTCCAGCGGCTGTAATCGCGGCATAACATCCAGCCGTTCCGCCGCCAATAATCAGCAAGCCTGTCTTTATTTTTTCAATTTTCATTTTTGTGCTTTTGGCTAGCTATGACTGGGGACGGATTAACCGTTATACACGTCCTGGATTTTCTTTGCAAAAACGTCGCGACCAATTCGATCAATCGTGTATTTGAAACGTTCGCCACTATTTCCATTTTCTGCAAAGAACTGGATGGCTGCATCGCAAATGTCCAAGAGCTTCTGCTTGTCTTCCACAAACGGAATAATCGTTTCGCCCTTGTTGATGTTGTTGCCAAAGAGGCCGCCAAACGATACAATGTAGCCGTGAATGTGGCTCCACGCGTCAGTGGGGCAGGACTTGTAGCAACGACCGCAGTAATTGCATTTTTCTTTGTCGAAAATGACTTTCTTGTTATCAATCTTGATGGCCTCTTTACGACAGACCTTTGCGCAAAGCCCGCAACCAATGCATTTGTTCTCAAGCCAATCCACCTTGATTGCGCCCTTGATGCCTACGTCGTTTTCTTCGGCCTTGAGACAGTTGTTCTGGCAACCCGTCACGCCAAATTTGAACTTGTGCGGAAGTTCTCGTGCAAAGTAGCGGTCGTCAAGTTCCTTGGCGATAGCGTATGTGTCAATGCAACCGCTCGGGCAAACAGCTTCGCCCTGGCATGCCGTAATGGTACGCACACGTGCTCCGCAAACGCCGGGTTCTACGCCACCCTCGGCAAGCGCGTTTTTCACATCGTCAATATTTTCAAGCTTGATAAACGGAATTTCGACGCTCTGTCTCGAAGTCAGGTGAGCGTAACCTTCGCCAAATTTTTCAGCGACTTCGGCGATTTTGGCAAGCTGTGTTGCAGTGAGGTTTCCGCCAACAACGCGAACGCGCAGCGAAAAATTGTTCTTCTGCTTTTGGCGCATCCAGCCGCCCTTTTTGAGTGTAGAGTAATCAACTGCCATAGAATGTCTCCCATTTTTTTTGTATGCAAATATAGAATGGGGGAGTGTTCATGTCCAATACTTAATAAATATCACATATGATAAAATTAATTTATTAGTAATCTAAACTTGTAAGGTGGTTTGCTGTTATAAAAATTTCTGATAACAGATAATTGAAATTTTGTATTGGACGCAGTAAAATATCAATTCTATAATTGCAGTTGAAAATAGAAACGATGAAGGCCTATCCATGTCCGATGTGAAAAGATTTCCTGCGAAAGATTTTTTTAAGATTGATTTGGAAAACTCAACATTGCTCGATGTTCGTGAACCGGGCGAAGTGCTTGTGCGGCCCGTGAATGGCGCTATCCAGATTCCTTTTTTTGAACTTTCGAAAAAAATTGACTCTATTCCGAAGGATAAACCTGTTTATGTTTTTTGTTCGACGGGAGATCGTTCTGAGCAGGTCGCAGAAATTCTTGTCGATCGCGATTTTGACGCGTATAATGTGGAGGGAGGTCTTAATGCTGTTCCCAAAATCCATTTCGTCGATGCAAAGGGATTGTGTTGTCCTGGGCCGATTGTAAAAGTGAACGATGTTATTCGCGATGCTTTTGTCGGTGATGAATTTCAAGTGGAAGCGACAGAAAAAGCATTTGCGCTTGATGTCAAAACTTGGTGCGAACGGACGGGAAATCTATTGAAATCGCTCGGTGAAAAAGATGGCGTGATTTATGCGACAATCGTCAAGCAAAATGCACCCGTTCCTGAAAAAATAGAATTTGAACACGCCAAGACTTTTGTCGTTTTCAGTGGCGATTTGGATAAGGCTATTGCGTCGTTCATTATGGCGAATGGCGCTGCTGCAATGGGTCGCCCGGTGACGATGTTCTTTACGTTTTGGGGTGTGAGTCTTTTGCGTAGGCCCGAAAAAGTTCGCGTCAAAAAAACGTTTATCGGAAAAATGTTTAGCTTTATGCTCCCGCGAGGTTCCAAAAAGCTAGGGCTTTCTCGCATGAATTTTGGCGGTCTTGGCGCAAAGATGATTCGTGCGGTGATGAAACAGAACGGAGTCTCTTCACTCGAAGAACTGATTGAAAACGCAAGGCAAAAAGGCGTAAAGTTTGTCGCTTGCCAAATGTCGATGGAACTGATGGGAATCGCTCCCGAAGAACTGATTGACGGCGTAGAACTTGGCGGTGTCGCGACAATGCTCGGCTCCACTGAAAAATCCGACTTGACCTACTTTATTTAGCGAATTTGGTCGAAAATAGCTCCATCAGCAAAGTGCTTGGCTTGCGCCTTGTCCCAACCACCAAAATGCTCAATCGTAATCAGGTTGACGTTCTGGTCAAATTCCTTGTACTCGTCAAGAATCTCCTTGTTTGTCGGACGGTAATGATGCTTTGCCGCAACAAGCTGCGCTTCATCGGAGTATAGATAATTCAGGTATTCCGTCGCTAGTTTACGTGTGTTGCGTTTGTCTACAATTTTGTCTACAATCGCGACAGAAGGCTCTGCCAAAACGCTCACACTCGGCATCACGATTTCATATTCCTTGGGGTAATCCTTGAGCGAAAGGAAAGCCTCATTTTCCCAAGAAAGCAACACGTCGCCCTTGCGTTCTTCAATGAACGTGTTTGTAGAACCGCGCGCACCCGAAGCGAGGTCAAGAACATTCTTGTAAAGCTTCTTCATGAAACCTTTGACTTGCTCCTCATCTCCGTTAAACTGTTTTTCTGCATAAGCCCAAGCCGCGAGATAATTCCAGCGCGCACCGCCCGAAGTTTTGGGATTTGGCGTGATGATACCGATGCCGTCCTTGACGAGATCGTTCCAGTCCTTGATTTTCTTGGGATTCCCCTTGCGCACGAGAAATACAATCGTCGAAGTGTAAGGAGCGCTGTTGCGTGGAAATTCCTTGACCCAGCCGTTTTCGATAAGCCCAGCGTCACGGACAATGTTCACATCGTATTCCAGTGCGAGCGTGACCACATCCGCTTCAAGCCCGTTCACCACCTCAATCGCCTGCTTGCCCGAACCGCCATGAAACTGCGTAATCTTCACGTCCTTGCCGGTCGCCTCTTTCCAATGCTTCATGAAAATATGATTGTAATTGGAATAGAACTCACGCGTCGGATCGTAAGACACATTGACAAGCGTGTTGTTCTCAACCTCGGGGGCCTTCTCCGAAGAGCAACCGAAAAAACAACCTACGCCCGCCACCAGCGCCACCGCAAAAATCGTCTTGAAAAAATGCAGATTCATAGTGAAATTCCTTCTTACTGAGAATGATAGTAATATTTTTGCAATGTCACCCCGGACTTGTTCTCTTTGACCACTTATGCTTTGACGCTTTGCGTCAGCATCTTCGGCTCAATCATGACAGTCTGCAAGCAGCCTGTCGCGACACTCGCCTTGAATGCAACTAGCATTTATGTGGTCATGATCCGCGAATGGGGACGGGGTCGCCTGTTTCAACGATAAATTATTTTATAAAAAGGGGGAGGAATAGATCGGGAATCGCCTTTTGGGGCGAATAATCTATATTTCCCAATGACATAGTTTGACTTTTAAGCCCTTTGTGTGAAAATCTTTGGATTTTTACGGAAATGGTTGATTTAAATGTTTGGATTTTTGCAAAAACGCTTTAATAAATTACCATTGTCAAAATGAATTATGTGGTCCGGCACAGAAGCTATCCATACATGGGTCCCCCATACAATTTCTTTAGCGAATTTCTTGTAAGTTTCGAAATCAGGATATGCGGAAACATAAATTTTTCCTGTGGTAACATTCTTGGTTAAATCATTGAGCTTATAGACTCTATTTGAACTCATTGCTTTATTATCTGTGGTAACTGCATCCACGAAGAAAAGCCAATTCTTTTCTTCATCGAATTGGATTATATCAGGCATGTCATCTTGTTTCGTAATAGTCATACCTAGTTTTTTCAATAATGGCTTGTTGAAACTGTTTTTTGTTTTTAGCAAGGGGCTTGTTTCCTCTGATTCTTCAATAAGATATACTGTTTGCTTATGCTGTGTCAAGCCTTTTCGTTTTTCGGTTTTAGGGCTTTTTAAAGTAAAACAACTTCATCAGTAGACGAAGTCGTTTTGAAATTTTACGGATTTACAAAAAAAGGGCGTTTTTCCCCTCACTTCACAATCCCAATGGCGCAATACAATAGCGAGAGTCCCATAAGCGTGTAGAATATTCTGTGGTGCTTTTTGAAAAGCCCTTGCAGTAAAACGCCTGCGAAAAGCCACGCCAAATTGCAGATGGGGCCTGTAAGCGGCAATAGTATGCCGAACAGCAGCAAGTGCGGAAAATCTTGGTGGTAGGGGAGAATGTAGGTTGTGATTGCCGTGAGGCAGAACACCATGATTTTAACGTTCGTGAGTTGCACGAAAAGACCTGTGCGGAAACTACCGGTTGTGCGGCTGTTGCGGATTTCTTCGAGTGGCTTGAACGCTTGAATTAAAAGGCTGATTGCCAAATATGCAATGTAAATTGCTCCGACGAAAGCAAATACTCGGATGAAATTTTCAAATGCACTACTGATAAAATAAACTATAAAAACAGATATTAGCGAGACGATTGTGTATCCGGTGAAAAGTCCGTACCACTGCTTTATGGCGGCGCTTTTCCCGCTGCCCATCGCTACTGAGAGAGAACAGAGGTTCGCGGGTCCCGGGGTAATTCCCGAGACGAATGCGTATAGTAAAAAAGAAAGTGCTACTTCTAATGACACTAAGCGACCTGTTCGATGTTTATTCGTCTTTGCTTTCTACAGCCCACGTGAAGCCTGCGTTTTCGATTTGGCGGAATGTGGCTTCTAGGCTTTGGCCGCCTTCGGTGAGATAACCAGATGCGAAAATGGAATCGGCGACTTTGAACAGTTCCTTCTCGTGTCCCTTGAAATAGACTTCTCGACCTGCTGCACAGCGGATGTCCGATTTCGGGAGCAACAAGCGGGCTAGGCAAAGAATTTTGATGCCGTATTCGAATGTGAGCCCGGAAATGTCGAGGTTGGCGAGGCGTGTGCCTTTGACCGGCAACAAAAAGTTTATGGGGACGGATTCTGGATTGATGGCGACCAAGTCAAAAAGCATGTCGACCACGTCTTCTTTGGTTTCGCCCATGCCAATGATTCCGCCGCAGCATATTTCAAAGCCGATGCTCTGCAACATGCGAATGTTTTGGATGCGTCGCTCGTATGTGTGGGTGCTGCAAATTTCGGGGTAAAAACGGCGGCTCGTATTCAAGTTGTGGTTGATGCGGTCAAGGCCAGCCGCCTTTAAAATGCGGGCTTGGTGCTCGGTCAAAAATCCGATGGAACAACAAATGTGCGTCCCCGATTTCTTCATGTGCGCAATGCGTTCGGCGAGTTCTTCAATTTCTTTGTCTGTGAAACCCATGCCCGAAAGCCCGATGCAATGCCGAGACAGGTGAAATTCATCAACAAGATTATTGTCGCCGTAGAGCTTGTCGTCCGAAACGCTTTTGTATTTTTCAATGGGCGCTTGGGAATCGCGAGATTGGGCGCAATAGGCGCAATTTTGAGTGCAGTTGCCGCTACGGACATTCGTCAAAAGCTGGATGTTGACACGGTAGCCTTTGTATTTCGTGCGTAATTTGAATGCTGCTTCAATTAGCAAGTCAAGTTGATTATCCGGAAAATTTAAAATTTGCAAACATTCTTCGCGAGTAAGGGTTTTGCTTTCGTCCCAGTCTTTTGTCAAATAATCTGTAATTGTCATTCCTAAACTACCGTCATTGAGCTTGTTGAATTTTGGTGACAAATATAAAAGCCAAGTTAATGCTTGGCTAATACAAAAAAGCTATGGCTTGTAGGGGCGTTATTCAAGAAATTGAATGCTCAATGGTGATGGTGGTGACCTTCGTGCATTGAATCCATGTGGTGCGTGGGGGCTTGTACTTCTGAAAACGATTTCGCTTTGGGTTTGTAGCCTGCGATTCTTTCTGTTCAATAACTTTGCGGAATAAAAGCCTCAAGTTCAAAAGGGCGAGCAATATCATCGGGATGCCCGCGAGGATATAAGAGAATATGGCTACGACATCAATCCAAGTTCTGAATTCACCAGCAGTTGCTAGCGGAATAATGACATTTGGAATAAAATAGATTATGATTCCTACAAATGCAAGCCCGGCGAGAACACCCGCAATGTGATTCACTTTGGAAAGCATCGGGTACGCATTTGGCGATTTGAGCAGGAACAATTCCGTTATGGCGATTGTCTCTGCGAGAATGACAGGAATTGCCATGAAGAGAATCAGATTCCAGGGAGAATTCTGCATCAGCAGATCCATATAGTGGGTCGAGTACATGTTGTATCCTCTTTGTTATTGGTTTGACATATTCCCCATCTCGAGCAGTAATGTACAAAATGAACTTCTCAAAAGTGTTATTGAAAATTTCGATACCCGACAATCAAATAGTGTAATTTTTTTACACATATTTTGAAAGCGTTTTGACATCATTTCCGCTCCACGTATAGAGCGCGAGCATGGGTTCGTCTTCTGTTTGCATGGAATGAATATGATTGGATGGATGCAATACAAATTCACCGGGACCGCGTACTTTTGAGATCCCGTCTAGTGTCCAAATGGCGTGTCCTGATAAAATAACGTAAAGTTCTGTGGCGGGGTGCAAGTGGGAGGGGTAAAAGGTGTTTTTGCCGAGGAGCGTAAAGCCGAAACAAAAATGCTCATCGTGGTAGGGCGCTTCTGGACCGAGAATTTCTCCCCATCCCATTTGATCGGCCAAATCAGGCATGTCGGGGCGCGGCTCGTAATTGTATTTCCACGGCAAATAGGGGAGGGCGGGCTCCAAAGCTTTTAGCAAATCCGCTGTTTCGGGGGTGCCGTGCTTGATGGCTTCTTCGATATAGCGGACTAACGGCGAGTCGCTTTTTTCAAATTTTCCAATTGGCTTTGGAATGTCTCGGACTGCGAAATTGGCGGCTTCGAGCCCGATTTTATCGTCAATTTTGGCTCTCTTGAAAAGGAACTTTTGGGATTCTTCAATTAAATTTTGAATAACATTTTTCATAGCATCCCTATTCCACGCTAGATTTTAACACGGCGACGGTATGGCCGATGACTTCGCCTTTTTTGAATGCTTCGTATGCTGCGGTTGCTGTAAGTTTTACAGAGTCTAGAGATTTTTCGATTTCAAATGCGCGACTGCCTGAATCTTTGACGGAAACGTTTGCGAATGCTTTTTGCAAGTCTTCGGCACGGTAGAATCTAAAAGGGCCGAGACCAACTTTTTCTTGTGCGGCGTATCCCGAAATCACATCTTCCGGCTCGGCCTGGACTTTCCAGGAATACGTGAAAATTTCAGAACGGAGTCCGGCGAGTTCGCCAAGCTTGATTAACGCATTGAGCGGAACGCGCCCACCAAGCGTGGAATAGACGGCGCCGTTTTCTGCCAAGTAATCGCGAGCCTGCTTGAGTGCAAGATAATGCAAGTCGAGCATTTGCTCGTGAACGAATTCGGGGATTGCTTCTTCGCGCTTTTCCAAGTAATGGCCGCTATTGCGTTTGTCTTCAATCTTTGTGTTGTTTGCGAGCGGCACGTTGGGGAGATTTTCGTAAATGACATCGTAATTTCGTTTGCCGTTTTGGAGCGGTTGCAAAAGGTCGCCATCGCCAAATTCAAATTCGATGTTATTGCTTTTTAAGTTGTTCCTAACGTTCTGTGCAGCGGCGGCGACAACGCTTCTTTGCAAATCCGTGAAGCCTACGCGTTTTGCCCCTAAAAGCTCAATGCCGGTCAATACGTCAATGCCGGAACCTGTGCCGATGGAAACGAATGAATCAATGTCGTGACCCAATTTTTCGCGAATCAGCTTGAATGCGGGGGCTGCAATGTAGGCGACCCAGTCGCTTTTAATGTCTTCTGTTTTCGGCAGGTAAGCGTGATCGGCAACTTCAATAGAGAGGTAATCTTTGATGCGCTTTGTCGCACCATTCAAAGCAAGGTATTTATTGACATCTACAATTATACTCATTATTTACCTCCTTTGGTGCTTGCTGCAATAGCTTGTTCAAAGTCAGCGATGATGTCGTGCGGGTCTTCGATGCCCACGGATACGCGAATCATATCGTCAGGGATGCCTGCCGCAAGTCTGTCTTTTGGCGATAGCTGCGAGTGGGTGCTTGTTGCCGGGTGCAGAACGCTTGTGCGGGCGTCGCCCACGTGAACCACAAGGGCGGCGACTTTCAATGCTTTGACGAAGGAACGGATGGCAGCTCTGCCACCTTTGAGGCCGAAGGTGAGCACGCCGCTGCCGCCTTGGTAATCAAAGTATTTGCGGATGCGCTTAAAATATGGGCTAGATTTGAGTCCCGGATAGCTGACCCAATTCACGGCCGGATGCTTGGACAAAAATTCAGCTAATGCGAGGGCGTTGTTGCTGTGCTGCGGCATTCGCAAGTGGAGCGTTTCAAGGCCCAAATTCAAAAGGAATGCGTTGAACGGGCTTAATGCGGCGCCATAATCGCGCAAGAATTGAGCGCGAGCTTTCGCGATAAATGCGGCACGTCCAAATTTTTGAGTATAGGAGGTGTTTGCGTATTGAGCGTCCGGTTCCACGAGGTCCGGAAACTTCCCGTTTTCCCAGTTGTAATTGCCGCCGTCTATGACGACACCGCCGAGTGCAACGGCATGGCCGTCGATGTACTTTGTTGCGGAATGGATGACAACGTTTGCGCCGAGTTTTAAAGGCTTCACGAGGAATGGCGTTGCGAGTGTATTATCAACGAGGAACGGAACGTCAAATTCCTTGGCGAGCTTGGAAAACTTTTCAAAGTCCAAAATGCCCAAGGCCGGGTTGCCAATGGTTTCGCCGAAAATGAGTTTGGTGTTCGGGCGGAAAGCTTTGCGGAGTTCTGCGATGGAATCTTCCGGGTCGATGAACGTCGTTTCTATGCCGAGCTTGGAAAGCCTTACGCTGAGTAATGTGTAGCTGCCGCCGTAAATGGTTTTGCTTGCAACAATGTGGTCGCCTGCTTTCACGAGGTTCGAAATCGCAAGGAGGACTGCGGCTTGCCCCGATGCGGTTGCAACGGCACCCATGCCGCCTTCGAGTTCCGTAATCTTGCTTTCAAATGCTGCAACGGTCGGGTTCCCTGTGCGGGTATATTTGTTGCCCGATTGCTTGAGTGCAAAAAGGCGTTCCACTTCGTCAACGTCTTCGTATTTGTAAGTCGTGGATTGGAAAATCGGGAGTACGCGTGGTTCGCCAATCTTGGGCTTCCAACCCGCCTGTAAACACTTTGTTGCAAAATTCCATGTGCTCGGATCATTAACGTTTGTGGTATTTTTTGCGGATTCAATTTTCTTTTTTGATATATTCTTTGTCATTTTAAAAACTCCTCTTTAGCAAAATATTTGCTCTTGAATAATTCTATTTGTACGGCGAAAATATAGAACGCAACTATTACCTTGTCCAATACTTAATTAATATTGTATATAATAGAATTAATTTATTAGTAATTTGGTGTGCACGGGGTGTCTATCGAAATAAGCAATTATCAGTAATTAGAAAAACCTATAGCACGCCGCATTTTGCTTTATGACGCGCAAAAATCCGTGGGCGAATGCTGTCAATCATCCCCATAAAATTCTTATATTTCGAGCCATGGCATTATCAGCAAATATTACACGCGAAGGAGCGCTTGAACTCCTTAAGAAATACAATAAGGATCCGTTCCACCTTGAACATGGCGAAATCGTAGAAAATACGATGCGTTACTTTGCTCGTGAACTAGGTTACGGCGAAGACGAAGAATTCTGGGGAATTGTCGGTCTCTTGCACGACCTTGATTTTGAATTGTGGCCGGAACAGCATTGCATCAAGGAACGCGAATTGATGCAAGAGGCGGGCCTTTCGGAAGAGCTGATTCACGCGACAACGAGCCATGGCTGGTCTATCACGGTGGATGTCAAGCCGGAACACGAAATGGAAAAAGTGCTTTATGCCGTTGACGAACTCACGGGCTTGATTGGTGCGGTCGTTTTGATGCGTCCGTCCAAGAGCGTTCAGGATTTGGAACTGAAATCCGTTTTGAAAAAGTACAAGTCCCCGAAATTTGCGGCAGGATGCTCTCGCGAAGTCATTGAACGAGGCGCGAAACTCCTCGGCTGGGAATTAAACGACCTCATCTCCCGAACCATCGCCGCCTTAAAAACTTTTAGACCGTAAACGAAAAACGCTCCGAATTCTCGGAGCGTTTTTGCGTTATGTCATCCTGGAGCCTGTCATCCTCGAACGAAGTGAGGGAACCCATTATTTCTAGTTCTACAATTCGACGGGATCCAGGAGCATTTTTACGAATTCGTCTCTTTCTTCACTTCCTCAATCTTCTTCAGCACGGAGCCGTCTTCCATGGCCTTCATGGCCTTGTCGAAGCCTTCCTTGATGCTTGCAGCCTTGTTGCTGATGTAGAGAGCGGCGCCGGCGTTCAGGGCGCAGGCATACTTGATGCCCGGACGGCCTTTGCCGTTCAGCACGTCGAGAGCGAGGTTGAAGTTGTCCACGCCCGTACCGCCTGCGAGGTCTTCCGGGTCCACGGCCGGGACGCCGAATTCCTTCGGGTCAATGCGGTATTCGCGATACTCGCCGTCTTCCAAGATTTCTGCAATCGTTGTCGGGACGCACGGAGAAATTTCATCGTAGCCGTCATCAGAGATGGCGACCATCACGCGCTTGGCACCGAGGGACTTTGCAGCCTTGGTGAACGGTTCCAAAATCGACTTGCTGTAAATGCCGAGCATGAGGTATTTGGCTTCGGCCGGGTTCGTGAGGGGGCCGAGCAAATTCATGATGGTCTTCACGCCGAGGGCTCCGCGAACCGGGCCGGCAAAGCGCATGGCGCTATGGTAAACCGGAGCCATGAGGAACACGAAGTTCGTCTTGTCAATAACGGATGCAGCCTTTTCCGGAGTCATGTCGAGCTTGAAGCCGGCTGCGGTATAGAAGTCGGCAGCGCCGGACTTGCTGGAAACCGCGCGGTTGCCGTGCTTGGCTACCTTGGCGCCGCAGCTAGCGGCAATCAGGCCGGAGAGAGAGCTTACGTTGAAGCTACCCTTGCCGTCGCCACCGGTACCCACGATATCGGTGAGTTCGTCACCGCTGTACGGAAACTTGCGCTTCTTGCTGCTGAGCACCTTGGCGCAGCCTGCAATTTCTTCGGTCACGGGGCCCTTGCTGGAAAGTGCGGTAAGGATAGCGGCCATCTGGCGTTCGTCCATGATACCGTCGGTCAGGTCTTCCATGAACATTTCAGCGGTTTCGCGGGTCAAGTCCTTGCCTGCGGTAAGCGTGTTCAAGATTCCGCGGATGTCGAGCGGTTCGCGACGGTAGTTGAGGAAAGCCTTGAAGAATTCGTCGGCGCGGCCACTAGCAATGGATTCCGGGTGGAACTGCACGCCTTCAATCGGGAGCGTCTTGTGGCGAATGCCCATGATGTCACCGTCTGTTGCGCGGGCGGTCACTTCGAAATCGCCCGGGAGCGTAGATTCGTCGATGACCAGGCTGTGGTAACGCGTGAAGATGTTCTTCTTGCCGATGGTGCGGAAAAGTCCCTTGCCGTCGAGGTCGATTTCTTCGGCGATGCCGTGCTTGATGAACTTGGCCTGAACAATCTTTGCGCCGAATGCGTAACCGATGGCCTGGTGGCCGAGGCAAACGCCGAGAATCGGGAGTTTGCCTGCAAAGTGCTTGATGGCTTCGACCGAGATGCCGGCGTCTTCCGGACGGCCCGGGCCCGGGCTTACAATGAGTCGGCTCGGGTTGAGCTTTTCGATGTCAGCAATGGTGCATTCGCGGCTACGGAGCACGCGGATTTCTTCGTTGGTGATTTTTGCAATGGCCTGGTAGACATTGTAAGTAAAGGAATCGTAGTTGTCGATAATGATAATCATAGTTAGGTCTTAGGTAATAGGTTGTAGGTTATAGGCGATTTCTCTCGTCTTTCGTCTGTAGCCCGCCGTTGCGGGCGTTCTTTCGTCTATCGCTCACCCTCCAGTACAGCCCTGATCGCTCCGAGCTTTTCGTTCGTTTCTTCAAATTCGCGGTCAGCGTTCGATGCTGCCACGATGCCACCGCCTGCCTGGAGGCTGATGGTCTTGCCCTGCTTTAAGCAGCAACGGATAGCGATGCAGAAATCCAAGTCACCGTCCGATTCAATGTAACCCACGGCGCCAGCATAGAAGCGACGCTTTACTTTTTCGAGGCCAGAAAGAATTTCAATGGCGCTGATTTTCGGAGCGCCGCTCACCGTACCTGCCGGGAAGCTGGAGCGCAGCACTTCAATGGCCTTCTTGTTCTTGGAAACGCGGCCCTGCACGTCAGAGACCAAGTGGATCACGTGGCTGAACTTTTCGCATTCCATGTACTTGGTGGTTTCGACCGTGCCGGCTTCGCAAACGCGGCCGAGGTCGTTGCGGGCGAGGTCCACAAGCATCAAGTGTTCGGCGCGTTCCTTCGGGTCGCCCTTCAAGTTCTTCATCAATGCTTCGTCTTCTGCGTCGTCCTTACCGCGGCGGCGGGTACCTGCAATCGGGTGGATGGTGGCGATGCCTTCACGCACGCGGATCAAGCTTTCCGGAGATGCGCCGATGAACTGGTGCGTGCCGTAATCCAAGAAGAACATGTACGGAGACGGGTTCACCGTGCGGAGGCGGCGGTAAATGTCGAGGGCTTCGATATCGCTTGCAAACTGGATGCGGCGGGACGGCACGGCCTGAACGATGTTGCCTGCTACGATGTGCTTCTGCAAAGCGGCGACCTTTTCCACGTATTCCTTGCGGGACTGTTCGAGGTCGGTCATCGTGATGCCCTTGCCGTACTGCTGTTCCGGGGCGAGGTAGCTGAAGTCCAAGTCGGCGAGGCGAGCCTTCACTTTTTCAATCGCAGCCTTCAGGTCGATCTGGTGTTCTTCGTAGTTCAGTGCGAACAAGTGAAGTTTTTCGGTGAAGTGGTCAAACACAATGTAAATGTGGCCGATCAAAAATTCGGCTTCGGGGATGTTGAGTTCATCGACCTGTGGGGCGAGGCGGATGGTATCGCAGCGGGCGCAGAATTCGTAGCCGAGGTAGCCCACGCCCGAAGACGGAATAGGAATCTGGTTGGGCGGCACAGTGTTTTCGGCAGAAATCTTGAGCAAGGCATCGAGAATATCTCCATCACCTTCAGCCAAGAATTCGCTTTCCTTGCCGTCTACGACAATGCTCACGTTCTTTTCGTTCTGGCGCAGGCGGAAACCTTCGTCCACCATCAACGTCGAATAGCGGCTGCGACCGTGGTCAAAGCTTGCCGATTCGAAGATGGCCTTTGCGCCGAGCTTCTTGGCGAGTGAAAACGGGGTGTAACGTTCACCGGGGAGTGCTACGTAAATGCTGTCAGTACGCGGAGCGTAACCCGGGCGTTCGGTGATGTGAGTAATCTTAGTCATTTTAATCCTCTAGTTTTTAAAACTCGTTTGCTTTCGCAAAGGCTTTATGCCCCGGAGGATTTCGTCAATTTTCGGTAAAAAGGAAGGCCTCCGTGAGTCCGGAAGCCTTTGCTTAAAAATCTTGGGTGATTTGTAACAAATGCCGGGCTCTATGTTAGAGTCCGCGCCACCAACGACGGTTCATAGTTGCACTTGTTACGAAATTCATCATGTTACAAAAATATCAATCCAAAATCCAGTTGTCAAGGGATGAGTTCAAAAATTCTTGAAAAATCCTATAAAACTACTCTGCAAATCTATTTTTAGGGCATATCTTCATCCAAGATGCACCATATAGAACGGTATTTAGTTTTATTGGGGCGGCATAAACTCACCAGGATGCCATTGGGGGCGCCCATGTTGCGTCGAATGCAATCGGACGCATCGTTATAACGCTTCGCACGGGCGTCGCAGTTTTCGGATGAAGTTTTTGAAGGATCGTTTTTATAGCCCCATGCTTTGCAGGTTTCGTTTTCGAAAATCCATGTGTACTCGTTATCTGTTATTTTCACATTGTATTTTTCGATGAAAATTGTATCACTAATATGGGAAGATCCGTTATCGATAAATGTTACCATGGAGTCGCCTTCGAATATGTCCCTAGTCCATCCATAAGAAACTTCGTTAAGCGAATCCATATCTGTTTCTACTGCTGGAATGAACAATCTCCCGTCAGCGTACCAGATGGTAACCGTGGAATCGTTTATTTGAATCAAGCGTTTTTCGGATTCGTTGTAATAGAAATCGTTATTCCCGACTGTAATCTTTCCTGAGTAGGAGTCCGCGCCATCGCATGCGCCCCAAGAAAGCGATGGACAGTGCGTGAGTATTTGAGCAAACATGAGCGAATCTTCTCGAACGAAAAAAGCGTGGGGCCCTGAGTACAGATTCCTGGTCGGCTTCATCGTCCTGTTTCCGTTGTCATCAATACCTGTATTCTCGCAATATTCTTTGGAAAACCATTCCAAATAAATGTAATTCTCCCAAAATTCGCCGTATTTTTCCTTGTGCTGGCGCAATCCTTCGGCTGTGAAAATTTTTTCTGGCTTTTTATAGCTGAAAACCTGAGACTTTATTCCAGTCGTATCGAAGGGGAGTGTGTCCATGACGGTATTTTGTGAAGTCCCTTCTTGGTTTGATGAAGATGGGTCGGATGAGGAATTATCGCAAGCAACAAACAAAAGAGTTGTTGCCGCAATCATCGATAAAATTTTTAGCATAAATGCCCCAAACGTTTGAAATAACGTAAATAATATATAAAAAATCCCCGCGAATGGTCGCGGGAAATTTCAAATCATAAAAGGAGATGCCCGCTCGGAGGCGGGCTTGACATTGCGTTAATCGTCCAAGCAGTCGTTCATCACCTGGATAATCTTCTTCTTGTCCATGTGCTGGCCGATGAACACCAAGCGGATGATGCGGTCGCCGTACTTTTCGTCCCAGATTTTCTGGAGCTGCGGATTTTCTTCGAGAATGCGCTTCTGTTCAGCTTCGCTTTCGGCGGCGAACCAACGTCCAAAATTCTGGGCCGAGGCCTGCTTGCCAGCCTGTTCGAACAAGTAGCTTTCGCTGCGCTCATCGCTGAACCAGATGAGACCCTTCGTACGGATGATGCTTGTCGGATAGTCATCGAGGAACGCTTCGAACTTTTCGCGGTTCAGCGGACGGTGGTCTTCGTAGACAAACGTGCTGATGCCATATTCGTCACCGTGCGGATGATCCTTGTCGTGGTGGTGGCCGCAGTGGCAAATGCCATGTTCATGGTCGCAATGGCTGTGGTCTTCATCGTCGTGGTCATGATGATGTTCGTGCTCATCATGGTCGTGATGATGGTGCTCATGCTCATCGTGGTCATCGTCATGGTCGTGGTGGTGATGTTCATGTTCGTCATGATCGTCGTCATCATCGTCATCGTGGTTGTCGTGGCCTTCTTCGTTGAGCTTGATTGCCCAAGTGCTCGATTCGGCGACCTTGTTGAAGTCGAACTGCTTCGTGTCGAGAATGTCCTTCATGTCGACCTTGCCGTAGTTCGTCTCGATCATCTTGGCGGTCGGCTGCAAAGCCTTCACGACGGCCTTCACGTGTTCCAAGTCGTGTTTGCTCAGCGCATCGACCTTGTTCACGATAATCGTATTGCAGAATTCAATCTGCTGGATGAGCAAGTTTGCAATATCTTCTTCTTCGAGATTTTCGTCGAGGAGCTTTTCGCCACCGGCAAATTCATCGGCGAGGCGGAGCGCGTCCACAACGGCGACAATATTGTCCAAATGGCAGGCGAGGCGCTTGCCGTCCTTGCTCTGGAGCTGGCTTCCTGCAAAGCTGATGGTCTGTGCGATAGGAATTGGTTCGCAAATGCCGCTCGCTTCGATGAGGATATAGTCGAATTTGCCCATTTCCAAAAGTTCGGCAATTTGTTCGATCAAGTCGGTTTTAAGCGAGCAGCAAATGCAACCGTTCGAAAGCGGGACTACCTTGCCCGAGTCTTCCTTGGTGATGTTTCCGCCCTTTTCAATTAAAGTCTGGTCGATATTCACTTCGCCAATGTCGTTCACGATGACGGCGACGTGGTAGCCCTGCTGATTGTTGAGAACGTAGTTGAGGAGAGTTGTTTTGCCGGCTCCCAAGTAACCGGTCAGGAGCGTTATAGGTACTGATTTCATGCGCTAAAATTTACTAAAAAATGGAATTTTAGGCAATGCGAGTGAAAAATGCTTTTTTGAGCTTTTTACGGTGTTTTCATTTAGAGAAATCCGTGTTTCATTTTACACCTTGCCAGCGTGTTAACTTTTTTATACATTTGGACGCAGGGATTGAAGCGAGGGCTTTTGAGCCAAGTTTTATTCCAAAACGAACCGCTTTGAAAACAGTCCTTTTTTAAGGATGTAGATTGTAGCTTCGCTGTGCTAAATCTTGAATTTAAAACGGTTGGGGGCGTCCGTTGTGGGGCGCCTCTTTTTGCAATAAGAACTGTTATTTATTATAGGGGTTAAAGATTTAGCGACAACTGGTCCTCTGCGGACTTAGTTGAAGTTCTTGCGGCATCGACAGGTGTGCCGGCGTTGTCGAGAGCATCGTCGGATGCGTCGGCGTTTGCGATTTGCTCCATAAGCCATGCTTCGTCGTGCACGGGAATTCCGAGCTCGTTTGCCTTCGTGAGCTTGGAGCCTGCGGCTTCGCCTGCCAAGACCCAGCTCGTCTTTTTACTCACGGAACCGCTGACTTTGCCGCCATATTCTTCGATGAGTTTTCGAGCGTCTTCGCGCTGCATATTCGGGAGCGTTCCCGTGATGACGGCGGTTTGCCCTTGGAACAATGTCTTGACAACGCCCTTGAATTCCGTCGGGAGGCCGAGCGCTACGAGTTCATCGATTTCGTTTGTATAAAGCGGCGTGTGGAAGAATTCGTAGACGGATTTACCGATGCGTTCACCGACGTCGGTTACGTTTTGCAGTTCTTCGACCGTTGCGGTGCGGATTTTTTCGAGCGTGCGGAAATGCTTAGCGATATTGCGTGCGCTTGTGCGGCCGACAAAGCGGATACCGAGGCCGTGCAACAAATTCTCGAGGCTTTTTTGCTTGGAAGCGGCGATGGCGTCGTAGACATTTTTCGCGCTCTTCTTTGCCATGCGTTCCTGCGATTCCAGGTCTTCGAGCGTGAGGCGGTAAAGGTCGGGGATGCGCTTGATTTTGCCGGTGGCAAGGAGGCTTGCGATAAGCGCGGGTCCGAGATTTTCGATGTTCATCGCCTCGCGGCTCACGAAATGTTCGAACAGGCATTGCACTTGCGCTTGGCAGTGCATGTTTTCGCAACGGAGGATCACTTCGCCATCGATGTGCGTGAGAGGCTCGCCACACACGGGGCATTTTTCAGGAGCCACGACGGGGGAGGCCCCGGCGGGGCGCAGTTCGCGTTTGACATCCGTGATTTTCGGGATGATTTCGCCACCCTTCTCTACGCCGACGGTGTCGCCGTAGTGCAAGTCGAGCCTTGCCACTTCGTCGAAGTTGTGGAGGGTGGCTCGCTTGACGGTCGTGCCTGCGAGACGCACCGGCGCAAGGTTTGCGACTGGCGTTACCGCTCCCGTACGACCGACTTGAAATTCAACAGACAAAAGCGGAGTGTAGGCGCGCTCGGCCTTGAACTTGTATGCGATGGCCCAACGCGGACTCTTGCTTGTGCTGCCGAGCTCGCGCTGCATGGCAAGGTCGTTCAGCTTCACGACCATGCCGTCAATGTCGAACGGGAGGCTGTCGCGGCTAGCGCCAATCTTCTCGGAAATCGCCATGATCTCTTCGACCGTGTTGGCTGTCCAGTAATCGTTCGTATGGAATCCGAGATGCTTGAGCTGCTTCAAGTTTTCTTCGTGAGTCTTGTTGTTGCTCTGCGGAATGTGGTAGGCAAAAAAGCGCATCGGGCGAGTCTTACATTCGGCAACGCTCTTGAGCTTGAGCGAGCCCGAAACCGTATTGCGGCAGTTCTGGAATGTCTTCTTGTTTTCCAAGATGAACTGCTCGTTCAAACGTTCAAATGCTTCGCGTTCCATGTAGACTTCACCGCGGACTTCGAACGTTCCCTGCGGAATCTCCGACGGGTCGATTTTCAACTTCTTGGCGTCAAAATATTCGGGAATATCTGCAATTGTAAGCGCGTTCAACGTCACGTCGTCGCCTTGGGCGCCATCGCCACGAGTCGCCGCCTGCTTCAAACGACCATTCTCGTACACAATCGAAAGGCTAACCCCGTCAATTTTACGTTCGCAAATCCATTTTTTAGACGAGAGACGAGAGACGAAAGACGAGAGATTGTCTTTTGTTGCTGCATCTTCTCTCGTCTCTAGTCTGTAGGACCGAAGGTCCGTTCTCTCGTCTACTGCCGCAATTCCTTCTTCTGCGGCTTTCACAAACTCGCGCATTTCTTCTTCGCTATAGACGTTTGCGATGCTGAGCATCGGCACCGCATGCGTCACCTTCGCAAAATCATTCGTGAGGTCGCTACCGACCTTCTGCGTGAGCGAACCCTTCCCGCGCAATTCCGGATACTTCGCCTCGAGCGCTTCCATCTCCTTGAGCCCGAAGTCAAAATCCTGGTCGCTCATGGGGGAGACTCCGTCTTTGTAATAAAGACGGCTGGCTTCTTCCAGTTGTTTCTTTAACTCAAAATAGCGGGTACGGTCGATGTCTTTCTGCTCACTCATGGGATGTAATATAGAAAGAACTTAGAGCATGTGGGCTATGAGCTCGGACCTTGCGGTCCTATGAGCTATGGGCTTAATGTAATTAGAAAAGTTTAATGCTTTACTGGATAAAACTGCTAAAAAATTGACGAACGAGCTCATTGCTGATACCTCAAAGCGAAGCGTGCTCGAAGCGAGTTTACGAGCGCTCCCATAGCTCATGGCGCGCCGAAGGCGCTAAATAAACATCTTCACGCCAATAGCAATGAGAATAATCCCCGCAATAATTTCCGGGATTTTCGTCTTGAACCGCTTGGAAGCGTGGCGCCCGATTTCAAAGCCGATGATTCCCATTGCAAAGCTTGCAAATGCAATGGCGCTCACGGCGAAATTCATGTTCACGTTCATGAACGCAAATGAAATTCCTACAGCAAACGCGTCAATGCTTGTCGCAATCGACAAAAGCAAAATGCTTGTTAGGCTCAGGTGTTTACAAGATGCCGTTTGTTCGCCGCCTCTAACGGCGCTCCAGATCATGCGTCCGCCTAAAACGCAGAGTATTGTGCAGGCAATCGGAGTGCCCACCGCATTGAACCAGCGTTCTGCGAAATTTCCAAGAAAAAAACCGAGGAGCGTCATGCCCCCTTGAAAAACGCCGAAGCTTACGGCCTGCAAAAACGCGCTGCTATAACGAATGCCCGATTTACAAAGCCCGGTCGAAATTGCGACTGCAAAGCAGTCCATCGCTTCGACAATCGCGATAATGATAATTTCTATGATACTCATTTGTTAAGAGACTGTCTGCATGAAGCTGTCATTCTTAAAGCTTGTTTTTGCGTCCATGCATGACTGTGAAAATGTTATTTACTGAATTTGTACCTACCTAAAAGATCGAAATATCTAGCTTTCGGCGAAATCTTTACTGCCGGGCGCTGTTTACGGATCGAGGTCGTATATTGATATTGCTCTGGGACTACCATAAAGTATTCTTTGTAATTTGGAGTTGTTTTGGGCTCATACTGTTCATCATTGTACCTTATGGAATAGCCGTTATCGTTTTTTGTGAATTCTAGCTGTCCTTGAATTTCTCCTTCATCGTCATATTCTGTGCATTTGGAGTCGTCTTGCGGGTCTTTGACGGTGATGGTTTTATACGAGTCCTTCTCGCCCGATTTGTAAGTCGAAGTTGTCTGGAATACAAGGGTGTCGTTGCTGAAGAATATTTGTCTATAGGTTTCAGTGCCTGTTTTTGATTTGATTATTTTCTTCTCTGCATAATTATCAAGAATCTTTATGATTACCTGGTTTGTCTCTGTTTCTGTAATTATTAGAGTGTCGTTGACGATTTTTCTGGATATTTTTACTGAGGTGCGGTTGTGTATAAGCGTGCCCTCGTCCCAGTTAAATGCATCGATGTACTCTGGTAAAGACGCTTTTTGGTGATACGTGAGAATGGAGTCTATGATCCCGTTTTTATAGATGTATTTTTCGTCGATTTCGTAGGTCAATTCATTTTGGTGTGTCGAATCAAGATAGGGCCTGTCGTTTGAGGCGAAGTATCCGTAAGCATTGATTTCGAACCAAGCCCTGGTACAAGAATTTGCGGCGGCATAAATGGCGAAAAATAATAGACAGAATAGAATTTTTTTCATTCGAATCTCCTAATATAAAAAATAAAAAAATATATTGTAGTTATTAGGTTTTAGGTGTTAGGTCTTAGGGGATTGCTCAATATTAATTGGGCTGTCTGTGCTTCATTCACCTAAATCCTATAACCTAAAACCTGTAGCAAAAAATTGAACAGCAAAGTCGTTACAATTGTTTTTATTGCGTTGTGCTTTATGCTCCTGCTTTCTGTGGGCGGCTCGTTTTGGGACGGTTCCATCGAATTGCTTTTGCATAATGGCGGTAATTGGAAGTTCCCCAAGACGCTTTTCATCTTTTGGATCGGTATGTCGCAGGCGGGCGTTCTTCTTTCGGCGTTTTTGCTTATTATGAAGGTGAAAATCCACCGTCGCACATCGCTTCTGTTGGAGCTCAGTTCCCTTTGCAGTCTTGGGGTAGCTCTCTTTTTTGTATTGCTTTATCCGAATTCTATTCAGTTAAATAACGGAGTGTTTAGCATTGCTATCGTCGGTTTTATTTCACTCTTGTTCTTTGTGACGCATCTTGTTGCTGCAGATTCTGCTGAAGATATTGCGCTCTGCAAGGAACTTGCGAAAATCCGGAGACCGTTGGCATGGATTATTCTTCCGACGATATTCTGGGTCGTGTCTGCGTTTGCCCTTGATTTTGCACGACTCGAAAACGCTTTGTGGCTGGGTGCGTTCTTTCCTCTGGATGTGGTCGCATGTGTTTTCTACATGGGGCTTGCCAATTCGATTGCGCTGCTTTCGTTCGAAAATTACAACAATCGATTAATAGGGCGTTTCCTCATGCTTTGTAGCTGGTTCATGTCACTACTGTTCCTTTGGATAATCCTCTTGAAAGGTGAGCGTAGCTTAGCGTCGTTTGTATTTGCCTGCGCCATTCCGCAACTGTTGCTCTTTGAAGTTGTGCGTGAGAGCCTTTGGGGAAGGTTGCTTGTTGTTGCGAGTATTCTGTTTGGCGTCTTGCTCAAGTGCGACTTTGTCGTAAACCACAATGATTTCCATTTCTTCACGAATGCCTCTTTTGGGAGTGCGAGCCTTATGTTTGCGGGTGGAGCTCTTTTTGCCGTAATATTTTTTGGAGTGCGCTTCTTGCTTTCGCGTTTTTTTGAAAATGATGAAATCCTGATGGGCGAGGAAAGCGATAGCCCGGATGGCGAACTCCCTGATGTCGAAGAGAAAAAATATTACTCGCCGTTTTCGGCTCCGGAATTCAAGGTGGTGCGATTGCCTGTGCTTTGTGGAATCCTTGCCGCTGTAGTGTATGGCTATTTTACTTCGGACTGGATAGTCCTCTCTGGACCGTTTGGCGCTTACGTAAGTTCATTGTTAGTCTGTTTACAACCATTTGTACATCTCGGCTTCTCTAAAAAGCGTAAGGAGAATCGCCAATGAGCATGTTTGCCAATGCCGTGGCTTGTCTCTTGTGCCTCGTTTTTGCGGCGCTCCTTTGGAAAATGAAGGGGATGTTCCGCGTGACGCTCATGATGTTTCTTGTTGTCATGACGAGTTGCCTTTTCTGTGCATTTGTTGGAAATCTCGCCATTTCGTCGATGGAAAATTATCCTTTCCGCATGGTGGCGCTAACGTTCTGCGTTTTTACGACGGGTCTTCGTGAGAATCGCAGACGCTTTATGGTGCTTGCGCAGACTTTTTGGCTTTGGCTGGAACTTGTCGGGAATGTATCGCTATACCAAATGGGCGAGGATGCGCCATGGATAAGGCTTGCAGCGATTGCCGAAATCGCACTTGGATGTTGCTTTATGGCTAGAATTTCCAGAGAAATTGAATTCGGGCTTATGGTCTTGTGGATGGCCGTCTGGATGTTTTTCTAGATTGAATTTTTATACGTTATTTTATGCGAAAGCCTTGCCTCGAAATCTTCTTTAGTCAAGGGCTTATCGTAAATGAAACCTTGGACGGTCGAGCATTTGGCGTTGTTTAAAAAATCCAGTTGCTTGTTGTTTTCGACACCTTCGGCGACCACTTCGAGATTGAGCTCGTTAATCATGTTCACCATGTTCTTCACGACAACTTCGTCATGATGTTTGCTTTCGCCGATGTGGTCCAGTAAGGACTTGTCGAGCTTGATGACGTTCACGTTCAAGTCTTTGAGCGCATTGAACGTGGAGTAGCCCGTGCCGAAATCATCGATAGAAACGGAAATGCCATTTTGACGCAACTCGTTCACGAATTTTTGCATGGCGACTTTGTCTTCAAAATCCGATGCTTCAGTCAGTTCAATTTCGATGTATTTGCTGTCAATATTGTATTCCTTCATGATATCAAGAATATCTTGGGCAAGACGGGGATTGCGCAAGTGCAGTCTTGAAAAATTGGAGGAGACACGGACGGGGGTATAGCCTGCGTTCAGCCATGAACGGATATCTTCGCAGACCTTGCGGAATACGTAAAAGTCCAATTGGCACACGGAGGCTTCTTTTTCCAGAATTGGCAAAAATTCGCCGGGAGAAACGATGCGTCCGTTGCGGTTCCAGCGCACGAGGGCTTCGCATCCGCAAAGAGTCGTGTTGCCTAGAGAAACCTTTGGCTGGTAATAGACGATAAATTCCCTTCGCTTGAGGGCTTCGTTGAATATCGAAGAAATTTCTTTTTCGTGCGATAGCGTTTCGAGCATCGGCTTTGAAAAGTAGACGATGTCGTTGCCTGGATGCGTCTTGGCTTCGTTGAGCGCTATCGAGGCGGCATGCATGGCTTCGTTCATTGTGTCCGCGGGCTTGATGTCATAAATCCCGAGACGGCAATGGATTGTAAGCGGCAAGATGTTTCCATCTACAGGAATTGGAATTTGCAAAGGGGACAGCTGCTTGATAAATTCGTCTGTGTTTTCTTTTTTGATGAGTGCAAAGAAGTTGTCGCCACCAAGTCTTGCCAGCATTTCTTCGTCATGGCACATTATCGTGACAGTACGGGCAAAAGTGATGATGCCCTTGTCGCCCACGGCGGGGCCTTTGGCTTGGTTGACGTACTTGTAGTTTTTCAGGTTTATGAAAAAGCCGTTGAAATTTTGCAGTTTTTGTTTAGCCCTAAGGTCGATTCCGTGCTGAATGAGGTGTGGCAGGTTCGGAATGCCTGTCATCGTGTCGGTCTGGCTTGCGTAATGGACGGCGCTCATCAAGCGGGATCTACCGAGAATGATGAACATGTCGTCGCAGATGAGCTTTACTGCTTGGACTTCTGAATTTGTAAATTTGTGACCTTTTTTGGCTCGAATTTCGATGGTCACCATGCCATTTTCACCTGTGCGGTATGTCTGAATCATGGGGACGAGTTCGTAACCGCTTGGGTCTTCGAAAATCATCTTTTCGTCATTCATGCCGTTTTTTGCAATAATCGAACTAGGGGCTATCAATTTTAGCTTGATATAACCGATGTTTAGAATATTGCATATTGGAGGAACCGCTGTGGCTATGCGTTTGGACATAGCCAATATGTCAGGAATATTGTCTAGTATACCATCCCTAAATTCTTTGTATACGCTGCTGAATATGACGTATTCCATTCTCGACCCTTGAATGACTCCATTTGACACCAATAAAAGTGTTCTATTTACACCAAAATAGTGTTCTAAATGTAAATAAAATTTTCTAAAAAGGGGCGAAAAAATTTTATTGTAATATTTTCGTGTTTTATGGTGACTGAATACGTGAGGTATGTCACTGGGCTAGTGTATGGGCGGGAAGAATATGTAGGCAATCGCTATGGCGGCGATCACACCTACGGCATCAGCAATCAATGCGCAAGTGACTGCGTGTCGAGTTTTTTTGACACCGACGGAACCGAAATAGACTGCAATTATATAGAAGGTTGTGTCGGCGGCACCTTGGAACATGCAACTGAGACGGCCTGCAAAACTGTCCGGGCCCAAGTTCTTCATGGCGTCGATCATCATGCCGCGGGCGCCGCTGCCGCTGAGGGGTTTCATGAGGGCGGTCGGGAGCGCCGGGACGACGTCGTTACCGATACCGATGAGTCCGAGCAAATAAGAGATGCCGTTCATGACGAGGTCCATCGCGCCGCTTGCGCGGAATACGGCGACGCCTACGAGAATTGCTACGAGATTCGGGATGATCATCACGGCGGTGTTGAACCCTTCCTTTGCGCCTTCGACAAATGCTTCGTAGGCTTGAACCTTGCGGTAGCAGGCGAGGGCGAGAAACACGACGATAATGCCGAACAGGACAATCCCGCTAATGAACAGGCTTGTCGTGCCGATGGCTTCGGCGGTGAGGTGGCTAAAGTAGAACATGATGGCGATGACACATGCGCTGATGCCGCCGAGCCATGCCACTGTTATGGGATCCTTGAGTTTGATCTTCTGGAAAAAACTGAGCGCGAAAATGCCCGCAATTGTGCTGAAAAATGTGGATAAAAGAAGCGGCAGAAATACGTCACTCGGATTTGCTGCTCCGAGCTGTGCACGGTAAGTCATTATGCTAACAGGAATTAGCGTAAGTCCGCTTGCGTTTAAAACGAGGAACATGATTTGCGAATCGCTTGCGACAGTCTTGTCTTCGTTCGGGTTGAGTTCCTGCAACTGCTTCATTGCCTGAAGACCCATCGGGGTCGCTGCGTTGTCAAGGCCGAGCATGTTCGCGCTGATGTTCATAAGCATTGTTCCCACAACGGGATGGCCCTTCGGAATTTCGGGGAAGAGTCTCGAAAATAGCGGTTGGACAATTTTCGCCAAGATCTGGACTGCTCCGGCCTTTTCGCCGATTTTCAAAATGCCAAGCCAAAGGCTTAGAATGCCCGTGAGGCCAAGCGCAATTTCGAATGCCGTTTTTGACATGTCAAACGCGCCAAGAATTGCCTTGTTGAAAATGCCGGAGTCACCGAACGCGAGCCATTGGATGATGCACGCGATAAATGCGCCGAAAAAGAAAACGAGCCAAATAACGTTAAGGACCATGTTGCAAATGTAAGAAAAAATTAGCAGGTAGGGGTGTGGGCTATGGGGTATGGGCTCGGTCGCATACCTAAATGTTCATTGCCGCAATTTCCATGCCGTCGAGTGTATGTATGCTAAACCTTGCGTGCGCTTGGCTATTTTCCGTTGCAGACGTGCTTTCGTAGAATCCGAACGTGGGTGGGTTTCCGTCTTTGGGCAAGCTTGTCGAGCCTGGATTCACGAGAAGCACATCACGGAAGTTCTTTTCGAGCTTCCAGACGTGTGTGTGACCGTAAAGGTAAACGTCGATTTGTGGTTTATGCTGCTCGACGTTGCCCTTTGTTGGTTTGAATCCCGTGGATTCGATTGTCTCTAGCGCTGTTTTCGGGAAACATTCCGGCATAAAAATGTGTCCGTGACTTAGGAATAGATGAAAACCGCAATCCTCGATGACTTTGTATTCGTTTTCGATGGGAAAATCGAGCATCATCAAATCGACATCGGCATCGCAGTTTCCGCGGACGGCTACAATGTGTTCTTTGTAGGGCGTGAGAGCTTCGACAACGCCCATCGGGCCGTGGCCTGCCGGCAGCGGGTTTCGCGGTCCGTGGTAAAGCGTATCGCCGAGCAGGAAAATCTTGTCGCATTTGAACGCTTCAAAATACGAAAGCGCTTGCCTTGCCGCAATGGCAGAACCGTGAATGTCTGATAGAATGAGTGCTCGCATAGTTAGTCAATGGTTGTTGGTCAATGGTCATTAGCTTTGGGCTATGGGGTCGCACCTTTGGTGCTTTGGGGTCGCTTCGCTTTGGGCTATACCTCATACCTCAAAGGTCGCCCTTGGGCGACCGTGCCCATAGCTCAGACCTTATTTCACTGTAATCATCGGGCTCGTTTCACTTAAAAGATAGTTCCATTCTTCGCGGATTTTTTCGTATTCACTCGGATCTGCATAGAGAGCGAACGTGGTCCACTTTATTCCGCTAGATGTCTTGGACTTCGGTTGCTTTTCGAAGCTCACGTAATCCGGTGCGTGGCCGAGCTGTTTTGCTTCGGTGAGTGTCGCGGTGTGTCCGTTTGCCGTTTTGATGTTCAGCTTGAAACTGAACTGCGTCTCGTGCGGCATACGGATGGGGTGGTGGCGCTTTGCAACTTTCGGGAGCTTGAACAGGCTCCGCTCCCAGACGTTCGGGAAGCGTCCCTTGAGTTCGGAACCTCCCTGCCCGAAGTAGCCCTTCGAGGCGTACGTGTTCACGATGATGAGCGGCTTGTTGAACTGCTCGAGGTTTTCGATGCGGATGTTGCCAATACTTACGTCGGGAACGCCGGATGCAAGGAACTGTTCCAAGAGTTTTTCCTGGTCCTTGATGTCGCGACCGAAGAACTTGTTGCGGATGGCGCTTGCAAACTTGCCTTGGAGCTGCACGGAATCGCGGAATTCGCATTCGCCGTTAGTTCCGATGTACAAGTCGTGTTGGATGGCGATCTGGTGTTCCTGGTTGTCTTCGAGAATAGGGGTCGTCACCACGTGGCTCTGGTCTCCGTCAATTACGAGCGCGACCTTGCCTTCCATGTCGAGCGGTACCGGGCGGTCGTTGCCCGTCTTGTCGGTCGCATCGACCCAGCGTTCGCTAATCTTGCCTTGCTTCGGGATATAGAGAATCATGTGGTTGAACTGTTG
Source organism: Fibrobacter succinogenes (assembly GCA_902762795.1). Taxonomy (GTDB): domain Bacteria; phylum Fibrobacterota; class Fibrobacteria; order Fibrobacterales; family Fibrobacteraceae; genus Fibrobacter; species Fibrobacter succinogenes_E. Next base: position 26,168 of record CACWPM010000042.1, on the reverse strand, counting down.
AATGGTCGGCAAGTGCGAAAAGCCTTCTTCGGTGAGGTGTATTGCGGTGAGGTAGCTTTTGACGCCGATGGCTTCGAGCATGTCCTTGAGCAAAAGCGCCATGTCCTTGCAGTCGCCACGGTGTTCCTTGAGGGTGACTTCTGCGGTCTGCGGAATCAGGCTGTGACCGCCAAAACGCACGTCGCGGTAGCGGATATCTTGACGGACAAAATTGATAATAGCCTTGACGGCGTCATCGCCAATCTTGTTGCCGCGTTCTTCGAATGCCTGCTCGCGAACCTTGACTGCCTTCTTAAACTGGTGGCTGATGAGATTCTGGTAGTCTTCGCCGACATCGCGCCATTCCTGCTTGCCCGTGAGCATGAGGCCTGCGCCAAAGTCGCGGTACACCGGCATGTAGAGTTCCTTGCGGACGATGACCGGATTTTCAATCTTCCATTCGATGCCTCCCTTGATAGCTTTCTTTTCGAGAGGTCCGTATTCTTCGGTGACAAAACGGGTCGTGTCGGCGTAAATGCGGAAGACGGATTCTCCGACAGGCACATCGCGGCTGCTCTCGTAGTTCGTGTACGGAATCATGCCCTTGTTTTCAAGATTCGTGCGGCTGAACTGCATGTAGATAAAGTCACCCGGAGCGATTTCGGAAAGCGGGAAGTGTGCCGTCTGGCTTTCGTTTCCTCCACCGATTTCTGTTGCATATGTAATATAGGCGCCGTTGAGTGTCGCCTTCTGTTTGAGTTTCCAATTGCTGTCGTAAACTTCGAGAGCGTTCAAATAAATGCGGTCGAAGCCAGGCAAAAAGTCGAAGGTGAATTCTCGATAAATTGCCGCCCCGCGCTGGTCCAAGACTTCGAGGAGCATTTCTTCGCTGCGGACCCAGTTGGCGCCTTTTTCAGCCTTGAGTGCTTCCTTCTGGTAGTGGATGACAGCGGGGAAGTCTCCCTCGATGGCGGTTTGTTTTGCCTGCGGGTGGAGGAGCGTCTTCAAGTCGGCGGTGCGCTCTTCGACCGGGGTGATAGGCTTTTGGAGCGTGCGGTTGTCCGCCTTGCCGAGATAGGCCTTCGTTGCCGAGAGGAAACTCTTCGCGTCTTCGTTGTCCGGTTTGAGGGCTAGAGCTTTAGTGAGGGCCTTTTCTGCATCGCGGTAGTTCCTGCTATAGAAGAGAATCTTGCCGTGCATTGTCCAGACTTTATAATCGTTCTTTGCTTTAGCAAGGGTTTCTTCGCTGATGGCGCGTGCTTCTTCGTAACGGCCGAGGAACATGAGGGCGTCCATGAGTGTTTCTCCCAAATCCTTGCTCATGCCGAAGCGGCCACGGATACCGTACAAAATGTCAACGGCTTCAGCGTACTGGTCAAGTCCCATGTAAGTCTTTGCGAGGTAGACGCCAAGGCGTGAACTTGGTTGCGTATCGAAAAGCCTTTGCACGACGATGAGGGACTGGTGACGCTGGCCCAAGCCCCAGAGCGCATCGCTCAAGTTGATGACGTATTCAGGATTGTTCGGCGTGTAGCGAAGGGCTGCTTCGGCGCATTCGCGGGCGCGACCGTAGTCGAACAGCGCTTCGTACATTTCTCCAAGAATGGAAAGCAGTTTGCCGTTCTTGCGAACAAGATCCATCTGGGTTGTGAAATAGCTGATGCCTGGTCCGTAAAGTTCCTTCATCTGGTAAACGAAACCGCAGTTGATGAGGTAAAGCGGTTCTTCTGGGTCCATCTTGTTCGCACGTTCAAAGTAGCTGAGGGCCACAAACGGTTGGTCTTCGAGCAGTCGCAAAATACCGACCTGGCTCATGACGGCGGCGTTAAACTTATTCTGTTTTTTACGGGCTTCTTCATCGCTTGCCATTTGGGGCATGGCGCCGACCTTGAGTCCGTTTATGGCGTTCTTCATCACGGATGCGTATTTCTTCTTGTTGATGCCTTGCGTCCAGGAGACTATCAAGATGCCGCGTCCGTTATCGTAGAAGAAACGGCCTGTATAATAGAAGTCATAATTGTTGACGACATGCGTGAGCGTAAATTCCTGGGCGTAGCGGTCGCCAACCTTGATGCGTTGGACTTCAAGCCCAGGCTCATTCATCGAAAGACCGAGACGGCTGAGGAGAACCTTGAACATGTCTTGCTGGCTGACTTCGTCGCTTGGGACTATTGCTCCATAGACGAAGAGAGAAATGTCTTCTTTCTTGTTGCTAAGTACAAGGTCCGGATCTTCGTTCTGGCGGGCGACTCCAGTCCAGTTGTGCCAAAGCGTGTCGCTAGTGCTCCAGGAATAGCCGAGGTCTGCGCTTGTGTATTGATTGATGCGTTCGGCAGAGAGTTCAGAGACTTCTTCCTTTACGACATCCTTGAGCTTGAATGTCGCAAAAAAGTCCTTCCATTCCTGCTTGAGGGCGCCTGCAGGGAGTTGGGTGTCTGTTGCGGCGAGCGTAAGCGTGAAAACACGGTTTCCTGCACTGGTGACTAAACCGACGGCTTCGTAAGGCGTGTCGTAGCGCTTGCCTGCGACATCAAAGAATGCTCCGGTCGTGCCGAAGGCTTCTTCGGGGTAGGTTTCGGCGAGCGAAGCCTTTTTGCCGCTCGATTCGAACGACTGCATTTCGATCTGGGCGCGGTCCATGAGGCGAATGGGCTCGCCTTCGGGGAGAATTACTTCTACGAGGACGGCGCGACGCCCGGTTTGCGGATTATAAAATTCATAGGGCGCGTTGTCTTCGCCGCCGATGATGGTCCAGCCGTTGTCGGGGGCGGTAAACGTGTAGCCGCTCGTTTCGATCGTGCCTCCGGTTGCCTTGGGCGCAGGCGTATCTTCGGACGTGTAATCAATTTCTGGAGTGTTTTCTTCGTAGGATTCTGCGGTTTCAGAAAGTTCTGGTGTGGGGGTTGTGCTTACCTCGGGTGTGTTGCCGGCACAGGAAATCAGGAAAAAAAGCCCAAACGCAATTGTCAGGCGGGAGTGTAACTTTTCTTTTTTTACAAACGAATGATGCATGGGAATCTCTGCGGTAAATTGTTCAATCATCACAATTTTAGAAAAATAGAGATTGGCAAATGTAATGGAGGATTGTACAATTAGGAATATTTTTGTTGACAATTGCTGTGTTTCCTTGTTTTTACAAATGCCGCTGGAACCTTCCGTCTTGGTGCGTACAAACTATTTTAAAGGGCCGTGGACTTTTGTTGCTGATAAATGAAATAGGCTATTGTAGAACCATTTTTTTGCCTTTGGGGTGTTAGGGGTTGAACCCCTAGGAGAGGGGGTGGTGGAAGCAACGACTGGGAATGCTTTTGTGCAATCTGAGAGGGAATGCCCGCTGGTGGCGCGCATGACAATTCCGAGTGCTATTCCTACAGCTTACTTCCTACTTCCTACTGTCTACTGTCTACTTCCTACTTCCTACTGCCTACTGCCTACTGCTACAGTCGTGGCTGCAACCAGGGGGATACGTCCCCCCTTTGCCAACTGCCGATGGCGGTCTTTGGTCGAATGGTCGCCCGAATGTCTCAAAATTCTAGACTCTACTCTCTTTTTTTGAGATTATTACTACACAAATTTTTTGATTTTTTGTATCTTTTCGCGCAAGAACGCTCCACCGTGTAGGTGGGTAGCAATTTCAACAATAAAAAAAGGATCCAATAATGGCTCTCAAACTCGGTATTAATGGTTTCGGTCGTATCGGCCGTATGGTCTTCCGCGCTGCTGTGGAAAACTTCGCAAATGACATCCAGGTTGTCGGTATCAACGACCTCCTCGACGCTGACTACCTCGCATACATGCTGAAGTATGACTCCGTCCATGGCCAGTTCAACCACGACATCAAGGTCGAAGGCAACTTCCTCATCGTCGACGGCAACAAGATCCAGATCTTCGCTGAAAAGGATCCGACCAATATCACTTGGGGCGCTCTCGATGTAGACGTCGTTGTTGAATCCACTGGTTTCTTCCTCACTGCAGAACTTGCTGAAGCCCACCTCAAGGCTGGTGCCAAGAAGGTCATCATGTCTGCTCCGTCCAAGGACGCAACTCCGATGTTCGTCTATGGCGTTAACGACAAGACCTATGCTGGTCCGTGGCATCCTCGAAAACATCATCCCGTCTTCTACGGGTGCTGCTAAGGCCGTGGGTAAGGTTCTCCCGCAGCTCAACGGCAAGCTCACCGGTATGTCTCTCCGCGTGCCGACTTCCGACGTTTCTTTCGTTGACCTCACTGCAGAACTCAAGACCGCTCCGGCTGCTGACAAGGACGCCGCATACGCAGCAATTTGCGCTGCTATGAAGGAAGCTTCTGAAGGCGAACTCAAGGGCATCCTCGGTTACACCGAAGACGCTGTTGTCTCTACCGACTTCCGCAACAATCCGTGCACTTCTATCTTCGACGCTAAGGCCGGCATCCAGCTCGACCCGACCTTCGTGAAGGTTTGCTCTTGGTACGATAACGAATGGGGCTACAGCAACAAGGTTTGCGAAATGGCTCGCGTTATCACCAACTACAAGGGCTAATTAAAGTTTAGATAGTGTTAGTGATGTGGGCGTAATCGCTCTAAGCAACTTGTTTCCCACATCTCCGCTAAAAAGCTTTTGGACCTCGCCAAACGGCGGGGTTCTTTTTTTGCGCCGAAGGCGCAGGCAGTAGGCGGTTTGAAGTAGGCGGTAGGAAGTGGTTTGGATTTTTGTCATCCTATCGGTCCCCCGGCACGGGGCCGGGGCTAACCACTAATCACTAACAACTTCTTTCAAGAATTCCGCTTTTAGCTTGGATAGGAGTGTGGCTGCCTTGCGTTTTTCTTTGCGCTGTTTGCGATTGCTGAGCAGAGTCGGGATGACGCTTGGGTGATGAAGTGCGAAAGGCAACGAAGCCTCTATTCCAAAGGATTTGGATAAAACAATTGCCATCGACTTGATGTCGCGCCTTTTCGCTGCATCCTCGGCTTCGTCTGTTGTCGCTTGGGCGACGAGATACGGAACCGAGAACATCTTTCCGCCGGCGTGCATCATGCGGAGTGTGAAATCTTCAAGTCTTGCGCATTCCGGGAGCGTGGTGTCGAAACCGCCTGTGCGCTGGATAATACGTCTCGAAAAAATTCCCAAATATGGATGCGGTGCCGCGACGTAACGCATGGGGGCATTCTCGTCGATTGCGACAAAGCCGGAACCTTTTGCTACAGGCTTTAATAAAGATCCGCCTAAAAAAATTCCTTTTTTTGTGCGGATGCGTGGCGCGAATGCATCGACCATCGGGAATGCTTCGGTGACTTCTGCAACGTTGTTCAAAAAATCGCGGTCGATCTTGATGCTCTGGTGCGCGAAAACGACCCATTCCCCTTCAATTTTATTGAGGTGCTTGTTCCAGTCGTTTGTGTAGAACCAGCCGAGTTCGGGATCCGTGAATGGGGGTTGGGGAATTTTTCCTTGCGTCTCGTCAAAGTTTTCGTCAAAAACAAAAACATCGAATTGCCGCATCGCTTATCCCGGAAGTATTAGAATTCCAAGCGGAGACCGAGCCTGTGCTCGTAGCCCAAATCTTGGGGGAGAACGGAGAATGCGTAGTCAAAGGAGAACAGGTCGGACGTGTAGCCGAGGCCAAGGCTGAAAATGCGGGCTTCGTTTGATTCGTCGGGTCGGCTGGCTGAAGATGCCAATTCCTTGATATCGCGGGAAATGTCGAGCCACGTGCGCGTAAAACCGCCGCGGATGCGGAAGTATTCTCCAAGGGCGTATTCTGCACCCAAGTTCAAGTCCGGTTCTGCATAACGCGGAAAATCAGTTTCTGCGAACAAGGTCAAACGGGGAACGCGGCGCGGCTTGAGAAAACCACCGATAGCAAAAGTCTGCGACAGCGGGTAAGTGTCGTCGGCATTTTCCTTGACATAGCCACGGAGCATCGCACCGAAGTCTTTTGCTACAAACGAAAAACCGTAGTTCTTGGAATCGGACATCCAGGTCAAGCCCCAGTCGAATGCGAATGCCATGGCGGTTTGGTCTTCGGCATCGCCGGTCAGCTTGTCGGAGGCGAACTTGAGGGTCGCGCCAAAGCGGATGTGCTTCATCGGGAATGCGACAGTCGCTGTTGCAAGTTGGCTGTAAGGCTTGTATTCGCTGCCGTTTTCTTCGCCCCATTCATTATAGCCTTTGATGGTGCCGTACGAAAGCCAGTTGTACGAAATCTGCAAGATGTATTTTTGAATTTGTGTTGTATATGAAATCGTCCCTTGGTTGGCGGCGAATTCGCCCGTCTGCCAATGGATTTCCGCCACGCGTTTTTTACCGTCGGTGATGAGGAGCGCTGCCGGGTTCAACTGGGCTATTGTCGGGTCCGTGGACGGAAGCGCCGATGACGATTTTTCAAGAGCCGCATTGCGCGGGCTGTCAAAAGTCGAAAGGAATGAAAAAACTTCTTGTCCTGCATCGTGTTTAGAAAAGTAACCAAGTTCCGCTGCCGGACATGCGAGTGCTAGTGCTGCAATTGCTGAGATTTTTTTCAATAATTCCATGACGTAAATTTATAAAAAATCATGAAAGAATTTTGTAGATATAATATAGTTAGTGCAATTTTTTTTGTTTATTTGGTATAATAATGCCTTTACAATACTAAATTCTTTTTGTATATTTGCTCGTGCTCGGGCTACTAGCTCAGTTGGTAGAGCAACGCCCTTTTAAGGCGTGGGTCGAAGGTTCGAGCCCTTCGTAGCTCAGTAATCGGTTCCGTTTATCGGAGCCGATTTTTTTTATATTGGTGTTTATGACAAAAGTTCCTTTTCTCGACTTGAAGCGCATGAACGCCCCTTACAGGGATATTCTCGAAGATGCGGCGAAATCCGTTGTGGAATCGGGATGGTTCATTCGTGGACTTTATTGCGAACATTTCGAACATGCGTTTGCGGAATATATTGGCGTGAAGTACGCTGTCGGTGTCGGGAATGGCCTCGATGCGCTCACGCTCATGCTGCGCGCTTCGATGGAACTTGGGCGGCTGCATGAGGGGGACGAAATTCTCGTTCCGTCAAATACTTTTATTGCGACTGTCCTTGCGGTTAGCGCCGCCGGGCTGAAACCTGTGCTTGTGGAACCATCCGTGAATACATACGATATGGATCCGAAGTGCTTGAAAAATGCTTGTGGAGCACGGACTCGAGGGATTCTCGTTGTGCATTTGTACGGGCGTCTTTGCGCAATGGATGAAATTTGTGAATTTGCAAATGCGCATGACTTGCTTCTTTTTGAAGATTGCGCGCAGGCTCACGGGGCGCGGATGAACGATGGGCGTTCGGCAGGTTCGTTTGGTTCGGCGTCGTCGTTTAGCTTTTACCCTACGAAAAATCTGGGGGCGCTCGGTGATGCCGGAATGGTGGTTACGAATGACGCCGATGTGGCGGAAGTGGTCCGTGCGCTAGGGAATTATGGCTCGGAGCAAAAATACGTGAACAGGTTCAAGGGCGTGAATTCTCGTCTGGACGAGATGCAGGCGGCGCTATTGCTTGCGAAACTTCCCGATTTGGAGGCATCGAATGAGCGCCGTCGCGAAGTTGCTGTGCGTTATTGCCGTGAAATCAAGAATCCGAAGGTCCTATTGCCTGAACTGCCTGCTGTTCCGTCGGAACATGTTTGGCATGTGTTCGTGATTCGCCTGAAAAGCGAGGTGGCTCGCGATGATTTGCAAAAATTCTTGCGAGAACGCGGCATCGAAACGCTAATCCATTACCCGATTCCTCCGCATTTGCAGGAGGCTTATGCGCATGAGTTCTGCGGTGAATATCCGGTTGCCGAATCGATGGCCAAGACTATCCTTAGTATTCCGATGGGTCCTGTGATGACCGATGACGAAGTCTCCAAAGTGATTGGTGCAATTAATGAGTTTTAAAGTTCTGTTTTGGCATTGCTCTCAACTCGTTCCTTACGCGTCATTGCGAGGAACGAAGTGACGAAGCAATCTATACATGGTGATATTTGATGAAATCAGATTCTTTGAATTTTTGGAAAGCGTTTATGGGCTCTGGAATGGTGACGTTCCTGAATGCCGTGCGCGTTTTTGTGGTGAACAAGCTGCTTGCCGTTTTTCTTCCGCCGTCGGCTTTTGCGTGCGTTGGGCAGTTCATGAATATCTTGACGATGGGGCAAGCTACATCTTCATTGGCGCTCCAGAATGGCTGGGTGAGTTTGAGTGCACAGAACAAGGACAACCTGGAGCGGTTGCGTGGCGTGTGGCGCGGCGGTTTCCGTTTGACGACATTTGCAACCATCGCGACTGCTGTTGTGGCTGTCTTACTCTGCTTTTCGGTTCCGCTTGAAAATTTTTTTCCCGGAGTTCACCCGCGCCTTGTGCAGGCTGCGATCCTCTTTGCTTTACCGGGTGTTTTTGCGACAAACGTCATCACTATTACATCGTCCGTAATGAACGGTCTTGGGCATTACCGCCGTTGGGCGCTCATCAACATGGTTTCGTCGTTGTGGCAAATGCTTTGGGTGGCGTTTTTTCTTTATACGGGTCGATTAAGCGTCCTTTCCATTGTGGCGACGCAATCTGTGGTCGCTGGAATTTTTGCGGCGCAAATCGCTTCACGTGCCGGATTTAGTTTGAATGAAATACGCAAGACCGCGCTTGACATTCGCGCTCCGTGGTTTTCTTATGCGATGATGGGGATTGTCCCGATGGTTCTTACGCCTGTGGTTCTCACGTTCATGCGACAGACTGTCGGTGAAAATTTAGGTTGGAATGCGGCCGGCATTTGGCAGGGCATTTGGAAAATCTCGGATTTCTTGACGGCGTTTTTTTCGGCAATCCTTGGTGTAATTATTTTACCTAAAGTTTCTGAAAAGTTGACGAAGCGCGAATTTTGGGGAATGTTCCGACCTATTCTTTTGAAATCGCTTGCACTTGCGCTTGTTGCGGTTGTCGTCCTTTATATCGGGCGCTCGCTTCTTGTCGCTGTGATGCTTTCGTCGGCTTATGCGGGAGCGGCCGATTACATGATGTTGCAGCTGTTGGGCGATTTTTTCCGCGTGGGTGGCTGGGCTCTTGGGCTTGTGCTGATCGCTCGTCGTGAAACAAGAAAATTCTTGATGCTTGAAATTTGTTCGCAGTTGGTCCTTGCTTCTGCAACGTATGTTTTTGTAAGGTTGTACGAATTTGAAGGCCCGATGATGGCTTATGCACTCGAAAACTTCCTCACGCTTGTAGCTTCGCTAATAATAGTCGGTCGCTTGGACTGGCCCCAAAAATAGTGGTTGAAAAATGACTCCGAAAGTATCTGTAATCATAGCAAGCTACAATCACGAACCGTATGTCGAAAAGGCGGTGCGTTCCGTGATGGCGCAGAAAGGTGTTGATTTCGAGCTGATTGTCGTTGATGACGGGAGTAAAGACCGTTCCCCTGAAATACTGAAGCGCCTCGCGGATGAACTTGGTTTTACTTACGTGCATCGCCCTAATAAGGGTGCTGTAGCGACTTATAATGAAGCTCTTGCCATGGCTCGTGGCTTGTATGTCTGTTCTTTTTCGTCAGATGATATCATGCCTCCGGACAGGCTTAAAAAACAGAGCGATTTCCTGGATGCGCATCCTGATGCCGTTGTTTGCTTTGGCCAGATTGTTCCGCTTTATGAGGGGGATAAGATTGGGACGGAAATGGACAGACGCTATCTTCGGAGCGTGCCGCAAGTTACTTTTGAAGAATCGTTCCTTGGTCGAAAGGCGTTGCATGGTTGTGCCGAAATGTTTGTGCGGGAGAAAATTCTTGCAATCGGTGGCTATGACAATCGATATTTTTTCGAGGACTATCCGCTTTATTTGAAAATACTTTGTCATTATGGTCCGCAGCCGGTATCAAAAGATTTTATATGCTGCTATTACCGTGAGCATGGCGACAACATGCATGTGAATAACGATCGCATTTTTAGTGAAATCCTGCGTATTTTGGCTGATAATTACAGCTCGCATCCGTTGTATCGAAAAGCGGTCCGTTGCTGGAAGGCCAACTGGTTTTCGGCGGTGGCTTCTCAAAACAAAGTTAAGGCCATTGCCCTGATCCCGAAGGTTTTTTCCTTTTCCCCGCGTTTCTGGATGCGTTTGCCGAAGTTGTTTGTACCCCGAAAATGGTTGAAGTATTAGGAGCAAATTGGCTTCCCAAAATCCCTAAAAATCCCTATTCAAAATAAGCGTGTAACTTGGTGAAAATCAACAAGTTACATTTTCCTTATGTGGTAAAAAGTGCCTTTTTTTTATCAAAAACGCCATTTTACCTTGAACTTGTATGTTTTATGTAAGAAAATTCTTGTCAAGGGATGTTTGAAAAAATACCTGTTGATAACTTGTGCTAATAATAAGTGATAATTTTGTTACACATACGTTCGTAAGGATGGTGTAAATTGGAAAGAACGTGATAAAAAATGTTTCTAAAAAAAAATTGCCGTTTTTGGATCAAAAATGGGCAATTAAAATTTTTTTTCGTTCTCTGGACTTTTTCTTCGACTTTCCTTTCTTATTTTTTGCTTGCTTTTATTTTCTTGACTGGTTTTTTAGATCGTGGATAATACTGTTTCTTTGTTGGATATTGCAGCGTCGCCCTGGCAACAGGTGCTCGACCGCGTGCGTTCGGAATGTAAGGACTTTTTTGGTGCTGTCATTCTCGACGCTCTTGGTTATGAGGGAATGTGCAATGGCTATGCCTTGCTCACTGTTCCTGACGAACTTCGCGAAAACTGGGTGAATTCCCATTATGGCGATTTGTTGCGCAAGTCCTTTACGGCTGTATTTGGTAGTGAATTTGTTGATTATCGCATCCGCCAGATTGCGCCGACGGATCCGATTCCCGAAATCAAGCTTACGACGCCAGTGATTCCGCGAGTGGCACCAACACCGAAACCGGTGAAACGCCCTAAGCAACCGTTGTCGCTTTATGCCCGTTATACTTTTGAAAACTTTATCGAAGGGGAGTGCAATTCTACGGCTTTCCGCGCTTGCCAGGCTGTTGCCGAAAATCCGGGCGATCCGGCTTTGAATCCGCTTTTTGTCTATGGCGAAAGCGGCCTCGGCAAGACTCATTTGTTGCAGTCCATTGCGGCTAAGATCCAGAAGAGCCGCCCAGAAGCATCCATTGTCTATTGCCACGCTTATGATTTTTTGCGTGATGCAACGGCTATGGCATCGGCTCTCCACAACAAGACGGGCAATGTGCGCGAGCTTGCTCAGAAGTTCCGCGAACGTTATGAGCTTTGCGATGTTTTGTTGCTCGATGACGTGCAGCTTCTGGAAAAGGGGCTCTGGACGCAGGACCGCCTTGCTATCCTGATCAAGCATTTGCGTGCCGAAGGCAAGCAGGTCGTGATTTCTTGCGACCGCCATCCGAACTTGTTCAAGGTGGTCGATACGGATAACGACCCGCGCGGTTCTTCGAGGTCATCGATCCCGAGCATTTCCAAAAAGCTCCTTGCTCCGCTTGCCTCCTGTGTGGCCGTGGGCATTGACGAACCGGACCTTGCGACCCGCATGAACTTGATCAGCAAGAAGTCCGAGAATTTGCCGTTTGCAAAGGCTGATCGCGAAGAAATATGCCGTTACCTTTCGATGCCGCCGCGCAAGAACGTGCGCCTGATTGAAGGTCTCTTGAACTTCCTCGGTGCGATGAACATGTTCTGCAAGGCCGATTTGAACTTGAATGGCGTGAAGCGCCTCGTGGCACCGTCGGAACATGGCGGCCATGTGGAACTCACTGCCAAGAACATTATTGAAGCGGTCGCTATGGATTACCGTGTCGAGGTCTGTGAACTCTCGTCCAAGCGCCAGGCTGCCGCGATTTCTATGCCCCGCAAGGTGGCGATGTTCCTTTGCCGCGAACTTACGACAGATTCGCTCCAGAATATCGGTGCGATGTTCTGTAGGGACTATGCCACTGTAATCGCCGCCATAAATTCCCTCAAAAAGCAGATGGAAACGGATGCGACCCTCGCAAGGCGCGTTCAAGATATCCGTTATATGCTGGAAGCCTAGCATGATTGCTCTTTTAACGGGTGGCGCCGGCGTCGTAGGGAAGGCGTTGTGCCGGGAACTAATAGCACGGGGCGTGTGTGTCCGCGTCTTGACGCTTCCGGGCGATTCTTTGGCGAGGTCCTTACCGGGCGAGGTGGATGTCCGTTTCGGCGATGTGACCGATCTTGATTCTATTCGAGGGGCGTTCGAAAACGTCGATGTCGTCTATCATTTGGCGGCAATTCTTTTATCTACAAAAAGCGGTGCTTTTGAACATGTGAATACGGAGGGCACGCGGAATGTGCTCACGGCAAGTAAGCTTGCAGGCGTTCGCCGCTTCCTCTATGTTTCGAGTATTTCGGTCACGTACCCGGTACTCACTCCTTATGGCGAAAGCAAAAAAAAGGGTGAGGCTTTGGTACAGGCCTCCGGACTCGACTGGACGATTGTGCGTCCGACGCTTGTGATTGGCGACGGGGGCGGTGTCGAGTTCAACATGTTCCGCGATTACGTAAAGCGTTTCCCGATTTATTTTATGCCGGGGGGAGGCAAGAGCCTCAAGCGCCCGGTCCGCAGTGCGGATCTAGTCAAGGGAATTGCCGTGGCAGGCCTCATGCCGAGTGCGGTGGGGAAGACTTACGCCCTTGCGGGTTCAACTGTAATGACCATGGCGGAAATGGCAGCCCATGTTTTGAAAATCGCCGGAATGTGTCACCTGATGGTTCCGCTGCCGTGGTGGGTTTCGAAGCACCTTGCTGTTTTAAAAAATTGGATTGGAGGTAAGCGCGTGTCTGCCGAACAGGCTTTGGCGGGTTTTCTGTACGATGCCGCCCCGTCCATCGAAGATGCCGAACGCGATTTGGATTATCATCCGGGATGCCCTTTTTGAGAACTTAGACAACTGCGTAAGGCGAGTGAAGCAGGATTGCTTGCAAGCCTATTTCTGAGCCTAGCAGTTGAGATTAGAGCGAAGCGATCATCTCACTTAGAGCATAGCTCTTCTCTCTAAGTTCTGCCAACTAAGTTCTAAGAGCGCAGCGGGCTAAGTTCTGCCAACTTAAAAAAAACATCCATATAATACAATGCTCCTCAAATAGGGCTTTTTTTGCTTTTTACATGTGTAATTTGTAAATTTTTATTGGTCTAAATTGGGCTAAATAAATTATATTAAAGGTTATGAATAAGAAAAAATTATTAGCTCTTTTGGTTTCCTCCGCATTCCTTTTTGCTGCTTGCGGTGATGATGACAGTCCGTCTTCTCCTAAAAATAACGATCCTGAAAAGGAACTTTCTTCTTCTTCTGAAGCAGATGATTGTGAATCTGGCGAGTGTGGCGAAAAATCGTCTTCTTCCAAGGCTGATGACAAAAAGTCTTCCGATTCTAAAGATAAAAAAAGCTCTTCTTCCAAGGCAGAAGACAAGTCTTCTTCGAGCAAGGGTGATGCGAAGTCTTCTTCGAGCACCGAACCCCCGAAGTCGTCCTCTTCCGTGGTTTCCTCTTCTTCTGTGGAAGTTCCGGACGGAGCTCGTGCTGCAAAGCTTGCGGACCTCGAAAAGAACGTTGAACTCAAGTTGTTTGACCAGACGGTTTACCTCTCCACTGGTAGTAAATTTGGGCTTGTGTCGCTCCGCATTCCAGATGAAATGTGGATTGTGACCTATACAGATTTTGCAAATGGCGAAGTGTCTTTTGATGATAATAATACCGGTAAGCAGTACTCTGAAACCGATGCCACTAAGAAGATTATGAACGAACTAAAAAAAGGATTTAAGCTTTCGTTCGTTGTCGATAAGGATGGTACGGTCAAGTATGCCGTCAATGGATCCAAGGAATATAGCGAAGCTGTAAAGTCGAGCGTTGCTGTCATGAAGGGCAAGGTCTCCAAGGCCGAAGACATTAAGGACAAAATCTACAAATGCACCGATGGAGATACGACGAGAACGTTCACGTTCTTTGACAAATCTTATATCGTTGAAAATGAAGCTGGTGGAAAAGTTGCGTACTGGATTGGCGGTTACTATGATATCCAGCGTAGTACGCTCTTGATGCGCCCGGCTTATTATAACAAGCCCATTTATTCGATGTACAGCTATTCCGTAGGCACAGACAATACCATCGCTTCGACAAGTGGCAATGCGATGACTTGCAATGTTCAAACGATTGATTATGAATATGAAAAGGCTAGTGATTTTGTCGGTGAATGGCAAGCTTCAAGCAACGGGATTGATTGGAAATTCACGATCAAGGCCGATGGCAGTTATGAACTTGCTGCGTTTGAAGGTACCAAGAATGTCGAAGCCAAGTCCGGTGTCTGGGAAATATTCGGCTATCACTTGATGATGCGTAACACGGCATGCTTGCATCCGAAAGAGTGCACAACCAGCATTCATGGGCAACTCCAGACGGGACCGATTGACCGGGAAACCAATAAGATTAGCGGATTCTCGTTCATCCATAATGACACGGATACGCCGAAAATCCCGACATCTTTTGACGCTACGCAGTACGAGTAGTAGTTAGAACTTAGAACTTAGAACTTAGAACTTAGAACATTGCTCGTCTCTCTAAGCTCTGCTAACTAAGTTCTGCCAACTTGCATTTTATAGTGCATTTAAAAAAGTGCATCGCTCATGGGCGGTGCATTTTTTTATTTTCTAGCGCAGAGGATATTAGAATGAAACTTTATGTGGTTCAGATGAAAATTTTGCCGGGGAATGTCTCGGCGAATATGCAAACGATGAAAGCCGCTTTTGACCGCGCTAAGGCGGCCGATGTCGATTGTGTTGTGTTTCCACGAAATGCTTTGACGGGGCCATCCAACAAGACTCTTCCGGTGGATTGGGCCGAAATCCGCAAGTATGCGGGCAACATGCCGTTCTTCTTGTGCGGTGATGTTTTGGACGATACGCCGCTTTTGAATGTGGCGCATGTGACGCATGGTAGTGACTTTTATGTAGTCGGTCGCCGTGAAGCCGAAAACAAGGAACTTTCGCACTTGGCTCAGGATTGTGCCATGCCTGTCGTTTGCTTAAACGGTGTCGGGACTGACAATACCGGTAAGAATATCTATGCGCTTGCTGGTGGCAGCCGCGTGTTTGACTGCGATGGCAAAATAGTTTTTGAAATGCCGCTCTTTAGCGAAGCCGAAGCTGTTGTTGAATTTGTCGATGGTCAAGTACAAGTTTATGCGGAATCTGCAAAGCCTTACACGAGTGAAATCGCAGAAATTCACGATGCGCTTGTGTTCTTGATCCGTGAAAACTTGAAAATGTTCCATATTTCGCGCATGGTCATCGGTGCAAGTGGCGGTATCGATAGCGCAGTTTCGGCTGCTCTTTATGCCGAGGCGATTGGACCTGAGAATGTTTATCTCGTGAACATGCCGACGCGATTCAATTCCGATACGACGAAGAATGCCGCCCGTGACTTGGCCGAAAACTTGGGAACGCCGTATATGGTCGCCCCGATTTCAGACATTATCGAATCTGTTTGCCATACGCTTGAACGCTGTTCTTTTGTGCGTAACGATACGGTGATGAAAGTCTCTGGTATCAACCATGAAAACTTGCAGGCGAGGACGCGCTCGGCTTCAATTCTTTCGACGGTGGCTTCGGTGGTGGGTGCCGGTGTGACATGCAATGGCAACAAGAGCGAAGCGATGGTCGGTTACTGCACGTTGTATGGCGATACTTGCGGCGTGATGTGCGCTCTTGGTGACTTGTGGAAGACGCAGGTCTATGCACTTGCCCGTTACATCAACCGTGACAAGGAAATCATTCCGAAAGCGTCTCTTGAAATTCCGGCGAGCGCGGAACTTTCTGATGCGATGAATGTCGATGAAGGCAAAGGGGATCCGATCCTTTACCCGTACCACGACAAGCTCTTTGCGATGTGGGTCGAGAAGGGGGTGAGTCTTGAGCATACCGAAAGGCTAGCGGTGGAAGGTACGCTTTGCGAAACGCTCGGTGTCGATGCGGTTTACTTCAAGTCGAAGCTTCCGACTGTCGAAGCGGTTCTTGAGGACATGCGTCTCTGGTACCGCCGTTTTAAGGGGCTTGCCTTGGCAAAACGCATTCAGTTCCCGCCGATACTTTCCCTGAGCGGACACGCTTTTGGCGGAGAATACCGCGAAAGTCAAATAAGTGGTTAGTGATTAGAGCTTAGAGCTTAGAACTTAGAACTTAGAACTTAGAACTTAGAACTTAGAACAATGCACTTCTCTCTAAGTTCTAAGAGCGCAGCGGTCTAAGTTCTGCCAACTAAGTTCTGCCTACTGACCACTTCCTACCGTCTACTGTCTACTTCCTACTTCCTACCAAAAAATTCTCTCGTCTAATTTCACTGGTTTCCCTCCCAAACGTAGATACGAAAAATTATGGTTCCCCTTCGCTTCGCTCCGAGGATGACTGGTCGAGAATGACAAAAAATCCTAACCACATCCAACTTCTAACTTCCAACCGCCTACTTCCTACTAATTTTTCTACATTTGAGCTTCAAGATTCAACCGCGGGTTCGCTCGCGATTCTAAAGGATATTTATGAAAATTGCAGAAAAAACTGTCGTCCAGATGCACTACACCTTGAAGTCCGATGAAGGTGCGGTTGTCGATTCCTCCGAAGGTCG
This sequence comes from Fibrobacter succinogenes, assembly GCA_902762795.1. Classification (GTDB taxonomy): domain Bacteria; phylum Fibrobacterota; class Fibrobacteria; order Fibrobacterales; family Fibrobacteraceae; genus Fibrobacter; species Fibrobacter succinogenes_E. The sequence continues at coordinate 9,582 of CACWPM010000042.1, read as the reverse complement.
CGAACCGCTCCAGTACATCCAGGGCATGCACATGATCGTCCCGGGGCTCGAAAAGGCTATGGTCGGTCACGATGTTGGGGACAAGTTTGATGTTGTCGTCATCCCGGCTGAAGGCTACGGCGAATACGACGAAAAAATGACACAAGAAGTTCCACTGGATGTTTTTCAAGGTGTTGAAAAAGTCGAAGCCGGCATGATGTTTTATGCCCAGACTCCGGGTGGCCCGATGCCGATTCGCATCAAGTCCGTTGGCGAAAAGACAGCTGTCATCGACGCCAACCATGAACTTGCTGGCAAGAATCTCAATTTTGCGATAGAAGTCGTTTCCGTTCGCGAAGCGACCGAAGAAGACCTCAAACCGTTCGAACACCACTGCTGCTGCGGTGGCCACGATGGCGATCATGAATGCGAATGTGGTGGCCATGGCAACAAGGAAAATTGCGATGGAAAGGGCGGTTGCGGCTGCGAACACCACGATGAACATCATGGCTAATTGAGCCCTAGGCGGTACTCGTAACGTACCGATGAGTTTTTTGAAAAAAGACTGGAACCGGATGTACGTTCCGGTCTTTTTTTATTTAATTTAAACTAAGGAGTGTGGAATTATTCACCAGAGGAAATCTTATGCGTTTTGCAAAAATTTTATCAGTGGCTGCATTGCCGATGTTTATTTTCGCTTGTGGCGATAGCAATTCAGGCGATTTTTCTAACAATGCGAAACCCGACAATCCGGAGGAACAGCCGAAGGATTCTATTCCTGAAAATATCCCGGATAGTTTGTTAAAGCCGATTACGAGGGATTATTCTTCGATTTGGCAGCATGGCGATGGTACGGTTGCAAATCCGTACCAGATATCGAACGAGCAGGAACTCCGGTCGATTGCATTTTATGTGAACGATTCCTCGATGACTTTTAAGGGGATCTTCTTTAAGCAGACCGCCGATATCACTCTTTCGAGCGCTTGGACGCCGATAGGTATTTTTGGCAAGAATGTCAATGGCTTTGGAAACCGTCCCTTTAGCGGAACCTATGATGGAGGATCCAAGACGATTTCCGGTTTGTCCATTACCGATACATCTGCCTATAGTGGTCTTTTTGGACTTACACGTAACGCACATATAAGTAATGTTGTCGTGAGAAACGCCAAGATGAATGTGGGGTCTTATGCGGGCGCTCTTGCGGGTAAGATCGATTCCACGGTTGTCGAAAATTGCTCGTTTGAAGGAGTCGAAATCAAGGGGGCTGATCGCGTGGGTGGCTTGATTGGCGAGGCGACAAAAGCCCAAATTTCACTTGTCACTCTTGCCGGGACTGTTCAAGGCACGAGCTATGTTGGCGGTGTTGTAGGGAGTATGCAAGACGGTTTGCTCACTAATTTGACGAACAGTGCAAATGTCACGGGTACCTCTACTGTTGGAGGGGTGGTCGGCTCGTTTGCCGGTGTCTCAAGTGATGGCTCTGTCAGCAGTATTTTTAACAAAGGTGCTGTAACGGGGACCAAGGATGTCGGTGGTGTGGTTGCAACGCTTTCGAGGAGCAAGTTTGAAAAATCCGGTAATTACGGTGCCGTGACCGCGGACGAAAGCTCGATGAGCAATGTGGGCGGTGTGGTTGCCGTGGCTTCGAACAAGTCTGCAATAAATGAAATTTTCAATACAGGTAAAGTTACCGTAAAGAAGGTTCAGGCGGCTGGAGGCGTTGTTGGCAGCATGAAGGCTATTACGGCGATGAATATGTTCAATCACGGAGAAGTTTCGGGGCAGGCGTTCTATATGGGTGGACTTGCTGGTATTGTCGATGGCGATGCCAAGCTCGAATCAAGCTATAATGCGGGGAAGGTTCCTGATGAAAACTTTGCAGGAACTGTAGCCGGCAAGGTCGCTTCGACAGTGACGATAACCAATGTTTATTACGACAAGACCGTTGGCGGTACATGCTTGGATATTGCAAACCATATGCTCGGTCAGGATATGCGCCCCACGGGGCTTGCGACCGAAAATATGATAACCTCGACGTTTGCTACTACTTTGACCGCGTCTGGCGGAGATTGGAAATCGGAACCTGCCAGGTTTAATGGCTATCCGGCCTTTGCTTGGATCCAGTAATTTCTACATTTAGTACATGGCTAAAAAGAAAAAATTTTGGAAGTCGCCTTCTGCCGAGGCGGCTTTTCGTGGTAAAGAAGACCGTCTTCGCAAGACTCTTTGCGAAATAGTGAACGGACAAAGCCGTTTGTTGCACCGCCCGGACGAACTGTACGAGGCGATTGCGAACGGTCTTGACGATATTGAAAAAATCAAGGATGTGAAGCTCCAGCTTGAACTTTTGGCCTGGACGCTGCGTACAGACTTTTTGGCGTTCAAGGCCGATGACGACGAGATGGATACGTGGAACGACTTGTTCTACGATGCAGGAACGTTCTTTGTCGAAGTCGCGAAGACCTATGACGACAAGGATTACATTGCGGACTTGATTCACGATTTGGCTGTGCGCCATGTGGGTGGGGAAGGCCGCGAGGTTGTGTTCCTCTCGATTGAAGATGTGATGCCGGTGGAACGCGCGAAGGCTTTGATCGAAGAACTCCTTGGCGTGATCGATGCAACGGAACTGGAAAATCGCGAAGACGTTCTCGATGCGATTTGCGATATGGCCGATGCCATCAAGGATACAGAAAACTTTGCGAAGGCTTCGCTTTACAAGGATCCGGACAAGAGCAATGCGACGCTCATCGATATTGCAAACTCTTACTTTGTCGCAGGTGACATTGCAATGGCTAAGCAATGGCTCGGCGACGTGAAAGATCCGGGCGCCGAAGACGAAGAAGCGTTCCTCGATTTGCAGGCAGCCATTGCCGACCGCGAAGGCCGCAAGACGGATTGCCTTAAGTATGCTACTCGTTTGTACGAATGCTACCCGAAGGTCATGAACCTTTCGAGACTCTGTATGCTCAAGGACGACGCTAGTGTCGATAAGCTTTTGTTTGATCATATCAGGTACCGCGATAGCGGTAAGTGCGACACTTGCTTGATGATGCTCCTTGCTAATTTAAAGAAGTTCGAATTGCTCGAAAGTTACGTCAATCATTACGAACGCGATTTGCCGGGCCTTGATGCGTCTGAGCTGAATGCGATTTCGGATGAACTCGAACGTGCGGGCGAAAAGGAACTTGCGAAGCACATCCGCGAATGGACCGTCGAAGAACCCGAAGACGCCGAACCCCTCGATGACCGCGAGTAGGCTGGGAAAGTGAGTTCTGTGTTACTAGAAATGTTTATTTTGCAATCTCTAGTAACTACTAACTATTAACTAGTAATTAAACACCAGTAACTGCGGCGAAGCCGCCCTAATCACTGTCTACTGTCTACTGTCTACTAATTACTTTTCTATCTTTGCGCTCATGAAAGTCCTTTTATACGATACAACGCTCCGTGACGGTAACCAAGACCGTAAAATAAGTCTCTCCTTAGCTGATAAAGTCCAGATCGCTCGAATTTTGGACCACTTTGGATTTGACTATATTGAAGGCGGTTGGCCGAACCCGAGCAACCCCACGGATGAGGAATTTTTTAAGCTCATCAAGGACGTTAAGTTAAAACACGCCAAGATTGCAGCGTTTGGTTCTACGCGCCGTCCGGGAATTTTGCCCGAAAACGACCCGCTTTTGCAGGCGCTCGTCAAGTCTGGCGCTCCAGTGAAGACCATTTTCGGAAAAAGCTGGGATTTGCACGTGACGGACGTTATCCGCACGACGCTCGAAGAAAACCTCGACATGATCGAATCTTCTGTGGCTTACCTCAAGGAAAATTCCGAAGAGGTGATTTACGATGCGGAACATTTCTTTGACGGCTACAAGGCAAATCCGGAATATGCGCTTGAAACGCTCAAGGCGGCTGAACTTGGCCATGCCGATTGCATCGTGCTTTGCGATACGAACGGCGGAACGATGCCTTGGGAAATCGAAGAAATTTTGGAAAAGGTAAAGGCTCGCATTTCGACGCCGCTTGGTATCCATGTGCATAACGATAGCGGCCTTGCTGTGGCGAACTCGATTTATGCCGTGAAGTCGGGCTGTGTAATGGTGCAGGGCGTGGTGAACGGTTATGGCGAACGCTGCGGAAACGCAAACCTTACGACGATTGCCGCCGATTTGAAGTTCAAGATGGATTGTGACTTTACCGCTGCAAAGAAACTGAAACACTTGCGGCAGATGAGCGGCAATATCGACCAGATTGTGAATTTGCCCAGTGACGTGCATGCTCCGTATGTGGGCGATGCTGCTTTTGCGCACAAGGGCGGTGCTCACATTGATGGCGTGATGAAGGTCAGCCGCAGCTTTGAACATATTGACCCGCATACTGTGGGTAACGACCGCGTGTTTGTGACAAGCGACCAGGCGGGTGGTTCTCTTGTTGTCGAAAAGCTCAAGGCCATCAAGCCGGGCATCGACAAGAAGGATCCGGTGGTGGCAAGCCTCCTCAAGGAAATCAAGGAACGCGAAAATGCGGGCTGGCATTTCGACTCCGCCGAAGCGAGCTTCAAGCTCTTGGTCTATCGCCATTTGGGAATGGTCAAGGAACCGTTCAAGGTTCTCAACTACCGCGTGATTGAAGACAAGACGCCGCAGGGAGTTTCCGTGTCGCAGGCGACGGTCAAGCTCCAGGTGGGTGACCAAATCAGCCATCAGGTGAGCGAAGGCGACGGTCCGGTGAACGCTCTCGATGCCGCACTCCGCAAGGCGCTTTTGCCGTTCTTCCCGTGCATGGAAAGCGTGCGCCTCGACGACTTCAAGGTGCGCGTGCTCGGTTCCAATGTGGCATCCGATGCGACTGTTCGCGTGTGGACGACGTTTGGCGACGAACATGGCTACTGGAACATGGTCGGTGTTTCGAGCAACATCATTGCGGCTTGTTGGACAGCCTTTGTCGATGGCCTGACGTACAAGATTTTGATTGAAGACAAGGTCATTGCAAATGCTTACAAGCACATTGATGTGGCTTCCGCTTCTGATGCAAAATAGAGTTTTATAAATATGTCGCGATTAAATATTTTATACAAACGTCATTGCGAGGAGCCGTAGTAAGTCTGCCCTGAGCCTAGCGAAAGGGATGCAATCTACTGATGAATTTGTAGGATATTTATCCGATGGAAAAATTAGAGGTTCGTGAAAATGAAAATCGTAAAAGTTACTCCGAAGTCTCAAGAAATTGACAGAATTTGCGGCCGTGAAGTTGCCCCGAGCAAGGAAATTCACGACAAGGTCATGGACATTCTCGCCGATATCAAGAACGGCGGTTATGCGAAGGCTGTCGAATACGCCCAGAAATTCGATGGTCTCAAAGGCAAGAACCTCCGCGTGTCCGAAGCCGAAATCAAGAAGTCTGCCGCCAAGTGCCCGCCCGAAATGCAGCGCGCGCTCAAGCAGGCGATTAAGAACGTTCGCGATTTCCACGTGAACCAGGTGGAAGATTCTTGGCTCATGGAAGGCAAGGATGGCGTGGTTCTCGGTCAGCGTATCCGCCCGATGAAGCGCGTGGGCCTCTACGTTCCGGGTGGTGCTGGCATTTACCCGAGCACGGTTATTATGAATGCTGTTCCTGCCATTGTTGCTGGCGTCAAGGACATCGTTGTCGTGACTCCGATCAAGGGCGAAATCAACCGCGCGGTGGCTTTTGTGCTTTGCGAACTCGGCATTACCGAGGTCTATCACATCGGTGGCGCTCAGGCTATAGGCCTCCTCGCTTACGGTGCGAAGGATGGCAAGGGCAAGGTTGTCGTGGAACGCGTCGACAAGATTGTCGGCCCGGGTAACGTCTTTGCCGCTGTCGCGAAGAAGGAAGTTTTTGGCATTGTCGATATCGACATGGTGGCTGGCCCGTCCGAAGTGCTCGTGCTTGCAGACAATACCTGCGATCCGGATTTTGTCGCTGCCGACCTCTTGAGCCAAGCAGAACACGGTTCCGGCTTTGAAGCTGCCATTTGCATTACGGACAACATGGAAACCGCACAGATGATTAGCGAATGCGTCGATATCCAGGTGGAAAATTCCCCGAAGAAGGAGCTCCTCACGAAGGTGCTCGACAACTTCGGTCGCATCCTCGTGGTGAAGGACTGGTTCGATGGTGTCGCGATTGCTAATGCCATTGCTCCGGAACACATGGAAATCATGACGGACGAAGCCGAATCGATGGCCGCCCAGATTGAAAATGCGGGTGCCGTGTTTATCGGTCCGTGGTCTTCTGAACCGGTGGGCGACTACTTTGCTGGCCCCAACCACGTTCTCCCCACGAACGGCACGGGTCGCTTCTTCAGCCCGCTCGGCGTCTATGACTTCCTCAAGCGCATGAGCATCATCAAGTACTCCGAAAAGGCTATCAAGAAGAATGCGAAGGCAATCGCTGTCGTGGCTAATGAAGAAGGCTTCATCCACCACGCCGCCGCAGTTCTCAAGAGACTGTAATTGCTTTTTTCGCTCGCTAAAAGGGGGCGAAATGCGAAAAAGTGCTACCAAATGAGCCCAAAGCTCCAATTTGGTAGCACTTTTTTTATACAAAATAACCGCTTTTTGTGTGGACACGGGATTCATTTTTGAAAAAATGTTGCCAAAATGCTTAGAAAGTCTTGTTTGGTAGCACCCGTATTGATGGATTGATCCAATTTTTATTGAACAAAGTAAAAAATGTGCTACCAAAACATCGAAAATGAACGATTTGGTAGCATAAAATAGCGAAAATCACCTTGTAGCTGACTTGAAACCCGCTTTTTTTGTATATTAAATGGGATTATGTTTGGGGAAATGCAAATGAAATACTTTTTTTGCCTTTTTTTAATTTGCTCCTTATTTTTTGCTGCTTGTGGCGATGACAAAAGCAGTACTGCTCCCGATGATGAATCTTCTTCGTCTGTATGCGAAGATGATTCATGTGACTCCTTGAGTAGCTCCGAAATTTCTAGCAGCGGTAAGAACGTTGCAAAGTCGTCGAGTTCCAGCAAAGGGAAATCTAGTAGTTCCTCTGATAAAGCTAAATCAAGTAGCTCGGTAAAGTCAAGTTCGTCAAGCATTGCGAAATCCTCCAGTTCCGTAAAATCATCTTCGTCCGTAGCGAAGTCCAGCTCAAGCGTTTTTAATCCTCAAATCCCGCCTTGCAGAACCGATAGTTCGGATACTTGCGAATATGGAACGCTTACGGACGAACGCGATGGCCAGACATATAAGACTGTAAAAATTGGTGGTCGTTGGTGGATGGCCCAAAATTTGAATTATGCTTATAAATTGCCAAATAGCGGTGCTGATTCCACAAGCTTTTGTTATAGGAATGACCCTGCCAATTGCGAAAAATATGGAAGGTTGTACCCGTGGAGTGCGGCAATGGATAGTGCGGCGCTGCTTAGCGAGAATGGCAAGGGGTGTGGTTATTGGGTTGAATGTTCTCCGACTTATCCTGTGCAGGGTGTTTGCCCTACAGGGTGGCATATTCCTACGGAAGCCGAATGGAATTCTTTATTTGTTCTAGTGAATGACTGGCGTGAAGCTACTATCTGGTTTGATTCGCCTGATGGAAAAAATTCTTATGGTTTTTCTGCTATTCCTGCAGGTGGTGATTTTCATCCTGGAGATTATAATAAGACAAATTATACCGTTGGCAATGAGGCTGAATTTTGGAGTTCTAGTGAAGAGGGCATAATGCTTACTCGAGCAATGGAATTACGTTTAAATATTAATAGGGCGACCCTTTATAATGCAATTAAGAATGACGCAATGAGTGTTCGTTGTATTATGGATGGAATTGTATCAGGAACATCTTCTTCGCCAACTAAACCAACTTCTTCAAACAATTTATCTGTGGTAACAGACTCGTTGATTGATACACGTGATGGTCAAGTTTATAGGATCGTCAAAATTGGGAATCAATGGTGGATGGCTGAAAATTTGAACTACGAGACAGAGCAAAGTTACTGCTATAATGATTCTGCAGAGTATTGTGCAAAATATGGGCGACTCTATACATCAGCGGCGGCGAGGCTGGGATGTAATTCTCAGTGGTGTTCAGGAATTTGCCCCGATGATTGGCGCTTACCGCGTGGAAAAGACCTTCAAAATTTGACTGATCTTGTGGGTTCTTATGCGATAAGTTATAGACTAAAATCGACTTATGGTTGGTATAATGATTTAAATGGAACTGACTCCTATGGATTCTCAGCTTTACCAGCTGGAGTCAGAGATGAAAAGGGTGTTTACGATGAAATTGGTAAACGAGCCTTGTTTTGGTGGATTAACGAGTATGCTGATTTAAATGTTTTTAACATATATTATGATTATAGCAGAACAACGACTCCAGTTGAGGTTTATAATAAAAAAGATTATGCCTTGTCCGTCCGTTGCGTGAAGTAATGTTTATCTTTTGAGTCTCCTCTTTACGCGCTCGTCTTACCGTTTAAAAGCGAAGCTGGCTTTCGTCTTTAATTTTTACTCTATTTTGCTATATTTGGGGCGGTAAATATTTAGGCTAAAAGAGGTCAAAATGCTCATCCTTCGTGGTACGCCGGCTCTGTCGGATTTCCGTCTCCAGAAACTTTCTTCCGATTTCAAGGCTGCGGGGCTCTCTGTCGCTTCCGTCTATGCTGAATTCCTGCATGTGGTGGACCTGTCCGCCGAACTCTCCGATGCGGAAACCGAAACCTTGAAGAAGGTGCTGCACTACGGTCCGGCCCGCGAACCCAAGGCTCTTGAAGGCGAACTCTTTGTGGTGTGCCCGCGTCCGGGTACCATCAGCCCGTGGAGCTCCAAGGCGACCGATATCGCTCATATCTGCGGCCTCCCGGCCATCAAGCGCATCGAACGCGCAATTGCTTACTACGTGAAGTTTGATGGTGCCGTGCCGGCCGGTGCCCGTGAGAAAATCTCCGCCAAGATTCACGACCGCATGACGCAGGCCGTTTTTGCCGACACCGCTTCGCTGGAAGTGCTCTTCAGCAAGGAAGAACCGCGTCCGCTGAATGTGATTCCGGTGCTTACCGAAGGCCGCGACGCCCTCGTGAAGGCCGACAAGGAAATGGGCCTCGCTCTTTCCTCCGACGAAATCGATTACTTGGTCAAGAACTTCACCGAACTCAAGCGCAATCCGACCGACGTGGAACTCTACATGTTCGCACAGGCCAACTCGGAACACTGCCGCCATAAGGTGTTCGGTGCCGAATGGACCATCGACGGCGTCAAACAGGACAAGTCCCTGTTCCAGATGATCAAGAACACCTACCAGCTCCACAACTCCAACATCTTTAGCGCATACAAGGACAACGCCGCCGTGATGAAGGGTGCAACGGCTGGCCGCTACTACGCCGACCCGCGCAACAACAAGTACGACTTCCACAACGAAGAAGTCGATATCCTCATGAAGGTCGAAACCCACAATCACCCGACGGCGATTTCTCCGTTCCCGGGTGCCGCTACCGGTAGTGGTGGTGAAATCCGCGACGAAGGTGCCACGGGTAAGGGTTCCAAGCCGAAGGCTGGCCTTACGGGCTTCAGCGTTTCGAACCTCAAGCTTCCGGGTGCAGTTCAGCCGTGGGAAAAGGACTTTGGT
>CACWPM010000041.1 GCA_902762795.1 Fibrobacter succinogenes | reverse complement strand
GCCTGGTTTGCACCGGCGGCCTGGGCCATGGAGCTGATCATGCCCTGGAGCTTGTCCATAGCGGCCTTGATCTCTTCCTTGGTGCCGTTGTCCTTCTTGGCCTTGATGTCGTCGATAGCAGCCTGCAGCTGGCTCTTGGTGTCGGCTGGGAGCTTGTCGCCAAATTCCTTCAGCTGACCTTCAGCCTGGTAAGCCATCTGTTCGGCCTGGTTCTTGATGTCCACGAGTTCGCGCTGTTCCTTGTCCTTGGCTGCGTTGGCTTCGGCATCCTTAACCATCTTGTTGATTTCGTCTTCAGACAAACCGCTAGAAGAAGTAATCTTGATGGACTGTTCCTTGCCGGTTTCCTTGTCCTTGGCAGACACGTGCACAATGCCGTTTGCGTCGATATCGAAAGTCACTTCGATCTGCGGCACGCCACGCGGCTTCTTCGGGAGGTCGGTCAAGTCGAACTTGCCGAGCGTACGGTTGTCGCGGGCAAATTCGCGTTCGCCCTGGAGTACGTGAATCGTTACGGCCGGCTGGTTGTCTTCGGCAGTGGAGAACACCTGGCTCTTCTTGGTCGGGATCGTGGTGTTACGATCGATGAGCTTGGTCATCACGCCACCGAGAGTTTCGATACCCAAAGAAAGCGGGGTCACGTCGAGGAGGAGCACGTCCTTCACAGCGGAGTCACCAGAAAGCACAGCGCCCTGAACAGCAGCACCGATAGCCACAACTTCGTCCGGGTTCACAGTCTTGTTCGGTTCCTTGCCGAAGAACTTCTTCACGGCTTCCTGAACGGCCGGAATACGGGTAGAACCACCAACGAGAATCACTTCGTCAATTTCGCTCAAGGAAAGACCGGAGTCCTTGATAGCCTTGCGGCACGGTTCCATAGAACGTTCTACGAGGTGTGCGGTGAGCTGGTCGAACTTTGCACGGCTGAGGGTGAGGTCGAGGTGTTTCGGACCTGAAGCGTCAGCAGTGATGAACGGAAGGTTGATGTTCGTAGAAGTCGTAGCAGAAAGGTCAATCTTGGCCTTTTCTGCAGCATCCTTCAAACGCTGGAGAGCCATCTTGTCCTTCTTCAGGTCAATGCCAGGATTTTCCTTCTTGAATTCGTCGTTGATCCAGTCGATGATGACTTCGTCGAAGTTGTCACCGCCGAGCATCGTGTCACCGTTCGTGGCCTTCACGCTGAACATACCATCGTCGATTTCGAGGATGGAAATATCGAACGTACCACCACCGAGGTCATACACAGCGACCTTTTCGCTCTTCTTGGAGTCGAGACCGTAAGCAAGAGCAGCTGCCGTCGGTTCGTTCACGATACGGAGAACTTCGAGGCCTGCAATCTTGCCGGCGTCCTTCGTAGCCTGACGCTGAGAGTCGTTAAAGTAAGCCGGAACCGTAATCACAGCCTGAGAAACGGACTGGCCGAGGTAATCTTCGGCAATCTTCTTCATGGTCTGGAGAACGGCAGCGGAAATCTCAGGAGGAGCAAACTGCTTGTCGTCAATTTGCACGCGGACCGGATCGGAACCCGTACCGATGAGCTTGTAAGGCATGTTCTTTTCGGCAGCGGAGCATTCGCCAGCAGTGCGTCCCATGAAACGCTTGATAGAATAAATCGTCTTTTCCGGGTTGGTGATAGCCTGGCGCTTTGCAACGTGACCGACCAAGCGTTCACCGTTCTTGCCAAAAGCGACGATGGACGGAGTGGTGCGGAAACCTTCTGCGTTAGCGATAACAACCGGCTTGCCACCTTCCATAACGGCCACGCAGCTGTTGGTCGTACCCAAGTCAATACCAATAATCTTACCCATGATTTTATCTCCTATTTTAAATTCTTGATCCCCAGTGTTTTCATTTGATAGGGGAGCTTTTTTACGCCGATACATAAGCAAAAGCCGTGCCAAAGCCGAAAAACGCCCTTTTTGTTTCGTTCTGAAACGTTTTTTAGGCGAAAACCGGGCGGAAATCGGACTGTTTCATTATTGGACGGTGTGCGGGGGAGGAATCCCCCTGATTGCAGCCTTGCCCCTCTTGCGTCATTCAAGAGCGTTTCCTTTTACGTCATCCTGGAGCGTAGCGACGGGATCCATACATTTCATACCACCGTCTGACAGGGGCAAGTCTTCCATCACCCCCTCTGCCTAAGGGGCTCTGCCCCTTAAAAACCCCGAATGTTTCTACTTCAAGAATCCGTATTTATAGACGCTCTGTTCAATTTTTGAAGCAAGTGCCTTTTGGCGGGTGCGCAGCACCGAGATTAGATCCATGTAAGTGGAGTCTTCTGAACTGCTGTTCATGTGCCCCTTGGCATCGACACCTTGAAAATGCTTGCGGATGTCATAAAAGCTTGCGTCAGGTTTTGCACCTGCTTGAACGTGGTAATATTTCCAAAGTTCTAGCCCAGCATCATAGACCGCTTGCGCTTCTGCCGACAAAGCTTTTTTGCCAGTGTCATTCTGAGCGAAGCCGTTAGGCAAAGTCGAAGAATCTAGGAACTCCTTCAGGAATTTGTTCATGAAATTACTTTTGAAGGTGCTCTTACAGCCAACCTGTTCTCGAGTAAAAGGAATCCAGTGGTTTGTTGCTAGCGACTGTTTGTCGGTAGCTAGGACTTCGGACGAAATCCTGTTTTGCCCGTGGAAGAGCGTGTAGATCAGGCAGTCCGTCTGGAAGCCAAAATCTTCCTGCCAACCGTCATTCGGATAAAGGAACTGGTCTCTATCATTAAGCCATGTGGCTTCAATACAATGACGAACCGCAAAATAACATGATATATTAACAAAATTATTTTTTGTAACTTCGCAAATTTTCTTTTGTTCAAAATCCGCTTTTGAAGGGCTAAGCGTGAGGAATACGCCTCCATTATTTTGAAAGTCAGAACCAAGCGTTCTCAAATACGCAATGGGCTCATTTTCTTTGTCATGGAGAGTTTTTAACCAATCCATCAATAATCTTTTTTCTGGCGGAACATAAAATGATTTCTTGCCAATCAGATCATTATTTCTGTCGTAAACATCTGCAACTGCGGAAATTAATGAAAAATCAGACGGTGCGGTATTCCATATAAAGAAACCTATTGGAAATTTGCCCTTTACATTGTCAAATGTATCTGCGGGTACTACAAATAAAGAATTTAATTTTGCCTGAAAAATGTTTCTAAACTTAAGGAAATTTGGTGCTTGAATGGTTTTAAGCGTTGAAAACTGTCCTATTATGCAATCGGGTATTTCCTTGAAACACCGCATTAAAAATAAGGCAAATAGTTCGTTTCCCGCACCACCCATAGAATTTCCATACCTGTCAAAGATTTTGTTGTTGCGAGCAACAGATTCCTTATTTGTTCCTGTTTTTGTTTTCGTTCTTGTCGTAGCCGCTTCCGCATATGGTGGGTTTATGTAGATAACCAATTTCTTACGCTTTTCAGGATCATTGATGATTTGCTGTAATTCTTCGGGGCACTTGTCAAATTCATCATTCAAAAAATCAAACCGAAAGATATGGTTTTCGGGCATGGACCATCCGTTATTCACACGGTCCTTCATCACGTCGATGTCCTGCTTGTCCAATGTCGATGCCCACACATTGTCGTAGTTGGTGAGCCCGTTCAGCAGGTTGCCCGTTCCGGCGCAACAGTCCCATATATAGTAGTCGTCTTGCCAGGTTTCTCCGAGCACATCCGCCAAATACTGCTGCGATTTTTCCACCCATATCTGCGGAGTGAAAAAGCTGCCTTTGCGTTCGCGGATATCCTGTGGCACCAACAAATCACGTCGCTCTATGATGTAGTCCCAATATTCTTCTTGTGGAGGTCTCTTGTAGATACTCCAAAACTCCTTGTACGCCTTTTGGTTATCCTTGAAGCCGACTGTGGAATACGAAAGGAATCCGTTCTCGTCCAGTTTCTTGGCTAGCGCGTACTTTGTCCTTTTCAAGACAACAAAGAGATTGTCCTTGATGGAGCGGTTGTCGCTAGAAAGCAAATCTGCCAAAAAGAAATCCGCTGATATGATTCCAGCCTTGTTAACCTTCGCCCAATCTACATTAATAGAGGGCTTGACCGCGGATTCCCATTTTTGGAACACGAAAGTAAAATTGTTCTTGGTAACTGAAATTTTTTCGGAGATATCCTTCGTAATTTTGAAGTTGGTTCGTATAAATTTCTTCAGTTCAGCGGAGTCACTCTTAAAACGGAACAGAATAGATTTTTCTTCAAGCAACTTTTGGCAAAGATCGTGAAGTTTCTTAAATTCCTTGGTGTCGTGATTGCTCGGGGTTACGTTCCAATTGAAATCATTCTGGTAGAAAATTTCTTGAATATCGTGATACTCGATAAACGCAAATTTTTCCGCATCAAATGCTCCGATGTATTTGGGCGGCAGATTGTGCTCAAAGGTACGCTCCTTGCCGATCGTGAGCATCAGTTGCACAAAAGATTCGTAAATGTCGTGGGTGTTGCCCTGTTTCGCCTCAGCCCATAAGATGCTTTTGAGGTCGGCGATTTCATCTTCTAATAATTCAGTTTGTTCACCTGTTGTATTGCGTTTTGCTACTACGAAATCAATATTTCCGAGAGGCCTGCATTTGTAATCGACAAAAAAATCATCGCGTACGGCGGATTTCAATTCTTCTTCGCGGAGCTTCAAATAATTCATGCCCTGAATATAAGAATTTTTATGAGAAGCTGAATGTTTTATCCTCAATAACAGGGGGGAGGGGTAGCACATACCCCTTTCAAATAATCATTTTTTTATTGACTTATCATAATTATGATATTATATTATCATGATAAAGGGAGGTCTCCGTGCCGAATATCCGACCGATTTCAGACTTGCGCAACAACTTTACGAGCATCGCAGAAACCGTACACAAGTACGATGAACCCATGTATCTGACCAAGAATGGCGTGGGCGACATGGTCGTGATGTCCATCGAGTGTTATGAAAAGCAGATGGCCCAGCTGGAACTCTATTCAAAACTTGCCGAGGCCATTTCCGAAGTGGAGCGCGGTGCGGAATGCGCCGATGCTGAAAAATTCCTGAAGGACCTGATGAATGGCTAAAAAGTACGAAGTCGTCGTCACGCCTTCGGCACAAAGGGATCTGACAGAGATCAAGATTTATTTTACGAACATTCTAAAAACGGCTTCAAATTCCGTTTTTGAGAAATTCCTTGAGCGGGTCAGGCTGTTGAAAGTGCATTCGCTCACCTATCCCGTCCATCAGGATTCTCTGCTGAAACTCGTCGGCTACAGGGTCATTCCTATCGACAACTGTCTGATGTTCTATGTGGTCAGGGGCAATACGGTCCAAATCCATCGCGTACTCTACGCCAAACGTAATTACATGCAACTGCTGGGTATAGGCGAAAATGCTTCACGTGACTGACGCGAAATATATTGGCGATTACAAGAAAAAAAAATTCCCAATAGCGACTATTGGGAAAATAGATTTTTTTGTCAAATTGCGTTCGCTTTCGCTTTGCTATGACGTGCCTTGTAAAATATTACGAGGTTAAAGTATTTTGTTAATCCCAAATGCTTTTTTTGGTTGAAAACGGTTCGCTGCTTGTTGCTTCCGTTACATTGCTTTCAACCGTTTCTTGGGGAGAAACTTCGGTTTCCGTTGGCGATACGGGTATTTCTGCTTTTTTCGTCTTTTTTGTAGTAAAAGGACGATCCCAGACACTACCGCTATATTCGTTATTTTCTCTCTGCTTGCTATAGCCGTAGTTGTTGTTGCCGTTTCTCAGTACGTAGGTGTCAATTGGAATTTCAATTTCGTCAGGATAGGCTTTATATAGGAATAGTGCCGCACCGTACGTAGGTATGGCCCACAAAATGGTGGCAAAGGACACCGTACGATGGATGTTGATGGAGCCTACTCTTTGACCGTCCAGGTATGCTTCGAGCAAGCCTCCGGCTCTTGTTCCGCGTGTTTGGAACGTGCATTCTTCATCGCCGCCCATTCTGCAGACTTGTCTACCGTTTAGATAAATATCGTAAGGTTTAGAGCTGTATTGGCTTGCAACAACACTGGTTCGGCCTGAAAAGCATCCTGTCAGGTTAAGTGACGCGGATGCTATCAGGAAAAAAATGGCTAATTTGCGTATCATTGTTTAGAATCCAATGGCAAGACCTAAACCGAACTTGAAGCCGTTCATGTAATGCTTCTTTTCTTCGACCACAGAAGTCTGATTCTTGGTTTCGATTTCATTGATAAAAGATGTTTCAAAGAAGTCGATGAAGTAATGAGCCTGCATAATGAACATGACACGGCTTGCGCGGTTGAACAAAATTCCGCCACCAAGCTGTAAAGAAAGGCCGTTTGATTGGTTTTCTCTGTCGTAGCGATCGTCTTCGTAATAGGTGTAACGCCAGCTATAGGAAAGACCGCCACCGGCGTACGGTGTAATATTCGATGAAGTGAACGGATAGAATGCAGAAAGAGTGAGGTCGATAAGCATCGGTCTATCATGGCTTTCGCCAAGGTTGCTCATGGTCCAATCAAAGCCAAAGAGGAGGTCTCTTGCATCGTAAAGGACATACAAGCCGATGCCGGCATCCATTTTTGCTTCGGACGGGTTGAGTGGGAGTGCTCCTACAATCTTACCGCCCCAGTAAGAGGTAACGCCTTTCTTTCTTGGATTCTTGGTTTCCTGTTCGGTGACGGTGTAAATATCGTCGTCGTTAGTGGCCTTGTGCTTTGTACCGATGTTACGGGCGACACGCTGGATAATCGGGTCGAAATCATCGGGATTTTTTGCCTTGAGGCGGTCGCTCCAAACGGGAGCTTCGTTATTGATGTCATAGAGCTTGAATGCGGTAATGACATTTTCTCCAAGGCGGGTAAATTCGGCCATGATGAATTTAGTGCAGTTCTTTTCGATGGCTTTTTTGTTGGCTGCTTCACGATCGCCAATTTTCACGGAATCTTCTTCGGCATAATTGACTAGAACGAAGCGGCCGTTATCATCGATATAGGCATTCATGAGCTTTTCGGCGGCTATACCAAAATCTTCATTTAAGCCGACCATGCTAAACGGTGCTAAATAAACGCGTTCGGATGCATAAATTGATGCTGCGAGAGCAAGTGTTACTGCAAAAAACTTTTTGAAACAATTCATATGGAATCTCCTTTGGGGTTTAATTTAGCAAATAAAAGAGAAAAAGAAAAGTTTTTTTTTCATTAACAGGGCGTTTTTTCGATAAATGGAATGAAAATCACGCTAATATGTAAATTTTGGGGGATTAAATACCTGTCTCTGGCAGCTCTTCTTCGAGTATTTTTTTCATTTTATGGGTGAGCTTGGTGGCGCTTTTGGTAAGGGGCATGTTTTCGAATTCTTTTACAGAAATTTGGGGAAGGACTTTCAGGTTGTACGTGTAACGTTCCGTAGGATGGTATTGCAGTACTTTATCGTGTTTGCGAAGCCCGATTTTCTCGTTTCCTCCGAAAAAAATGGGGATAATGTCATTTTTAGAATAAATGGCCATCCTAGCCGCGCCTTTTTTGAATTCCCATGGTTCGCCTGGTTTCGAACGAGTTCCTTCGGGGAATATGATGAGATTGTTTCCTTCGCTCATGGAATTTTTTGCGCATTCCAGTTGTTCTTCAAATGATATGTTATTTGGAATATAAAGATTTTTGATAATTCTCGAAATAAATATATTTTGAACAAGGTCCCCTTTAACGATACAGTCGGCATTGGGAACAAGCGAAAATAGAATGACTACATCTAAAAGCGATGGATGGTTGGCTATGACAACTTTGGAACGGAGATTGCTGAGCTCATCCTTGTTTTCGACAGTTAGGTGTATGCATCCAATAAACTCTGCAATTTTAACAAATATTTTAAAATAGCGGTAATTGAATTTACGCGCGATGATTTTGAATTTTTTTTCGGAGAAACCGGCCATGCAATGCATGACGGGGAATAAGATAAGCACTAGAATTAGACTACAGCTACCGAAAAATGCAAAGCAGAAAAGCTTTGCCCAAACGTGCCATATGTAGCTGATTCTTGTCATTCATTAAGTCCTTTGCATGTCGATATCGCGGAGGAATGCTAGCGCTTGTTCTGCAGCGGTGTCGAAGTTGTTCTTTGACATTTTGAGTTGGGTGAGTTTATCTGACACATCTATATTTTTTAGGGTGGATTCTGCTTTCGATTCGTTTTTCGTGAGTCTAAGCGCGATGGCGCAAACGGCGTTCGGGTAAGGAACTCCTGCTATGGGTGCGTATATTTCGGGAATGAGTTCGTCTGCAAAGATAAATGTGCGCGAGTCCTCTTTTTCTGTTTCGAGGGCGGCGATGCAATCCGCGAGGCCTGTGGTAAATGCGTCTTTCCCGGGGAATACGGCGGAATACCCTGCGGTGTTTGTTTCGAGAATCGATGCGCTTGCAATGGAGGCGTTGAAGACTGAAAGGCTAAAATGTGCTGGGGATACCATTCCCGTATCGATAAGCGTTTGCGAAATTTTCAGCTGCTGGCTGATTTCTCCGAACTGCGATGCAAAAGTCACCTTGTTTGGCTTGAGCTTGTGTCCGTTGTTATCGCGGGAGACTTGATTGCTCACGAGTACCACCATACGCGAAATGTAGCTGAGACGGCGGCGCATAAGCATGGGAACGAACGAGACGTCAGGCTTGGGAAGAGCCTCTGTCGGGACAAAGCTTGCTATTCTTTCGATAAAAACGTTATGCATTTATTATGGGTGGGCTTTATTTTTTGTTGAATCTAAGCAATGTATAGGTGTTGGGACCTATGTTGTGGTGAGCTTCTTTCAGCTCGAAGCCGGCTGTTTCGATGGCGCGCTTGAGTTCTGCGTAGCGGTACATTTTGCTGTTTCCGTTTGCTATGCAAGTGAAGTAAAGCGATGTTGCCTGGAGCGAGTAGGCGGCGGCTTCAAAACGCTGCTTGTCCCATAGCGGTTCTAGGACGTAGATGTTTGTGTCCGGTGTTACGGCGCGGCGGATTTTCGAGAGAATTTTTGTAATCTGCTCAAGTGAAAAGCAATCTAGGAATTGGCTCATCCAGACGGCATTTGCACCTTGTGGGAATTCGGTCGTATCATCGAGAACATTGCATGGAATTGTGTCAATGCGGTCTTTAAAGCCTGCTTCTGCAGCGTTCTTTTCGGCAATTGCGGTTTGCCCCGGGAGGTCAATGATGGAAACTTGCACGTTTGCGTTGTATTTGCAGCAGGCGATGGCCCATTTTGCCGTGTTACCGCCAATGTCAAAAAGTCTTGGATCCTTTTGTTCGGCGAGTTTCTCGAAAACAATGGGGAGGGCTTCGGGAAATGCCAAGTCGGAATAAAAATGGTCAAAACCAAACCAGCTTTTTTTTTGCTGTTCGGTGAGATTTGAAAGTCCTTCGTAAACGGTTTTCCATGGCCCTAAGTGCGTTAGCCCCATCGGTTTGCCTTTGCGGATGGATTCTTCAAGTTTTTCGGCGCCGCGGTAACAGATGTCTTGTGAAAAATCCATGTTCACTTGTGTCATTTCGTCTTTCATGAGGAAAAATCCGATTTTCCCGAGCGTGAGTCGCAAGTCATCTTCGCTAGAATCCTTGTGGAGCTTGATTGCTCCCATGCCGAGTCCCATCTCCACAAGAACGCTCACTCCGTAAAGCGATATATCCAGTTTTTGGGCGAGTTCCGAAATGGTAATGCCCTTTTTGCGGGCGTTGCTGATTTCGTCCAAAATGCCCATGTTTCTGAGGACGCGGGCCGCCTGGAAACTGAGGGGGGCAAATGCAATTTTTTGAGCTTCGAACTTTGCGTTTACGGCATCGATGACATCATTTTTGTAAAAATCGAACATGTTTTCTCTATTGCGAAATCATAAAAGATAAGGTTCCCTTAATATAAAATTATTTTTCTATATTGCCTATCCAAGAAAACATAAACCTTGATTGAGGTCGCTAAAAGCATATGTCCGATTTGAATACCCGCATTAAGGAAGTTATGATCGAGTCCTTGGAATTGGAAGATATCACCCCTGCCGATATTGTGGATTCCGCTCCGATTTTTGGGAAAAATGAGGCCGGCGAAGGTCTTGGACTCGATTCTATTGATGCTTTGGAATTGGGCATTGCCATCAAGGAAAATTTTGGTGTAACATTTTCTACGGTCAAGGAAGAAACCAAGAAACATTTTGCATCGGTAGATGCGCTTGCTGCTTACATTTCTGCAAATTCTAAGGGTTGATTCATGGATAAAAAGGTCATTTTCGAAAAGATCAAGGCTGCCCTTATTGATGATTTCGACTTGGATGAAGTGCGGATTGTTCCCGAAGCTCGTCTTTATGAGGACTTGGAACTGGACAGCATTGATGCCGTGGACTTGATTGTTAAACTCAAGTCTTTTTTGCCGAGAAATATCGACCCTGAAGAATTCAAAAGAATGCGTACTCTTGAGAATGTGGTCGATGGTATTTATAATCTTGTTCAAAATTCGGAAGCCAAATAATGAAGCGGTTTGCGGGAAAGATTTTCTTTACCGCGATTTCCGTTTTGTATCCGGTAATTGTCTTTTGTGGACTTAGGTACTGGGGACTTTCTCCACGGCGCTTGAGCTTGATGCTTATTGCGCTTGCTTTTTACCATTTTTTGAATTTTACACGAAGCAAGTCTGGTGTGGATCGGGGGCGTACGGGAGGGCTTGTTGCGCTTGTCTTGGCTTGTGCGATTTTTGCGTTTGTTGCAAACAACGTTTTGTTTGTGAAGCTTTACCCGGTGCTTGTGAATTTGAGCCTGCTTGTTTTTTTCGGGTTTACGCTTTGGCGACCGCCGAGTTTTGCATTCCGTATGGCTTGTCTAGGCGATAAGAGTTTGAATATGTCGCCTGCGTTCAAAGCGGTGGAACGCTATTGCCAAAAAGTGACTGTTGCGTGGTGCATTTTTTTTGTCGTGAATGGAATTATCGCTGTGCTCACGGTTTTTGTGTGTTCCGATAAGATTTGGTCGCTGTACAATGGTCTTATTTCTTACATTTTAATCGGTTTATTTTTTATTATAGAATATTTGATTCGAAAAATGATGCGGAATAAAATGCAATCGTATGTTCCTGTATGTGACTTGGAATCAGATGCTCGCCCGGATGGCGCGCTAGTGTGTTTTGACGCCGTTGCCGAAGTGGCTGATGTGTCGGGCGCTGTAGCGAATGTGGCTGGGCTTAGAACATGGCGCGATTTCGTAAAAGATGTTTCTAGGGTTCGTTATTACTTGGAAGCGCGTGAAAATACGCCATGGATTTTGCATTGCGAAGATGCGTATTACTTTACTGTGGCTCTTTTGGCAATGCTCCAGAGCGGACGCAAGGCGCTTGTGACGGCAAATCGTCAAGAAGCTTTTATCAAGGAAATCAAGAAGCCGGAATATGGATTTCTGACGGATGAACCTTTTGCGGGGAATGCATCGAATGCGGGCGAGATGCCCACGACTTTGATCCAAGATGTGCTTGCTGAGGAAAACGCGCGCTGTTCGGATGGTGAAAACGCCCGCGAAATCAAGTTCGGAAAGTTTGACAAGTCCAAGGCTGAAATGGTGTTGTATACGTCGGGGACAACGGGTGAACCGAAGGCTGTGTACAAACGCTTTCTGCAATTTGAAAATGAACTTTTCGAACTGGTGAAAGTTTTTGGAAATGACTGGGTAAACCGCAAGGTTTATAGTACTGTCAACCACCACCATATTTACGGTTTGTTGTTTACGGCGCTTTTGCCGATTGCAACAGGGCTTCCGTTCCGCAGGCACCGTATTGATTTTCCTACGGAATTGGCGAACATCGCGGGGGAAGCTGCGGTGATGGCTTCGAGTCCCGCATTCTTGAAACGTTTATCTGCAGAAACTGATCAGCCGTTTGAATTCAAATGTGCTCCAATAATTTATTCGTCCGGGGGCCCGTTGCCTGAGGATGTGGCTCGTAAGGCTTGTGAACGCACTGGATTTTGGCCGATGGAAATTTATGGCAGTACCGAAACGGGGGGCATTGCTTACAGACAATCTAAAAACGGTTTGGTGTGGACTCCGTTTGAAGTTTGTAAAATGAGTGTTGCTGAAAATGGTTGCCTGAATATCAAGTCGAGTTATATTCTTGAAGAAGAGGGCTTTACAACGGGCGACCTGGTGGACCTTTATGATGACGGTCGTTTTTTGCTCAAGGGCCGCTCCGATTCGATTGTGAAAATCGAAGAAAAACGCATTTCTCTCCCGGAAGTGGAAATGCGCTTGAAGCAGACGGGCTTGGTGCAAGATGTGCGCGTTGTGCCGATGGTGGGTAAACGCCAGTATTTGGCTGCAGCCATTGTCTTGAATGCTGCGGGGCGTGAAAAATTTGCCGGGGTACCGAAACTGGCTATAAATAATTTCTTTCACGATTATTTGCTCAAGTTTATCGAGAATACGGTTTCACCGAAGAAATGGCGTTACCTTGAAGAACTCCCGCAGAATACGGAAGGCAAAATTCGTATGCGCGATATTCAGTCGCTGTTTGGCCTTGCTGAAAGTCCGAACTTCAAGATTCTCAAGTTCCGCAGGGAACCGGGTGTGTTGACAGCGAAGCTTTTGTTCCCTGCTGCGAGCGACTATTTTGACAATCATTTCCCGGAGTTCAAGTTGTTGCCCGCGGTCGTGCAAGTGGATATGGTGTTGCGATTGGCTCGGAACTTTTTGGATGTTCCCAAGGAACTTTCTAAGATGAATCGCACGCGTTTTGCATGTCCTATTTTGCCAGATGTCCCTGTAGTGGTGAAAATTACATACGATGCAGATGCGGGCAAGGTGATTTTTGCATATACAAGTGAAAATGGAGAAACTTTGTATTCTAATGGCTCGCTTGTGATGAATATGACTGCTGCCGCAGGCGAGGGCGAAAATCGTGGATAATTCGGTAAAAGTTTGCGCCATCGTGCCGGTTTATCGCCATGAGAAAGCGTCTTGTCATGTCGTGAAGTCGCTTGCATCCTTGGGAATTCCTGTAATTCTGGTAGATGATGGTAACGTTCCCGAAGGGCATCAAGTTCTTGTTGAAATTGCAAAAGAATTCCCGGATGTGGAACTTGTGACGCATGAATGCAACCGTGGAAAAGGCGCTGCGATGCGTTCCGGCATGGATGCTGCTATTGTGGCGGGATTCACGCACGCTTTGCAGGTCGATGCCGACGGCCAGCACGATATGAAGGCGATTCCGTTTTTTATAAACGAAACGAAGGAACATCCTGAAGACTTGATTTGCGGTTACCCGGAATACGATGAATCTGTGCCCAAGGCTCGAGAACAGGGCCGAAAGATTACGAATTTTTGGGTGGCGATTGAAACGCTTTCGCTCAAAATTCCCGATGCCATGTGCGGCTTTCGCGTGTATCCGTTAGATTCGTCTTGGCCGGTGATGAAGCGCTTGCGCAATAAGCGTATGGGCTTTGATATTGAAATGATTGTAAGGTTATCGTGGGCTGGCGTGAAGATGCATTTTTTCCCGGTAAAGGTGCACTATCCTAAAGATGGCGTTTCGAATTTTAGAATGTTCCATGACAACGTAGTGATTTCGATGACGCATACGATGCTCTGCATTGGCATGGTGCTTCGACTTCCTTTGACTATTGGGCGTCGCTTGTTTAAAAAGATATGACTATGAGTGAACACTGGTCCGAAATCGAAGAAGTGGGCGGAAGTGTTTGGCATTTCCGTTTTATGCTTTGGGTCGTGTGCCATTTGCCGCTATTTCTTGTCGAATTGTGTACGGCTGTAATATGCTTTTTTTTCTGGCTTGGGGCAGCACCTGTTCGTGCGCGTTCGAAAATTTATTTGGAACACTTGCGAAAATTGGGCGTACGCGTGGGTGCGTTTGGAACGTATAAGCACATCCTTTCGTTTGCGCTTTCGATGATGGAAAAATTGTTAGGTTGGAAAGGGGCTATTAAACTCAATCGCGTTGAAGCGCAAGAAGATGATTTGCCTTTGCTGGTAGAACAAATTAATAAAGGCGAGGGCGCTTTTTTACTCTGTTCGCATTTGGGCAATATGGAAATGCTGCGCTCCTTGACTGAATATGGCGAATATCATACATTAAAGTGTTTTAAGGTTTATCCTGTAGTCGATTTGTCGGGCTCAAAAAAGTTCAATGCGCTTTTGCGTGAATTGAAGCCGGAACTGATGGAAAATGTAATTGATGCCAATTCCATTGATGTCGATTCGGCTATTTGGATGAAAGAAAAAATTGCAGATGGAAATCTTGTGGTGATTGCTGGGGATCGTACTTCTGCCCATACGCGAAATCGCGTGCTTGAAACAACGTTCTTGGGTGAGACTGCGAATTTCCCGGAAGGCGCTTTTTCACTGGCGGGCATTTTGAACGCTCCCGTTTACTTTGTATTTGCAATTCGCAAACATGACTTTAATATCCGTTCGCCTTACGAAATGCATGTGGTGCGTGCCAAGACGAATTTGGACTGTTTGCGCAAGGAACGCCCTGTGCGCTTGAAAATGCTTTTGCAGGAATACGCTGAGCTGTTGGAAAGGCTGTGTAAAGAACATCCTTATCAGTGGTACAATTTCTACAATTTTTGGGACAGGTTAGATAAATAGTGGAGAACAATTAAATGAAAACCGTCGTTATTGGAAGCGGTAAGCTCTCAATTGAAGATGTTGTTGCGATTGCGAAAAAGCAAGTCGCAGTGGAACTTGATAGTTCTGCGGAATTCCAGAGAAAGATTGATTCTGGTGCAGAATTCTTGGACGAAGCGCTTGCAGAACATGGTGGCATTTATGGCGTGACAACAGGATATGGTGATTCCTGCACGCAGGTGTTGCCGCCGGAACATTACAGCCAGCTCCCGATTAATTTGACGCGTTTTCATGGATGCGGTCTCGGCGATTATTTTGATGCAGAGACAACCCGTGCAATTATGGCGGTGCGTTTGAATACGCTTGCGCAAGGTTTCTCGGGCGTGAGCTATGCGCTTTTGAAAATCATTACGCAGTTTTTGCAGAACGATATTTTGCCGCTTATTCCGCAGGAAGGTTCCGTGGGGGCAAGTGGCGACTTGACTCCGCTTTCGTATTTGGCGGGTGCCGTGATTGGCGAACGCAATGTGATGTACAAGGGTGAACGACGTTCTTCTCTGGATGTGATGAAAGAACTGGGAATTACTCCGCATAAGTTCCGCCCGAAAGAAGCGATTGCTATCATGAACGGTACTGCGGCGATGAACGCAGTTGCTTGCATGGCTTATTCTCGTGCGGAATACCTTTCTGATCTTGCTTGCCGAATTACAGCGATGATTACGGTTGCGATGAAGGGCAATGCGTATCACTATTATGAACGCTTGTTCGAAACAAAACCGCATCCGGGACTTGGCTTTGCCGCAAAGAAAATTCGTTATGCCTTGAATCTCGATGTGGCGAAGAATGTGGTTCCCGAGAAAATTCAGGACCCGTATTCTTTGCGTTGCGCTCCGCATGTGATTGGACTTTTTTATGATTCTAGCGCGTTCTTGCGCCAATTGATTGAAATTGAACTCAACAGTGCCAATGACAATCCGATTGTCGATCCGTTCACAAAGAACATTTTCCACGGTGGGCATTTCTATGGCGGGCATATTTGCCTTGCGATGGATACGCTCAAGAACATGGTTGCAAACATTGCGGACCTTTTGGACCGTCAGCTCGCTATGATTGTCGATATCAAGTTTAATCGTAACTTACCGCCGAATCTTGCGGGTAGCAAGGGCGATTACGATATCAATCACGGCTTTAAGGCAGTGCAGATTGGAGTCTCGGCGTGGACTGCAGAAGCGCTCCACCTTACAATGCCGATGAGCGTGTTCAGCCGTTCGACGGAATGCCACAACCAGGACAAGGTCAGCATGGGTACGATTGCAGCCCGTGACTGCATCCGCGTCTTGGAGCTTTCGGAACAGGTGGCAGCGGCAACGCTTCTGGCTTCGGCTCAGGCACTTCGCATACGCTTGGAACGAGGTGAAATTTCGGAAGACCGCCTTAAGAATCTTCAAGAGACTTACAATCAGGTGTTCTCGAAGTTTGCTCCGCTTGAATGTGACCGTCAATTGGAACAGGATTTGCGCAATACGCTGGAGCTGATTCGCCAGAAATTTTACGCTGTATAAAAGGACCTAAATTCGCATGGCAGTAAAAAAAATTAAGGAAACGATCGAATTTCAAGTTGAATTTTACGATGTCGATTCCATGCAAGTCGCATGGCATGGCAATTATGTAAAGTTCATGGAAGTCGCCCGTTGCGCACTTTTACGTAAAATTGGGTATGATTACAACGAAATGACGGCCCGTCGTAGATTTGCATATTAAATATATCCGTCCGATGATTTTTATGCAGAGGATTCGTGCCGAGGTGACACTTGTGGAATACGAAGTCTGCATGAAACTCTCGTACAAGTTTATGGATGCCGAAACGGGTGCGGTGCTCACGAAAGCTGAAAGTACCCAAATGGCGGTGGATATGAAAACGAAAGATTCGCTTTGGGCTTGTCCGCCTTGTTTTGTCGATAAGGTGAAATCTTTTCTTGCAAAGGAAAACTTGACAGAGAAAACATCATCGGAAAAATGATAAGGTGGTTTAAGATGCGTATGTTTAGTCGAAGTGTTTGTGTTTTCATTTTGTCGGTTTTGCTTAGCTTTGGATTATCATTGGCTGGTGTTTTTGATCGTCCGTTGAGTGTAAAAAATAGGCCGGAGCTTGAAAAATCCTTGGCTAAGGTTATGGATTACGAGATTGCTACGGGAGATTTTAAGCAGACTAAATCGATTCAGAAGCTTAACCGTAATTTTGTTTCGACGGGAACTTTCCGTATTTCTAAAAAAGCAGGAATCATCTGGAAAACGCAAAA
The DNA here is from genome assembly GCA_902762795.1 of Fibrobacter succinogenes. Taxonomy (GTDB): domain Bacteria; phylum Fibrobacterota; class Fibrobacteria; order Fibrobacterales; family Fibrobacteraceae; genus Fibrobacter; species Fibrobacter succinogenes_E. The sequence goes on along the minus strand of CACWPM010000041.1, from coordinate 30,973 downwards.
GCCTATTTTTTCGGAATTGGCGCTTAATAATGGCGGTATTTTTGAACGCGATTCTAGTGGCCAGTCACACATGCTATTGCCCAAAGACAATCCTATTTTTACAGATTTATCTAGAAATATCCAATCGTTTTTTTTGGGGAAAATATCAGAACTGGAATCTAAATTCCAAATATTCTACGAAAAAAAATCCTGCGGCTTTGTAATGGGACTTGTTCCGCGTGATGGAATGGTCCGCATGGTTATTGATAATGTTATAATTGAAGCATGCAATAATATTGACAAAGTCACTATAACAGATGGTGATAAAACGCCAGTAATGCTTGAATTTTTGAATTACAAGACGGTAGGAAAGAAACTGCAAAAGCGTGAAACTTCTACGCCGTAACACGAATTTTTATGAAGTTCTTTAACGGAATACGATTGAGTGCAAAAACGGGAATTATTCTGTGGGTGGCCATTCACGCCATCTTGATTGTTCTCGGTCTTTCGGTTCCGTGGAAGATGGATTCCGACTTGTATTCAATACTGCCGGATTCCAATGAAATCAAGAATGTGAGCGAAGCTGAAAAAGAGCTCAGTTCCCGAACGGTGCGAAATATTACGGTTCTTGTCGGGCATGAAGATTTCGAGGTTGCGCGCAGTGCTGCCATTTTGCTGGATAGCATGTTTAAAGGCGATTCTTCCTTTGAAGAAACTCGGCTTTTCGTGAACGAAAACGCAATGAATGAAATGCGTGAGTTTTTCTTTAAGCATCGTTATACATTGCAGGGGAAAACTATTCGTGAAATGTTTGCAAAAGGCGATTTTGAATCATTAAAGAATAGGGCTCTCCAAAAAATCTATGGTTCATTTTCCATGACGGACTTGAATCATCTTGATGAAGATCCATTTTTGCTGGGGGATGCGGCGTTCGAAAATTTTGTGCAGAATTCCCCGATGTCATTGAGCCGCTTTGTTCTTCGCGATAGCGTACTTTATGCGACAGATTCCAATGCTACTTATGTAATGTGGAATGCTGTCCTCTCCAAAAATGTCTCTGCGTTTTCGTCTGAAGGCCATATTGTTGCTCGAATGAATCGTGTGCTGGATTCTTTGAAAATGGCGCAGCCGGGGCTTCTTGTGGCGAAGTCGGGCGTGCCGTTCCACAGCTTTGAAAGTTCTGATCGCGCGAAGTCCGAAATTGCCTGGATTTCGGGTGTATCGATTGTGCTGATTTTGTTGTTGCTTTTATACGTATTCCGTTCTCCGGTTCCAATTCTAGCGACGCTATCGACGATTGCTGTTGGTATTTTTACGGCGCTTGCATCTACATGGTTTGTTTTTGGAAATGTTCATGTTTTTACGTTTGTATTTGGTACAAGCATTATTGGCGTGAGTATTGATTACGCGGTTCACTTTTTTGTCCATAGAAAAGCAGGCGTACGAAATGTACGTTCATGTATTATCAAGGGGCTTTTGCTTGGTTTCTTGACAACAGAACTCAGCTATATCGCGCTTACGTTTGCGGAATTTTCGCTATTGCGCCAAATGGCTGTGTTTTCGATTGTGGGTCTGTTGAGCGCATTCTTGACGATTACGCTCTTGTTCCATGCGGTATTTGAAAATTCGATAGTTTCTAGTGAAGGAACTGAAGCACAATCAGTGCCTGCAAATCTGCCGACTCGATTACCTGCAGTATTCCTCAATGCTTATGCAAAACTCCCCAAGTGGGGCGTCCGATTGATATTTGCGCTTTTTGTCCTAGCGCTTCTTCCGGGGCTTAAACAACTCCATATTCATACGGATATTGGCAACTTTTACACGATGAATGATGAAATTAAAGCGTCTGAGTCTTTGGCCTCGAAACTAAACAATTTGGGTGTTGCACCGTCTTATTTTATTGTTGAAGGGAAACAGGATCACATCCTTTTAGAAAATGAAGAACTGCTTACAGAACGCCTTAATCAAGCCGAAAAAGAAGGATTGGTAAAATCGTATTTGGCGGTATCGAATATCATCCCGTCAGGAAGGTTTCAAGCTGGTTCTATTTTGGATTTAGAAAAGCTGGTTTTTGGAATAAAAAAACGATGGACAGAGATTTTAATTAATAATGAATTGCCGCAAATGCTTGCACCTAATGTCAGGAATTATTTAACGGAAATAGGCGTGGAGAACCATTCTATTTTTGTTAAAAGTTTACTTTTATCACAAGATTTTATTGATTTCGAAAAGATTGACAAAAACGATAGATTTGTTGATGTTGATTTAAAGAATGATTTTCCACAATCATTGAGTTTTCTTCTCCAAATGCTTTGGATTGGCCATATCGGGGACAAATATTATAGCGCGGTACTTCCGCTTCATGTGTCCGATAAATTCGACGCTAAAAAAATTGCAGAGGGCTTGTCGAACGTCTATGCGGTGAACAAAATGCAAAACATCAATAATGCGCTTACAAAAATTTCGCATGTGTCGCTTAAACTTGTTTGTATAGCCTATGCGGTTGTATTCTTGATTCTTGTAATTGTGTATAAATTTAAAGATGCGGTTCGGATTATCCGAGCTCCGGTCTTGGCAAGTCTCTTTGCTGCTTCAATCTTTGGTTACATTGGAATCGATTTCAATTTCTTTGCGATTGTCGGTGTAATTCTTACGCTAGGAATTGGAATAGATTATGCTTTGTTCTTTAAAGAAGGCGGCCGCTCAAACTTGACAACTGCGCTTGCGATTATGCTTTCGGCAATGACGACGATTATTTCGTTTGGTAGTCTTGCTTGCAGCGCCTTTGTGCCTGTCCATACGTTTGGTCTTGCCGTGTTGTTTGGCATTTCTTGCTGTTTTCTCATTTCGCCTTTTAGCGCTAAACGTTAATATACTAAATTGTTGTAGCCTATGGAAGTTGAAACAAATAAACGGGCTGATGACGCAAGCCGTTCAAAACCAGTGTACATTAATGATTTTAGCCTTTATTGCATTCTAGGTGGCGATAAGGTTCAAGTTCTTGATGCGCTCAAGAATGGAAAACGCAGTTGCTTTACCACCTACGACGTGGCTGGTGTTCAGCGCCCTGCAGCAACAATTGATCCAAAAACGCTTGCTCCTGTCCAAGAAAAAAAATTTGATAATCGTGTCAATCGGCTTTCTCAGGCGGCTTTAGTGGGGCTTGAAAAGACCATTCAAAAAGCAGTCGAAAAATATGGTGCAAACCGTGTTGGTATTTTTATCGGTTCCTGTGACAACGGTTCCGAAGCATCGTTAGCAGCGCTCAAGCGCTTCAAGGAAACAGGCGCATTCCCTGAAGGTTACGTACTCGATTACCAGCGAGCCGATTTCCCGGCACAGTTTATTGCGCAACGCTATGGAATTACGGGAATGCTTTCGGTTCATTCTACAGCTTGTGCATCTAGCGCAAGTGCGTTTGTCTCGGCTCGTAATGCTCTCTACGCTGGTCATTGCGATGTTGCTATTGTTGGCGGTGTCGATATCGCCTCTCTTTCGGTGATTCTCGGTTTTGCATCGCTCGAAGCGATGAGCGATAAGCCGACGAATCCTTTTAGCGCAAACCGCTCCGGCCTTACGCTTGGTGATGCCGCAGCGTTCTTTGTTGTGACGCGCAACCTGGATGCTGACCTTTGCGCGGCTGATTGCGAGAATCTTAAAGTTATCGGTTTTGGCGAAAGCGCCGATGCCGACCATATTACGGCACCGCGCGCCGATGGGGAAGGCGCTTATCAGGCAATGAAGGCTGCGCTTGAAGATGCTGGCCTTGACGCCTCTCAGATGGGTTATGTGAATTTGCATGGAACGGGTACGGAATTGAACGATGCCATGGAAGCGCGCGCTGTTCAACGAATTTTTGCTGATTCCATCGGAGCTGAAACAGCAAATGTCCCGGTAAGTTCAACCAAGGCTCTCACAGGGCATACGCTTGGTGCTGCCGGTGCATTGGAACTTGCGTTCTGTTGCCTTGCGATGACTGGAAACCGCGAATTTAGCGCAGACAAAAACGGTGGCTGTGAAAGAGAATTCCCTCTTCCTGCGCATTTATTTGATGGCATTGTCGATCCAAAACTTCCGCTGTTGCATTTAGTAAAAGCGGGCGAAACGGTAAAGAATCTCAAATATTGCATGAGCAATTCTTTTGCTTTTGGGGGTTGCAACGTGTCATTGATTGTCGAAAATGGTAGTGTATGACAGAAGTTTTTGATACAAAAGATTTAGTCAGTGAACTTGTGCCTCACAAAGGCAAAATGCTATTGCTCGATCGAGTTCGCAATTATGATTTGAAAGAAAATTCTATCACGACTGAAATTGATATTGCTCGCGATAACATGTTTTATGAAGAAGAGCTTGGTGGCGTACCTGTGTGGGTTGCTTTTGAATTCATGGCGCAAAGTGTTTCTGCTTTGTCTGGAATTTGCGGACGTTCCAAAGGTGAAAAGCCAAAGACCGGCTTTATTATGAGCGTGAGCGCTTTTAACGCAAATATTCCTGTTTTTAAAGTTGGTGAAAAAGTCGTTGTCAATGTGGTTGAAAAAATCCGTACAGACAATGCGGTTTCATTTGAAGGGACCGCTACAGTCAACGGAATGCTAGCGGCAACTGCTAAACTCAATACAGTCGAAGTCGATGACCCTAAAAGTTCATTAAATTTAAATTGATGCAGAGGTATGGTATGGATAATGAAAAGTCAGTCTTGATTACAGGTGCAAGTGGCGGAATTGGTCTTGCCATTGCCGAAGCTGTTGCAAAAGAAGGCTACACGGTTGTTGCCCATTACAATAGAAATTCCGCTTCGATTGATGAACTTGCCGAACGCATACGAGCAAATGGCGGTAAAATTCGCACATTGCAGTTCAATATTTGCGACCGTGAACAGTGCAAAGACGTTCTTGAAAAAGACATTGCCGAAAATGGCGTGTACTATGGCGTTGTCACAAATGCCGGCGTCTGTGCCGATGCCGCATTCCCGGCTATGACCGATGAATTTTGGGACAAAGTCTTGAATACAAACTTGAACGGATTTTACAATGTCGTCCATCCGATTGTTTTACCGATGTGCCGTAAGCGCAAAGGCCGCATTATCACGATTTCGTCTGTTTCTGGCGTGATTGGAAACCGTGGCCAGGTCAACTACAGTGCTTCAAAGGCGGGCCTCATTGGGGCTACTAAAGCGCTTGCTACAGAACTTGCAAGCCGCAACATCACCGTGAATAGCGTGGCTCCTGGCGTCATCGAAACCGAAATGATCAAGGATGCTCCGCTCGACATGATTCTCCCGACCATTCCTATGAAACGTGTTGGCAAGCCCGAAGAAGTCGCGGCTACAGTCGTATTCCTGCTTTCTGAAGGCGCTGCATACATCACGCGCCAGGTCATCTCGGTCAATGGAGGCTTGGCGTGAGTCGTCGAGTTGTCGTTACCGGAGGCAGTTGCGTTACATCTTTAGGGATGGAACTGGATGAAATTTTTTCGGAGCTCAAGTCTCTGAAAAATCATATCGTCCGCATGGATGATTGGGATAAGTACGCACAAATGAATACACGATTGGCGGGCCCAATTCTCTATGATTTGCCGGAATACCCACGCAAAAAAGTTCGCGGTGCTGGTCGTGTGGGTGTGCTTGCGATTACATCTGCGGATAAGGCTATGCAAATGGCGGGGCTTGCATGTGAAAAGGATCTTCTCAAGTCAGGCCGCGTGGGCGTTGCTTACGGTTCATCGATGGGGAGCGTGCGTCCGCTTCTGGATTTTGTCTCCATGCAAAATCCGCCGTACAACTGCGCTAACGTTTCTGTGACGACGTATATCCAGTCCATGCCACAGACTTGCGCTGTGAACATAAGCCTTTTCTTTGGCCTTACGGGACGACTTATCACGACGAATACGGCTTGTACGAGCGGTAGCCTCTCCATTGGTTATGCGTACGAGGCGATTAAGTATGGCTTGCAAGATGTGATGATTGCGGGCGGAGCCGAAGAGCTTGCCGCTACTGAAACAGCTGTGTTCGATACGCTTTTTGCAACGAGCGTCAAGAACTCGACGCCGGAACTTACGCCAGCTCCGTACGATCGCGACCGAGACGGCCTTGTTATCGGCGAGGGCGCGGGAACGCTTGTGCTCGAAGAATACGAGCATGCCAAAGCTCGTGGCGCACACATTTATGCAGAGCTCGTTGGCTTCGGGCATAATACGGATGGCGAACACATCACGCAGCCTAAGAAAGATACGATGCAACGTGCGCTGGAATTGGCTTTGAAAGATGCCGATATTTCACCCGATGCGGTTGGCTATGTGAATGGTCACGGAACCGCAACGCATCATGGCGATATCGCCGAAAGCTGGGCAACGTATAATGCGTTTAAGCAGCGTGCAGTGGCGATTTCAAGCCTTAAAAGCTACATGGGCCATACGCTTGGTGCATGCGGCGGCATCGAGGCCTGGCTTGGCATCAACATGATGAACCGTGGATGGTTTAGCCCGAATTTGAACTTGAAAAACGTGGACCCGGAATGCGCTCCGTTGGATTACATCACGGGTTCCGGGCGTGAAATGGATACGGAATATTTTATGTCGAACAACTTTGCGTTCGGCGGCATAAATACTTCGCTTATCTTCAAGCGTGTTTAATCGCCATTGTCATTCAGGCCTCTTTGTCACCCCGGACTTGTTCTAGTGCGGAATCGCCATTATCATTTGCATTAAAATTTCGTCAGGGATTCCACGTGGTAGCCGTCTAGAATTTCTCGACCTTTAAGGTCGGTAAGTTCAATAACAAATGCGAAACATTCCACCTTGCCGCCCATTTTTTCCACGAGATGCGCTGCGGCTTTTGCTGTTCCTCCGGTGGCGAGCAAGTCATCGACAATAACTACGCGCTGCCCAGGTTTTATAGCATCTTTGTGTATTTCCATGCAGGCGGTCCCGTATTCAAGATCGTAAGTAACTTCAACGGTTTCGCGGGGGAGTTTGCCTTTTTTGCGCTCGGGGACAAACGGTTTGTGGAAGTGTTCTGCAATCGGAACTCCGAAAAGGAACCCGCGAGCTTCAAGTCCGACAACGACATCGAATTCTACGTTTTCAAGAATTTTGTAAAACTCTTCCAATGTGAGCTTGAGGCCGTCTGCATTGCCCAAAATTCCCGTGATATCACGGAATAAAACTCCCGGTTTCGGAAAATCCGGAACTGCAATAATGTAGTCTTCAATACGTTTCATTTTCCCCTCTTGTTATTGTGGTCAATAGTCTTTGGTCAATGGTCATTAGTAGTAACCATTGGCTAATGTCTAATGACTATCTAGCAATTTTTCCACTGTCGCAATAATTTTGTCGCGCTCCCCGCACCAGTTCGGTGCAATCAGAAGCTCGCTAGGGCTTTCGCCGCTAAAACGTTCAATCGCGATATCCTTGCCGATAATCTTGATCATCTCGGCAACCGCTTCGCAGTATTCTTCGAACGTCAAAAGTTTGAACTCTTTGTGGATGTAATCTTGCGCAAGGGCTGTTCCGACAACGATGTGCAGTGGGTGAATCTTGACAGCCGCCAGTTTCAAGTCATGTATCACTTGCGCCGTGCGCTTGAAGTCTTCCATCTTTTCGCCGGGGAGTCCCACAATCACATGCGTCGTAACCGTGAGTCCTGCGGCCTGGCAACGTTTTACAGCATCTTCAAATTCCGCAAGCGTGTGACGGCGGTTGATGCCTGCGAGCGTCAAGTCGTTTGCCGTCTGGAGGCCGATTTCAACGATAATTGGTTTCTTGCGGTTGAGTTCTGCAAGGTATACAATCTTTTCGTCTTCGAGGCAATCCGGCCGCGTGCCTACTGCAAGGCCCGCAATTTCCTTGTGCTTGATAATCGGATCGATGATTTCGCGCAAGTGTTCTAGCGGAGCATGTGTGTTCGTGTATGGCTGCAAGTAGGCGAGGATGCCTGCATTCGGATACTTGTCGCGAAGCTTCGGGACAAACTTTTCGAGCTGTTCCTGAATCGAAACCTTTGCCTCGTCAAAAACAGGGCTAAAGCTGCGGTTGTTACAGTAGCTGCAACCCGAAAATCCCTTGGTACCGTCGAGGTTCGGGCAGCTCATGCCGCCATTGAGCGGGAGCTTGCGCACCTTGAGGTAATTGGGGAAGAGTTCCAAAAGTAAATCGCGATATGGCTTGTAATGCATGTCCATAAAATAGTTAATTATTCCCCAATAAGCATCCGACTATTGCTGCGAAAAAAAGTATTTTATTCCTAAAAAGGAACTGCTCATACGTTATGCTTGTTTTATTTTTTCTTTTACTTCTTTTGTGTGGGTGCAGCAGCGATATCCAGGATTCCGATGGTAACCTTTATAAAACCGTAAAGATCGGCAAGCAAGTTTGGATGGCAGAAAACCTTAATGTCCGCACGGAAAAAGGTTCTTGGTGTTATGCTAATAAACCGGAAAACTGCGAGAAGTATGGTCGCCTTTATACATGGGTTTCCGTGATGGCTTTCCCGGATTCTTGCTATGACCGTAAATGCGAGTCGTTAGAAAAGCATCCCCATCAGGGAATTTGCCCCGATGGGTTTCATGTTCCCTCAAATGACGAATTCAACGAATTGTATGACTATGTTGGCGGTATAGATACGGCTGGGATGAAATTAAAGTCAAAAAACGGGTGGGAAGGAGAAGACTCCTCTGATTTTAAAAGTACTGACGAGTTTGGCTTTAATATGCTTGCTGGGGGATATTTGATGTGGTATCATCTCAAAAGAGGATATGTTGATAAAAAAGATTTTATGCAAGAAAACTTTATTACGGGCCTGTGGACTTGTAGTAGTACGAATGAAGTTATTGAATATTATACAAGAAATGCAAAGGATACGATTAATGTAGCGCTTGTTCAAAGTTTTGCTACTTTATTTGAGAAAGTTCTTTCTCTCGGGAATAAAAAGGGTAATGGTTTTTATCTTCGCTGTGTAAAGGATTGAACTGATTATTAATGAAGTTTGCAAAACGAAATACACTTGATACACGTTTTATAATGTTTGTTTTATAGTCCGCCTAAAATATGCCCTAAATCGCCCGAAAAACGCACTTCGAGTATATATTTAAACCTGAAAAATAAAAGTCCTGGATCCTTCACATTCGTTCAGGATGACGTGTTAGACCGTTCAGGATGACGGCAATGCGCATTCTCAACGGCATTTGAAAGGTCGGAGTAGAATTAAAATTGAGGAGTCCTCATGATTTTTAAAAAGAATAAAGCTCTTGCGATTGCGGCGACTGTTGCCATGGCGCTCTCAATGCCTTCCTTTGCAGACGGTGTGAGCAATGGCGATATGGAATATGGCGATGGTGGCTGGTATCTGTGGAACAATCCCGATGGCCCGGCTGTGGCTGAATCGCAGATTGCCGTGCAGGGGCTTGGCGTGGATGGCTCCCAGGGCGCTAAGGTCGTCGTGAAGGAACTTCCGAATCCGTGGTGGGGCTTGCAGCTCCAGCCGCCTAAATTCCTGGCGGACTCCGGTTTTTATAAGCTCACGTTCAAGGCAAAAGGCAATATGCCCATCAATTCCGTGGTGCAGGGCGGCCCTCCGGATTACCGCCAGAAGGAAAGCGCTTCGTTTGACTTGACGGACAAGTGGCAGACTTATGAAATGATTTTCCTAGCCGACCAGAAGGGTTACGGCCTCAACAACATCACGTTCCAGATTGGCCTCAAGAAGGGCTGGATCCAGCTCGACGATGTAGAAGTCGAAAAGATGGACGAAATGTCGGATCCGTCTTGGTTCAACAATGCCGATGCCCGCATCGATAGCCTCCGCAAGGTGGATTTCACGGTCAAGGCAAATCCGGGCGAAAAGGTCCACGTGAAGCTGTTGCGCCATTCGTTCCCGTTCGGTACGGCGCTTGCCCTCTACGACACCAAGGACAGCACCGAAAATTGGTACCGCAATGCAGCCAAGAAGTACTTCTGGCACGGCGTCTCCGAAAACCAGTTCAAGTGGCCGGAATACGAACCGAAGAAGGGCAAGATCAAGCGTGAAGAAATGAAGGAATACACCGACTTCACGGCGCAGAATCATTGGAAGCTTCGCGGTCACGCGCTCATGTGGAGCCACCAGGGTTACGGCTTTGACAAGCACTACAGCAACAAGGGTAGCTGCGAAGAGATGGCCGAAAAGCTCAAGGCACGTATCTACCGCGACCTCAAGGAATACAAGGGCAAGATTACGGAATACGACGTGTGGAACGAACCTATCCACGAATCCTGGACGTTCAACAAGTGCGGTTGGGGCATTCTCGACAGCGCATTCGTTTGGGCTCACAAGGCTGACCCGAGCGCAATGCTTTACATCAACGATTACAACGTCGTTGCCGCAGGCGAAACGGATCGCTATTATGGTTTGATTAAGGGAATGCTCGAACGCAAGGTGCCTGTGATGGGCATCGGCGTGCAGTGCCACTTTGGACTCCGTCCGGTTGTGCCGGGCCTCATCAAGGAACGCTTGGACAAGCTCGCTTCTCTTGGCCTTCCGATCAAGGTCACTGAATTCGATGTGGGCGACTGGCAAGTTGGCATGAACGACACCGAAGAAGTTCAGGCCGAAAAGTTCGAAACGTTCCTCCGCACCGCCTTTAGCCATCCGGCTGTGAACGGAATCGTGTTCTGGGGCTTCTGGGACAACCGTCACTGGGTCAAGAACGGTGGCATGGTCGCTTCTGACGGTCGTGAAAAGCCTGCTGCAAAGCGTGTTTACGACTTGTGGCACAAAGTTTGGACGACGGACCTCTACGCTACCGCTGACGAAAACGGAGTTGCAAAGTTCCGCGGTTTCAAGGGCTTCTACCAGGTCAACGCCGGCGACAAGAAGTTCCAGATTACGGTGAAGTAATGCTGTTAAAATAATGGATCCCCTCCCTGACGGTCGAGGATGACAGGTTGCATTCGTCATTCCGAGCCCTTTACGGGCGAGGAATCCAGTCAAGTTTCAAAGCCGCGTTATGCGGCTTTTTTACTATCTTGCTTTTCATGAAACAGAAAATTCCCGGAATCCTTTTTTTACTTGCCATGCCCCTTTCCGTCTTGCTTTATATCAAGGTGGAGGCACTCTCTGGCTCGGAAATTCTCGGGCTGTTTTCGGCTGTGGCGCTTTACGTTATCGTTGCAATTGTGATTGCGCTTGTATTCAATAAAAAGGATTAGGTTTCTCGGCGGAACATTTTCCTCGATGAAAAGTATTCTCCATGGTAACTTCTGTGGAGAATTTTGTTTTATATTTTATTATCATCAATTAACAAGGAGAAACTTATGAAAAAAATGATGATCTTTGCCGTTATTGGAGCTGCTGCTATTCTTTCTTCATGCGCTGCCGCTTCATCTGCTGCTTCATCTGCAAAATCGACCGTTGCTGAAGCTAGCGATTGCCAAGTCTCTAGCACGGACAACTCTGCGACTGCGACTACAAAGGGTGGTTCTGTCACCTTCACGCAGACCGAAAACGGTTACAGCATGACATATGGTGGCGTGCTTAGCTCTCTGGAACCGAAAGAATTTGATGTCAAGGTTGGCAAGGATCAGTTGCTTGACATGGCCAATAAATATTGTGCAGACAATAAATAAGCGAATTAACTTTGCAAAAAAAATCCGGCTCAGATGAAGCCGGATTTTTCATTTTAATGGATATAGTGGCAAGGCCGCTATTTTTCAGCGTCACTTGCCGTGTTCGCTATATTTTTTTCGGGTGTTTCGTTCGGCGCATCTACGGTTGGTGAGCTTGCCGAAGCTTCGGCGGCATCTTTATCTCGTATTGTCGCGCGGCGGATTTTACCGCTGATGGTCTTTGGCAGTTCCGTCACAAAGTCGATGATACGCGGGCTCTTGTAGCTTGCGGCAATGTTCTTTGCAAAAAGCTGGATTTCCTTCGCGAGTTCCTTGGAGGCTTCGTAGCCTTTCTGCAAGACGACCGTTGCCTTGACGGCTTGACCGCGAGACTTGTCTTCGACGCCCGTGACAGCGACTTCCAAGACGGCCGGGTGCTTGTGCAGCACTTCTTCTACTTCGAAGGGGCTGATGCGGTAGCCGGAACTCTTGATGAGGTCGTCGGTGCGGCCCACGAACCAGAAAAAACCGTCCTTGTCGCGGTAAGCGGTATCGCCAGTATGATACACGCCTCCTTCAAAGACTTTCTCGGTGCGTTCAGCATCGCGGTAGTACCCGCCGAACATGCCGAAAGGCTTGCCCTGGTCAATCTTGATGATGAGTTCACCGACTTCATCAGCGGCGCAGGGCTTGCCTTCTGTGTTCACGATTTCCATACGGTAGCCGGGGGAGGGCTTGCCCATTGAACCCGGGTGCGGTTCGCTAAAGCCGAAGTTGCCCGTGGTAAGCGTGAGTTCGGTCTGTCCGTAACCTTCCTGCATACGGATGCCCGTCTGCTCGAAGAACTTGTTGTAAATATCCAGGTTCAACGATTCGCCTGCGGTGGTGCAATACTTGAGGTTCGACAGATCGTATTTGCCGATGCCGTGCTGCAAAATGTAGCGGTAAACGGTCGGCGGCGCACAGAACGTCGTCACCTTGTATTCTGCCATTTTTTCGAGGAGCTTGCCCGGAATGAACGTGGTCATGTCGTACGTGAAAACGGCACTCCCAGCAATCCATTGCCCGTAAATTTTACCCCAGAGAGCCTTGGCCCAGCCCGTTTCGGCGACGGTCAAATGTCGACCTCCGTCAACGACGTGCTGCCAGTATTTGGCGGTCACGATGTGTCCGAGCGGGTACGTATAAGTGTGTGCCACCATTTTGGGGTTTGAGCTAGTGCCGCTCGTGAAATAGACGATCATGATGTCGTCGTTATGCGTTGCTTCATCGCCAACGGGGCGTTCGAATGTTGCGGGATAAATTTCGTAATCGTTGTAGAAGCTTATCCAGTTTTGACGAGCCGTTTGACCGATGGTCACTAGTTTTTCAACGGAATTGCATTTTGATTTCGCCTTGTCCACTTCTTTTTGCAATGCCGGATCGTCGTAAGTCACGACCATCTTGATTTCGGCGGCATTGAAACGGTATTCCAAGTCTTCGGCGGCGAGCATGTTTGTTGCCGGGATTGCAATCGCGCCAATGCGGTGCAGCGCAAGCAAGAAAAACCAGAATTCATAGCGACGGCGCAAAATAAGCATCACGCGGTCGCCTTTTCGGATTCCCTGTTCTACCAAGAAATTCGCCGTGCGCTGGGAGGCTTGCGATAAATCCTTGAACGTAAAAATGTGGTCTTCGTCGTTGTCGTCGCACCACACGAGAGCTTCGCGCTTGGGTTCTGTTTTTGCGTATTCGTCAACGACATCGTATGCAAAATTAAAGTTGTCCGGAATGGATATCTTGAAGTTTTTATACAAGTCATCGTAAGACTTGTACTCAATTTTAGATAAGAACTTGTTTAAAATCATTTATGCGAAGTCCTAGAATTACAGGTCCTTGTACATGATTTTTTCACGCATGGTGGAAATGTAGCGCACCATGTTCAAAATGCGCTTTTCGCCAATCGTTCTAAAGTCTTTATCGTGGAATACCAAACGATGGACTCCGCCTGGCAAGAGCATTTTGAGGCAGGCGTAAGTTTGCGCTATTCCAAGGAGTGCCGTAGGCAAAATGGAAAAGCTGAGTGTCGCTGAACGGGTCTTCTTGATATTTCCTTTCACCTTTTGGTAAATGCCGTGGAAATCTTCGTAGTAATCGAAAATGGCGAGAGCCTGTTCCTTGAGGAACTTGTTTCCAAACCAAACCGGTGGAATGAATCCGGACGGCTTTCCATTGCCGTGAGCTTTCCAAAGCGCAAGACTCCTCTTGAGAAGGGCCTGCGTAAAGCGTTCGTCGATGCCTGCAAATTCTGCTTCGTTATTCGAAACGAGAAGCGCAAGTTTGCCCGAAATGCTTCGTTGGAGCGACAGGTCCGCGCGGTGACGTGCACCGTGAAGCATGATTTCGTAGCCTTCCTTGACAAATTTTTCGATTTCTTCGCGGAATTGTTCGGCTTCGGATTCCGGGGCTGCACCGAATGCTGGGATAACGGCAATACTGATGGGGGAGCCTGCCGCTTCAGCAAGTTTTCTAATCTGGATGGAAGCCTTCTTGAAATTGTTCACGCTAAAGCTATGGTAGCAGAGAATGAACTTTTTTTTCTTTTGGATGGTCGCTTCGGCCGCTTGGATGTCGGCTATATCTTTATTCTGTTCCATAAGCTACTCGTTTTCCTTGGATTTAGTGTCGATTTCTTCTTCAAGCTTTTGCGAGATGAATAGATGATAGAAGAAGAACAGCACAGCACTGCAGATAGAAACCTTTATCCAAGATTTGAAAAGCCAATCAGACATAGCGCACTCCTTTGTTTAGTCTTTAAATTTCTTGATTACGACAATGCCGTTGTGACCGCCAAAGCCAAGCGAGGCAGACACGGCGACGTTGATGTTCCCTTCGATGCCCTTGTGCGGAACGTAGTCGAGGTCGCAGCCTTCGTCCGGGTTGTCGAGGTTTATTGTCGCGGGGTAGAACGAATCGCGGATGGCGAGTGTGCTGATCATCGCTTCGATAACGCCAGCTGCACCGACGCAGTGGCCGGTCATGCTCTTGGTGCTAGAGACCTTGATCTTGTAGGCGTGTTCGCCGAGCGCAATTTTTAGCATTTGCGTTTCGGTGAGGTCGTTCAGGTGCGTCGAGGTGCCGTGGGCATTGTAGTAGTCCACATCCATCGGGGCGATGCCCGCATCTTTCAATGCCTTGACCATGGCTTTCGCGCAGGTTTCTCCACCCGGGCGCGGGCTTGTGATGTGGTACGCGTCGGCAGAAGATCCGTAACCGGCGACTTCAGCGTAAATCTTTGCACCGCGGGCCTTGGCGTGTTCGAGTTCTTCGAGCACGAGGATGGCGCCAGCTTCACCCATGACGAAACCACTGCGGTCCTTGTCGAACGGGCGGGAAGCCTTTTCCGGGGCGTCGTTGAACTTGTCGGTGAGGGCGTGCATGCCCGCAAAGCTCTTGATGGAGTAGTCCGTGATGGCGCTTTCGGAACCGCCGGCGAGGCAGACGTCAAGCCTGCCCGAGCGGACGGCGTCGAGGGCTACGCCGATGGCGTCCGTGCCGGAGGCACAGGCGGTGCAGACTGTCCATGCGGAACCCGTGATTCCAAGGGCGATGGAGACGTTGGCACAGGCTTCGTTTGCAATCAGTTCGGGCATGGCGAGCGGCGAAACACGGCGGCGGCCACCTTCGAGATACTTGCAATATGTTTCTTCGACGACGTCCATACCGGCAAGACCGTTACCGGCAACAATGCCAGTGGTGTCTTCGGCGAGCATTTCGCGGCTGAGGCTAGCGTCCTTGACGGCTTCGTTCGCGGCGGCGACGAGGAACTGCGTGAAGCGGGCCATGCGGCGGGCTTCCTTCGGGTCGATTCCGTGTTCTTCGGGCTTGAAATCCTTGACTTCTGCGGCGATTTTCACGGGGCAGTTGGATGCATCGAACAAAGTGATGGGGGCGATGCCGCACTTGCCTTGCTTGATGGATGCCCAAAGTTCGGGGGCGGACTTGCCAACGGGGGTCACTGCACCCATACCGGTAATAACGACTCTTCTTCTGTTCATATTTTTACAAGTTTTTTGTTTAAAATTGAATGATTTCTGTATTAAGATAGCATTTTTGGGGGGACACTGGCTAATTTCCTTTTTTTATTTTATCTTTTAATTAAAGTAAAAAGGGATAAAACTATGAAAAAAATGATTCTTGCTTCCATGGTTGTGGTGGCTACCATTTTTACAGGGTGTGAAGTTTCGACTTCTGAAGATGAAAAAGTCACCTCCTGCGATATGAACTCTGTTTTCTGGGAGATTCCTCGCCATTTGTGCATCGACTCCAAGGAACAGTCCTACATATCCAATTATTGCCGCGAAGAAATGGCTGATATTAAGGATGCCGAACAAGAAGACATTGCCAGCGCTGTCACGGGTTCTGGTTGCCCGGGTGGAGCTAAGAAGACATGTGAAAACATGCTTATAGATGGCGTTCCCGTCACCATCTATGCTTACGACGAATCCTCTGCTAAGGACGCTTGCGAACAGCTGTTGAATAGTCTTAACTAAGGGTTCTTTCAATCGTTATTCATTAATACGGTTGTCGTTTTGATTTGCTCGGCTTCTAGGCCGGGCATTTTCTATATTTGCGATGTCATCCCCGACTTGTTCGGGGATCGCCATACACGGTATTGACTACAGATACTTTTTTGATGGCGCAATATTTTTTATGAGGTCTATGGCATGATCGTCTCTTGGATGACAACGAATAAGTGTAACTTGACATGCAAACACTGCTATCAGGACGCAGGCGAAAACAAGTCTGCTGAACTCACGACTGCCGAAGCGCTCAAGCTCATCGACGAGATTGCCAAGGCCGGATTCAAGATCATGATTTTCAGCGGTGGCGAGCCGATGACGCGCCCGGATATCGTGGAACTTGTGGCCCATGCCCGCGAACGTGGACTCCGCCCGGTGTTTGGCACGAACGGAACGCTCATCACGCACGATTTGGCGTTCAAGCTCAAGGAAGCGGGGGCGATGGCAATGGGCATCAGCGTCGATAGCATCGATCCCAAACGCCATAACGATTTCCGAGGCCTCCCGAATGCTTTTGAACTCACATTGATGGGCATCGAAAACTGCAAGGCGGCAGGCCTCCCGTTCCAAATTCACACAACGATTATGGACTGGAACCAGAACGAGATTTTTGACATCATGGACTGGGTCAAGGAAATCGGTGCCGTGAACCACCAGATTTTCTTCCTCATCCCGGTGGGCCGTGGCAAGGAAATCGAAGGCCATGCGCTCCGCGTTGCCGAATACGAAGGCCTGTTGCGCAAGATTATGGAAAAGAGCCGCACGCTTGGAATCCCGGTGAAACCGACTTGCGCTCCGCAGTTCCTCCGCATTGCCGACCAGCTCGACATCAAGACGCGTTACAGCCGCGGTTGCCTTGCTGGCCTTGACTACTGCATCGTAAGCCCGATCGGCAAGGTGCGCCCCTGCGCTTACATGATGGAAGAAGCGGGCGACGTTCACGATACGCCGTTCGACGAAATCTGGGCGAACGCCGAGGTGTTCAAGAGACTCCGCACCAAGGCTTATGCTGGAGCTTGCGGCAAGTGCAAGTTCAATGACCGCTGCGGCGGTTGCCGCGCCCGTGCCGCTTACTACCACGACGGCGACTACATGCAGGAAGATAGCTACTGCGCGTACGGCCGCGGAATTAAGTGATGACTATGTGGTCGCTTTTTTGGATATACTTGATTTATATTCTTCTTCCCTTTCTGCTTAAAACAAAGAAATTTGTTGAACGGGACAATCTTAAGTGGATTGTTTGGTTAGGCTCTTTCCCTGTTTTTGGAGTTATACTTTTTTTTGAGTTCTTTATCGGTGAAAAAGCGTACTGTTATATAAATTTGCCTAATATCTTTAACTGGCTTGGAATTACGCTATTGGTTTGGCTTATAGAGCTTCCAATTGTTTTTCTGGGGAGGTCTTTTGGAAAACATGCTCCGCCTTGGGAAGTTTCGCCAGGTGAAGCTAGTGATAATGCGGGTGACCTTTTCGATATGGCTTTGAAAATTGGCAAGGAAAAGCGGGAAGGGATGAATACTTCTGAATTGCAAGCCGAATACGAACAAAAGGTGAAAAATTTCGAAGAAACCGGTAGTTTGATTTCATCGGAAGAATCTCAATTTTCTGCGGATGAACTTTTTGACATTGCTTTGAAAGTGGGGCGTGAAAGACGCGAAGGAAAAGATACCTCGAAACAGGAAGCCGAATACGAGCAAAAATTGAAAAATCTTGAAGAAATCAGCAATTCAAATAAGTCTAATTGGTAGTGATGTAAATATGATTGATTTTATAACATTACATTTTGATGAAATTTTTTTTGTTTGCTTTTTTGTGGCGGGGCTGGTAATTCCAATTTTGATGGGATGCAATGAACATCCATACAATGAACCGAAAATATGGAAAATTCGTTTGGTTGCATTGCCGATAATTTTGGGTTGTGTTTTTTATATTTTTAGAAATTCTTGTGGTGTTTTGGGAAGAATCTTTATATCATTGGGGCTTTGGCTTGTCTTTATGTTTCCTCGAGGTTACGTTGAGTATATGCTTTCTCGTCGTAAAAGCGGCAATAAAAAGGAATAGGTTGTAGTATGAATAACGTAAAAATCAAAGAAGAATCCTCAGACCTCAAAGTGAGCGAAGCGAACGACCTCAAAGCAACGCGACCTCAGAGCGAGTTTACGAACGACCCCGCATCTCTTTCGTCTTTCGTCTCTCGTCCTTCGTCTAATTTTTCGTCGGAAGACGAAAAATTCATGCGTATGGCGCTTCGTCAGGCTCAAATTGCTTTTGACATGAAGGAAATCCCCATCGGCTGCGTAATCGTGAAAGACGGTGTGGTGATAGGGAAGGGCTACAACCAAGTCGAACAGCTCAAGGATGCGACCGCCCACGCCGAAATCATTGCCATTGGAACTGCTGCAAGTACGCTCGACAACTGGCGCTTGGATGGTTGTACTTTGTACGTGACTCTGGAGCCGTGCCCCATGTGCGCTGGAGCTATCCTCAACAGCCGCGTTTCCCGTGTGGTCTACGGTTCCCCGGATTCTCGTTTTGGCGGCTGCGGCACAACGATTGATGTCATTACCGGCAATGCCCTCAAGCGCGTTGTAGAAGTCACGGGCGGCATTCTCGCCGACGAATGCCTTGGCCTCCTTAAAGGATTCTTCCAGCAAATGCGCCTCGAAAAAGGCGATTCGGGCAATAAAGGAATTTAGGTTATAGGTTTTAGGCCATTGGCTCAGACTTTACGGTCTTTTGTGCTATGGGCACAGAGCTTAAGCTCCTATGAGGTCATCCTCGCTTTCGCGAGGATCCATACAGTTCCAGCTACGTTTTCTAGATGTATGGATCCCCCTTTGGAGGATGACATTGCCACGACGATAGTCTCCTTCCTAGCGGATTAGAATTTATTTCCTAGCCTAAAGACTTCTGTGCCGATTCTAAAGCCCTCTAATCACTAATTACTAACCACAAATCACAAATGTAATATCTATATTCTACGCATGAATTTTATCAAGTTTGGCGCTTTTTCGGCGCTTTCAATTGCTTTATTGACTCTTTGCTCCTGCGAACGGAACGAAATTCATCTTGCTTTTAACACGCAGACTGTAGCCCCGCAGTCGTATGTTCTTGAATCTACGTTGAACGTGAGCTTGCCGGGCGATTCTGTGAATGTTCCTGAATCTATGCGCACGCACGTGAGTGTCCGCAGTACGATGAGTCTTCTTATGTCATACGACGATGGTTCTGGACGTTTCGAAATGAAAATCGATTCTGTCGATTATACGAGCGATAAGCGTTCCGTTGACGAGTTCCGCAATATTGAAAAATATCTTTCCATTCAAAATTTTCAGTTCAAGCTCCATCACGATGGAATTATCACGGATCCGACGATTGAAAATGCCGTGGACTTGCCTTCCGAGGACGAACTGAACTTGCTTCCGCTTTTCCTCAAGGCGCAACCGCTCTTGCCCGAAAAGCCTGTGAAACTTGGCGAAACCTGGGAACGCCAGATGCCGATCTTTGGCAAGGGCAATAGCTCGACGACGGTTTACAAGACGTTCACGCTCCAAGACGTCTATTTGCAGGATGGTGCCCGTATGGTTAAAATCCACATGGGCATGAAGTATTTGGAACTCCCGGACACGACCTCGAATTTGCAGCTCAAAAGTAGCGATTATGTCGTAGGGGATGGCGTGGTTCTTTTTGATGTGACACATGGAACGATTTCGTCTGCGGAAATGAATATTGTTGCCGTTCTCGATGTGCGTGATCTTGTCGCTGGTGACACTCTCCCGAGTTTGAATGTCAATCAGAAAATCACGTTGAGGAACATGCAATGATTTGTAAAAATTTTATGCGTTCCTCGATTTTGACGGTTCTTGTATTTGCTTGTTCTTCGTTTGCTTCGGGAATGCCGTTTCCTGTTGTGGAAAATGGCAAGGTGCTTTTAAAAGAAAAAGATAGTCCTTATGTGCTCGAACAGGGTGTGGTTGTCGGTGCGTCCGATACGCTGGTCATTGAACCTGGTGTGACGGTCTTGATGGGGGAGTTTGCAAAACTTATCATCCAGGGAACCGTTAAAATAGCAGGTACAAACGATAAGCCAGTTGTCTTTTGCGGTGCCGATTCCGTAGCGAACTGGAACGGGTTTCACATCATGTCGAGCGAACGCCCTTTCAGTATTCATAATTTGACAATTGAAAACGCCTTCCGCAATACGATTTTCCGTTCCCATGGTACGCTTGAAAATGTCAGCTTTTTCAATAATTATTACGGTCTCTGGGTCGATGAAAGTCCTGATGTCACTTTAGTTCGTTGCACTTTGGCTCATAACCGCTATGCTTTATCTGTGAGGGCCGGTCGCGTTGTTTCGAACGGAACCAGCATTTCTGAAAACGTTTACGGACTTTATCTCGAATCGGGTGGCAAGCTCGATGGCGATACGGACTTGATTCGCAACAACCTCGAATCCGATATCCGCAGTGAAGACGCTGACTTGAAACTCACCAAAAAACGTGTCCGTCGCAACGTGTGGCACAACATCGAAGCGCGTTTCTAAGAGGTAGCCGTGGAAGAAGCATTTCGTAGAGCCATACGCAAGATGACCGGCGCTAGCGTGCGCCTGGCCGTTCGTCCTAACCGATCGGCAATCGTTGCTACGCTCTCGCAGTCCATGATGGTCACGTGGTCAATAGCTCTTTTTGAACATCTCGACGCTATGCTCAACAACCCGTCGGCGAATGTCGGCTGCTCCGAGCTCATTTCGTTTAGCGAATCGGCCTGGAAACTTTGTGAATCGGGTTTCCCGCAGATATTTAAAGATTGCGAAAAGCTTTACAGCGAGTTCCGTGCCAAGTGGATCCAGCGTTTTGCGACGGATGAGGTTCTCCGTCTTTTGCTTGAAGGCGGGGATTTTTTGGTCCATGACGAAGAAAAAGGTTGGGCGCTTACTGTCAAGAACAACAAGCAGGATATCAACAATTTCTATTCGGCGACAATACATTTGTTGGTGAGCGATGCTGAACCTTTGTTTGTGCGTATGCACGGTCGCGTGATGCAGTTGCAGGAAAAACTTTGCAAGTACTGGCTTTCCGAAAGTGCTGTGGATCCTGTATCGAAGCTTTTGCCATGCCTGGAAGCGTCCTTGCGCGAAAAGGAAAACGCGATGGTCGTCTCGCTCCGCACGTCCTTGAACTCGCTTGCCAAGAAACGTTTTGCTGCAGCGTTTTCTTCGAAAGGCCCTGTGCGCTATTATTCGTCCGCGATGTCTTGCGCAAGGAATGTCGGTCGCTTTTGGAATCCGCATTATGCTTACGAAAACTGTTTTTTGGCGTTTACGGATGACTTTTGCGATTATGCACAAGGGCTTACGATGCAGATTATCGAATGGTACCAAAGTAAATGGTCTTTATTCCTTCGCGGGTTCTCTCGCGGTCAATTAAATTTGTTTGAAACAGTCGCTCCTTATCAAGCGCAGAATGTGTAGGTAAAAAATGAAAAAAGCATTTAAAACGATTCTTATTTTGACGGTGGTGGGTTTTGTGACCCTTATTGCTGGCGCACTTTACTTTGGCGCTCCCGCATTTGGCTGGATCATCATGATCGCCATTATGGCCGTTTACCTGGTCGAACAGATTTCTGCGATACGCAAGATGAAGCAGATTATCGCCGAAGACGATATCATCGACGCTTGCGAAAAGGAGAACGTTTATCCCGAATTGGATGAGGGCGTTGTAGCGAAGCGAATTGAACTAGCAAAGCGTCTCCTGCAAAAAAACATTCGGTTGGATTCCCCGATTGCTTTCGAAGTCCTTTCGTCCGGTTCTTCCATTCCGCTCAACCGCAGTGTTGGTTCGACCGTCATTCTTCTTGGCCTAATGGGTACGTTCTTTGGCCTTATGCAATCGGTGGCGACAGCTGGTGGTGCCATTGACAATTCCACGACACAGGGCACGCTCGATACAATCCAGGTGCTTTTCCAGAACATGAAAGGCATTTTCGGTACGAGCCTTTGCGGTTTGTTTGCAGCCTTGATTTTGGGGACTAGCCGCACGGTGCTCAGTTCCAGGCGTGATGAATTTATGGCTCATCTTGACGCTTTTACGCTTGATATGCAGGAAGCGGAAACCGAAAAAGGCGCTGTTGAAAAAGACAAGAATGAACTTGAACGTTTGTTTGATTCTGTTGAAAAAAACTTGTCCGTAATTGCTTCTTCGGTGAAGGATGGTCTTGCAGGAGTTGTTGCAATGGTGGGAGAGGAACTTTCTGCAATGACATCCAAGCTCAATCAAGATGTTGTTGCGTCTGTTCGTAATGTTTCAAGCGAAATGACTTCATCGATCAAGGCTGTGAACGATTCTCTTGCGGGTGCCGTTGCCAATATGAACGAATCTTCCCAGAAGTTTGGTGAACTGGTGGGAGCTTCGGTTTCGAACGCATTCAATCCGATTAACGAAAATATCGGTTCTCTTTCGAAATCGGTCGAAGCGCTCCCTGCAAAGCTGGATGAAAAGCTGAACGGCATTTCGGTTGCCTTGAATACTGGGCTTGAAGGGATTTCTTCTGGAGTCAAGTCTTCGCTCGAAGGCGTTTCGGGTAATGTGGAAACGGCTCTTGCAAAGGTCGCTTCTGACGTAAAGGCTGGCCTGGATGGCGTGGCTACCGCAACCGCAACGGCTATGGAAGGATCAACGAAAAGCATCGCCGATTCCGTTTCTGAACAAGTTAAGCAGTCTAGCGAACAGTGGAATAGCTTTATGCAACGTCTTGAAGACAAGACAACGGCAAATGTCGATTCCCAGCGCGAAGGCCTCGAAACGCTCAAGAACGTGGCTCTCCAAGTGGCCGAAAAGGCTCAGGCGGGTTCTGCAGAACTTTCCCAGAATGTCTCCGAAAAGCTTGGCTCCCTTTCTTCCGATATTCTCGGCGCTTTCCAAAAGCTTTCCGAAACATCGAACGTGCTTCTCGAGGCGCAAAAGGCTCTCACCGAAAGCATCGACAATCGCGTGGTCAAGGAAAAAGAAGCCACGGACGCTCTTGGCGGAAACATTGTGGAAACCGCAGAGCTTATGCGCGTGAACCAGTCCGAACTCAGCGCAAACCTCGAAATGCTTCGCAGTGGCCTCGAGACAATCCTCGAAAAGCTCTCGGGCGATACGGCTGAACACGAAGAAGAAGACAACTTTGTCGAACACTTGAACCAGTCTCTCGAAGCCTTCCACGAACGCGCGAGCGAAGTGCTCATGGAAAATGCAGTCAAGACTCAGGAAATCTTGCTCGAAGTCCTTGAACAAACCCAACGTTCCGCAATCCCTGCACAATCTAAGGTCGAAGGTTAACTATGCGTCGCAATAGAGACGAAAATAGCAATCCTTGGATGGCGTACACGGACTTGGGCGTGGCCCTCGTTTCGCTCTTTATCCTTGCGTTTGTGGCGATGGCGACCCTCAAGGAGCAGAAGGCCGAAGACCTGACGCGAACCGAAGAAGAAGTCCTCTCGTGCCAGGAAGAAATGCGTAAAATTGCGGCAGAACGCAATGCGCTTTTGTCCAAGAGCTTGCAGACATCTATCGAGGCGGGACTTATCGCGCTTGAAGATGGTAAAATCCAGATCCAGGCGAGTTTCCTGTTCCCGATTAACGGAGCCAACCTCACCAAGGAAGGCGAGGGCGTGATTCGTGGCATCAGTAAGGGGCTTTTGGAAGCTCTTGATTCTACGGATGTCATCATGGTTAGCGGATTTACGGATGATACGCCCGTGAAGTCCAAAACTTATACTAACTGGAACTTGTCTACTGAACGAGCTGTGAATGTAGTCAAGATGCTAGTGAAAATGGGTTTCCCGCCCGATAGGCTTTTTGCCGCAGGCTTTGGCGAACACCGTCCAAAATACCCAAATGATAGTGAAGAACATCGCCGCTTGAACCGTCGTGTGGAAATCGGTGTGACACCGCTCCAGTCCAATAACGGTGAAAAAGAAACGGCCAAAGTTGAGGTGACTCGATAATGGCTCTCATGGATACAGTTCTTTCTGAAAAACTCTCTGATATTAAGCAGAGTATTGATGCCATTCGCAAAAGCGGCAAATTATCGCATTGGCGGATGATTTATGCGGATACGCTTTACGAGCGAGCCCAGGAATATGTGGCCGTAGACCGCTTCCCGGAAGCATCTTTAGTCGCTCAGAAATTGGAGCGTTGGATACAAGCTCACAAGCCACTTCTTGAAAAGAATAAGGGCGATGTACGTCCACCGATGATTTTTTGGAATGCCGAGCTTTTGAATAAAATTGTCGGACGGATTCGTTCGACACTTGAAGCGAAGAAAATGCTTGTTCCATCGACGGAGCGCGATTCCATCAATCGCCGTTTGAATCTTGTGGAAAGCTGGATTCAAAAAGGCGAATATCTTGTGGCGCATGATGAACTTTTGGCGCTTCGTAGTGCGTTAATCGCCCGCCTGCGTAGAAGTTATCGTGCTCGTGTTGTTGCAACATCTGCATATAGCAAGGGCTTTGTACAACCGGCACGTTCTATGGTAGGCTTGTACAATTCGCTCCATACTCTTGAGGAAACGTTCCACATCGTGGGCGAGCACGATCCGATTTGGATTGAAGACTTCCTTGAAATCTATAACGATTTATTCCGCATTGTCGATAGACTCGTCCCGCAGGACAAAAAATAAAGATTTTTTACTCTAGTGATCCTTTTCCTAGTGTTCGATGATAATCAACATACCTAGGTCAAGTGGTTCGCCGTTCGCCAGTTTTTCGCACTCTTCGATGGCGGCAAGGAAATATTTTTGACAAAATCGCAAATTCTTTGCGAAAAAAGCGATTATGACTCCATAAAGCCTTTATCGTTGTCATTTTATCAAAACGAATTTGAATTTGGCCCCCAAAAAAGTGAATTTTCCAACTTATTTTATGATAAGCAAAGTTAGTATGGGAGGCTTTATGACGTTTTCAATGAAGGAATTTTCTCTTTTTGCGGGATCCATCGCATTTTTGAGCACCCTTGCCAGTGCAGTAACGATAAACGTTGACATGGGCAAGGAATATCAACGCATCAGCGGCTTTGGTGCCGCATCGGCATGGGCGGGCTCCATCACCGACAAGAACGCCGCCTTCCTTTGGGATTCCACTAGCGGCGCGGGGCTTACGCTGCACCGTATCCGTATTGCTCCGGACGGCTCCACCTCCGAAACAAGCATCGCCAAAAAGGCGAGTGAATACGGCGTCAAAGTCTGGGCAGCCCCATGGACTTCCAGATACACCGTAAATTACGACGGCAACAAAAAGCACCTGGATTTCAATCACGCCCAAGACTGGGCCAACACCATCTTGGGTAGGCGACTACCTTGGCCCCACCCTCGATACCACGGGCATCAAAATCATTGGCACCGAAGCCATCAACTGGTACGGATTCCCCAATTACAAAAAAGCCTTTTTCAACAATCCCTCTGCTCTGAAATACACGGACATTTTTGGAACGCACGAATATGGCGGAGACCCGGCTGCTTACCCTGAAATTCACGAAGCCGGTAAAGAATTCTGGGAAACCGAAGTTTACGACCTCGGAAGCAATAGGGAAGACGTAGGCATGGGAAGCGCTCTCCGCGTTGCAAACATGATCCACGATGCCCTGACTATTTCGAATATGAACGCCTGGCATTTCTGGTGGATTTATTCCTGCAGTGAACCCAGCTGCGGCAACGGAGCCCTTTGGCCGCAAGGACAAGGAAACCCCGACAACCTGGAGCCCACCAAGCGACTCTGGGTCATGGGAAACTACAGCCGCTTTGCGCGACCCGGCGCGAGGAGAATCGATGCTACCAAGAATCCCGAAAGAGATGTAAAGGTCACCGCCTACCGCGATTCCCTCAAGACGAAAATCGCAGTCGTCATTCTCAATTCCAAGAACGAGGAATTCAAGGCGGATTTTGACTTCGGAAACACGAAAATTGGAAGCTTCAAACCCTACGTTACCGATGACAATAACAACCTCAAGGAAGGAACCGAAGTCAAGGTCGATGATACAAAGTGCAGCTACAGCGCCCCGGCTCGCAGTGCAACGACAGTCGAATTCGTTCTGTGGCAAGAGCCCAAGGTAGATCCGCCCAAAGATTCTACAGAAGCAATTTCCTTCGGGAATCGTTTTGTTCAAAAAAATCTTCAAAGTTCATATAAAGTATTTAGCCCCATCGGCGCGTTTATCGGCGAATTCCAGGCCGGACATATCGGCGAACTCCGCAACGCCATGACAAATGCAGGCTTAAGCCGCGGCGTGTACATGGTCAAATGCGGGAATGCAAAAACGAAGCGTGTGGTGTTGAGATAAGTAAAAGGTCGCCCTGCAAGGGACGACTTTTTATTTCGCTGAGGTGTATGAAAAAGTGGTGAGTCGGTGGACGCTATTTGAGTATCGTCATCGCCCATTGAGGAATGTTATTTGTATAACTCTTTACCAATTTCCCATCCGACATTCTAAACAAAAGCGAAGCGTCCTGATCTTCAATCGAATTGTCATAAACATAAAGACGATCCACCGATGGGATTATCTTCTTGCAGTTGAAAATGGACTTTTGGTATCTAGAAATAATCTTGGAAATCGGGACGTCATGACCGCCCTGTATCACTCGCTTTGCAATTCTTGCTGCATTGATGGACGGGTGTGAGGTCGCGAAAAAAAACAAACGGATGAAATAACCTTGCTGTTTCGCACGGCAAACAAAGTCGACTTTTTCATCAGAAGAAAAAACTGACTCAAAAATAAGACTTTTATGGTTCTTCAAAGATTCTTCACGCCAAGATTTGCAATTAACGGATGGTCGCGGCAGCCTTTTCAATTTCATCGAAAAAACGTTTGGTGGCGTCGGCATTGGCTTTGCGAGCGTCCTCGGCGGCTTCCCTCATAATTTGGGCAAGCATTTCATCGGTCGGTTCTTCCAAGTCCGTCAATCTGTAAGAATCAATGCTTTTTGTCGTTGTCATAGGGGCTCCTTGATGCCGTAATACTCCTAATATAGTTTTTTAGGGGCGAAATCGCAAGTTTTTGGTCGTTTTGGTTTTGAAAAGGGGCGTTATAACAGCGCCCAAGGGGAATTGTATGGGCGTTCCCGCACATATATGTGCGGTCGGGCTATATTGCAAGGCGCCCCGTGCGCACCTGCGGCACGCCCGCGTCGCTCTTGCAACGGCGCCACAGCGCCGCCCCAAGGGGTCACTATTCCTAACGCGGATGCTGTAATAAAAAAGTTTTTCTTTGCTTGTAAAAATTTTTGAACCGCAAGAATATTATCTTTAAAATAATGCGAAGAAATGAATTAGAAAATATTGAATATCGGATTGATTCGATAGAATGCTTGCGATATGGCAACATTCTTTTGAAAGGCGACGATTCTCCGTCTTTTCCCTTTTGTTTGTTTCAGGAAGCCGCAGAACAAGAAGATAATCCGTATAAAAGTAAAATATTATGGTTGCTTGCAGATATACTTTCTTTAGAATTTGACAAAGAAAAGAAAGATTTCATACCAATGTATTTCTTTCGGTTAGAGTATTTAGATGAAAAAGATGCGGATTTTTTAACATCCTTGCTTAACGAAGATATTAATCCTTACATAAAAGCAAGGATTGCAGATATTTTATTTTGTAAAACAAAACAGTTTCGCCCTTATATTGACAATGCAATAAATGCGTATTTGAAAATGCCGATAGGTTCCAAGAATTGGAACCTGTATTTGCAAGATGCTTGGCAAAGAGCCTTTTTCCTTATTCAAACTAGAGCAAAAAAAAGAATTGAGGAACTAAAGGGGTTATTTCTTGAATTTGTCAGAAATGCAACAAACGATGATGTGGAACCTCTTATATGGGCTTTAATCGAAGTCTTTGAAAAGAGTGATTTGGAATTACATCCTGATGTGATAGATACTTGCGTAAAAGTTATTCGTTATTATATTCCTAGGATATCTTTTTCGTTGATTACATATTGGTGTAAGGCAATAGACAAAATAGGCTTAGTCAATCAAAATATTTCGGATTCACTTTATGAAGAATTGATAAACGACCGATTGCCTTATTTTGAAAAGGAAATTACACGAGATTTTTTTGTCCGTGCCTGCGAAATAAACAAGTTGATTCCATTGCTTGGAAAAATGTCAAAAAACAAACGGGCTGAATTGCAAGACAAGGAGCAATGGATGATAAAAAAATCAGAAGAACTTTATCGAATGGCAATGCAAATTGAATTTCATTGCCACAGCGAGTATGCTGATTTAAACAGAAGAAAATCTATTGAAAAAAAATTGTCCAAGCTTAATCCTGCTTTGCTATTTGGCTACTTACTTAAATCAATCGCATTTGAAAGAACGACATATGAAAGTATAATTCATGCAGGTTCTGAGTTGAAAAATGGTTTAACTTTTATTGCGGGTTCTCCAATGAATGTTTTAAATGCTAATGGCAATATTGTATCCTCCAATTGGGATGATGCGTCTAAAAAATTACTTGAAAAGGATTGTATTGCTAAAGAATTTCAAACATATGTGTTTAAGCAGAGTGTTGAATGTCTTGAACCCATTTTTAACGAATTAACAAAAAAATGTAACCTGACATACGACAGCGCTAAGGAACAACTGCTAAATCACTCTAGCTATTTGAATGAGACAAATGTGTCAGCATTTGCCAAAGGATGGGTATATGGAATTCAGGAGGATGTTTATACGGCATTGCATTTAATGGTCCCGCATTTTGATCGTATCCTATTAAATTTTTTGAAGGAAAAGGGCGTTCCTGTGATGGGTAGAGGACGAGCCAATGAAGACTTTGAAAAAAGTCCTGGAAAATTTTTAGATTTGAATGAAACTGTTAATGTTTTAGGCCGAGAAAAAGCCTTTCAAATAAAGATGCTTTTTTATAGTGAACTAGGTTTTAATTATAGGAATAGGATTGCCCATGGACTTGTAAATGATAACTCTTTTGAACAAACCTATATATGGACTTTTATTTTGGAATTCTTGCTTGATAAAGTGAATCTTTAAACATTATTAATCGCAAGTTTTAGAAGTTTCCTTCGTATTATGTGCGTGGGAAGAGCTAGTCAATTTCAGTCTTGAAAAATCATTCCTTCAGACATCTTACTGAAAGAGCATAGTTTTTGTCAGAATTTCCTAATGCGAAAACCTCCTTATAATTATACAAGGAATAATGAACTGCGCCAAAACCATCTTCATCAGAAGTCCAAAATGCTGCATAGTTTCGCATTTTGTTAGCTCCTTCTATTGTTAAAAAACCTGTGTCTTTTCTTCGCCCGGCAGGCAAAGCGGAAAAATTAACACAATTAATTCCGTTTGGGATTCCTTGTGCAATTTTTTCATCCATGTCCCAAGCAATCTTAGATTTTAAAAGAGTTCCGATTTTACTATCATCTGACTCATGACATATTTGCTTTACGGTATTAATCAAATTTTCAAAGTCATGTTTTGTTGGTAATTTCCAACCGCTTGGACACGCCTTTACAGCATCATTCCATTCGTACAACCTGCCATAAAAAGAGCAGGCGACTTCGTCATTTTCTGGACAATAGCTGTTAGGAGTCTTTATTTCAAGATTTTTAGAAAACCAAATCTGGTTGCCAATTTTTATCAGGGGATACATAGATCCATTTCTTTTGTCAAGGAAATATTCCTCTCCTAAGGATGTTTTAACGATTAAATCATGTTCTTCAGTGATATATGGAGTAGAGCGTGGTTCCTCTTTGCAAGAGGTTAAAAGAAGTTGTCCCAAAAAGCAAAGAAATGTGAGAATTCTCATAATGAAAACCTTTTATAAATACCGATTTCTTCCCCATCTATATATATAAAATTTTGAATTTTAGTTTCAAATTATATAAGGAAAAAGTAAGCCCAGGCGTTGCGGGCTGGCGTCTGAAGCCCGCTAGAAAGGGTAGCGGAAGACCCAGCTTGGGTGGGGTATAAAAAGGAGAAGCCCGCTTGCGCGGGCTTGACTCTAAGGGTGGGACGGGGCTGAAGCGAGGGGAAGGCTTTCCCCTCTTCCAACCACTTTACTTCTTCACGTGCCTATGGTATTCCTGCAAGCTGCACACTTCGAATCTTCCGAAGTCGTGCTTGTCCATGAGGCCTTCCACGGTAGAGGTGAGGGCGGCGATGGTCGTCGTGATAGGAATGCCGGACACGACCGCCTTGGAGCGCATCTGGATTTCGTCGACCATGGCTTCCCACGGGAGATGCGGAACACGGCGCGGGTCTTGATGCCTTCGTTGTAGAGCATGGTGGAGGTGCCGCGGGTCGCGTACAGTTCGTAACCGAGGTTCACGAGCTGGCGGATAAGCGGGACGGCCTTCTGCTTGTCTTCGTCCTTGAGCGACACGAAGATGTTGCCCTGGCTCGGGACCTTGTTGCCCGATGCCAGCTGGCTCTTGAGGTAGGCAAGGCCGCGGTCGCGATCGATGCTCATGACTTCGCCGGTGGACTTCATTTCCGGAGAAAGCGTGATATCGACACCCGGGAACTTGACGAACGGGAAGACTGCTTCCTTGACGCTCACGTAAGGCACGTGCACTTCTTCGGTGAAGCCGATTTGTTCGAGAGTTTCGCCGAGCATGCAGCGGCTCGCGTAGCTGGCAAGCGGCACGCCGATGGACTTGGACACGAACGGCACCGTGCGGGAGGCGCGCGGGTTCACTTCGATCATGTAGAGTTCGCCATCCTTGACGGCGAGCTGCATGTTCATGAGGCCGCAAACGTGGAGTTCCTTTGCGAATTCCTTGGCGTAGGCGCGGACCTTGTCCTGGATTTCCTTGGAGAGGGTCATCGGCGGGATGACGCTTGCGGAGTCGCCGGAGTGGATGCCTGCG
>CACWPM010000040.1 GCA_902762795.1 Fibrobacter succinogenes | reverse complement strand
TACGTGCTCAACAGCTACAAGCAGCTGCCGGTGATGCTCTACCAGTTCAAGACCAAGTACCGTGACGAAGCCCGTGCCCGCGGCGGTCTTATCCGCGTCCGTGAATTCTTGATGAAGGATGCTTACAGCTTCCACACCAGCCAGGAAGACCTGGACCGCCACTACCAGGAAGAATACGACGCTTACCTGCGCATCTACCGCCGCGTGGGCATTGAACCGGTGGTGGTTCAGAGCGATACCGGCATTATGGGCGGTAAGGTCGCTCACGGGCCAACCGCGAAATCGCCAAGTTCCAGCGCGTGCCGTTCAAGGGCGACGAAAATGCAGCCCTCGAAAAGGTCGCCACGCCGAACAGCGAAAGCATCGAAGAAATCACCAAGTTCCTGAACGTGCCTGCCGAATCTACCGCCAAGTGCGTGTTCTTCGACTTCGAAGGCAAGCTCATCACGGTGGTGGTTCCGGGCAACCTCGACGTTTCTGAAATCAAGCTCCACAACCTCCTGAAGGCGAAGGAACTTTACCCCGCTGAAGATTCCTTGATCAAGGCCTGCGGCATGGTTCCGGGCTTTGCTTCCCCGATCAATTCTCACGACACCCGTGTCATTGTGGACGAAGCTATCGCTGATTCCTTCGACCTCGTGACGGGCGCGAACGAAGAAGGCTTCCACTTCAAGCATTGCAACCCGAAGCGCGACTTCCCGAAGTTCGAAGTGGCCGACATTGCCGAAGCTTCCGAAGTCTGCAAGTGCCCCTGCTGCGGCGAACTCCTCACCGAGACGCGCGGCATCGAAATGGGCAACATCTTCAAGCTCGGCACCAAGTTCTCCGAATCCATGGGCGCGAAGTTCCTCACCGCCGAAAAGACCACCGCTCCGGCCATCATGGGCTGCTACGGCATTGGCGTGGGCCGCTTGATGGCTTCTGTCGTGGAAAACAGCCACGACGACTTCGGACCGATTTGGCCCAAGTCCATCGCTCCGTTCCAGGTGGAAATCGTCCCGATCGGCAAGGAAGCCGAACTCGTGGAACTCGCCGAGAAGTTCGAGAAGGAACTCGAAGCCGCCGGCATCGACGTGCTCGTGGACGACCGCGACGAACGCCCGGGCGTGAAGTTCAAGGACGCCGACCTCTGGGGTTCTCCGGTGCGCATCGCCATCGGCAAGAAGGGCCTCGCAAACGGCGAAGTCGAATGGAAGTTCCGCAACGAAAAGCAGTTCACCATGGTCAAGGTCGAAGACGTTGTCGCCAAGGCCAAGGAATTTTTCGCCGATTAAGACGAAAGAACGCCCGCAACAGCGGGCTACAGACGAGAGACGAAAGTGTGTACAGACGTCATGCCGCACCCCGTTGCGGCATCGACATTTCAACACAGATTTTTTTATCACAAGCCTGCATTACATGCAGGCTTTTTTGTTTGCCCTATTACCTTGCCTACTTAAAATTGATTATACTTATAAAGGTATGATGAACTCTATTGACTGGTCTGTGGGCTGGTGCTATGTCTGCACCGTGCTCTTGCTTTTATTGATTGTCACCATTTTGCTGTTGCTCGACTATTGGAAAAGGCAAAGGCTTTACACACTTTTTGCGGGCAACCTCGGTGAGTTCATCGTCGTGCTCTCTGACAAGTTTGAATTTATCAGTTCGCTTCCGCAGTTCATGTCGGACCCGCTATTTGACAACTTGAGCAAAGACCGGCTTTTCCGCGACATATTGCCGCCAAAGGACTGGGCACGTCTCAAGCTTTATTTTGACGATATCGACAAGCACCCCGAAATGCCGTTCATGTTCTCTTACAAGCGTGACGACGGCACGATGCTCTGGTTCGAAATGCGCTGCCAGCACCAAAGACTTTCCATGGACGAATCGCGTTATATCTGCTTGATCAAAAATATCTCGAACACCGTCGAAAACCAGCACCGTCTGGACGAAGCCGAGACCAAGCTAAAATCGCTTTTACGCAATACGGGCGATTTCTTGTGGAAATTCGACTTTGAAAGCCGCCAACTCTTTTTGCTCACACCGATGATGGATGACGACTATCGCGACGTTCCTCGTTCTGGCGGTGTTGTCGATATCGAAACGCTCATGCCCACCGATGACTTTACGCTGCTTGAACGCGTAATGAACGAATGCATGATGAAAGCCGGAGGTCAGGCCGCATACGACGACAAAGGACATTTGCTCGATGAACAAAGCCAGCTGAACCGCCTCGCCAACGAAAATGCACGCTTTGGCACACTCAAGATTCGCTGTTGGAACAGCGAAAAAAATCTCGTCTGGTACGACTTTCGTGGCCATCTCGCACCCGATGACGAAGACCGCATCGTGATGATGGGTTCTGCCCGCCGTGTCGAAACATCGCCCGAAATTCCATTTTTGATGAAGAGCGGAGTCGAAGAATCTTTGATAAATTCACTATTCAACTTCCCGAACGTAGGAATTTTCTGGATTGATCGAAACTTCACCATTCTCGGATGCAACAATGCTTTTGCAACCGATGGCAGTTTTGCAAGCACAAACGAAGTTGTCAACAAATCTTTAAAGGATATTCTCCCGGGCAAATACCTACCCTATTACGAGTCTATGATTAAGGACGTATTCGATAATGGTTCGTCCAAAAGCTGGAAAGGAAAATTCGATGACAGCGACTGGATTTGTATAATTAACGTTGTGCCGATGCTCAAGTCACTTCTGAAGTCCGGCTACACTGTCAGTCGAGTGCTTTGCGTTTATATGAAGATTGCAGGGTAAATACACCCCTAGGCAACATTTTTTCTATTTTCCTTTCATGATTACATCCATAATCCTTACGATCTTTTTTATTTTAGGAGACGCCGGCGTACTGTTCCTGAGCCAAGCCAGCTTTGGGAAAATTCCGCAAGGCAAGCGTCTCGAACGAATCAAGCAGTCCCCGCATTACAATGGCAAACAGTTCGTGAACGAAATCGATACCGAATTCATGACAGGTAACAAAAGCAC
Organism: Fibrobacter succinogenes; assembly: GCA_902762795.1. GTDB lineage: Bacteria > Fibrobacterota > Fibrobacteria > Fibrobacterales > Fibrobacteraceae > Fibrobacter > Fibrobacter succinogenes_E. The sequence continues at coordinate 23,962 of CACWPM010000040.1, read as the reverse complement.
GCTTACCGTCTGGCGGGAATTCATGTTCAACAAGAAAAAAAACACCGTACCGGACACGGCTCTTCACGCATTTAAGACCGATCTCAAAAATCTCCCTGATGAAAAGGATTGGCTTGTATGGTTCGGGCATTCATCCTATCTTTTAAACCTGTCCGGTAAAAAAATCCTGGTAGATCCGGTATTCTACAAGGGGTCTCCCGTAAAATTTGCAAACAAGATGTTCAAGGGTACGGACATATACAAGCCTGCCGACATGCCGGATATCGATTACCTTGTCATCACCCATGACCATTGGGACCACCTGGATTACGAGGCAGTCACGGAATTGGAACCGCGTGTCAAAAAAGTCGTGACGGCGCTTGGCGTTGGTTCGCATTTGGAATACTGGCACTATCCCGTAGAAAAATTATTGGAAATGGACTGGTGGGATTCCTCTAAATTGGACAGTGCCTTTAACGTAACGGCTACTCCGGCAAGGCATTTTTCGGGCCGAGACTTGCACAAGAACAAGACTTTTTGGGCATCGTTCGTACTGGAATCGCCTAAACGAACTATATGGATTGGTGGCGATAGCGGTTATGGCCCGCATTATGCGAAAATCGGGAAAAAATTTCAAAACATTGATTTGGGCATTCTGGAAAATGGACAATACAATCCGGACTGGGCGCAGGTACACACGATGCCGCAATACTTGGGCAAAGAAATGACCGATCTGGGTGCCAAGCGATACATTACAGTACACCATTCCAAATTCTGCTTAAGCAAGCATCCATACTACGAGCCGCTCGAAAATGCAAAAAAAGCAGCCAAGGAAGCTGGAAAGCCTTTGTTCATGCCATTAATCGGTGAAGTTGTTTATCTGGAATAAGCCTCCAGGAACACACAAAAATCCCCAAAGGAGATGAAATGTTCAAAAGATTGGCTTTCTTGACATTGTTGATGGCATATACCATTTTTGCCGCTGATCAAGGAACCGCAGACAACCCGATCCTCATAGAAAACGAAGCGGATCTCGTATCTTTGCGCGATGCCATCAATGCGGGTTCCGGAACGTTGAAAAATGTCGATATTTCGGACGGTGCACAGGGTTTGTTTTTTAAATTGGATCGCGACCTGGATTTAAGCGCATATTGCGGAAAGAATGTCGGGAACTGGAATCCCATCGGCACAAGAGCGCACCCGTTCAAGGGGAATTTCGACGGAAACGGAAAGACAATCGATTATCTCTATATCAGCGAATCCAGGCCCGCCCGAGACGCCATGGACACGGATCCTTTTGGACTGTTCGGTTACATCGAAAGTGAGCAAACTTCGTCAATTTCCATTACAAACTTGACAATTGGCGAAAATTCATTAATCAATGTCGAGAGCAACGGAATTACCGGATCTATCATCGGTTGGGCAAACAACAATGTAATCATATCGAATTGCGTCAACAAGGCGCGCGTTTCAGGACGATTGACCGTCGGCGGCATCGTCGGTTCCGTGACAAATCCTACTCTTTCAAACAACGGAGCAGTGCTCGAAAATTGCGTGAATGAAGGCACGGTCCAGTCATCCGTTGGCAAGGCGGGAGGCATTGCCGGTTTGGCAGAAGGTTATGGTATTTTTCTTGACCGTTGCGTCAATACAGGATTCGTTTCGGCATCCGATACAGCAGCTGGCATTGTAGCGTTTTTATCGGGAGCGAATACATCGTCTACAAAGTTCAATGAACTTATCAATAAGGGCGACATAACATCTGGAAAAATCTCAGGGGGCATTGTCGCCGTTGTCAGGGAACCCCAATTTACCATCGCCAATTCTTTCAATTCGGGTAACGTGAAAGCATCTTCTACCGCAGGCGGTATCGTGGCGCATTTGAACGCAACCAACGGACCAAATGTTTTGACATGTGTAAATAACGGAAACATCTTTGCAGGGAGTATTGCAGGCGGCATTGTAGGCCTCCAGACGTCAGCAGATATAGGCTTTAGCGGAACTTTAACGCAGACGCTAAATTTAGGAATGGTCGGCGCGGCCATGAGCGCAGGCGGTATTATTGGCCGAAACGACTATACATATTTTGTAGCCGATCACAACATGAACGTGGGGATTATCTACTATGCAAGCAATGCCGGCGGAATTGCCGGATCATTTAGCAGCAACGCAGACAAAGTCACCGCAAATCTGAGCATCGGCGCATCGGATTCACTGGCAGTTTATGACGCGGCAATGGCTTATTTCGAAGAAGGCAGTAAATATCCAACGAAAGCAGCAAACGCCCATAAAACAGCGGAACTCGTCTCCGGAAAAAAGATTGACGCCTTGGGAGATTCCCTCTGGATTTACAGGAAAGGCTATTACCCGCAAATCAAGGGACTAGTCAACAACACCGTGAAAGAAATTCGCGAAGCCCAGGCATTGGCCGCAACGCCAATTTTCTTGAAAGATGCAGACAAAGTCCAGTCTATCACAGGCGAAATCAAGATTACCACAAGGGACCCGCAAGATTCTAGCGTAACCGTAAAAAGTAAATTCGGACTGTTTACAAATTCAGGCAGCGCCTTGATACAACCACAAGCGTTGGGCCTTGATACACTACAAATTTCCAATGGCGAACTTGCCCATATCGTCATCGTCGATATTAAATCGCTCAGCAAAATGGGGACTTACGATAACCCGATTACGATATCCTCCGTAGAAGAATTTTTGCAATTCAAGGAAGCCCTTGCCAATTCAGCAGAATACAAGGGTGTCCTATTGGATAATAATGGTACTCGCCTCGCATTCAAGCTCACAAACGACCTAGATTTAAGTTCCGTATGTGGTCCAGACAAAGGAAGCTGGACTCCGATTGCAAATTTCCGAGGCAAGTTTAACGGAGACAATCACAAGATTTCAAACCTTTATATAAAAGACGCCAATGAAGACCAGGGCGGTCTATTCACAAATATCTACGCGACTTCCGGCGATACCAATATTATCGAAAACATTTCATTTGAAAATGTCCATATCGACATTTCCGGACAAAAGAGCGTCGGGGCATTTGCAACAAGCATCGCAGGAAACGTAGCCATCGTTCGCAATGTTTCCGCTAAGGGATATTTCAAGAGTAATGGCGATGTCGGAGGAATCATTGGATCCGTTGGTCTCTCAGATTTTCATTTATTGAATAACAAAGTCGATGGAGAAATAGTCGCATTAAAGGACTCATTAATCAATCCCGATAATATGTACACTTACTCGGGCGGTATCATAGGAGGCATTACCGGAACAAGCGCAACCATCAAGGGTAATACCAATCATGCAAAAATCTATGGAGAACGATATTTAATCGGCGGAATTGCCGGCTATGTTTCTAGTCAATCCATCATAGAGAACAACACCAATGACGGGGATATTACAGATTCCAATAGTATTTCTGTAGGAGGACTATTCGGTCTAGTTACATCGGCGAACCGCTTTGTCAACAACCACAACAAGGGAAGCATCCACTTCAAAGGGACTCATGCAGTTGTTGGAGGTGTTGCAGGACAATTAACCGTTGACCACGTAGCCTCCCCCGTTCTTGATAACGTTTCCAACGAAGGTTCTCTTGACATTATAGCTAACGAAAATCATGTCGGCGGATTGTTCGGATATTACTCGTTCGGCCACGCAGACAATCTCAAGAATCTCGGAGATATCAAAGTTCATGCAACAAGCGACTTCGATATCAGTGTAGGCGGAATTTTGGGTAAAGTAGTCCGACCCATGGATACGGCCACGTTCGCGACAGCAATAAATGAAGGTTCTATCGAAGTGCTCTCCGACTCGGTTGAAATCAGTGCTTATGTCGGAGGCATTCTTGGCAATATGGAATACACCTACTTGAAAATAGAGAAATCTTTGAACAAAGGAAATGTTTCCGTCAATCTACCCAAAGGGCTATACGTGTACACCGGCGGTATTGTGGGGCTTTCTGCGGTCGACGAATATCAATTTGAATCCACCTATAATTACGGCGACATCACGGCCCTTAACGGAAATGTCGCTGTCTTTGCCGGTGGAATTGCAGGCAAAGCCGGTGCAAGAAAAACGCAGAACTCCATGAACAACTGCGGTAACGAGGGAACAATCACAGCCTCCAAGAAACCTAAACTCAACGCAACGCTTGACATAGGCGGGATTTTCGGTACAGCAAACGCATTGCAAATAAAAAATGCTTATAACAAGGGAAAAATCCACGCCGGTTTCAATATGGAAAAGCCCACTTCTACTTTGAATATTTTGCAAGACAATGTCGGCGGTTTGATGGGTTCCATCGCAACAGAAAACCAAGTCGATTCCATGAAGATCGATAACGCGATTAACATTGGAAATATCATTTACGAATCAACGGTTTCAAACGCAAACAGCGTCTCTATAGGAGGCATCCTCGGGACCGCACAGAATTTTATTGGCGTGACAAAAAATTACAATCTATTATTGAATAACGTCGCCAACTACGGTTCTATCCAAACAGCATCAACACAGGAAAATCTTTCGATAGGAGGATTGATCGGTTTTGTACCCATGACTCCTGTGAAAATGCAAAACATTATCAATGGCGGATCCTTCAAAATCGAATCCGACTCAAAATGCATGGTCCATGCCAGTTTCATCGCAAAAAGCTGCGATACGACAACAACAAACCATAACATCAGTTCAGCACTTGCCCATGGCAGTTTTTTTGTCAAAAATCCGGTCCGCTACTATGCCCTCGATTGGAAGAATGTTGTCGCAGACAAACAATTTGCAATTTTGGATACGCATAAGGGGTTTGCTCAGTATTCGTCAAGCGAACTGACCGGTAAAAATCTGCCTATATCACTCGATTCCGAAAATTGGATTCAAGTCGATGGTTATTACCCTCAGCTCAAGGCTCTTGCGAACTCTTCAAACGAGACTATCCGAAAAATTAGCGCCCTGGGCGCAACGCCGGTTTTCCTTTCGTCAGAAATGGACCGTGCCGATTCCGTGACTCATTCGCTCAAGCTTCCCCAAAAGAACGCCCTTGGAGCCACGGCAAAATGGTCTATAGATGCACCAAAAGTTTTAATCGAAAATAATGTTGTTTCATTCGAAGGCCTGAACCGCGATACACTCGTGACATTGACCGTGGAATCCGACAGCATCACGAAAAACATTGTGCTATATGTCGCGCAACATGACAGTATTCATAATAATGAAGATGCCATCAAATACCATCCGACAATCGGCACAAATCGATTGCAGCTCGTACATCATGGGTTAGGATCCTGGTCTCTTGATTTCGCTCAAGAAATTCCGTCGAACGTGAAGGTTTCCGTGATGAATGCGGCCGGCATTGCAATTCCTGTAAAAGTACAATACGGCAGCCGAAGCATTCTACTGCATGATGTACCGCAGGGAATTTTGCTTATCCATGTAAAAGCGCCGGGAATATCAAAGAAATTCATGATTCAAGATTTTTAGAAGGCCAGAGGCTCCCAAAAATCTGTAAAACATGCAAACATCATAATTCACATGAAAAGCTTTGAAATTGCAAATACAATCCATCAAAGCAACGTATTTTTACATTTTTCGTAAATTTCACGGCTGTTTTTCAATAATTGGAAAACAGCGTTTTTTGTAAAAGGGCCTTTTTTACGATTTTCATGCATAATTCGCCAGATTTCTTTTTGGCACGTTTTTCGCTTATGGCACACCGAAAACAAAAACAAAGGAGTTTGCCAAATGAGCAACGCATACAGATTAAAGGCCATCAAAGAAATCGCAAGTGAATCCGCTGAAGGCGTAATGCCCGCAGCACCTGCAAACATCGACTTTTACGGCGAGGACGTTTTTAACGCAGACGCCATGCGCGCCTACCTCCCGAAAGAGATCTGCAAAAAGTTATTCGCAACGATTGACGATGGCGCACCGCTTGATCCGAGCATCGCCGGCGAAGTTGCCCACGCCATGAAAAAGTGGGCTATCGACCGCGGCGCCACACACTTCACTCACTGGTTCCAGCCGCTTACCGGCTCTACCGCAGAAAAGCACGACTCCTTCCTCGAACCCGAAAATGGCAAAGCCATTTTGGCGTTCAGCGGCAAGAACTTGATCGTCGGCGAACCGGACGCCTCTTCCTTCCCGAGCGGCGGCCTTCGCTCTACGTTTGAAGCCCGCGGCTATACGGCTTGGGACCCGACTTCCCCGGCATTCATCAAGCGCCACGGCAACGGTGCAACACTCTGCATCCCGACCGCATTCTGCAGCTACACTGGCGAAGCTCTCGACAAGAAGACTCCGCTTCTCCGCTCCATCCAGGCTTTGCAGAAATCCGCCGACCGCCTCATGGGTCTCTTTGGCGTCGCTCCGCAGAAGGTGAATGTCACTCTCGGTGCCGAACAGGAATATTTCCTTGTCGACAAGCGTTTCTACCTCCAGCGTCCGGACCTTTACCAGGCAGGCCGTACGTTGTTCGGCGCCGCTCCGGCAAAGCACCAGCAGATGGAAGACCACTACTTTGGCAGCATTCCGGCCCGCATCTTGAACTTCATGAACGATGTGGAAAAGGAACTCTGGAAGCTCGGCATTCCGGCTAAGACCCGCCACAACGAAGTCGCTCCGGCCCAGTTTGAACTTGCCCCGATGTTCGAAGAAGTGAACCTCGCTTGCGACCACAACATGCAAATTATGGAAGTCCTCCGCCAGGTCGCTGACCGCCACGGACTCGTCTGCCTCCTTCACGAAAAGCCGTTTGCAGGCATCAACGGTTCTGGCAAGCACAACAACTGGTCCGTGAACTACGGCAAGACCAACCTCTTGAACCCGGGCAAGGACCCGCACCAGAACGCCATCTTCCTCACCACTCTCTGTGCTGTCATTTATGCAGTCGATACTCACGCCGACTTGCTCCGCATGGCTGTAGCAAGTGCCGGTAACGACCACCGTCTCGGTGCCAACGAAGCTCCTCCGGCAATCATCTCTATGTACCTCGGCGACCAGCTCGCCGACGTCATTGAACAGCTCGAAAAGGGCGATCCGAAATCCAGCAAGCAGGCCGGTGCACTGAAGCTGGGTTCCGACACGCTGCCGCCGCTCCCCCGCGACGCCACCGACCGTAACAGAACTTCTCCGTTCGCATTCACCGGCAACAAGTTCGAATTCCGCGCACCTGGTTCTAGCCAGAGCTGCTCTGAACCGAATGTTATCCTTAACACGATCGTAGCCGAAGCATTCGACATCATCGCCGACAAGATGAAGGATGTTCCTGCAGACAAGTTCCATGAAGAACTCCAGAAGCTCTTGCAGAAGATCGTCAAGGAGCACAAGAAGGTTATCTTCAACGGCAACGGCTATACCGACGAATGGGTCGAAGAAGCAGCAAAGCGCGGCCTCCCGAACATCCGCACTACCATGGAAGCACTCCAGGCTCTCACCAAGAAAGAAAATGTCGCCCTCTTCGAAAAGTACGGCGTGTTCAACAAGCGCGAACTCGATTCCCGCTACGAAGTGAACATGGAAGATTACCACAAGAAGATTCACATCGAAGGCGAAATCGCACGCGACATGGCGAAGGACATCATCCTCCCGCAGGCAGTCAAGGCATACTCTTGCACGCTCAAGGCAAACGAAATGGCTTTGAACCAAGGTCTCCCGGCTCTCGACTCTTATGCCAAGCCGCTTGGCGAAGGCATCAAGAAACTCCTTGCTGCAATCGAAGTCATGGAAAAGGCCCTCGCCGGGAAGCACGAAGACATTCTTAACGGCATGCTCGACCTCCGCTTGGTTGTCGATTCTCTCGAAAAGATCGTTCCAGACGAACTCTGGCCGCTTCCGAAGTACCGCGAGATGTTGTTCATCTATTAATGAAAAGCATTGGCCGCGCGTCAAAGATGCGCGGCACTTCCTAATACAATTTAAACACATCAAACCGAAGATAAAGTCACTCGTCATAAGGCGAGTGATTTTTTGATGAACAAAACTGAAACTGGTGACAATGTTATAGATATTACAGATAAACACATATCTACGCCAAGTCATTTCAACGATTACGAATGAAGTAATAAAATACGTCTTTGCAAAACAATCCAGCGATCAACCAAGACCTTTGCACTCCAATTTTTATGAAACATTGTCCGGCTATAAAAACTTCACCCAAGGTTCGATATTTCGATTTTCCCGGTCACTACAATTCGACACGCTAGAACCTTTTCGTTGTAAAGCCTTACAGTAACTTTTTGTCAACATGTTATAAGAAAAGTGTGAAATGGAATATTTTGTTGATATGACCACAACAAAACTATCTACATTCACACTTTCTTTATTGCTTGGCGCCACCATAGCCACAGCAGAAGCAAATAAAATTTTCATAGGAAACTACTTCGACGAATCCGGAGCCTACTACGGTCCGGACTGCGAAAAAGACGGCAGCCAATCGACCGGAGCCTACTACACCGGCGATTATACAAGTCCATTCAAAACCCTTCTAGGCAAAACCGATAAGGACATCCAGGACAAGATGGATGAACTTTGGAAGCACTATTTTGGGGGGCAAAATGATAAGACGGTGTATTACGAAGACCGCGATGGCGGCTACATCGTCGATATCAACAACAACGACATCCGTTCCGAAGGTATGAGCTACGGCATGATGATCGCCGTGCAAACCAACCACAAAGAGGAATTCGGCAAACTCTGGAAATGGGCCAAGAGCCACTTGTGGCACGATCCCGCCAAAGGAGGCAACGGCTATTTCTCTTGGCAAGCGAACAGGGACGGCTCCGTGCGCGACCAGGGAAACGCACCCGATGGCGAAATCTATTTCATGATGTCACTTCTGTTTGCAGCTCACCGTTGGAACGATGAAGGCTACATGAAGGATGCGCAGACCATCTTGAAAGCTTGTTGGAAAGGCAACGGCAACTCCCTCTACAGCGAAAAAGACTACATCGCTACATTCCAGCCGACAGACGGCAACAACACATGGGGCGACGCCTCTTACAGTTTGCCAGCTTTCGTGGACTTGTTCTCCCGTTGGTCCGACACCAACACCGACAAGTGGAAAAAAGCGGCAAAGGCCACCCGCGACCACATCTACAATTCCGCAAACCCAAAATCAGGCTTATGCAGCGACTACAGCAACTTCGATGGAACGCCGCACTACGCCTTTAGCGACAACTCTACGAAATATGCTTTCGATGCAATACGCTGCCCCATGAACTACGGCATGGATAGCTACTTGTTCGGCGTGGACATGGAGCGTCAGACGAAAATTGCGAAAGTGATCACAGACTTTTTCGAAAATGACGGCTATCAGCACGGCCACTTCAACTGGGATGGCACCAGCGGATACGGAGCCTTTACCATAGGCCAGGCCGGCGCGAATGCCGTGGCGACTTACGCCCTATTGGAAGAAGAAAGCTACAAGGATTTGGTCAAGAAAGTCTTGCAAAAAGCTTGGGACTCGAAGCCCATTGTTGGTAGCCAGCGCTACTACGACGGACTTGTACACTACCTCGCAATGTTGCATTTGACCGGAAATTTCAAGATTTGGAAAGCAAAACCCGAAGCCGAGAAAAAGACGGTAACGGGCGAATACTACGGCATTAAATCCGACAAGGATACAACATTCCATGCATTCGAAGCTTGCAAGCTCTATGAACTGACCGTTAAACCAGAACCCCCAAAAGACACGTCTTCTGCGATACGCTCCACGATCAGCTATAGCAACAATATAAAAGTAAGATCCACTAGCCATTCTATTGTCATCGAAAACGCACCCATCGGAAGCAAATACACAATCACCGACTTCAACGGCCGAGTGCTTGTAACCTCGAAAACAAATGCTGCGACACAAGAAATCAGCATCCGCAACAAGGGCGCCATGCTTGTCATCGTCGGCGAAAAAGTCTACAAGATTACAAAATAGCCTTCCTCACTCACTAGCAAGAGCCTCCCGTCAAAAGGCGGGGGGCTTTTTGTGATCTATCGCAAATTTGACCATTTTTTGTTGTAATTCTTTACATTGACATTTTGTCAACGCGCCTTAACAGGATTCCGAAAAAGAATAATTTTGCACGCATGAAAATGGCAAAGCATTCAGCACTCTCTCTCGCTATGCTGTTCGGTGCATCTTTTGCCACCGCAGCCGAATTCGCAGGTAATTTTTTTGACGAAAACGGAGCCTACTACGGCCCGGACTGCGACGAAAAAAACAATTCTGGAGCCTACTACACCGGTAATTACGAAAGCCCTTTCAAGACCGTTTTAGGCAAGACCGACGAACAAATCCAGGCTAAAATGGATCAACTTTGGGACCACTACTTCAAGGGCGACAACAATTCCAAGGTCTACTACGACAAGGGCAACGAAGCCTACATTCTGGACGTGAACAACAGAGACGTTCGCTCCGAAGGCATGTCTTATGGCATGATGATTGCCGTACAGACTGGCCACCAGGAAGAATTCGACAAGCTCTGGAATTGGGCCAAGAACCACATGTGGCACAAGAGCGGTAGCTGGGACGGCTACTTTGCCTGGCAACGCAACGAAAGCGGTTCCGGTGGCGACGACAACTGTGCACCGGACGGCGAAATGTATTTCATGATGTCGCTCCTCTTTGCCGCAAACCGCTGGGACGACAGCAAGTACATGGATGACGCCCAGTACATCTTGAAGAAAATGTGGGACAATAGCCAGCACTCGCTCTTTAATCCGCAGCATTACGTAATCACGTTCCAGCCTCAAGGCAACGAAAACAACTTCTCCGATCCGTCATACGACTTGCCGGCTTACGTCGACCTTTTTGCACGCTGGTCTACCACCAATAAGGACAAATGGACAAAGGCGGCCAAGGCTACCCGCGACCATATGTATAAATCGTCCAATACAAAATCTGGTTTATTCTCGGACTACAACAACTTCGACGGGACGCCGCATAGGGCCGATTACAACGACAAGTCCGATAAATACATGTACGATGCCATGCGCTGCGCAATGAACTTCGGCATGGACTACTACCTGTTCGGAACGGACTCCGCACGTCAAGAAGAAATGGCTCGCAGAATCATCGACTTCTTTGAAAAAGACAACTACAAGCACGCCCGTTTCAACTGGGACGGATCCAATCCGCTGGAACAGTACACGCTTGGCGAAACCGGCGCAAACGCAGTTGCAGCAATGGCCTTGATCAACGATTCAAAGTATAATGATGCCGTCAAGAAAAACCTCCAGATGGCTTGGGATGCAAAGCTCATGACCGGCCAGTACCGCTACTACGACGGCCTTGTCCACTACCTCGCCATGCTCCACCTGAGCGGCACCTTCAAAATCTGGAAGCCGAAGCCCACCATCAAGGAAAAGGAAGTTTGCGCAAGCGAATACAACGGCATAAAAATCGAAAAGGACACCACGTTCAATTCGTTCGAAGAATGCCAACTTTACAAGGTGATTGCAAAACCCGAAGCTAAAGAAGATTCGATGAGGACCGCAATTATCTCCGCAATCAGACTGAACAACGCCGTAAGAGTCTGGTCCACCAACAGCGCCATCGTTATCGAAAACGCTCCGGAAGGCAGCAAGTACGCCATCACCGACTTGAACGGTCGTGTACTCGCCACCTCAAAGACGACTTCGACCATGCAAGAAATCCGCATGAGCAACAGAGGAAACTTCCTCGTCATCGTCGGTAACAAAACATACAAAGTCGTGAAATAAGAATTCCTCTAATTGACATCATGGCGTTCCGGACATGCTCCGGGACGCTTTTTTTATAGAGAACGCAGAGAAATGGCGATGTCATGGCGAACAAATGGCAAATTCATGGCGAACCGGATTCGCCATCTTCCAGCCATGGCGCCACAATCTAGATGAATGTTTTCGGCATCTTAGTCGACTGGGATAAAGAAGAAAAGCAAAAACAAACTATATTGTATAAAAAAAGGAATGAGACGATGCAACAAGATTTGCTTGGCCGCGAGCCGTTTATAGGATTGCTTGATAATATAGTTACAAAAAAAATCAAGGGTTTTTCTTTTGCCATTGATGGCAAGTGGGGCTGCGGAAAATCATGGATTTTAAAAGAGCTCGAAAAGAAACTGGAGCCGAGATTTTTTGTCGTTCATTACAACTGCTGGGAAAATGAATATTACGAAGAACCTCTCATGGCTATTCTATCCGTTATTATCGATAAATTAAACGAAAATGAATCGCTTACTCAAGAAGAGAATAAAAAAAACACATTAAAAATTGCAGCTGACTTTTTAACGGATGCCGCATCGATTGTCGCTAAAAACAAGATCGGTATCGATTTTGGAGAATTGAAAAAAGCGGGAAAAAAAGCCATAAAAGCGGATAAAGAACCTACCTTTGAAACAGATTTTGATAAAAATCAATCGTTGAAAATCGCCATCAAAAAAGTACGCGAAGGCCTTTTAAAATTAAAGGAAGATCTTGGAGGTTTCGTCCTGATAGTCGACGAGCTGGACCGCTGTTTGCCCGAATACGCCATAAAGGCAATGCAAAGGCTTCACCATATTTGTTTTGATACAGTTTCCGACACTTACATTTTCGTCCAGCTGGCAGCAATCAACAAAAGCGAATTGCTCGGTTCCATAGCGAAAACTTTTGGACGCGAATTCAATTTAACCCAAAAATACACAATTGCAGAACATCAAAAACCGGGATTGATTTCTTACGACAATTTCGAAGAAGTGCAAAATAGATTTGGAAATTATTATTTCAAGAAATTTTTCCAAATGATTATTCCTGTTTCAAACGGCGAAGAAGTTGACGATTCGTTATCCATTCTCGAGGGCTTCGAAAAAAATTTTGATCCAAACGACACCGCCGGAAAAAAATATGTCCAAAAACTATTCACGGATGTATTTTCTCTTTTGCCGATGAGAGCGAAACTGGAATTAGTCCACCAAGTCGAAACAGTTCATGAAATAACGGCTTTGGATAATTCCCTAGATAAGAACCTGACATACAAAGTTCTATGTGTAGAATTCATCGATGCACTTTGCAAATCCGTACTGAAAACGGATTATCCGGTCATAAATTACAACGAAAGCAATCAACATGTGGATTTTCTTTTAAGAATACCCAAGTTGTCAAATATCGAAGGTATATCCGATTTCAAAGTATTTTATGACGCATTTTCTCGTTGGAGCATCGCGGGTTATACTTTAAAAACTGACACTATATGGTACACAATAAAAAGTGAATTCGAATTAAAAACACCGGGGCCGGCTTCGTATGTAAAAGCATTTTACCAAACGAAAGAATCTTCTCTATACAAACGAGCGACTCCCATAATTATAGAAGAGACACCCACAACTTCCGCTGATGAAAAATTTATAGAGGCCTTCCGGAAAAATTTGGAAATTCTTGTATAACAGTCATTGTTAGCTCGCTTTATTTTTGAATACACAGCGAAACGCCTTTTCCAAATATTACATATTTTGTAAAATAAATTGCAGTTTTTACATTTTATGTAATACTCAAAAACGTTTAAAGTGCAATATTTGCCGTATTTTGCCTCTTTTTCCTTTTTGGCACATTTTTTGCTTTCAAGACCAAGAAAATTACAAATTGTGTAAATTAGGAATAAAAAATGGCATTACAGCATAGTTATAACGGCAAGACAAAGTTTATTATCGTCACCGGAGGCGTCATCTCCGGACTCGGCAAAGGAGTAGCGGCAGCGTCCATCGGGGCGCTGCTTTCTGCTAGAATGAAGGTTGTTCCGGTAAAGTGCGACGGTTACCTGAACACGGACCCGGGCACGATGAACCCGACGGAACATGGCGAAGTTTTTGTTTTGGATGACGGTGGCGAATGCGACATGGATTTCGGCCACTACGAACGCTTTTTGAACGTGACGGCCAAGAAAGATTGGAGCCTCACGATGGGCCGCATTTTCAAGATGATTCTCGAAAAGGAACGCCACGGCGATTACCTCGGACATACAGTGCAGTTCATCCCCCACGTGACAGACCTTATCAAGGAACAGTTTTACAGAATTGCGAACCAGGAAAAGGCCGATGTGCTGCTCATTGAAATCGGTGGCACCGTGGGTGACCTTGAAAACCAGTTCTACATCGAAGCGGCGCGCCAGCTGAGTCACGAAGTCGGCGACCATAACGCCATTTTCGTACACCTCACCTATGTGCCGATACCCTCCGGCGTGAACGAACAGAAATCCAAGCCCACACAGATGTCCGTCCGCGATTTGAACAAACTAGGCATCTATCCCGAAATTGTCATCGGACGCTGCGAAGAATATATCAAGCCGCACCTCAAGGAAAAAATAGGACTGTTCTGCAACTTGCCCGCAAATCATGTCATTTCCGGCATCGACGTGAAGCACGTCTATGAATGTCCGCTCGTCTATGATGCCGAAGGCATTCCCGAGATTTTATCGAAAACGCTCAACATTTATGCCCCGCCGAAACTCGATCAGTGGAGCAAACTCGTGGACGCGCTCAAGCGCAATTCCGTGAACCCGCGCAAGACTTTGACGGTCGCCATTTGCGGCAAGTACCTCGCCCTTGAAGATTCTTACGCATCCGTTGTCGAAGCGATTACGCATGCGTCCGCACACTTGGATTTGCACGCGAACATCCGCTGGGTCGATACCGAGAAGATTGAAAACGGCTCGTTTTCCGTGGAAACGGCGCTCAAGGGCATTGACGCGGTCATCGTTCCGGGCGGTTTCGGTAGCCGCGGCATCGAAGGCAAGATCCAAGTCATCCGCTACGTGCGCGAAAATAAGATTCCATTCCTCGGCATCTGCTACGGCATGCAGCTTTCTGTTGTCGAATTCGCCCGTCATGTCTGCGGTATGCAGGGCGCTGGCACCATCGAGATGGAAAGCGAAACAAACCACGTCGAAGTACCGGTCATCGCCTTCCTCCCTGGCCAAGAAAACGTCAAGGACCTGGGCGCCACCATGCGTCTCGGCGGCCACGATGTAGTCATCAAGCAAGACAGCCGCGCCGCAGAAGTTTACGGTTCTACCGCGATCCGCGAACGTTTCCGCCACCGCTACGAGGTGAACCCGCAATACGTTGCGCAAATCGAACAGGGCGACCCGACTGGAGCAAACCCGCAAAAGCTCGTTTTCTCCGGAAAAGCTGCCAACGAAGACATCATGCAGATCATGGAACTCACAGACCATCCGTACTTTATGGCATGCCAGTTCCATCCGGAATTGAAGTCTTCGCTGATTCACCCGGCGCCACTTTTCCTCGGGCTCCTCAAGGCTGCCGACGAGAAAAAATAAATTCAGCAAGCGACGGCAAAGGTTCGGCTCAGCAACAAAAATTCAATTGCCTGAGCGTGAAATACACGTCAAGCAGGCAAAACGATTGCGCATAGTGGACGTTTTTATCGAGCAAAAACCAAAAAAGGTTCTTGATTGAATAAATCCGCCCGCTTTTGCTGTTTCAACGTTCGTTTCGTTCGCATATTGAGCATCAAACAATTGCCGAGGAGCCGAGAATACGGGCCGAGGAGCCGGAATCTCATGCCGACGAGCCGAAATCACATGCTAACGAGCCGGAATCTCATGCCGACGAGCCGGGAATACGAGCCGAGGAGCCGAAATTACGTACTTATCGTGACTAAACCGGCACAAAAGTACGTAACTCCATTTAGTTATTTTATACGTTACGTACTAAAAGGTAAGTTTTCTACAGAAAAGTACGTAAAAAGCGGATAAAACAAGCTAAAATAAAAAAAAAACAGATTTACAAGCGCTAAAAGCAGGTGTTTTCGATGTTTTTAACGCGAAAAAAAAAACGGAAATTACGTACTAACAGCTTTAAAAAGAATGCGAAAGTACGTAACAAACAAATTAAGTACTTTTTTGTTACGTACTAGGAACTGAAATTTCAGCAGGAAAGTACGTAAAATCACAAATTTTATCCAGTCTACCAAAACATCACTATCGACAGCGCGCATGTAGGCTATAGATTTTCTATATTTCGCCGCGAATGCAAAAGCTTTTATATTTTGATAACGAATATCTTTGGCATCCTTATGCGGCCTTGCACAAGGGGCCTTCGCGTTTTTTGGCAAAGTCGGCACACGGAACAACAATCGAAACTGCTGACGGTCTGAAACTCATTGATGCCGTTTCAAGCTGGTGGTGCATGGCGCACGGGCACAATGCGCCAGAAATTGTCGAAGCCATCCAGAAGCAGAGCGAGAAAATGTGTCACGTGATGTTTGGTGGCTTCACGCACGAACCTGCAATAGAACTGGGCGAAAAATTGGTGGAATTTTTGCCGAAGGGTTTGAACAAAATATTCTTCGCCGATTCCGGAAGCATCGCCGTGGAATGCGCAGCAAAAATGGCGGTCCAGTACCAACATGCGCTCGGTCGACCGGAACGCTGCAAGTTAGTCGCACTGAAAGGCGGCTATCATGGCGACACGGCAGGCGCAATGGCGCTTAGCGATCCGGACGGAATGCACACGCTTTTCCGGGGAATCATGCCGCAGCATTTTTTTGCGGAACGCCCGAATTGCCGTTTCGACAGTCCTTGGGATGATAGCGATTTTTCATCGATGGAGCTAGTTGTCGAACAACACCAGAACGAAATTGCCGCCGTGATTTGCGAACCCGTTTTTCAAGGCGGAAACGGCATGTGGATTTATAACGCATGCTATCTCAAGCGCCTTCGCGATCTTTGCAATCGTTACGGCATCTTACTTATTTTGGACGAAATCGCTTCTGGATTTTACCGCACAGGGCCGCAATTTGCAATGCAGCACACCGCTTCAAAATGCTCAACGGGAAAAAGCACCGACTTCATCACTCCAGATATCATGTGCATCGGTAAGGCTCTCACGGGCGGAAGCATTACAATGGCCGCATGTGTAGCCTCTGAAAAAGTGGCCGAAACCATTACGAACAGCAGAATTTCAGCATTCATGCACGGGCCTACATACATGGCAAATCCGCTCGCCTGTGCAGCCGGTATTGCCTCGCTTTCGCTTTTCGAAAACCGCGATTACGCAACAAGCGTTGCCCGCATCGAAACCCGCCTTCGCGCCAACCTTGAACCTCTACGCTCTCTCGAGAACGCAGCCGACGTGCGCGTTCTTGGAGCCATCGGAGTCTTGGAACTCAAGGCAAAACCTAGCGCCGACGATATCCAAAAGGTTATTCGAGAAACAGGAGTTTGGTTACGCCCGTTCTGCAATTACGTCTATACAATGCCACCGTTCATCACAAGCGATTCAGAAATCGACCGCATTTGCGAAGCGATCAAGTTGATCGGAGAATGCAAGCCTGCACCTGTGATTGACGGAGAAGATGAGTTTCACGAGTAAAAGTTGAATTATGGAATTTTACAGTTTAAAAATGCGAGCATCGCAGCATGTTGGCGAGGGTGCAAACGCACACGAACAACATATTTCCGGTGCAGAAAGAATTGTAAATCGCGACTCTGTGGAAGCGGTTTGCTCAGCGATGGTACGCCGAGCCATGACCCATTCCAAAGGCAATCCTGATTTCATCAATGTCAAGATCGAAAAGGTTCAAGAAAACGACATTCAAATTTTAAAAGCCTTGCCCGTCACACGTATCGATGTAGAAACCTCCAAGCAAGGACTCGACAAAGCTTTTGAACTGATTACACCGCTAATGGGGTCAGGATCTTCGACAAGTTCTGCGGAACACATCGAAAAACTGCGCGACAAATTGCAAGAACTCCTTTGCGAAACCTACCCTATGCGTGGCGCAATGCTCTACGACATCGCAACAGGCGAACGCTTGGAGCCCGATCACGAACGTGGCGTGCGTGCGACCTATATGGACGCACTCCATTCCAGCGAAGTCGATGGCAAAAAAAATCATTTTAATGAAGCCATTGTACTTGCCACAAAAGTGGCGAACGCTCCTGGCATGGTCGCGGAGTTGTGCATTTCAGACGATCCCGAATACGTTACAGGTTATGTAGCAAGCAAAAAACTCGGTTACGTGCGCATCATGAAAATGAAAACATTGGGCGATGAAAACGGAGGCCGTATTTTCTTATTCGATTCGAACAAAGCAAAAGTCGAAGATTGCATCGAGTATTTGCAGAAGAAAAAAGTGTTGGTAGAAATCCCCCCGTCGTCGAATGCTTAAAATTTCATTTCTGAAATTTTTATCACATCGCCTTTTTCGTCGAATGTGACATCCATGTAAAATACACCTTCCGCGCTGCTAATGAAAAGCGGTTTGACAGAGTTCGCAAAAGACGACTGTTTTTCAAATTCAACATCGATATGGTCGCCGTTAAGTATAACCGACGCCGGCAAGATTGCATCTTTGTTGTTCAACGGTCCAAAAGAAAAAAATGGATTCAGGCCGTCTAAAACACGAGGAAAATGGAATACAATTTTTTTTGATCCCATGACAGTACCGAGTAAGCCATTTTTATCCTTTATTTCGACCGAACTTTGCGAATGCACTAAATTTGCAAAACTTTTTACATTCCATTTTTTACCCATGTAACTAATATTCATTTTTTCAAAGCTGTTCAAGTCTTTTTTCTTTTTAATTTTATTCAAAATATTTGTACGTTTGACTTTATCTTCATCAACCCATATAATCAAGCTATCCGTCATGATTATCGCTCGGGCAGAAACGATATCGGACACATTATTTTTCTTTTTACCGTATATTTCATAATCCAGTTGCAATTTTCCAAAATCAGCAACAGAATGCGGCTCTATATTGTTGACCGTAGCCTCCATTTTTTTGACTTGATACTCGTCTTTGTACATGTCGGTCAAGTGCAGACAAAGGAACAAACGGACATTAGAAAGCCTTCGGTCCGAACGGTTTTCCACTTTTACCGCTAATTTATCAGAAAAAGACAACGTTGGATTGTAAGTTTGCAAATCCAAAAAAGAATGTTCTTCAAAAATCATATTCAAAAGCGATGGCATATATTTTTCGACATATTTCATGTCAGTAATCAAGTAATCAAACACGTCTTGGTTTCCTCGACGGAAAAAATGACGGAAAATTTCTTCTTTGGCGCGGGACAAATCGTTTTTTTCGTAGGCGATTAAAGCTTTTTGGAAATTCGGCGAGAAAAAGCCGAGTCCTTCCATCATGGATTTGTACAAAGTCTGTACAAAATGTCCCTCAACAGATTTTGTCAAGTAATTTCTGTAATTGTAAGAATTGTACATATCCAAAAGTTCTTTCGCCTGCCGGGGATATTCTACAGAAGATTGGTCAAATAAAATTTTTGCCTTGGAATCATCGCCTTGCAACATAGCGCATGTACCCAAAAGGACAAAAGCAGGAGCTGATTTTTCGGGATATTCTTTAATATAAACATCCAACAATTTTTTGGCATCGGCTAAGCCACCGAATTTTTCAGGAGAAGGATTATCCGTCTGGGCCATGCGCACAAGGCAAAACGCTTTTAGCAAAATCGATTCGCGGTCAGACGGGAATTCCGAAAGGACCTGCGACAAAGCAGACAAAGCAGTTTCGATATCGTTATTGTTTATGGCAATATAGGCTTGATCGCGCATTAAGCAAAGACGATTCCATTGGGCCATATATTTTACATAAACTCTCATGAAGTCTTCCAAATAAGCTAAATAAGCGTCTTGATGTTTATCTAAAGCCGCCCGAGCTTCTTTTTCAATCTTGTCGTTCTTCTTTAGATCTTCGTAGAGGTTTTTCCCGGCAAGAACGCCCTTGAAAACAAAGCTGGAAACAGCTACAGCATCTAGACCTCCCGAAGCCACAACTCTGATTCCTTCCGCTAGCGGAGAATTCACGGATGTCAAGTTTTCGTTTTCTGTCACAGCTTTCCATAAATTACGACGTTCTGCAGCATCGAGATCTTCTTCGGCGCGGCGCAAACTTTTGTAGTACGGTAGAATCTTTTTCTTTGCTTTTATCACATCACTAGGGATATTGCGATAATCCTGCGATGCAACGAAGTGAAGGTATTCTTGCAGATTTTGGCTATTCTTATATCCGTCGTCGAGTATATGAAACAACCTAATTGTTTTTTCCAAGTCGATTGTCTCATTCTCCGAGAAAGTTACATTCATGGTATCTTTTGTGGTTTCAAGAATATCCATCGATGGAGTCGCCTCTAAAGCCTTGTCTAAGACTTTAGCCACAGAATCTATATCTTGTTGAGCTTTTTCATCTTTTGAGCGGTTCGATGCCAAATGCGATATAACAATCAAGGTGATTGCAACAACGGCAATCAAAATCAAACAGACATAGCCAAATCTGCGCATAACGAAAACCTCTTGATAAAGAGAGTAAATATACCAACACAAAAATATGAATATTTATTTGCAAACAAAAATCTTATGACCCCAAAAAGCCAAAATATTTTTAATTTTGCCATGTAAAAATGGATTATTTTAATGAAGTTGACTATTTGGTGTTTAAAAAAAAAATGGACAACGATATTTTAGACAAATTCACAAAAGATGCATTAAACGAGGCTTTCTCGAATAACACTTACCGTACATTGCGTACAATGGAAACGCCTGAATCGTCTCATGTAAAAATCAGAAATGCGAAAGTATACACTGAGCACGAACAAATTCTACTTGCATCAAATTCTTATCTTGACCTTGCAAACATTCCCGAACTAAAACAAGCGATGGCTCAGGCCGTTCTAGACTGGGGCACGGGCAGTGGCGGGGCACGCCTTACAACGGGCAACAAGACGCCACATGAAGAACTCGAAAACGAACTCGCAAAGTTCAAGGGCGAAGATGCGGCGATTACATTCAACACCGGTTACATGGCAAATGTCGGGACCATTTCTGCGCTATGTGGCAAAAACGACATCATTTTCAGCGATGCGCTGAACCACGCCAGTATTATCGATGGCATCCGGCTTTCACGTGCAAAGTGCATAGTCTATAAGCACAACGACATGGCGGATTTAGAGCACGCCCTCCGTAAAGTTGGAGCAGAGGCAACAGGAAACAGTCAGTCTCCAAATGCGCCAAAGCCCAAAATGCTAATTGTCACAGATGCGGTTTTCAGCATGGACGGCGATCTTGCGAACTTGCCGGAGCTCTTGCGCATTGCACGAACTTACAACAGTCTTTTGATGATTGACGAAGCTCACGCCACAGGCGTTATCGGACGCACAGGACGCGGACTCGCCGAACACTACAATTGCAAACATGCCGATGTCACCGTAGGAACTTTAAGCAAGGCAATCGCTTGCGAAGGCGGCTTTGTTGTCGGCAAAAAACAGCTCATTGAATTTCTGAAAAACAAATCCCGCAGTTTCATTTTTACGACAGCAATGTCGCCCGCAATGGCCGCTGGTGCACTGAACAATCTTCGTTTTTTAGCAAATCATCCGGAACGCGTTCAGCAACTGCAAGAAAATGTGAAATTTTTCTGCGAATGCCTACACCATGAGGGATTATGCGAGTCGACATCGCCTTCTGCAATTGTACCGATAATTATCGGCGACGAAGCCGCTGCGCTTGAAGCTTCGGCAATGCTTCTTGAACGCGGTTACGTGATTCCGGCCATCCGCTACCCCACCGTAGCTAAAGGACATGCACGCCTCCGCGCAAGCCTCATGGCGACGCATACAAAAGAAGAACTGCAAACTGCAGCGGCAGTAATTGCTCAAGTTATAAAATCAAAAAAATAGATCCTTCGTTTTCGCAACTTCGTTATTTCACTCAGAACAACACATCGCTATTCCTAACCACTAATCACTAACCACTGTTTACTTTTATGTCTAAAGGTTACTTCGTTACAGCCACTGGCACAGATGTCGGCAAAACATTTATCACCGCGCTCCTCGTCAAAAAATGGCGAGACTCCGGTATTGATGCCGGTTACTATAAAGCAGCCCTCAGCGGCGCAGAACTCCGCGATGGCAAATGGATTGCGGGCGACGCCGATTACGTCAAGCGAGTAGCAAACCTCCCCGACACACAAGAACAGCTCGTCAGCTACGTTTATAAAGAAGCGGTATCGCCGCACCTTGCCGCGCGCAAAGAAGGCAATCCCGTAGAACTTTCGAAAGTAGCCAGAGACTTTGACGCCGCCTGTCATCGCCATGAATTTATCTTTGTCGAAGGCTCGGGGGGCATAATCTGCCCAATCCGTGATGACTCCTATGCATCCGCCGAATCCGACAAAAAAATTTCCCCAAACCCTAACATCAAAACCATTTTCCTCGAAGACATCATGAAGCAAGTCAACCTCCCGCTACTGATAGTCACGACAGCACTGCTCGGTTCCATCAACGCATGCGTCTTGACCGTCGAATACGCGCGCAGCCGTAGCTTCGACATTCGCGGAATCATCGTCAACCGATATGGTGAGAGTGGAAATCTCGAAATGGAAGACGACAATATCCGCATGATGCAAAAAATAACCGGCTTAGAAATTCTGGCAAAAGTAAAATCCGATGACAAAGATCTGGGCGTCGAGCCGTTTTAGTTTTACATTTTATGAAGAAATGGAAAAGCGCTATACAAATTATGTAAATAAGCTCGAAAAAAAATCCACAAAGACGCATTGTCAACAGCCAATCATTTTACTATAATTGCTCCCGATGAAAAGAATGGAACTTGTTGACTTCGAGCTCGCCTTCAAGCAAGCAGCCTCGGCCCACAAAAAGGTCGGTTGGGTTTCAGTTTTCAACAAAGCTTTCATTACTATTCAAAAAGATTTCAGTTTTAAGGCAAAGGCATTTAGCTTTTGCCTTTCTTTTTACCCCAACAATTGTGACGTAAGGTAAATCATGAACGAAAAATTCCAATGGAAAGCAAAGCGCGAGCGCAAGGCGTTCATTGCCTTGGCAGACGGAGCCGTATTCCACGGTTACGCCTTTGGCGAAAAGAAGGACACTGTAGGCGAAGCCGTGTTCAACACCGGTATGGCGGGTTACAAACAAATTCTCACCGACCCGTCTTACGCTGGCCAGTTCGTCGTTTTCACCACGGCCGAAGTTGGCGCTTACGCTACGAACTTTGAAAAGTCCGAATCCCGTCAGGTTTTCTTGAACGGAATTGTCGTGAATTCCCTCGACTGGGTTTCCAAGGAACTGAACGAAGAATCGCTCCATGATTTCATGCTTGCGCAAAAGAAGGCGGGCATTGCAGGCGTCGATACGCGCGCCCTCACGCTCCATCTCCGTACTTACGGTGCCCAGAAGGCTTACCTCCACGTCGAAGACACGGAAATGAGCGAAGCCGAAGCGATTGAAAAGGCTAAGGCTTGGGAAGGCCTCGACGGTCAGGACTACGCGAGCAAGGTATCGGATCCGAATGGTTACGAATTCAACAACGAAGGCAAGTATCATGTGGTCGCCCTCGATTTCGGTATCAAGACGAACATCTTGAGAAACCTCGCCGCCCAGGACATGCGCATCACGGTCATGCCGATTGGCACGAGCTACGAAAAGATTATGGAACAGAATCCGGATGGCGTGTTCCTCTCTAACGGTCCTGCCGACCCGAACAGCCTCCCGCAGGTTTACAACATGGTCAAGCAGCTCCTCGGCAAGATTCCTCTCATGGGTATTTGCCTTGGTAACCAGCTTTTGGGCCTTGCTCTCGGTGCCAAAGTTTCCAAGCTCAAGTTCGGCCACCACGGCTGCAACCATCCGGTCAAGAACCTCTTGACGGGCGCTGTCGAAATCACGTCGCAGAACCACAACTACGCCATTGACGAAACGTCTCTCTCCGCCGATGTCGAAGTCACGCACATAAACCTGAACGACAACACGGTCGAAGGCATCCGCCACAAAAAGTTCCCGGCATTCAGCGTGCAGTACCATCCGGAATCTGCCCCGGGTCCAAACGATTCCATGTACTTGTTCGAAGAATTTAAGAAGATGATTGAAGCTTTCAAGGGAGGCAAGAATGCCTAAGCGTACCGACATCAAGAAGATTATGCTCATTGGCTCCGGCCCGATTGTGATTGGCCAGGGCTGCGAATTCGACTACTCCGGCGTGCA
>CACWPM010000039.1 GCA_902762795.1 Fibrobacter succinogenes | reverse complement strand
GAACTGGACGACAACGATTTGATTATCGATGATAAGAGTTCGTCGTTTGACGGCGTTCTCTTCGAGAGTCTTTATTCGCTGTTCAACAAGGTCCGCTTCCTAGACTTGATTCATAACTTTATCATTTTTGATAATGGTGTAAAGAAGGTCTGCCGCTACAATCAGTATTACGCAATTCACCGCACGTACAACAGGATTACCACGCAAAAGAAGGGCGGTATTGTATGGCACACGCAGGGTTCCGGAAAGTCGCTCACGATGGTTTGGCTTGCAAAGCGGTTGTTGCTGAACAACCCGAGCCGCAGGATTTTGATTGTCACTGATCGCGATGAACTTGACGACCAGATTGAGCAACTGTTTACGGGTGTAGAAGAAAAGATTATTCGCACCAAGAGCGGTCGCGATTTGCTGGACCGCTTGAATTCTACCGAAGGTTCTATCATTTGTTCGCTGGTTCACAAGTTCGGACGCCGTGGCGGTGAAGTTACTGACGGCGATTACGAGAAGTTCTTGAAAGAAATCAAGGATTCGTTGCCGCCGAACTTTAGCGTGAAAGGTGATTTCGTCGTATTCGTGGATGAGTGCCACCGTACGCAATCGGGCAAGTTGCACAAGGCGATGACGGCTTTGATGCCTAAGGCGATTTTCGTGGGCTTTACCGGCACGCCGCTTTTGAAAAAAGACAAGAAGACGAGTCTGGAAGTTTTCGGAAGCTACATCCATACATACAAATTTGATGAAGGTGTGCGCGACCACGTGATTCTTGACTTGCGTTACGAAGGCCGTGATGTTCCGCAAGATCTCCGGTCCCGTGAAAAGATTGATGAATGGTTTGAACTGAAAACGCGTGGCATGACGCCTGTCGCGAAGGCGAAGCTGAAGGCCCGCTGGGCGAATATGCGCACGGTTTATTCGTCTTACGACCGCCTGAAAGCGATTGCGAACGATATCATTCTTGATTTTGCAAAGGATGCCCGTTTGGCGGAAGGTCGCGGGAACGCCATCCTTGTTGCGGATTCCATTTATACGGCATGTCGCTTCTATGAAATTTTCCAATCATTGGGTTTTAAGAAATGCGCTATCATTTCTTCTTATACGCCGAATCCGGGCGACCTGCGTACCGATACGGTGAGCCTCGATGAAGACACGGAAACTTTCAGGAAATACCAGATTTACCTGAAGATGGTCGGAGTCGAAGAAGGCGACGATACTTCCCGCATCGACAAGAAGGTGGAAGCTTTTGAAAAGGAAGCCAAACGCAAATTCGTTGAAGAACCGGCTAACATGAAGTTGCTCATTGTAGTCGATAAACTGTTGACTGGTTTTGATGCTCCTCATTGCACATATCTATATATCGACAAAAAGATGCAGGATCATGGCCTGTTCCAGGCGATTTGCCGCGTGAACCGTTTGGATGACGAGACGAAGCCCTTCGGTATCATTATCGACTACAAGGAACTTTTCGACGATGTGACCGACAGTATGAACAAATACACATCGGGTGCATTCGAAGGCTACGACGAAAGCGATGTTGACGGTTTGATTAAGGACCGCGCAACTGAAGCCGAGAAATATTTTAGCAAGACTCTTGAAGAAATCGAGACACTTTGTGAAGATGTAAAGCCGCCCAAGGATGAGTCGGATTACATTCATTTCTTCTGTGGAGAAGGCGTTAGTTGGCTTAGCAATCCGGAAGAATTTGAGGCGCTTGCCCGCTTGCGTGAACGCTTCTATTCGTTAGTGAGTAGCTTGGCTCGTGCGTTTGCCGAACTGAAATCGCAGATTTTGTCCTTGCCCTATACCGATGCGGAATGGAACGAAAAAGAAAAGCGCACCAATGATTACGTGAATTTGCGTCAGGTGATTATGCAGGCGAGTGGCGACTTTGTTGATTTAAAGGCTTGCGAACCCGACATGCGCCACCTTATTGACAATTACATTGCCGCTGGCGATTCGACAAAGATTATTGAATTTGACGACACGACTTTGCTGGATATCATTGAACTTTGCAAGTTTGATTTAGTTGCCGGCAGAAAGCGCGCTCAGCAAAGCGCTGCCGAGAAAATCGAAAATAACATCCGCCGCAAAATCGTTGACCAGATAAATGTCAACCCGGCGTACTACAACAAAATGTCAGAAATTCTGGATCAGCTGATTGAAGAACGCAAGAACGGCTTGATTGAATACAAGAAGTTGCTGGAACGCTATATTGAGCTTGCCAAAAAGGTGAATTCTTCGGCGGCAAACGAAGATTATCCGGCCTCTGTCAAGGGAAGTGCCGCAAAACGCGCAATTTATGACAACTGCGGAAGTGATGAGGATTTGACAAATAGAATTTACGACGCCGTCATGAGTAGCATGCAAGCCGATTTCCGTAACAGCCCGGTGAAAATCAACAAGATTAAGCGTGCTCTTTCCGAGGTCTTGGACGATGATGCGGAAGTTGACCGCGTTTATGAACTCATCAGCAAGCAGAGTGAGTTCTAATGCGGATGCAAGTGTCGGGCATTACAGTTGCTGTTACAAAAAAGGATATCAAGAACATTCACCTCTCGGTGATGCCGCCCGATGGCGCTGTGCGAATTTCTGCACCGCTGAACCTTTCTGACGAATCCATCAAGATTTTTGTGCGCACCAAGGTTGCCTGGATTAAACGCCAACAAGAAAAATTTGCAAATCAGGCGCGCTTGAGCGAACGTGAATATGTTTCCGGCGAATCCATTTTTATTTTCGGCCGCCAGTATTATTTGCGTGTAGAACATGACCGTGCAAATGGATTTGTAATAGACGGGCAAAATGTGATTCTGACTGTTCGCGAAGCAAGTACCGCACAACAGCGAGAAAACTACGTGAACGAAAAACTCCGTGAAATGCTTGTCGTCGAAATTGAAAAGCGTTTGCCTGCGTGGGAAAAGAAAACGCACCTAAAATGCAACGGATGGCAGACCAAAATCATGCAGAACAAATGGGGGAGTTGCAACCCAGTAGGCAAACTCTGGTTCAATTTGCATTTGGCGCATACGCCCATCCGCTGCCTGGATTACGTGATACTGCACGAACTCCTGCACCTAAAAGTCCGCCACCACAATAAAGATTACATCGCACTGCTCGACAAGTACATGCCCTTCTGGCAAGAAGTCCGCAAGGAACTTAATGACTTCGTGCTCATGCCGATGAAATAGAACTATTTTTCCACTATAGTGTATCTAGTGTTCTTTTGAGGCTCACCATGAAAGTCGAAGATTTTTGCAAGTGGATTGAATTGTCCAATTTCAAGGACGGGGACCGGCTCCCTTCCGTGCGCGAGGTGGCTGCGTCTTCGGGGGCTTCGACGTTCACCGTTTTCCGTGCGTACAAGATGCTTGCTTCTCAGGGGAAAATTTATGCGGAGCACGGCAACGGGTATTTTTGGGGGGCGAAGCCTAAAATCGAAGTGTCTGCGCACGAGAACGAAACGGAACGCGCAGAGCGATTGCTGCTGGAGGACTGGAAATCGGGAAAGATTTCGGTCGGTAATCCGCTCCCATCGATTAAGGATATGTGTCAGTCTTTTTCGACGACTTTGGGGACGATGCGGCGTACGCTGGAACAGCTGCGTGCAAAGGGAACTTTGGAGCGTAAAGGACAAGGACGTTATTATTTTGTCGATACCCGGTTGGCGGTCTCTAAAACAAAAGAAATCCTCTTGATTATGCGTTGCAACCCTAACGGGGACTTTAATTGCCTTGGCGAACGTGAACTTTCGTTTATGCGAAAAGTGTATGTGGAAGCGCACCGCAATAACTTAAACGTCAAGGCGCTCGGCTATTTCGAAGAGGATGGTGTATTCTTGGACGCTAACGGCAACCGCATCAAGCTGGAGGATTGCCGGGGCTGCTTTGGGGTGATTGTCTCGACGATGCTTGTGTTCAATATCAATAAGTTATTTACAAAGCTTGCGACGACGCGTTTCCCTGTGGCTGTGTGGTGGGAGCACCCGCTGTACGACATTCCGCGTGCGTTGAAAAGAGAAAAGCGATTTGCTTTTTTTAACCTTGCCTTTGGTGAATTTCCGGGGCGTATTGTCGGGCGTTTTTTGAAGAAAAAGGGCTTGACGCGGATAGCCTTTGTGTCTCCGTATCACATGAGCATGTGGTCGAGGGACCGCTTGAAAGGGCTCAAGAATGTGGGGCTTGATGTGTTCGAAGCGACTGATGCGTCGCATGCGAGTCCTTATGACTTTATGCAAGAACCGCGTGCGCATGCCCGTTATAGACAGATTTTAATGTCGCTCGTGAAAAAAATCCCGCCTGTGGATGCGTGGGTTGTGTCTAACGACAAGGTCGGAGTTGAGCTGATATCGCTTGTGAATCAGGGCAAGATTCCGCGCCCGCCTTACATGGTCTCGTTCGACAACTCTACGGATAGCTACCGCAATCGCCTAGATTCTTTCGAGTTCAACGTGGAAACGCTTGCAGAACAGTCCGTGTTTCACTTGGTTTCTCCGGGGATTACCTTGTATAAAAAAGGCGATTTCCGTGAACTCTCAGGGCATGTTGTAGAGAAGTAATTTTTTTGCATAATCGTTAAACACCGGAATTCACTAAATCTTCACATTTTTTTCTAACCACTAACCACTAATCACTAACCACTTTTTTATATTTAAAACACAAAAATTTTTTTCACTTTAACAGAAGGTTAACAAAATGGCTAAAATCGCTAAAGTTTGGGCTCGTCAGATCCTTGACTCTCGTGGCAATCCGACTCTCGAAGTCGATGTAACTCTTGACAACGGTATCGTTGGTCACGCTGCTGTTCCGAGCGGCGCATCTACCGGTGTTCGTGAAGCTTGCGAACTTCGCGA
Organism: Fibrobacter succinogenes; assembly: GCA_902762795.1. Classification (GTDB taxonomy): domain Bacteria; phylum Fibrobacterota; class Fibrobacteria; order Fibrobacterales; family Fibrobacteraceae; genus Fibrobacter; species Fibrobacter succinogenes_E. The sequence goes on along the minus strand of CACWPM010000039.1, from coordinate 48,462 downwards.
CGGCAACAAGGAAGTTTATCTCGGCAAGGGCACGCTCACTGCCGTGAAGAACGTCAACAACAAGATTGCTAAGAAGATTGTCGACATGGATCCGGCTGACCAGACCGCGGTTGACAACGCTATGATCGAACTCGACGGCAACCGTATGCTCAAGAACACGCTCGGTGCAAACGCTATCCTCGGCGTTTCCATGGCTGTTTGCTGCGCTGCTGCTCAGGACGCAAAGCTTCCGCTTTACCAGTACATCGCCAAGCTTCATGGCACTGAAAAGCTCACCCTCCCGTGCCCGATGTGCAACGTGATTAACGGTGGTGCTCACTCTTCCGCTCCGATCGACTTCCAGGAATTCATGATCGCTCCGGTTGGCGCAAAGACTTTCTCCAAGGGTCTCCAGATGGTGACCGAAATCTTCCACGCTCTTAAGGCTGTCCTCAAGAAGGGTGGTTTCGATACGACTGTCGGTGACGAAGGTGGCTTTGCTCCTGGCGTTGCTATCAAGCCGGCTAAGAACAAGTTCGGTTACGAAATCAAGGACGTGATGACCCTCGAAAAGGCTCTCGGTGCTTTGAAGCAGGCTACTGAAGATGCCGGTTACGAATTCGGCAAGGATATCAAGATCGCTCTTGACGTCGCTTCTTCTGAATTCTGCGTTGACAAGCTCGAAAACGGCGAACCGTCCGTTGATGACAAGCGCAAGGTGACCTATTTCTTCAAGAAGAGCACCAAGAAGACTCTCAAGTCTGCTGAAATGGTCAAGCTCTATGAAAAGCTCATCGACAAGTACTCCATCTTCTCCATTGAAGACGGTCTCGATGAAGCTGACTGGGCTGGCTGGAAGGTCATGACCGAAAAGCTCGGTGGCAAGTGCAACCTCGTGGGTGACGACCTGTTCGTCACGAACCCGACCATCTTCGACGCAGGTATCAAGGCTGGTATCGCTAACGCTATCCTTATCAAGGTGAACCAGGTCGGTTCTGTTTCTGAAACTCTCGCTGCTATCAAGCGTGCTCAGAACGAAGGCTATGCTCCGATCGTTTCTCACCGTTCTGGCGAAACCGAAGACACCTTCATTGCTGACCTCGCTGTCGGTACTGGCGCAGGCCAGATCAAGACAGGTTCTCTCTCCCGTACGGACCGCGTTTGCAAGTACAACCGCTTGCTCCGCATCGAAGAAGAACTCGGCAAGGCTGCTGTCTACGCTGGCGATCCGCGCAAGGGTGCCAAGGCTTCCAAGGCTGCTCCGGCCAAGAAAGCTCCGTGCAAGAAGGGCTGCAAGAAGTAATCTTCTGATTAAAGAAAATTGCTAAGAGAAACCGCTCCCGTGTGGGGCGGTTTCTTTGTGTTTTGGATAAAGTTTGTACTCGACTAAGGCTGTTTTAGATGAAATATTTTATATAAAATAAACTGTTTCAAAATTCGTCTTGTGATGGCGGGAAGATGTCGAATTGCAGCTCTATTCTCCGATGACGCTCAAGGCTTATGGAGGGCGCATATTGGATGTGTGGGACCAGGATGCGTTTGCCCGTAATTTGTACAATCGTGTAGAATTGTTGTGTGGTGCTCTCAAAATACCTTTTGATTCCGCATGTTCGTTGTCGGATTTTGTGGATGCTTTTATGTCGCTGGACTGTCGCTGCATGACGAAGTCCGTGTCTCGAAAACGCTTTAGCTCTCGACAAAAACAGTCGATAGTTTGTGCGGGATTTACAGGGCGAGTTCAAATAAAGAGCGTGCCGCCGCTCGTTGTGAATCTTTTGCTGTGGGGAGAGCAGCTGGCCGTTGGCAAGAATACCACATTTGGCGGTGGCCGTTATCGCCTTCGACGATTAGTCAATCTCTAGAATACACTAGTGTCCACTAAAGGTCAAATAGGTTGTCGAAAAGGTCGAGGGATTTTTCTTCGATTTTTTCTTTTTTGGGGGGTATGTTTCAGTTCCCCAAAATCCATTTGCCAAAGAACGGGTCTTCGAGTTCATAACCCGTGGTCTTGATGACGTACCCCTGTTTCAGCAGGCGCTTGATGGCGCTGAACAAAGTGCTAGGGGCCACCGACCTGTCGGTCATAGGGTTGCGCCTATTGGCAAGCGCGAGCATCACCTTGCGGTCTGTGCGGTTCATGTTCGCCCAGAGCCGCTCGTAATTCAGGGAATGCTCCTCTACCTGCTTTTTTATGGCGTAGGCCACAGGATTGTCCTTAATTTTGCCGTACTCGATTGCGTTATAGACAGCAGCCGAGAGCTGCTGCGTGTAATAAGGGTGCACATCCGTAAATTTCAGAATTTCCCCTGTGATGGCGGCCTTTCGCTCGGCTGGCATATTGGGCAGGCGACTTTCTACATAGGAATAGAAATCCTCGTATGGAATTTTCTTCAGGTTCATGCGTTCGCCAAAATGAAAAAATGGGGATTTTTTCTTTTCGAATATTTCCTCCATCATAGTCTCCTGGCTGCCCATAAACACGTAATTCAACCCTTTTTGCCGTTGTATGATGGCCCGCAGCTGCTTTGCCAGGGCTTTGTCTATAGAATTCACTTCTTGGAATTCGTCGAACACCACTATAAGTCGGTTCTTTGCAGAAGACACCTTTTCCAATAAGTCCAGGGAATCTTCCAACATGGCGGACGGTTTTCCTACCGAGGGTACGAAGCTCACGTCCATACCTTCGGTCACCGGATTGAAGGAAAGCGTGGGCATGACGCGGAAAAGCTTCATAAGGTGCTTGATCTTTTCGAATTTGTGTATCCGGAACACCTGGCGTAAAATTTGGGAAGCCAAATCTTCCACATTCAGGACTTTCATGAAGTCGATGGTCATGGACGGTCGGCCAAGCTGCCGAAGCGCCCTTGCTACCAGGCTGCTCTTGCCGAATCTGCGTGGGGATATTAGCACGAGGTGGTTCTCGCTGTTCAGTAATTGCTTGATCTGCGCAAGTTCGTTCACGCGATCCGTGAAATATTCGTCTTCTACGATAGTTCCGAATTTGAACGGGTTCATGGTGGCTCCCTATGCGAAAAAATTCAATGCGAAAAATTTCGCATTCTTGATTAATATAATCTAATTGTCGGAATCTTGCAATATGGATCAAGGGTTTCAGGGCGTGCTTTTCTGCCAGACTTTACCATTTCGCCTAGATTGTTGGCTGAAAATACAAGCGTAACCATCCAGATGAACTCTACCTTGCAACTTTTAGCCAATATTAACTATATTTGGGCTAATCATTCAAACCCTTAAATCAAGGCTAGGAAAATGTCAGATCGTTTTATCGTGACCGGTAACTTTACCGATGATCCGTTTGCCATCGACATGGCGCAGTACATCGGCCTCCGTGAAGATATCTCCGACGTGGTCTCCCTGAAGACTTTCGCCAACTCCGAATTCTGCCCCCGTTACGGACTAGACGTGGACGATATGGACCATATCGGTCGCCGCCTCGAAGGCAAGATTGTTTTGATTTGCTCGGTTTCGAACCATGAACGTAGCCGCAACGACTACGCCATGCGCAACTGTATTTTGGCCCGCGCCGCAAAGGACAACGGTGCCGAACAGGTCGTGCTCGTGGAACCGGACCTTTTCTACAGCGCCCAAGACCGCGGCCCGCACCGCATTGGCGAACTTGAAAAGGATCGCCCGGATATCGACCTCAAGAAGTTTGACGGCCAGGCATTCACGAGCCTTCTCTATGCCGAACTCCTGAAGAAGGCTGGTGTCGATGCCGTGGTGACTGTCCACAACCACAGCATCAAGGTGCAGAACCTCTTCAACGAAATTTTCGAAGGTCATTTCCACAACTTGATTCCGACCGACGTCTATGCCCACTACATCAAGAACAGCAACTTTGTCCAGACTGGCAAGGACGGCAACAACCTCGTCATCGTTTCTCCGGACAAGGGCGCACGCCCGTTCATGAACGCCGTGTTCGACGCTCTCCAGTTGCCGGAATGCAAACGCGTGGTGATGGACAAGGTTCGTACAGGCGAACGCGAAATCAGCATGACCTTCAACCCCGAACTTTCCGACATCAGCATCGAAGAAATCCAGGGTAAGGACGTGATTGTGTTCGACGACATGGTGCGTACGGGTACCACCATCGTGCAGTGCTGCGAGCACATCAAGAAGGGCAACCCGAACCGCGTTTGCTTCGGCGTGACGCACTTCCACACGAGTCCCGAGGCCCGCGAAAAGCTCAACAGCCCGGCTATCGACGAAATCCTCACGACTTCGACTCTTCCGGACATCATGAACCGCGACTGCCAGGGCCGCCTCCGCAAGAAACTCACTGTGATGAAGCTCGGCAAGTGGATTGCCCGCCACGTGATGCAGATGTACGGTCTCGACGATGGACGTTTCGAGAAGGACTTCTACAAGATCGACATGTCCTCCAAGAACCCGCGTTGGCCGCCTGCATTCTTCTAGTATTTGTTGTATATGGAAACGGATCCCGGACGTCTTACGATGTCCGGGATTTCTTTTTTAATGGGAAAAGGGTAAAAATTTCATTGGTTTGAAATATTGTTAATAAATGGTATTATTTTTATAATGGGATATATGGGACTGCTATGACTGGGAAAAACATGATACCGTTGACGACGAATATTTTGGACGGCGTGGGTGTTGGAATTTGGGCTGTCGAAATTGATGACGGCCGTGCACCGCGAATGTACGCTGACGAAATCATGCTCAAGTTGCTTGGTGTTGCAGGTGATGCTTCCGAAGAAGATATTTTTCATGCCTGGTTCGACTGTATTGACCCGGAGCATTTTGCCGAAGTCAAGTCGTATGTCGACAAAATGAGCGACGGCGATTATGCCGAAATTCAGTACCCTTGGCATTCTCCCGATGGAAGAGTCCGCTTCGTTCGGTGCGGGGGGAACCGCAATTATAAATATACGAAGGGAATAAGGCTTGAAGGCTGGCATCGGGATATCACGGAGCTTGCGCTGATCCAGAAAACAGCCGAGGAGAAATTGCGCAAAGAAATCGGCGCGATGGACTTGGATTCCAAGCGCGAGCGTCTGCGAGTGGCCTTGAATGAAAAGCTTTACGGAAAGGCTATTCTCGACAAGGCGTATGGATATTTCAGGGTGAACCTTTCGGAAGGTAAAATTATCCGGCCTTTTATCCAGATTGTCGATGGCGAGTCGGTGGATATAAGCGATTCGTTTGGTTCCAACTTTCCTTCGTATGATGCTGTTGTCGAAAGGATCGCAAAACAGCTTGTCGATAAGGAATTCAGGGATGCCTTTATCCAGCATTTTTCGGCGAGCGCGCTGATCGATCAGTTCAAGAAGGGCGATTCCATTCCCGAATACACTTGCCGGTTCTATTCGCCGCATATCGGCTGGCATTATAGCCGCTTTGTCTGCTACGTTTCGAAAGATGAAATCCTGGGCGAATACCAGGCGATGATGGTTGCATACAATGTCTCGGAACAGCAAAAACAGGATGCAGCCATTCGAGACTGTATCGATGTTTTGTACAAAGAAAAACGTTCCAAGGATGCCATTGAAGATTTGCTCTCTTCGCTTGCTTCGTTCTACGCTGCCGATAGGGCGTATATTCTGGAATGCGCCAAGGAAAGGGAATATCTCAGTAGCACGTACGAATGGTGCCGTAAGGGGGTTCGTTCCAACAAGGCTGGATTGCAACGGCTTCCGATGGAATATATCAATCCGTGGATCGAGACGCTTGGCGATATGGATGCCGTCTACCTCGATTCGCAAAATGACGAATACGGTGTTTGGGAAAGGTTGTACAGCGCATTGCCTGTCTTGGATGTAAAATGCATCAGCGTCTCGACGATTGTGTCTAGCGAACAGCGCTACGGTTTTGTCGTGCTTGACAATCCCAAGGAATCGCAAAAGAATTTTGCGGTGCTGAAGCTTGTGGCCGGTTTTGTGGAAAACGAAATCAATCGCAGAAAACGTATGGACGAAGACGCTGCCGTGACATCGCTTTTGGCTTCGGACTACTCGTGCATTTTCTATTGCGATCTCGAAGCGGATTTGGTGACGGCGCATAAGCTGAATACGAGTATACAGAAAATGCTTGGCAATTCGTTAAGCGAAATGACGTACAGCGGTGCGATTGAATTTATTGTAAGTAAAATTGTCGCGCCGGAAAATGTGGATGCCGTTTCGAGGAGACTTTCTGTCAAGAACTTGAAGCCGCTCCTCCAGAAAAAGGGCGTCACGAGCTTTGAATTCTTGAATTATTTGGACAGGTTCTGTGAATGTAAGGTTGTTACCGTCAACAGGAAGCAAAAGGCGTTTGTGATAGGATTTGCCGACAAGGATGAGCTGATCCGCACGGCGCGCATGCACCAGAAAAAGATTGAACAGGACTTGGAAATCATCGATGTCCTTGCGTCGGAGTATTCTTCGGTTTATTACATTGACCTGGAAAAGGATTCTATCACTCCATATTCGATGAACAAGGAATCGGAATCCTTGTTCGGAAGGCGTTTCCGTTCGGGTGTTTCGTATTCCAAGGCGTTTAACGAATATGTCGAGGGCGTTGTCTGGGAACGGGACCGCCATATGATGCGCGAAGCAGGAACGATTGAAAATATCAAGAAAGAGCTTTCCCTGCAAAAGACGTTTATAACAACGTATAGAGGCAATGTCGACGGGCGCCCGCATTATTGCGAAATGAAGTTCGTGAAGGTGGGGAACGAGTTTGATAGTCCCAAGGCGGTGGCGCTTGGCTTTGCCGAAAAGGACGATTTGATTCTCAAGGATTTTGTGAATGACATTTTGTACGATGACTACGTGTCCATCTATTTTGTAAATGTCGAGGACAATTCTTTCCGAACTATCAAGTCCTCGAACGTATCCTGGGTCGATAAGCGCCCCCTGTATAGCACCTATTCTTACGAAATCAAGAAAATCAGTAGCATTGTTCAAGACGAATTTGAACAGGATTGGCTGAAGTTGTCCAATTTGTTCTATGTACAAAAGTTCCTGAAAGATGCGGACCAGCGCGAACAGGAATTCAAGATTGCGAGCGGGGAGTGGCTACGCGCGAAGTTTACGACCATTGAGCGCGACGATGAAAATGAAGTGGTTTCGTTCGTGCTTTCTTTTATGCTCTTGAGCGATGAACAGGTCGAAAAAATTGAACTGGATGCAAAAATTGCCGAGCAAAACGATTTGCTCGAAAAGCAGCAGGTCATGCTGCAAAGGGCGCTTTCGATGGCGCAGTCTTCGGACCGTGCAAAGACGACCTTCCTCTCGAACATGAGCCACGATATCCGCACGCCGATGAACGCCATTGTGGGCTTTACGGGCCTTGCAATGGCGCATATCGATGAAAAAGGACTTGTTCTAGATTATCTTCGGAAACTCAGGCAGAGCTCGAACCATCTGCTTTCGCTCATCAATGACGTCTTGGATATGAGCCGCATTGAATCGGGCAAGATGGAACTTTCTGAAAATGACGAGAACTTGATGGATATCATCGAGTCGCTCAAGGATATTGTGCAGGCGGACATCGATACAAAACATCTTATGTTTGAAGTGAATGTGGATGTCCGCAATCCGGGTATTAAGTGCGACAAGCTCCGTTTGAACCAGGTGCTGCTCAACGTGCTCTCGAACGCCATCAAGTACACGCATTCGGGAGGCTTGATTGCCTTGCGGGTGGAAGAGAAAAAATCCGCGAGGCCCGGTTCAGCTGATTTTGAGTTCCGCATTCGCGATAACGGCATGGGCATGAATGCCGAATTCCTGAAGATGATATATGAACCGTTTACCCGTGCGAACTCTTCTACCGTGAGCGGAATTCAGGGGACGGGGCTTGGCATGTCCATTACCAAGAATATAGTCGAGATGATGGGCGGCTCCATTGAAATCTTTAGCGAAGAGAACAAGGGGACAGAAGTTGTCCTCAATATCAATTTCAAGTTGCACGATAAAAATGGCGTAGGCTCAAAACTTGATTTAGGTAAGGTCAGCTTTTCGGGCAAGAAGGTCCTGCTTGTCGAAGATAACGAGATGAATCGCCAGATTGCATCGGATATCCTCGCCGATAACGGGCTTGTGGTGTTCACCGCCGAAAATGGTCAAGAAGCGGTCGATCTAGTAAAAAAATCGATACCCGGTCAATACAATTTGATTCTTATGGACATTCAAATGCCCGTTATGGATGGTTACGCCGCAACGCGGGCGATTCGTTCGCTTGAAAACAGGCGCTTGTCCCATATACCGATTGTCGCCATGACTGCAAACGCCTTTGAAGAAGACCGTAGGGCAGCTCTTGATGCTGGCATGAATGAACATATCTCCAAACCGATTGACATTGACAAAATGAAGTATATTTTGTCTAGATTCCTTAAAAAGTGACGATCGAATGATAAAGAATATTGATGGTATCCATAATGAAAAGGTGATGCACCGGGATCACCTTGTTTTCGCTATTGTTCTCGTTTTAATGACGGCACTGGCGTTCTTGTTCGCTAGTCAAAAAATTCTGAGATTCGTTGAGGACGGGTGCTTCGGCAGATTGCAGGAATATGCCGAAATTTCGGAAAATGAATTTATAATGAATAATCTGTATTATGGAGGGACGCTCCAGTTCATTGCGGATGCACTGGGAGATCGTGACGATTATTCTGTCGATGGGTTGCGCCCGAAATTGAAAGAACTGCTTCCGTTCATGCGAGAACAGAAAATCAGTGTTCTCTTGCCTGGCGATACGGCTATTATGCCGGATGGTTCCGTGACGGATTCGAAAACGATGAAGATTTCGTACAAGAGAGAGGCTTCTTCTGAACCGCACGTGTCGGTGCATTTGGAGAGTGACAACCAAGACGAAAAACTTCTGTATCATTTTGTGCCGGTCAAAAGCCACGGAAAAACATCGGCAGTCGTGTTCTGGAATTTTAGCTTAGGATTGATTCACCAGTATTTGCGTACGAATAAACGTTACGACCGTAAGATGTTCGTATATGTAATCAATCGCGATGATGGCCGCTTTATTGCCGATACTAGGCACGATTCTCTCAAGAGTATTTACGATTACAAAAACGAAATGGATAACGAGAAAGGCCTATTCGCTGCAGTCATTGACAGTATTATTGCTGGAGGCGAGGGGAAAACTTGTCTGGAAAACTATTGGGAAGAATCCAACTGCTTTTATTACAAGCCTCTTCCCGTAAACCGCTGGAGTATCGTTATTTCGTCTCCCGAAAAAATTGCGATGAATGCGCTCCGTAAGGTCCGACTTATTTTGCTTTGCTTTGGGCTTGCGGGACTTGCGTTCTTTATTGCGTATTTTATTCTGTTGAACCGTGTGGCGAGACGGTGCTTTGCCGGTGAATTCGACCGTGCTAAACAAGATGATGTGGGAAAAGTCCGTTATATGCAGATGAAACTCCTTGGGCTTTTGTCTAAAAACTTTATCCATATTTATTACGTCAATCCTGAATCGGGCTCGTATGTAGTTTATCCGAGTTCCATGAACGATTTGTACAAAGAAATTCTTAGCCGTTTTGATTGCAATGTATCGCTTTACGATATCATGAACAATGACGAGCTGACAAAAATCCACAAGGATGATTTGGAACTTTGCCATAGCGTATTCAACAGGGATGCGTTCCTTGAAATGATGGGACCGAATGAATCCAGGAAAGTTGTGGATATGCGCTGGTTCATCAATGGCAACTGGGTATGGCTTCGACACACGTTGATTGGACTTGCCGACGGGAAGGGCGATGGCTATGTGCTCATCGGTGTGGAAGACGTGAACGATGAAAAGGTTGCCCTTGAAGCCGAACGTGAAAGGCTTTCTGTAATCAAGGGGCTTTCAGAAGACTTTTCGTTGGTGAGTTTTATCAACCCGGCGACTCGTGAAGACCATCTGTATTACGTGAAGAAGAATAATTGGGCGGATAACCCGAACTGGAAAAAAGTCGGGAATTTTGAAGACCGCTTGAAGCTGATTGCGAACACGCTGGTTCATCCGGACGATCGCAAGATGTTCATGGAAATGACGACCCGCGAGGTCGTGATGGAAAAACTTTCTGTCAAGAACGCCTATTATGTCAACTACCGCATGATTATTAATGGCATTGTTGAATACTGGCAGCTCAAGTTCGTGATGGCCGGCAAGGCCCCCGATGCGTTGGAGCAGATTGTGGCCGGCTTTATCAGTGTCGATGAATCGACCCGTTTGCAGTTGGAACAGAAGGAACAGCTCGAAACGCAGGCGGATGCCTTGAAGCAGGCGCTTTCTGCAGCGCAGGCGGCTAACAGTGCGAAAAAGGAATTTCTCAACAGCATGAGCCATGAAATCCGAACGCCGCTCAATGCCGTTATCGGTCTTACGTCGATTGCTTCGTCGCATTTGGATGACCGCGACCGCGTGAAGGATTGCCTGGTCAAGATTGACCAAAGTTCCGACCGTTTGCTTTCGATTATCAACGATATCCTTGACATGAGCCGCATTGAATCCGGCAAATTCGATCTCAACGAGACCCCAACGCATTTGTTTGAAATCATTCACGAAGTTGAACGCGATACCCGTGCCGACTTGCAGGCGAAGGACTTGAAATTTGAAATCGATTATGCAGGTATTAATGACGACGAGGTCGTTTGCGACAAGGACCGCTTGCGTCAGGCGCTGCTCAAGATTCTTTCGAACTCGATCAAGTTTACGAAGGAAGGCGGATCCATCTCGATGAGCGTCAAGGAAACCCCGCTTTCGAAATCGAGCTATGCCGCTTATGAATTCCGCATCAAGGATAACGGTATCGGCATGAGCGAAGAATTCCTCAAGACGATTTATGAACCCTTCACGAGGGAAACTACCGGGTCGAGAGAAAATCGCGGTATGGGGCTTGGCCTTGCGATTACGAAAAATTCTGTCGAAATGATGGGTGGCCAAATCGAAATTGCGAGCCGTTTGCATGTTGGAACGGAAGTTGTCATGACTTTTGAATTCAAACTGGTGCAGTCGAAAAAGCGCAATGAAGGTGCGGGAAATCTCGAAAATTCGGACTTTGCCGGAAAGAAAATCCTCCTGGTCGAAGACAATATCCTCAATCGCGAAATCGCGATGGAAATTTTGCAGGACAACGGCTTTATCGTGACTGCCGTGGAAGACGGCGATATTGCCGTTAAAATGCTAGCGAAAGCGACTTCGAAACCGTTTGACGTTGTTTTGATGGACGTCCGTATGCCCGTGATGGACGGTTACGAGGCGACTAAGCGTATCCGGGCCCTTGAAAATAAGGACGTGGCTAACATCCCGATCATCGCTATGACTGCAAACGCTTTTGACGAAGATCGCCAGGCTTCTTTCGAAGTCGGCATGAACGAGCATATTGCAAAACCGGTCAGCATTGAAAAGCTGAAAGATGTCCTTGCGATGTTCTTGTAACGGACTTGTAGTTTTAATCCTATTTATCTGTTACAACGGCGGTGTGGTTCCAAAAAAATGTAAAAAGTTATCTATATTGAAAAACATATGTCAGCACGAGTAACTAGCAGCGATAAAATTGAAGAAATGTTCCCGGAAACCCCGGTACGTAAAATTATCACCCCGATTGAACGCCTGATGAAGGTGGAGACGACGGGCGGCATAGTGCTTATCATTATGACGCTTGCGGCTCTCATCTGGGCGAACCTCTCTCCAGAATCGTATGAGCACTTTTGGCATTTGCCGTTTGTGGTAACGATTGGCAGCTGGGTGGGTACTGGTGACTTGCACTGGTTCATCAACGACGCGCTGATGACGATATTTTTCTTCAACATCGGTCTTGAAGTCAAGGGCGAAATGACCTATGGCGAACTCCATGACCCGAAGGCGGCGAGCCTCCCGATTATTGCGGCGGCTGGCGGTATGCTTTTCCCGGCCTTGATTTATTTGGCGCTTTGCCCTCCGGGAACGTCACATGGTTGGGGAATCCCCACGGCAACGGATATCGCGTTCGTGGTGGGCTGCATGGCAATCTTGGGCAAGAAGGTGCCGCATGCGCTCCGCGTGATGATTTTGACCTTGGCGATTGCGGACGATATTGGTGCCATTCTCGTGATTGCGATTGGCTACCCGAGCGGCGACGGCATCAACTTTAGCGCTCTTGGAATGGCCTTTGTGCTCCTCACTTTGTTTAATGTGTTTTTCCGCATTGGCGTGCGCAACATGCTGCTGCTCCATTTCACGGGTATTGCCGTGTGGGCGTTCTTTGTCAAGTCCGGTGTGCATCCGACAATTGCGGGCGTGCTCCTTGGCCTCTCCGTGCCCGCTAAGGCCGTGGTGGCGAAAGGCGTGGTGGCCCAGTTTGCAAGTGACGTGGGTAATGTGCTTTCGGGCGAGACGAAGGATCGCAACGAACAGTATGAAGTATTTACGATGCTCAAGCGCGGGGCAAGCGAAAGCGTTTCGTTGCAGGAACGCCTGTACAAGATGCTTGTGCCTTGGGTAAACTTTGCAATCATGCCGATTTTTGCGCTTGCAAATGCCGGTGTCGAAATCAAGCTCGGCGGTCTCGACGTGCCCGTGCTTGGCGCCGTGGCTCTTGCTCTCATTTTCGGTAAGCCCATTGGTATTTTCCTTTTCAGCCTCTTGTCCGTGAAGATTGGAGTTTCCAAGAAGCCGAGTTATTCCTGGAAGGTTCTTTGGGGTGGCGGCATGCTTGCCGGTATCGGTTTTACGATGGCGCTCTTTGTGGCAGGCCTAGCCTTTGAAGACGGGGCGAATAAGGATTCGGCAAAGTTGGGCATCCTTCTTGGAAGCTTCAGTGCAGCAATCCTCGGAACGATCTACATGAGCATCGTCTCTAAGAAGAAATAGGATTTAGGAGTTAGGGAATAATTGTTCTCGAAACCTGTCATCCTCGGAGTAACGCGTAGGGACAACCTCAAAAGGCGAGTGTAGCAGCCACGGTCATCCTCCGCTAGGAGACTCCCTTTAAGGCGAGCGTCGCGTCCATGGTCATCCTCCGCTGGGAGACTCCCTTTAAGGCGAGCGTCGCAGCCACGGTCATCCTCCGTTAGGAGGATCCATACAGTTTTAATCGCTCTTGTATGAACATGACCGAATCTAAAGGGAGGGGCTTTGCCCCATCCATACAATTCTGAATACGCTTGTATATTCTTTGAATCGAACCAAAGAGGTGTTGGGCTTGCCCCATCCATAATGTCTTGTAGAAATGTCATGCTGACCTCTGAGCTGGCATCTCCATATACGGTTCAAATTGCAGATACTATTTCCTTAACTATATTTCACTCGTCTCTTGTCTGTAGGACCGTGGGTCCGTTCTCTCGTCTCAAAATGCCGCACTTCGTCTACATGCTCCGTTGCAAGGGAAACCGCGTCTACACGGGCTATGCAATTGATGTCGAGGCCCGTTTTAACGAGCATTGCCGTGGGCGGGGGGCGAAGTTCACGAAAGCTTTTCCGCCTGAATGCGTGTTGCGCACGTTCGAACTAGAAAGCCGCGAAGCGGCTCTCCGTCTAGAAGCCCGTATCAAGAAACTCAAGAAATCGCAAAAGGAACGCCTCGCTGTAGGAGATGCGGCGCTAGAAGATGAATTGCGCGCTGGACTTGACGACCTCCTAAAGCCCAAAAAGAAACACCGCAGAAAGCGTTTGTCATCCCGGCCTTGACGCTATGTTTTTTCGTCTTTTCCGATTTTGTCATTTTTCGGAGAGTCCCGTCGGACTTGGTTGGAGCGTAGGAAATTCAAGCTCTTGCTGGTGAAAACAATGCTTTATAAAACCCGCTCCGGTAGGAGCGGGCTGAATTCTCGTTGAAACTTGTGCGATGTGTCGCTCTTATTTAATCGCAATGCGAGTCGTCTTGATGAAATTCTTGCTAGAAATACGGAGCAGTACTGTTCCGCGCGGCAGATGACCGAGGTTGATGCTTGCCGAAGTTTCCAGTTCGTACGTCTCGATCAAGTGACCTGTCAAGTCGAATATTTGCACTTGTGTCGGCGCTGCATTTGCAAGTGTCGCTGTCAACTCGTTGTTCGAGTAGCTGAATTTGAACGCATCGCGCAATACCTGTTCAATTTTTGTGCCCTTGCTCGAAGAGGACTTGGCCGAACTAGAACTGCTTGCCTTGTTGGAACTGGAGGATGTCGCTTTTGCGGAACTGCTAGAGCTCGGTGTCTTGGAACTGCTGGAGGCAACTTTGCTAGAACTTGAAGAGCTTGTGGCAATCTCCTTGCTGCTGCTGGATTTTGCGGAACTGGAGCTGCTTGCGATACTGCTGGATGAAGGCTCGGATTTACTTTTTACGATGACTTTCGTTTTTGCGGAATCGGCGCTATTGTTCCCTTCTACGGATAGCCCAAAAATATATTCTCCCGCATTGTTGCTCTCGTTTATTTTACCCGAAAAAGTAATCGTATGCTTGTCTTGGTCCTGTTTGTAGGTGATGCCTTCGGGAATGTTTCCGATTATCGTGATTCCCTTGACGTAAGAATACTTGAAAATGATTGATTCAATCGAATCGCCGATGTTCTTTGTTTGCGCATCCTTGCCGTTAATTAGTTCTACGGTTGCGGCTTGCGGTTGTACAGTGATTGTTATGTAAGTGGTATCGTTGTTGTCTATACCTTTGGCGATGAGTTTTACTTTATATGTTCCTCCGGCGTCAAGGTCGTCCACAGTACCGGTCAATTTCAGGGTCTTGTTTGTGGAATCCTGCGATGTCATGAATGTGCCCTTGGGGAGTCCGCTTGGTTCTAGGCGGAGAACTCCGTCCCCCTTGAAAATAACAGGTTCAATGGGGGAGCCTGCTTTTACGGTTTGCGAGGCGTTGTTGCTTTGAAGTTCTAGCTTTGTCACTATGGGTTTGTGAACGACACTGATTGTTGCCGTTGCTGTATCGTTGTTGTCCAGGCCCTTTGCAATCACGGATATTGTATAAACTTTATCTCCATGGCTTTCAGGAATTGTTCCCGAAATGGTTAAGGTCTTTTTTTCGTTGTTCCGATCCGGAGTGAAATTTTGCGGGATTCCCTTCACTTCGACGTCATTCATGTTGGCGAAACTGAATACGATGGGCTTGATGGCGTTGCCTGCGGTCACGTTTTGTGTCGCATTCTCTATGACTTTCAGAGTTGTAACAGCAGGCTTGTGCTTGACATGCAATTCGCCGTTGACGACAACGGAATCTTTTTCCGTAGAATAGACGACGAGCTTGTAATTGAAATCCTGGTCAGGGTAGCTCTCGTCCGGGGCGCCGATAATTGAAATCGTCCATGTAGATTCGTCGTAAACGGCCTTGATCCCCTTCGGTTGACCCGAAATTGAAATTCTATACAAGCTTTTATAACGGTAGGCGATGGGTTCGATGGAATCGCCTGCGGTCACGGTTTGATTTAGGCTTCCGCTGATGTACTCTAGCGGTGATGCCATCGGTATGACAGTCACCTTTATCTGTGTCGAGACATTGTCTTCGGGCTGAGTGCCGTGGACATCGAGTTTCATAATGTATGTTTTGCCGGAGGCGGTTGCCGGAATGCGGCCTGAGACAGTACAAGTTGCCGAAGCGCCCGGAACGCCGGTGCAATTGCACTCTAAGCCGGGAAGGAGATCCGGTTCCACGGAATTGACGTTTGCGATACTGAACACGATGTGCTCGATTGTTTCACCGGCTTTTACGGTTTGCTCGTCGTGCCCGCTTGTGAGCTTGACGTCCGTTTTATTGGACGTTGGTGTGTCTCCCATGGCAATTGACGTTGAGGAGGCTAGCAAGAATAGAATCGTGCTGAGAATTTTTCTCATAGTTACCCCGTATTTTTTTGCTTTCCGTTATAAATATATATAGAATTTGCGTCTGTGTTCAGTTTTTAACTTGCGACAATTTTTGGAAATTCCTGAAATCCGGCAAAGAGTGGGCCGGACTATTTCACCATGAGATCTATAATTAGTGCAATCGCCATGCCGATGCTGCAAACGCTGATAAACCGCTGAATAAACTTGTTGCCTTTCTTGCGCTGCGTGAAACTGCCAAGGTAACCTCCGAACCAAGCGCCAACGGCCATGATGATGGCTATGGGCCAGTCGATTTTTCCGGAAATTCCAAGAGCGACTGTGCTTACAATCAGGAATACATTGGTGAGGGCGTTCTTGATGGCGTTTACATGAATGGGGTCAAGGCCGGTGTAGCGTGTAAGTCCGAAAATTTGTACAAAACCAACACCCACTTGCACTATGCAACCGTAGATGGCGATGGCGAAAAATCCGAGGGCGCCTTTGAATGTGAGCTTCTCGGGCGGGGTCTCGGGAGGCTTTCCGAGAATGTCCTTGCGTAAGTTGCTCATGACGACAACAAGACAAATCACGACCGCGAGAATTGCCTGGAAAAGTTTATCTCCAATGCGGACTAAAAAACATGCTCCAACGAGTGCTCCCAAAAATGTAGGCATCAGCAATTGTAGGAACAATTTTTTGTGCAGGTAACCGTGACGCGCGAGATTGAATGCGCTGCTGAAGTTCCCGATGATGAGCCCGATGCGGTTTGTGCCGTTTGCGACAGTGGCGGGAAGTCCTAGAAAAATCATGATGGGGAGACTAAGGGTGGAGCCTCCGCCTGCAATGCTATTGATGAGACTTACGATCGCACCTAAGATAAAGAATGCCGGATATTGCGCGTAGTTCCACCATTCGCTCACTTGGCGAGTTCCTTTTCGATAAACTTTCTATTGCTTTCGACTTTTTCGCGCTGAGAGGTCTCGGGAAATTCTGCAAGGCACTTGTCGAGAGGCGCGAGGGCGTCGTTCAGCAATTTCTTCTTCTTCGCATCGTCTGTTTGCTTTAAAGATTTCGCGAAAATTTGCGATGTCGTTTTGCGTTGTTTGTTGCAGTAGGCGTCTGCAAGGACGATATATTTTTCGTTCGCTTCTTTGCGGAGTTTGCTGGATTTGAGCTTATTCAGCAAATCCTTTGCCTTTTCGAATTTTTCGTTTGCGATGAGCGTGTCTGCCTTGGCGAGAGCCGCCTCGGGATCCTGTTTTTCCCACATTTTGGCGGTTTCGGAATCTAGGGACTTTTCGAGTACATCGATGTGGTTGATGAACGCTTGTACATGGAGCGTGTCCTCGAAATCGCGGTAGCGAATGCGGAATGTTTCCGTCTGCTTGCGTGCTTCGGCGAATTGCGCTTTTTCGTCGGCGAGAACCTTGATTTCGTCAAATTCTTTCTGCGCCTTCTTGAGCGTGTTCGTATAAGCTATCTTTTTTTGCCCGTTGGCCCAATTTGCAAGAGAATCTCCCGGAGCGAGCTGCGAAATCAGGCTGTCCGCGGTTTCACAAACCATGCTGTACGAAGCCTGCACGCGGTTCATGTTCTGGATCTGGAGCGCCATGGATTCAAATTCTTTTGCTTTTTCTTCGCGGCGTTTGCCGAAATCATTGCGCAATGTATCCGAGTAGGCTTGCCATTCTTGCCACATCGGGGCCATTGTCGAAAAACTGTTCAAGATGACGGACGCGGAATCGGTTTGACCGGCCCTGCTGAGCGTGTCCGCATAGCTAAAGACGTAATTGGCAAGCGCCGGGAATGCCTTGTACGGGTCCATTGTCGTTTCGAGCGTGCAATGCGAAAAGTGCGTGTTGTCGCAAGGCGGCAACATCATCATGACCGTATCGACTCTAGTTTGTACAAGAACCGTTGGCGTTTGGTCGGGGGTTGTGAGCTTGAACTGGTCGAGAAGTTGTGCTGCGCTATCGCCTGTAACAACCTGTGTTTCCGTATGGGCGCCGATTTGTGTTTCGGCGGATTGAACGGTGTCTTGTCCGATAATTTTTGTAATGGGCGCCTTGTCCGTGGGGGCCGTGTCTGGAGATGGACATTGGCTTGTCCCGATACATGCTGTAAGCGAGAATGCCGTGGCAAATGTGGCTACCTGAACGAAAACAGTTGATTTGGACATGAAACGCTCCGGAAAAAGTTCCAATCTAAAGATAGAAAAATTCCGAATGCGATTGTTGACGTCACGTTATTCTCGCCACCGAGTGGGAATCTCTTTACTGAATATCAGAAATTTAAAAAGATGAAATGAGTTGCGCGAATTGTTTTAGGGGTTTGTTCTTTTCGAGGGCGTTTTTTTGTTCGTCTTGTTGTGCTTGACTGTATTTATATCCGTTGTATACCAAAATAGGTAACCCTATTAGCGTGCAAAAGACTCCCATGACAGTCAGCGCGCCTGCTTTTACGGCGTTTCCCATAGCATCCCCAAAGCTTTCTGTGGATTTCTTGTCCGATTTGTCTTTGGCTTCGGTTATGCTTGCTGTTGCCGACATGATGCACATAATCCCGAAAATGGTGAGCTCGCCTCCAAGAACAATCCCCTTTTCTTCTGGATTGGCTTCTGTGTTGTTGGTGACTGAATTTGTATAAAAATCAATGTTGTCGAGCTTTGATTCGACTTTAGAGGAAACTTGGTGCTTTTGCGCGGCGTTGGCGTAGCAAAGAAATGAACTTGTTAGTAAAAATATAAAAATGATCTTCTTCAAAAAAATCATTGCGTTACCTCTATTCTATGGGTAACCTGAAATATATATGTTGAAATGATGTACAATAAAACACCCGTGATTCGAGTCACGGGTGGCTTTTCTTAACTTTTTCTGTTATTTGGACTTTTTCGAGCGTTTATGGGCTTTTCGCTATACTTCCGAATATTCTATTCTGTATCAACTTCGATAGGCACGAACGCGTTTTTACTGTTGAAGTTTTCTGGCAAATCCCAGTCGTCGTCCTTAGGCATGGCTGCCTGCGGTTTTGGTGGCTGTACCGGCTTCGCAGTTGGCGGGACCGTCGCTGTTTGGGCGGTGCTTGGCTGGGTTGTCGTCGTTTGCACCGATCCTGTCTGTGTTGCGGCGGTTGCTTTCTTTGCTGCCTCGGCGGCGCGCTTTATCGAATCCTCTTTCATGACTTCTGCAACGGGTCTTGCATCGGCCGGAATAACTTGTTTGGGCTGCGACGCGGTTTCATTTTGCGGTGTGACCTGTTGAACTGTCTGTGCGCCTGTTTGTGTCGAATCCGTTTGCGGCGCATCTGGTTGCGCAATTTGCGGCATTGGCAGGCTAGTGACGATTCCCGACTTTGCTATTGTCTCGGCGGCAATTTTTTGCACTTGCGGAGGCGTGAATCCTGGTACGTCGAGCCACGGGAGCGGACGTCCCTTTTCGCCGTTCACAAGCGCTTCGCCAGTCATCGGGTCTACTGTCAATTCACCACGTTCATTTGTCAACATCAGAGGCACTTCACCGGTGGCTAGCATCGAAATATCGAGGAAGTCTATTTTTTTCGGTAATCCGAGAATGTCGATTTCTTCTTTCGCGAATGTGGCCCACTGCGGGAGACCGCCCGAGGCGCCTGCAATACGTGTGCGTCCCGATTTCAATGGCTTGTTGTCGTCAAAACCCACATAGCTTCCGATGGCGACAACGGAATCCAGCGCTATACCGTTCTTTTCCTTGACGTATGTCGGGAGCGCTCCCAGGAACGCCACGTTCCTGTAATCGTTTGTCGTTCCAGTCTTGCCCATCACTGGGAAGCGCAGCTTCGATGCGCCCTCGGGGTTCTTGACGCTGAGCGCAGAGAGTTGGCTGTGTGCCGTGCCGTTCGTGAACACGGAGCGGAGCATGACGCCCATCTGTGTTGTAACGGTGTCGTCAAGTATGGTCATGGATTCCATCTTGTTTCTGAAAATCGTGCGGCCATCGCGATTCTTGATTTCCTTGATAAAGCAGGCCTCAGTCCAGTTGGCGTCCTTGCACTTGAAGATTTTTCCGGTGAGAAGCGTCTGGTAAGCGGTCGTGATTTCGGCGAGGGTGATATCATTCACGCCGAGAGGCATACTGAATACTCTTTGAAGTTTTTGACGGATGCCGATTTCATTTGCGAAGCGCGCGTAGTCGGACATCGATAGTGCACGGCGGTAATCCGGCCAATAGCGCAGGTGCGCCATGTCATAGTAGTCGGCGTCGCTATCGACGGGCTCAATCATGGCGTTCAACCGCTTAAAGTCCGCGAGCGTGAAGTTGTCTATAAGCTGCACGGAATCGAGCGGTAACAGGTTCGTGGATTCGTCCGGGTCGAGCTCCTGGATTTCTCGGGCGCGCCAAATTTCGGAGTAGCGCTTGAAGTTGTGATTCACGTACTTCGTAATCTTTGCGTCTCTCTTTGCTTGTTTTAAACCGATGTCGTTGAACGATCCGTAACGCATGTTCTGCACGGCGCGGGCTTGTAAAATTTTTCCATCGTTCATATAGCGGTCTACGAGTGCATCGCGGGCTTTCGTGAATTCGATTTCTCGCTTGACTTCTTCTTTCATCATGAGCCCGAACTTGTCGCGCAGCCTTTCGACGAACTTGATGCGTTCTTCGCCCGGTTCGCGGGCAAACCCGTTCTGACGTGCGACATCCTCGAATTCCTTGTTCGAAAGCTTGTCCAAAAGGTGTTCTAGAAGCCAAATACTTGCAATGTTCTCGGAGCGGGTGGCTGCCCATGCTATACTAACAACGTCACCTTTGTTCTTGTGGTCCGGTCGCGGGAAGTAGAACTGGTTGCCGTATTGGAATGCGTTAAATTCGTTTTCGAGATTGTCGAGGTAGTTCCAATGGTACTTGAGTGCGAGTGCGTAGAGAATAGGCTTCCAGCTGGAACCGAGTTGGCGGAGAGCCTTGAAGCTACGGTCGAAACCCGTGTTGTGGAACCCTCCCTGACTTGCGAGCACCTTGCCGTTCTGGATGGCGACGAGCGCGCCTTGCAGTACCGGTTCCGTTTCGATCTTGCATGGTGCGTAACCGTCGATCATTTTTTCATCGATGATGCTCACGAGGAGGATCGCTCCCGGCTTGAGCTGGGTGGCGAGAATCTTGTTCACGTCGCCGCCGGCGAGTTTTGCAAAGTCGTTGACAGCCTGTTCCGTGACGATGCCCTTGAGTTGCCCAAAGTTCAGCTTGAGGGTCTTGAGCCTTCCGGTCGTGTCATAGAAAACGCTATCCACGGCGCCATAGAGATAATCGCCTTTGCGTGCGTTGCGGGCTCGGTTTGCGAATTGGGCCTTGGGGAGCACGAAGCCGCCCAGTTGAAGCTGCAAGTTGCTGATGTTTGTCTGTAATGCGCGCTTGGCGGCATCTTGCGACTTGGCGTTTAACGTTGTCGTTATTTCGAGCTGGGCTTTGCGCCAGTCCTCGATTCCTTCCTGCATGAACAGGTCGTGGAAGAAATCGCTGTCGAGGCGTTCTTCCAGGCGTTCGAGCGTTGTGCTCATCGTGAAGCGGAAATTACCGTGGTTGAATTCCAGCGGTTTTGCGATGGCGGCGTCCATATCGGCTTGTTCGATGTAGCCTTCTTCGACCATACGTCCGAGGACATACTTGAGTCGCGTTTCGCCGCGTTCGAGCGCTTTCTGCCTACGTTCTTCGGTGCGCTGGATGAACGGGTCGTAGTTGAACGGACCCTTGACCGAGCCTGCGATGAATGCGCATTCGGCAAGCGTCAGGTCCTTGAGTTCCTTGTTGAAAAAGTATTGCGCTGCGATGGCGACTCCCTTGCCTGTTCCCGAAACGTGGAACTGGTTCAAGTAGAATTCCAGGATGTCTTCCTTGGAAAAATGCTTTTCCATGCGGAGCGCGTTCAAGAATTCCTTGAGCTTTTCCTTGACGCTGCGTTCTTCGCGACCGAATATGTTCTTGACGGCCTGCTGGGTAAGCGAGGATCCTCCCTGGATGAATTTCCTTGCCTTGATGTTGTTGAACATGGCCCGCATGAAGCCTTTGAGGTTGTATCCGTTGTGGGTCCAGTAGCGAGAATCTTCGGCGGCGATAAGGGCGTTGATCAGGTTGACAGGAATGTCTCCGTAGGGGACGTAGACGCGGTGGTTCGCGTCGAAGAACGCGCCCAGCAGGTTTTCGCCGTCTTCGTAGAAGACTCGGGTTTCGCCGGAGAGCACTTGCAAGATGCTGGCGCGGTTGAATAGATTGTCCGGATCGCGTTCAGGAAGGATTTTGAACACGACGATATAAAAGGGTATGCAGCAAATTAGGGCTACGAGAAAAAAAGCGACAATGATTTTGACGAACTTATTCATGCTTTTTATAACTTATTGATTATTAACGACTTACAAAATATAAAAGTTTTGAGGGTATGTCCTGTTAAAAGGTATGATTCATGTAAAAATATGCTTATTTGCATGGAAAAACAATGATTTTGCTCGTCCAAGATGGGAAGATGGCCGAGTTGGCCGAAGGCGCGTCCCTGCTAAGGACGTATAGGACTTAATCCTATCGCGAGTTCGAATCTCGCTCTTCCCGCTGAAAAGCCCCGAGTCGAAAGACTCGGGGTTTTTTCGATACAGTCTGACGTGTTGTTGCGATTAGTCGTTTTCCGAAGGAGATGACTTTTAAGGTGAACGTCTCTTCCCCTTCATCTTGCCTTTGTCGATATACATGAACGTATCCGCCCGCTTGAGCACATCCTTAACGCTCTCGTCGATTTGAGGGCTGAAATCCGCCATTCCCGCAGCAAATGAAATACACTCTTTCGGGGATTTGGACTTGGTATTTATGGATGATTTGAGTTTTTGGAAAAGTTTCGCGCGCATATCGTACTGCGTGTCGTACAGGATAATGACAAATTCATCGCCTCCGATGCGGAATACGGGGCTGTGTTTGAATACGTTGCAGAAAACATTGCAACAGTTCTTGAGATATTCGCTGCCCTTGTCGTGCCCGAAGTTGTCGTTCATGAATTTTAGGTTGTTTACATCGCATTCGACGATGGCGAACCTGATATTGTTTCCCGCCTTAATTTGGTTATCGATGAGTTGGCATTTTGCCTTGAAGGCCGCTGTGCTCCCGACACCGGTTAGCGGATCCTTGTTCGCAATGAGCTTTGTATGCTGGAGGTCCTTCCTCAACTTCTGGGCGGTCTCTTCGAGGCGGTGTTCTTCATCGACGTTGATGATACCGACAATGAAAGCCCGGGAATTGCTCTTGTCGCTTGCGATTTTCAAGCGGAAGTGCTCGATGTGATCGTTGATGTTTGCAAGGAACGGTATTGTATAATAGGGGGCCGTCTGTAAAATCTCGATGCAACGTTCCAAAGTCGAGTATTCGGTAAAATCGCTGAATTCGCTAGGGACGGAAATGCGCCTCATCAATTCGTCGAAGCTGTTGGGGTCCGAGGAATTGCGGCCTTCCCAGAGAAGGGGAGCGAACTTGTCGCTTACCTGGTAGTATTTGACTTGGTTTTTGTCGATGTTCATGTACATGACTACGTCGTAGTCCGAAGATAACCCCGCGATGATAACCGCTTTTTGCGAGAGATCCCTGTTCCGGCTTATTCGAGAGATAACGAATGCGTAGATGGTACAACACCCTAGCATGGACCCGATGGATGCGCAGGGGGTGAACGGGAAGGACTTTTGGAGCAGTCCGCATAGAACCGGTGCGGTAATGAACAGGAAGCCTGCTGCGTAATGGCGACGGATGGCGAGTTTTTTGGCGCTTGCGGTCTGGTATGCCAAAAAAAGCCCGATGACAAAGAATGTAATGTACTGGCAGTAGTAAAGCAGATTCCTTCCTGCACGAGGGATATAAGCGCCCGTATCCGATATGTCGAAGATAAATCTCGACTTGTAGTTGATCAGGAGCAGCACCAGTTGGAATAGTACGAGCGCAATGGAAAGCATCTTGGCGGGGATAGCCTTGTCGCGTTCGATGCTGATAAAGTTCAGGATGTAGCTCAGCCATATATATGCCGAGAGAGCCGCTGTTGCATGGGATAGAGATGACAGGATGAAAAATAGGGAGTTTCTATGGACGGTTCCGCTTGCGAAAAGCCCCCAGATACCGTCTAGAAGGCAGAAAAATGTCACCCAGCAAGAAAGATACAAGAAATCCTTGTCCGTTTTTTCGCTTTTGTCCAATACGGTGTTGAACTGATTCATGAAAATCAGCAAGACGAGAGTGCAAGTGAATGCAAGGACTGTATAAAGCGGACTAGCCATAAAACCATGTATATTTTTGCTTAATATAAGATTTTTGGAGTTGCTTTGCAAATTTTTATAAAGCGGCTCCCTAAAAACGCTGTGACGGTGACGTAAAAAGGATGATTTTTTAATTCATTTGCCCGGGACGACCCAAGTGCTTTTCGGGATGCCTGAAAAAGTTCTATACGTGTCGGAATTCGGCTTTTTTTGAAAAAATTCTTGACTTTTATGTTTTTTTAATGGATATTACTAAACGGATAATATAGAAAGGAGTTCGACCATGAAGACGAATAGTTTTTTAGTCGGTGCCATTCTCGGTGCCGCCGCTACTGTTGCCATTACGAAGAAATTTTTTAAGTGCTGCTCTTGTGAAGAAAATGAAGTTTGCGATAATCCGGTCTTGAAGGATGCCGACGATGCCGTCGAGAAACTTCGCAATTCTGTGGACTCGCTTCGCAAGGAATTGAACAGCCGCATCGAATCCGAACAGACTTTTGCCGCCAAGTGTGAAGACCTCAAGGAACAAGTGGCAAAGCAAAACGCCGAAATCAACAACTTGAAGAACGTCTGCGAAATGCAGGACAGCCGCAACAAGAAACTTGAAGAAGAACTCGCGGGCAAGAAGTAATAAGTAGTCTTTGTGAGGAGTGTAATAAAGCCTGCCACGAGCATAGCGTGCTGGACGCAATCTTTGAAACCGGTCATCCTCGAAGCAACGCGTAGGGGAACCGTTATTTCTCGTATCCACCATTGTGAAGGATTCAGTGACAATCTTTAAACGAAAAAGTCGGCTCTCGCCGACTTTTTTTTGCATGGATTCTGTCATGCCCTGCTCCGACAGGGCATCGCCTTCTCGTAAAATAAACTACGCTTTCCCCAAATCCTTTGCGAATTCTACAGCAAGTTCTTCGAGTTTTGCGGCAGAAGTTTCGTCGAGTGCGGACTTGAGCGTGACCGTCGTTTCGCAGAAAGTCACGTTCTTGAGCGTGTCGAGAATCTCGTGCATTTTCTTTGCGGCCATCGGCGCCCACGTGCCGTTTTCGACAATGCCCACTTTGCGGTTGCAGTAGTTTTTCGCCTTGAGGTGCGTGAGGAACTTTTCGGCAGCGGGGAAGAGCCCGGCATCAAGCGTTGTCGCGCATATGGCGAGATGGCTGTAGCGGAACGCCTGTGCGACCGTCTCCGAAGAATACGTGCGTGCCAAATCTATGATCGTCACGTCGACGCCTTTTTCGTGGAGTGATTCCGCGAGCTTCTTCGCGGCTTCTGCCGTGTGGCCGTACACACCCGCGTAGGCAACAAACACGCCCTGCATTTCAGGAGCGTAGCTGCTCCAAGTGTTGTACTTGTCGATGTAGAAATTTAAATTGTCTGTAAGAATTGGGCCGTGCAACGGGCAAATTGTCTTGACTTCGATGCCAGCGAGTTTTTTCAAAACGTTTTGCACTTGCATGCCGTATTTCCCGACAATGTTGATGTAGTAACGTCTTGCTTCGCTGACCCAGTCTTCGCCGAGCATGCCAGAAAGTCCAAATGTGCCGAATGCGTCAGCGGAGAACAGAATTTTTTCGGATTCGTCGTAGCTGAGCAAAACTTCGGGCCAGTGGACCATCGGGGCGGCGATAAACTTTAGCGTGTGCTTGCCGAGCGAAAGCGTGTCGCCATCCTTGAGCGTGAGCGTCTTTGTGCCTTCCGGGAGCTTGACGAACTGCGGAATGAACGCAAGCGCCTTTGCAGATGCGGCGATAGTTGCGTCCGGGTACTTCTTGATGAAGTCGAAAATGCCGCCGGCGTGGTCGGGTTCCAGATGATGGACAATCAGGTAGTCGGGCTTTTTGCCTTGCAACGCGTTTTCAACATTTGATAACCATTCGATTACTTTGTGTGCGTCTACAGAATCCGTGACCGCAATCTTCTCGTCAAAAATCACGTAAGAGTTGTAAGAAACTCCGTCAGGAACTTTGTACTGCCCTTCAAATAAATCAATCTCGCGGTCATCCACCCCAACGAACTTAATACTATCGCTAAAACTAGAAACGATCATAAAACCTCCAAAATGTTTTGACTAATTATAAAAAAGTCTTGTTGTGTATTTTGCGAGAATTATGCTAAAATAAAGAATTGCTGATAGTCGTTGTGAAAATGGAAGCGTCGGCCAAGGATGGGGAGGGTGCAGGGAGGGGCCCGTGCGGCCTTCGCAACTCTGAGCTGGGGCCCCGCCCGCATGACGTACTTTGTCACGTTTGAAAAACGGATCTGTGGCGGTAAGCCTGTTTTTTTCTATATTTGCGTTCGTTTAAAAAACGATTAAAACAAAAAAGGAATATCATGCCAGCTTTTGATCCAAATGCGAAAAAGATGCTGATTTCGGGCAACGAAGCCATTTCCCTTTCCATGCGTCATTGCAATGTGCAGCTTGCCGCAGGTTATCCGGGAACTCCGTCCACCGAAATCTTGGAAGATTACTCTGAACTGGGTGGCTATGCCCAGTGGGCTCCGAACGAAAAGGTCGCTGCCGAAGTCGCTCTCGGTGCCGCTTTTGGACATGCCCGCAGTGTTGTCACCATGAAGATGGTTGGCTTGAATGTGGCAAGTGATGTTCTCTATACTGCAACTTACACGGGTGTCGATGGCGGCATGGTGTGGATTGTTGCCGATGACCCGGGCCAGGGCAGCTCCCAGAACGAACAGGATACGCGCAACCACGCCAAGGCCTCCGTTTGCCCGATGTTCGAACCGTCCAACTCCCAGGAAGCCTACGACTTCTTCCGCATCGCCATGCAGACGAGCGAAAAGTTCAAGATTCCTGTCATCCTCCGCATGACCACCCGCGTGGACCATTCCAAGTCTATCGTCGTGCCGAAGGAAGAACTCCCGGCAATGGTGCCGAACTTTGAACGCAATATCGCCCAGCACGTGATGGTGCCTGGCTTCTCGAAGCCGGCTGGCCGTCGCCTCCGCGCCAAGATGGACGAAATGGAAGCCTGGAACGTTGCCGAAGGCCCGAACAAGGTCGAAATGCGCAGCGCAGATTTCGGTATCATCGTGAGCGGCATCAGCTACCACCACGTCCGCGAAGCCGCCCCGGAAGCAAGCATCCTCAAGCTCGGTATGACCTACCCGCTTCCGATGCAGCTCATCAAGGATTTCGCCAAGAAGTTCGAAGGCAAGCGCCTCATGGTCATCGAAGAAAACGACCCGTGGCTTGCTGAAAACATCAAGGCTGCTGGCATCCAGTGCGAAAGCAAGTTTGACCCGATTTTCCGCTTTGGTGAACTCGACGTGAACCGCGTGCGTCGCATTATCGCTGGCGACAAGAGCCCGGATCCGGTTCCGGTCAAGGGCAAGCCGCCTATGCTCTGCCCGGGTTGCCCGCACCGCAGCTCTTTCGCAGTGCTCAAGGAACTCGACTGCATCGTTTCCGGTGACATCGGCTGCTATACGCTCGCCGCTCTCCCGCCGATCAGCGCCATGGACTACATGATTGACATGGGTGCCGCAATCGGTATGGGTATTGGTCTCCGTAACGTGCTCCCGCGCGAACAGGCAAAGCGCGTCGTGTCCGTGATTGGTGACTCTACGTTTGTTCACAGTGGCATCACCGGCCTTGTGGAAGCAGGCTACAACCGCCCGGAAACGGGCCACGTTGTCATCATCTTGGACAACAGCATCACCGCTATGACCGGTCAGCAGGAACACCCGGGTACGGGCCGTCACCTCGACCACAGCCCGGCCTACAAGATTGACTACAAGGAAGTTGCAAAGGTTGCCGGTTTCGACAACGTCTACGAAGTGAACCAGGTCAAGGAACCGGAAGAATTCAAGCGCCTCGTGAAGGAATCCCTCGAAAAGGACGAACTCACGCTTATCGTTGCTAAGAGCCCCTGCATTCTCGCCCTCAAGAGCATCCTGGCCTGGGACAAGGCGAACAAGGAAAAGGCCGAAAAGGCACTTGCCGAAGCAGAAGCCGCTGCCAAGAAGAACAATAACTTTTAATAGAGAGGTTGAATAATTATGAGCGTAATGAACGTTAAATTTGCAGGCCTCGGTGGCACAGGCGTTATCAAGGCTAGTGACGTGATGGCCGAACTCGTTTTCGAACAAGGTTACGACGTGAAAAAGGCCGAAGTCCATGGCATGAGCCAGCGCGGCGGTTCCATCGCTTCTGACGTGCGCTTTGCAAAAGATGAAGAAGTGCAGTCCCCGATGATCCCGTGCGGCGAAGCCGACTACCTCGTCGTCTTTGACGAAACGCAGGTTGTGGTGAACGAAGCCTACATGAAGCAGGGCGGCGTGCTCCTCACGCCGGCGGACATCGATGTTTCGAAGCTCGAAAACGTGAAGGCTTTGAACGTCGCCATGCTCGGCAAGCTCTCCAAGTACTTCGACTTCACCGTGGACCAGTGGCTCGTTGCTTTGAACAAGCTCTTTGCCGAAAAGTTCCACGAAGGCAACAAGAAAGCATTTATGCTTGGCCGAGAAGGCTAATTGGCGTTGTCATCCTGACGCTTCGCACATTCGTCATCCTGAGCGTAACGCCGTAGGCGGAAGGATCCATAAAATATTACAAGGACTGCCCCCGCGCAGTCCTTTTTTATATGGAGGGGGAGGACTCCCCCTCGCTTCAGCCCCGACTCCCGCTCTTATAATCACGCACACTCATATGAGTGTGCGTTTTCTGTATACCCCGCCCTAGTCGGGTCTTATGCTACCCCTACTGCGGGTGCTTAGACGCCGCACCCGCAACGCCCGGCTTGGAGCCGCCCACCCGCCCTGAAATGCAAAATACCGCAACCGTAACGGTTGCGGTATTGCGCAAAACTTCAAATGAATGCTTTATCTAAATCGAAAGTCGATGAAGAAACTCTTCCGGCAAAATAGCTTTGACTTTGCTTTTTTCAAAATTGTGTATAGGGAAATTCTTATAGACTGTATTTTTCGTCCCTAGCTGCAGCAAGTTCTGCTTTCATATAGAAATCGACTGGAATTCGACCTCGGGATTTTTTCAAATTGTTCAATGCAGTTAAACCCTGTGAATCATTCACCTCTTGTTTTGACGATTGCGGCAATGTTTCGTATATAAACAATGCTTTTTGCATAAAAACTCTGTTTATGGGGATTTCTTCTTCAAAGATTTATTAATTGAAAATGAACTGCTTAGGTCATTCCTAGTTGGAATAGACCTTCCTCGGATAAATGGCGCTTTGGGGAAAAATTGTGTTTTTTTTAAGAAATCCCCCTATTTGAGAAAAAATAGAGGGATATTTAAATTATAAATCGTATAAAGAGGTGCTTTATAAGTTTAATGCCGTATTGACATTTGGAGCATTTGCTCTTATTCTCCATTCTGGAATCCACTAAATTCATGAACACTGGGGATAAGTTGGCAAACGCTCACGTCCCAATTGGGGCGTGGGTCGTTCGCGCTTGTTGAGTGTAGGGTCGTAGTGGAACCTCAGAATGCAATAAGCCGGATTCACGCCCTTTTTTGTATGCGGAAATCTTCTTTGAGATAAGGCTAGTGCACGAATGCTTTGGTCTTGAATTTATTGTACCCAAAGGAGAAAATGTATGAAATGTAAAAAATGTGGCTGTGAACTTGACGTTGGTAGCCAATTCTGCAAACAGTGTGGAGCAAAATGCGAAGAGGATGAAAAAACAATTGGGGAGCAACCTATTACTATGGGCAAAGCGTTTTTCATATTGCTTATTATAGCGGGCTTTGCTTATGTTTCATTTTCAAGTTCAGATAAAGAGGTCTCCCAAAAAGAACGTAGTACGAAGTCATCTGTTTCACAAATAGATGAAGATGCTTTGGCAGATAAAAATTGCAAAAATGATTTGGGCTTTTCAAACATCTATGCTTGTCGACGTGCTTTATCTTCAGCGGGGATTGATGCTGATAAATATATTCGTGAAAAATGGATTACTACTGGAAATCGAATAAAAGGAATTGGTTTTTGTGAGGGGTTCACTCGTTTAAAACGTTCCGATCAATACAAAATTCATTATGATAAAAATTGTAATGCAAAAGAGTTGTATATTTGGAGTGATAAACTTGGTGATTTCCAAAGAATAAAATAATCCATTTTAAATGTTGAAATAAAGCTCAAAACACGGTTTTTGTAATTGTTGTGTAGTATGTTTTGATCCAAAAATATTTTGGTAATCAGTTGGCTGGCTGAATTAAATTTATAAGAATTTCATCAAAAGATCTCTCTGATGGGAGGTCTTTTTATTTTAAAAGTGTCATTTTTAACCATAAAGGAGTAGGTATGACACGAAATATGGATTTGGTCCGAACAATCCTTCTAGATGTTGAAAAACGTAAACCGGCATGCGGAACCTGGGAATCAGAACCTTTTTTAGAAGGGAAGGATAAAGCGATGGTGGTTGAGCATTTGAATTTGCTCATTAATGAAGGCTTTTTAACAGGGACTGCCGGTTATATTCCTGAAAGTGGTTTTTCAGAAGTGTCCGATATAAATCTAACCTGGAATGGATATGAGTTTTTAAGTCTTTCCCGTGATGACGG
Source organism: Fibrobacter succinogenes (assembly GCA_902762795.1). Classification (GTDB taxonomy): domain Bacteria; phylum Fibrobacterota; class Fibrobacteria; order Fibrobacterales; family Fibrobacteraceae; genus Fibrobacter; species Fibrobacter succinogenes_E. The sequence continues at coordinate 17,974 of CACWPM010000039.1, read as the reverse complement.
TATTTGGAAAATGGCAAAAGATAAAATACTGAAAGAAGGAATATCTTTTTCTATTTCTTTGTTGATGGAATATTTGAAAACATTGGCAAAATCTAAACTAGGTTTATGAAAAAAAATGCCCTACATTTGATGATTATTTCAAATGTAGGGCAAATGTATAGTTGTAGCTCATTATATGGGTTTAAAGTCGATTTTATAAGAAGACTTGTTTAATTTAGCTTGATAAAATTGGGGGTGTATTCCAGAGTCTTTAATTTGACTCATCCAAAACGCTTGCTTATTTAAATCGAATTTTGCTCCAAAATAAACGGATTTAATGATTTCTTTTGGAAATTGAATGAGCCCGGGCTTATGAACTGCTCTCCACTCTTTTTCGTATTTCCAGTCTTCATATTTGGTAAAGAACCATTTGTCTACAACATCTTTTTGATCCTTAAAAAATTTGACCGTGGGATAGTCTTTTTTGTATTGCACAGGTTCCAAAAGACCTCCAGGTTTGGAAGATGTCATGTTTTGCCATAAATTTTTTGAATCAATTCCAATCACAATACCTTTGTGTGAATTTGCGTAATGACTCCACATAAGAATGTCTTTTTCAGTCTCGCTCAGACATAGAATTCCAAAAGTTTTTTCAACAGATTCTTTTTCCTGTATTAATCTATCCTTTAGAGCAATTAACCAATTTTCATCATTAAGAAAGATATTTTCTAAAGATGTCATGTACTCTTCTGAGATATGACAAATATTTCTAAAATAGTTTCGAAGATCTTCTTTGCTATATTGTTCGTTGTCAAAGAATTTTCCCTCAAAAGGATTGTTGAAATCTGTAATAGGAGAAAAATAAAAGTATCTTGTTATTATCGTGTTTAACGCATAAGGCTGTTCGGGCATATATTTGTATAAAATGGGAGGGATGTCGATTGGCTCAATATTGCTTTTTTCTTCCATATTACTAATCACTTTTTGATATTGTTGTGAAGACTTGCGAAATTACAGGATGAATATTAATCAAACCGTTTTTTTAAAATAGGTTTGATAAACTGTTTCCTAAGTTCTCGTTTGCTATGGAATATCAATTGCTCGGACCTTGACAATTCATTGTGTTCACATTTTAGGTCAAGTAGTTTGAGTGTGCAGATTAAATCGGCTACTTGGAAGAGCTTGTAGTCTTTAGGAGAGACTTTTTTATAAGAGTAAGTGGAAAGTTCTGTGGATAGAACTAGATTTAGAATTCGGTTTAATTCCGTTTGTCCATTGTCATAATATAGGACAACATTGTTGAATTTTTGGAAAAATATGATGTTGTTTCGGATGAAAAAGGACAGTTCTTTTGCCATTCTTCCTTCAAGGGAAAATGCGTCTGAAAAAAATTTTTTCTCAAAGATGAATGTTTTGTATTGGATTGGACTTTTTATGGTAAAGAAGAATAGACTTGCAAAAAGAGATCTTCTTTTGTTTGGTGACTCATTGGCGAAGACTTCTTCTCGACGAATTAGCGGAGCTGTGTGGATGACAAATCCTTTTTCGTAACCCAAGGATTGAATTTTGCTGTCCAACGACTGGACGTGTTTAAGGATGTCCTTATCTTGGTCGTGGATTAACATGGTAATAATGTAGTATGGTGTTTTGGTGTCGTAGGGGCCGAAATCCCCGCTTTCATCAACAAAAATACTTAGGCAACTCATTCCTCCTCCAAATAAAAATGGCGGGACAGTCTGCCCGCCGAGTTAGGTTGAACCAGGGTCTCTCGACCAGTTCATAAATAATATATAAAATTTTAAATTGAAAGTCAATGAGTGAATGAACAAAAAAGCACTATTTTCGTTAGTTTTGTCAAGTCAGGTCGTATGGCTGTATTTTCGCTCCCTTGACTCCACATTAAAGGGATGATACTTTTAGTATGAGGAGTGCGTCTGTTATGAAAAAGATGAAATCAACTTTTGAAAGGGTTATGTCTGACCTGAAACAGAAGATGGCTTTTGAAAAGGAATACGCAGAATTTCTTCAGTCGGAAATTCTGTTAGATGTGGAACGAAAGAAGAAAAAATGACTGAAATGAGGAAGATTTTAGCTTATGGACAAATTAAAGAAACGAAAGTTGGAAAAGAAAGGGTGGAAAGTAGGGGATGTTGACGAATATCTCGGATTGAGTCCTGCCGAAAAGGAACTTCTCCCCAAGAAATACGCCCAAATTCCCTCAAATTTCTACGAAAATCCTAAATAACGCGCTTTTATATTTGTAATTTGTACTCGTGGCACAATTTTTGCAGAACATTCAGAGCATTCAGAATGCGCTTGCTCCGGCATTTCGCCCGGCGGCATCCCGTTATGCATCCTGCGCATCTCGTAAAGCCTTTCGCAAAGCATTCCGCTTGTGGGGCGCTTTCGTCTGTGCCATTCTAGCCGCATTTTTGCTCGGTTGCGAAGAAATCGAGGAACCCAAACCTTGGATTCGTGTCGAGCGTCCGCAGATGCTCTTTACCGATACGACGCTTCTCGACAGCTACGACAAGGGCGTGCTCAACTGGCGCCTGAAAACCGCTTATTTGGAACGCTGGGCCGACAAAGAAATCGTGACGGTGCGTCCGGTGTTCGTGGACATTTACGATTCCATCGGCGAGCGCGTGGCGTTCTTGCGTGCGGACTCCGGCAGTCTCGACATGACGTTCACGTATGTTTACGCTTACGGCCACGTTTATGCGTTGACTCCCAAGGGCGCCTCGGTCCGTGCCGATTCGCTCCTCTGGAACAAGAAAGATAATTTGGTCAGAACCGCAAGCTATGTGCGTGTTGTTTCCGAAGATGGCGACGTGTTGCAGGGGGTCGGTTTTGAAAGCGATGCGCAGTTCGACAACTGGAAAATCCTTTCGAACGTGACGGGCATTTTCCAGGATGCGGCAAAGCGCATGAAGGATGAAGACAAACGACAGGCTGAGGCGGAACGCCTGAACAATCCGCCGTCATCGTCATCGCAGGCGCCTCCAGCGGCAAAGCCTTCATCGTCCTCGTCCAGAATGGCTCCGCCGCGTGGCCTCCCGTTTAAGCCAAAGGCAGGGAAACCGTGATGAATTTCCGCGCATTTCTCTTCATCGCAACGACCTTCCTTGCGTCTACTCTCGCTTTTGCGCAGTCTTCGCCGCTTATCATGTACCATGCCGACAACCTCGACGTGTCCCGCAAGCGCGGAACTCTCCTTTTGACCGGTAACGTCCACTTTGTCCACGACAGCGTTGCTTTCAAGACGCAGCGCGCCTCCTGGAACCGTAACACTGAAACAGTTGAATGTGGCGGTGGATTCCTCTTCACGCATCCGTCCGGATTTGTGCGCGCAAGAAACGGTTCTTACCAGAGAAAGAGCGAAATTGCGATAGCCTCCGGCGAAGTGAGCGCAGGCGATTCCGCGGGCAATTACCTCATGACCGGTCAATATCTCAAGTACGACCGCAAAGAAGATATCGTGACAATCCCGATGTCGCCACGACTTTATCAGTACGAAAAGCAGAAGAATGGAACGATCGATACTGTGACGATTTCATCGCGCTCCCTCATTTTCGACAAGAAGAACAGCTTTGCTCAAGCTTATCAAGACGTGAAGCTTACGCAGAAAGATCTTGTGGTCACTTGCGATACGGGTTACTTTAATCGCAAAGAAAACTGGCTCAGTATGAAGGGCCATCCGACTTGCGACATGAAGAATTACCATCTCACGGGCGATTCCATTTTTCTCGTGCTCGATGAAACAGGCAAGATGCTCAAGTCCGCACTTGTGATCCGCAACGCGCACGGCATCCAGAACGAAGCCCCGAAGCGCGGCAATCCCGGCAACGTGACTGAAGCTTTTGGCGACACGCTTTACTGCGAGTTCAAAAAAGGAAAAATCGAACGCCTTTACGTGAATGTGAATGCCAAGGGATTTTTCTACGAAACAGACTTGAAGGATTACCGCAACTTGATGGATGGCAACCGTCTCGATTTGTATTTTAAAAAGGGCCGAATGGACCGAGCCGTTGTATCCGGGAAAGCGCAGAGCACTTATTTCTATGTGAAAAAGGATAGGACCGTCGCCGGGAAAAACGAAGCGACCGGCGATACCATTCACATCTTGTTCGATGCCCAGAAGAACGCCGTAAAATCGCTTCGGCTTTTGGGTCGCACGACAAACGCCAGTGGGCGTTATATAGATTTGGAAAAGGCGAACCGCATCAAGGAAAACGCAAAGAGAGATTCTTTGGCAAAGCTCGATTCGCTGTCGGGGAATATTTCGAAAAAGATTTTGACGAAAGCCGATTCGGCCAAGTTTAAAAGGTCAAGCAACGACAAAAAACTTAGAGAATTTTTCAATCGCCGAAGAGAAAATGCAAAGCCGGTGGACGAAACTGCGAAAACGGAGGAAGCACAGTGAAAAATTTGGTCAGCACGATACGCACCGACAAGCTGCGCAAGATTTATGGTCACCGCCAGGTGGTGAGCGATGTCTCCATTCAGGTTTCGCAAGGTGAAATCGTCGGGCTCCTTGGTCCGAACGGTGCCGGAAAGACGACCACGTTCTACATGATCGTGGGCATGGTCCGCCCGGATGCAGGCCACATCTTCTTGGACGATATCGAGATGACGGACAAGCCGATGTACAAGCGAGCCCGCCTCGGCGTGGGCTACCTTCCGCAAGAAGCGTCCATCTTCCGCAAGCTCTCCGTTGAAGACAACATCATGGCAATTCTCGAAACGCAAAACATGAAGCGCTCCGAGCGCAAAAAGAAATTGGAACAGCTTCTCGAAGAATTCAAGATTACGCACATCCGCAAGACCAAGTCCATGAGCTGTTCCGGTGGCGAACGCCGCCGCCTGGAAATTGCACGTGCGCTTGCGAGCGACCCCTCGTTCCTCTTGCTCGATGAACCGTTTGCGGGCATTGACCCGATTGCCGTTGCCGACATCCAGTCCATCATTTCGGAGCTCAAGGACCGTGGCATGGGCGTGCTCATCACGGACCACAACGTGCGCGAAACGCTTTCGATTACCGACCGCGCTTACATTATGTACAAGAGTCAGGTGCTTACCGAAGGTTCTTCGCAACATCTGGCCGAAGATCCGGAAGCCCGTCGCATTTACCTCGGTGATTCTTTCCGCTTGGATTAGGAGTTCTTATGAATCTTGGGATGCAGGCAAATATCGGACAGACGCAGGAGCAGACGCTATCTCCTGCGCTTTTGCAGTCCGTGAAGATGCTTCAGAAAACTTCGCAGGAACTGGAAACCGCCATCAAGGAAGAAGTCGAAGTCAACCCGCTTTTGGAAGTGGACGATGGTGATCTTGATGAATTGGATGTTCCGGTCGATAAGGACCCGGAGGAACTCGACCCGCGTGGAGAAGAATCCGAGACGGAGTTCCCTGAAGATATCGAGGACATGGCCCGCGGTTCCCTGGACGATACCGCTGAAGTGGATAGCAGTTATCTCGACGGAGATTCTTCTGATGTCAATTGGGATAGCTATTTGGGTGATGGTACATCGTACGATGACGCTCCCTATAACGATCTGAATTCTGGCGCGAAGGATCCGGACGAAGATTGGGACCGCCCGATCAAGGATGTGGGCAAGAGCCTGCAAGAACAGCTCGAGGACCAGCTCCGCCTTTGGAACGGTACCCGCGAATTGCAGGACCAGCTCAAGGAATGTGGCATCACCGATGAACATTTCCGCAAGCTTGTCCGGTACCTCATCAATTCCATTAACGATGACGGTTTCCTATGCGATGTGAATCGCGATAGTGTTTCCGAAGCGATGGTCGTTCAGTCTGATGACAAGTACATCGATGAGATTGAACGCGTGCTTCGCGGCGAGCTTTCGCTCGAAGACGCAAGTCTTCCGGTGCGTGAGGCGGTTCACGTTTTGCAGTCCTTCAAACCGAGCGGTATTGGCGCCCGCGATCAACGCGAATGTTTCTTGATTCAGGCATACGCTATTCCGAATTTTCCGAGCCTGGCAATCCGCATTCTCGAAGAAGAATACGAGAATCTTTTGCAATTGCGTTATGCCAAAATTGCAAAGGCGCTCAACGTTCCGACGGACGATGTTAAGACCGCGATTGCAAGTCTTTCGCGTTTGCGCCCGCATCCGGGCTTCCAGCTTTCGCATTCGTATTCACACATCATCAATGCGGACTTGAAAGTTGTCGAAAAGAAGGGCAATTACGAAGTCATCTGTTTCAAGACGAAAATGCAGAAGTCGTTGCGTATCAACCAGACGTACAAGGCGATACTCACGGATCCGTCTGCATCTAAGCAGGACAAGGAATATGTAAAGGCGCAGCTAGCGAAGGCGACGGACCTCATCAAGGCGGTCGATAACCGCTTCTCGACGATTGAACTTGTGATGCGCGCAATCGTCAAGCGCCAGCGCGGATTTTTTGAAAACGGCCCCGCATTCCTCAAGCCGATGATTCTCCAGGATGTGGCCGATGACGTCCATTTGGCGGTGAGCACGGTGCAGCGCGCGACTGACCAGAAGTACGTGGAAACGCCCTACGGCATCTATGAACTTAAACAATTCTTTACCTCCGGCATCAAGCAAGGCAGCGCCCCGGATGCCGAAGAAGTCGGTTCTGCGCAGATTATCGATGCCATCAAGACGCTCATCGACGAAGAGGACAAGTCTTCCCCGCTCTCAGACCAGGACATCAGCGATGAACTTTTGAAGCAGGGAATCAAGGTGGCGCGCCGTACAGTCGCAAAATACCGCGAAAAGGAACTCAAGATATTGCCCAAAAACCAAAGAAAACGATAGAAAATCCAAATTCACAGAATGTGTTTCGCACATTTTGCGTTAAAAAAAGCGTTTTTGGGGCGGTTAGCCATAGCAAATATTCCAAAATGGAATGATTATTTGTTTAAAAATCAATTTAGTAGTGGATTTTTGCTTTAAAAAGATGTATATACTTTAATTGCGGAACGGAAGTTCCAAACTGTTTTTAAACGTTAATAAATGTTAACATTAACATACGGAGGTTCATCATGGATATTCAGTTTTCTGCTCGTCATTTTAATGCTTCGGCCGGTCTTCAGGATCGTATTCAGGAAGAAATGGATAAATTGGCCAAATTTTACCCGAATATCACTAGCGCCTCTGTAATTCTTGATCACGAAGTCGAACACCAGCGTCATTGCGAAATTTCTGTCAATATCACGGGTTCCGTCATTAACGCTTCTGCCGACGAAGAAAACATGGGCAAGGCCGTCGATGTGACGCTTGAACGTATCAAGGTCCAGCTCAAGAAGGCCAACGACAAGCAGAACGATCACAGATCTCAGCCGGTTTCTGAACTCACGTAATGGCTGATAGGTTGAATGATTTAAGGATCCTGCACCGGGAACGATTCCCGGTGCGGGACTTTTTTATCCGCTACGGCAAGGATTTGCAGTTGGTGCAGCATTGCCCCGATGAAGACATGGAATCCTGTATCGAGGAAAGCGGAATACACCGCCCAGGCCTTGCCATGGCGGGTTATACTAAAGTTTATAGTTCGCAACAAATTCAAGTGATTGGCCATACGGAATGGAATTACCTCGAATCGGTCGGTTCCGAAGCGCGAACGAAGATATTTGAAAATTTGTCTGTATTCCGTGCGCCGATGTGGGTCGTGACTCATGCCCAGACCCCGCACGAAGAATTGCGGGCCATGTGCAATCGCCTGCATATTCCTTTGTTCTCGACAACGCTCCACACGTTTGAATTTTTCAAGATGAGCCAGAGAATTCTTGATGAATTCTTTGCGCCGCACGCCATTATTCACGGAAGTCTAGTCGATGTCTATGGCGTAGGCATGCTTTATGTGGGCGACAGCAACGTGGGCAAGTCCGAATGTGTGCTCGATCTTGTTGAAAGCGGGCACCGCATGGTCGCTGATGATGTTGTTCATATTAGCCATGTGGGTAAATCTATTATTGGCCGCCCGGATCCATTGATTCGTCACCACATGGAAATTCGCGGTGTAGGCATCTTGGACATCCGTTCGATGTTCGGTATCCACGCTATCCGCAAGGTCAAAAAGATCGAAATGATTGTCGAGCTCCAGCAGTGGCGCCAGGACGTTTCGTATGAACGTACCGGTCTTAACGAGATGGAAGAAAACGTCATGGGCGTGAGTATCCCGAAAGTGGTGCTGCCTGTTGCACCCGGCAAGAACATGACCGTCATTTCCGAAGTCATTGCGATGAACGCCCTTATGAAAATGAGCGGGCAGAACGTGGCGCAAGAATTCAACGAATCGCTGTTGCAAAAGATTAAGGCGAAAGCGAAGGGCGAGTTCACTGATGATTTATTAGATTTTAATCCGCAGAACTGGTCTTTCTATGAATAGTTTGCTGTTTAAAATCAAGAAGAACTTTGTCGCAAGTCTTATTTTTCTGGTAATCGTCGTTTCGTGCGGCCTTGCCGCTTACTTCTTCCATCCGGCAAGTCCGTACCACAAGCGCTATACGTTTGTCGTCAAGTATGAGACGATCGGTACGCTTTCTCCAGGGAATCTTGTTCGCGTCCGTGGCATTGCCATGGGCGAAATTGTCGATGTGAAGCTTGCGGACGAAGCAGTCTATGTGACGGCCCGGGTGCTTGCCGAGGCAAAAATTCCTGTGAACTCGGAATTTCGACTGGTGACGGCGGGGCTCATGGGCGAACGTGAAATGAGTATCCTGACTGGGAATTCAAGCAAGTTGGTTGCCGAAGGTGACACCGTGAGCGGCCTTTATGACGAAGGAACTTCTGGAATTACGAAGAATCTTGCTGTGGTATTCAAGGATGTTGGGGATGTTCAGCAGATGATTACCGATTTTTATGACACTATGACGGTTGGTGAAATGGGAAAAACCATGAACCGAGTCGCCAAGAAAACAAAAAGACTTTATCGTGTGACAAAGTCTGACATTCGAAAGTGGAAGTCCTATGTGGATGAACTGGTTGGCGGTTATCACGAAGCTGCCGATAAGTTGGAACAGTCCTTGCAGGAACTTTCCGACCGCGGTGGCGAGAGCGCCGCAAAGGCCAATGAATTTATTGACCGCGTACGTGCTTTGATGGACCGTGTCAATGCATCGAAAGATGCGGCCACCTCCATTGTTACCAAGTATGACGAAAGCGAAGGATCGGCCAAAATGTTCTTCGATGAGTCTTCTAAGCTCAATAAGGATTTCGATGATTTGAAAAAGAATTTTGAATCCATGCTCGAAGAACTCAAAAAGACTGGACTCAAACTTAACGTGGATATTTTTTAGTGGGTTGTAGGACGTAGACCGTAGGTCGTTGGTTTTGCGGTCGATAGTCATTGGCCATTAGCTGATTGTTTTTGTCATTCTGGGTAAAGTCTTGTCATGCACGATTGGCGGCTCACTTTTTATTTTGCAATAAATAATTTAGGGATATTGTTTATTCGTAATAGAGGATGGTTTAGGAAAGAGATAAAGAAATCTGAAAAAGTGATATGCAGGCTCCCTTTTAGGATATAAAGATGATGCCGCTTTTTAAAGGAAAATCAAGAACGGGGATATACTATGTGACAGGGCTTTGGCGGGTGATACTTTTTAGTTGGGGACGTCTTAAGGCCCGGTTTAACGCGTTCTACGAGCTCCAGAAGTAGTTGTCGAGGCTTTTTAGCATAATTTAAAGCGGTGCTTATCACAGTGTAACTCACAAAGAAGGAGTTTAATATGGCTGAGAAGAAACCCGTAAAGATGAGCGATGCTGATCTTAAGTTTTTCGAAGAAATGCTTTTGGAAAAAAGACGCGAACTTGTGACCGCCCAGAGCGAGTCCGAAAAGGCGAATGTTTTCCAGGGCCAAAAATCCCAGTCTGGTGATGGTGGCGATTCTGATGGCGCGGATTCCGCGACGGACTACAATTCGCTCGAGACCAACTTTTCGTTGGCGGCTCGCGAAGGCAAGTACCTCGTTTACCTTGAAGAGGCTCTCAAGCGCATCAAGAACGGCACGTTTGGCATTTGTAAGGTCTGCAACCAGTTGATTCCGAAGGCAAGGCTCATGGCTGTGCCGACGGCTACCAAGTGCGTGAACTGCAAGGAAGAAACCAAGAAAAAGGAAATCCTTGACAACCGCATGGAAATGGCTAAGATGTTTGCTGAAGCCCAGCGCAAGGAAATGCTCCGCAAGGCCTCCGGCCGGTAATTCGTCGTTTCGTCGTCATTGACCCGTCTTCCTCGAAGCCCGTCATCCTCGGAGCCCGTCATTCTCGACCGAAGGGAGGGAAAACATAATTTCTTGTTTTGCTCTTGCGTAGGGGAACCATAATTTCTCGTATCTACGTTTGTGATGGAAACCATAAAGTCTAAAAAACGACCCGCAACCGCGGGCCGTTTTACTTTTGCAATTCCTGTTTACTAACCACTAATCACTGCAATTCCTCAAAGAACGCGTCGGATAGCTTTGCACGGAACGCATGGATTCGGTCTGCGTTGGGTTCTCGGTGCGGGTAGGTGAAGTTGCTGAGCAGTACGATGGCGCCACCCTTTTCTGGATCGGCGACAATGCTTGCGCCCGTGAAGCCCGTCTTGCCGAATGCTTGTGGCGAGACCTTGGTGCCCATGAACCTTGGGGCATTCAGCTCCCAGCCGAGGGCGGCGCAGGCGCCGAAACCATCGGGAAATGCGTTGTGGCTTACGATATCCAAAATTCCGGGCGGCATGATTTGTTTATCCTCGAACTTCCCGTCTTGCATAATCATTTTTACGAATTTCAAAAGGTCTGGCACGCAGCTGAACATGCCGGCACTCCCGACGGGGAATAGCTTTTGCAGGACTGAAGCGCTTTCGTCGTGGACTTCGCCTTGGATTTCGCGATGGCGGAATTCGCAAAGCTCCGTTGCCGCGATTTCTGCTTTCGGCACTCGTGTGAGCGGGTTGTAGCCCGATCGCGTCATGCCGAGTGGCGTGAAAAATCTCTCGTTACCTTGTTCCTGCAATGTTTTGCCTGTTAGTCTTTGCAACAAGATGCCGAGCAATACGCTTGCCGGATTTCCGTAATTAAAAACAGTACCCGGAGCCGCTTCGAACTGGTACGTGTAAAGCGCGTCGAGTATTCCTTCGGGTGAGAGCGCGATGAGCGTCTTCATCGGGACGCGGTAATCTAGGCTGTGCGTGAGCAGGTGCGAAACAAAAATTTCATCGCGATAGTTTGTCTTTAGTTCCGGGATGAAGTCGATGACCTTTGCATCAATGGACAGCTTGCCTTCGAGAATGTACAAGAGCGCAAGCGTCGAGGTCGGGCAGACTTTCGTGAGTGACGCGATATCGAAAACCGTGTCTTCGGGGGTGTTCAGGGTGACGGTGTGGCTTGTACCGTCGGGGAGCAGGTAGCCTATAACGGCTTTGTCAAAAATGTCTTCGGATTCGGCGGTTTTTAAAAGTTCTGATAGCTTTTCGGAAATTTCCATCTTTTCCCCAATAAACCAAATAAAAAAAAGGGCATCTCCTACGGTGCGAACACTCGAAACTACTAATCTACAATGATAGCAGCGCCTCGGGGATTTGTTTTTCGCGTCGATGCGCGCCTAAACTGAACCACAAGAGCAACGAGCTGATTTTTTCCTGTTAGATCGGGTGTAAAATCCGTGGGATGCCCGCTTATAATATATCTTTCTTACGCAGTAAAAACAAGAGTCAAAATGCAAAAAAATCTCGGTATTTTACCGAGATTCTCAATGTAAAAATAAAATTTCTTTTAGAAATTAAACCTGGTTGTCGGCTTTAGGGAGTGCTTCGTCCAACTGGAGCGAAAGTTCCCTAATATCCTTGTCCATTAAGTCGTGGTACGATTTGGCCTTGCGCAATTGCTTGCGCAGCTCGACAATTTCAGAAGTGAGTTCTACAGCGAGTAGGCACAGCTGTTTCTTCATTTCCAGTTTAAATTTCGAGGAATTATCGAGACGGCTTTCGATAAAATCGACAATTTCTTTCAAGTCCGTATCGGGCAAGTCCGTGCGGATATGGATGCGTTCTTGAGCGACATTAATGCTGACTGATCTAAGTGTCTCGTTTGCCATATTATTTCATTCCTACGCCGAATGGGTCGTTATCCAACAACCACCTTAGCCGAAAAAACCGGGTTGCGAGCCTCCGTTGCTCGCGAACAGGTCTGGGGTTTCGTCTTGTGGTTTGTTTGAGGGCTGTTCAGCGGGGGCTTCTGCGGCCTCGTTTGCTTGTTCTGTAGCCGGTTCGTTGATATTGATTTCGGTGCCTAGCTCGTTTTCGATGGTGGTGAGAAGCTGCTGGAACTTGCTCTGGGCTTCGGCGATTTCGGTGCTTTGGCTTTGGACTTGAGCGTTGAGGTTATCGATGATATCGTTCTTTTCGGCGACTTGTCCGTTGAGGCAATCGATGATGTTGTTCTTCTCGTTGACTTGACCGTTGAGCGAATCGATGATGTTGTTCTTCTCGTTGACTTGACCGTTGAGCGAATCGATGATGTTGTTCTTCTCGCTGACTTGACCGTTGAGCGAATCGATAATTCCGTTTTTCTCGTTGACCTGGCCGTTCAAGGAATCGATGATGCCGTTTTTTTCGGCGACTTGACCGTTGAGTGCGTCGATGATACCATTCTTTTCGTTGATTTGTTCATCCTTCGAATTGATGGCGTTGTTTTTCTCGGCCACTTGACCGTTCAGAGAATCGATGATATTGTTCTTTTCGTTAATTTGTGCGTTCAGATTGTCGATGATTCTGTCTTTTTCATTAATGGTTTCATCTTGGGCGGCAACCTGGTTGGCTCTTGCATTGAGAGCCGCTTCGCAATCGGCTATCTTGGCACTGGCGGCATCCAATTGGTTCTTTTGGTTTTCTGCTTGTGCCTTGGCTGTTTCGAGAAGTTGCTTCAGTTTGGCGTTTTCTTCACGCAGGGTGCGTACGGTCCCGAGGACGCTTTCGACCTTCTGCGACAACAAGTTCATGTTTTCAAAATTCATTGTTTCTCCATATTTGGCGGGGTGCAAAAACTTACTATGTAAGATATATAAAATTTTCTTGTAACGAGTCTGTTATAATATGTAAAATGACCTTTGTATTTTAGATTTTTTTTGCTTTGTCCTCTCTTGTCTTTTATGCCGTCATCCACGATTTATTCGGGAATCACTATTTCATAATTGAGATAAGGGAAGGACTTGTTTCTATTTGGGCGCGACAATATAAAAAATTAAATAGATTTGAAATCACATGATTCCTGTAAGTGAACACATTGAGCGGCGACTGGCGGAACTCCCTCTGCTGCCTGGGGTTTATATCATGAAGAATGCCCAGGGGAAGATTATCTATATAGGGAAGGCGAAGGTTCTCAAAAATCGCGTATCAAGCTATTTCGACGGCAGTGACCATGCCGGCCATCGTGCAGCGACACTGATGCTCCCGTACATCCGCGACATCGAGTGGATTATCACGGAGAGTGAGACCGAAGCGCTTATTCTGGAAGCAAACCTCATCCGAAAGCATACCCCTAAGTACAACGTATTGCTTAAGGACGACAAGCATTTCCCGTACTTGGCGTTCTCCGTGAATGAACCGTTCCCGCGGTTGTTCTTGAGCCGTTCCGTAAAGAAGGATGGATGCCTGTATTATGGCCCGTACATGAGTTCCCGCATGATCCGGCAGTTGCAGGATATTGCTGCTAGGTTGTTCAAAATCAGGGAATGCAAACTCAAGCTCCCGCTGAATCGCCCTGTGCGCCCTTGCCTTAATTACCACATCGGTCGTTGCGAAGCGCCGTGTGCAGGTCTTGTAACCCGCGAAGAGTACCGCAAAAAAGTGGCGCAGACACAGATGCTTCTGGGCGGTAAACGCGATGACCTGATTGACCTCTGGGAACGCGAAATGCTCGAAGCGAGCGAGCGCATGGATTTCGAAACCGCGGCCAAAAAGCGCGATGCGATTCAGGCGCTCAAGGCAACGAGTGCGCACCAGAAAACCGATGTGTCCGATGCGAGCCTCAGCATGGACGTGATTTCGTTGAAGCGTAACGGCACGATGGCTGCCGCCGTGATTTTTGAATACCGTAACGGCGTGCTTTGCGGGCGCCGCCACTACCGCTTGGAATGCAAGCTCGAAGATGACGAAACGGAAATTTTTAGCCAAATGGTGGTGCAATGGTACATGGACGTGGAATTTATTCCTGGCGAAATTGCGACGGATGTGCCCTTGCCCGAAGATTTGGCGGAACGCGAATCGATGGAACAGGCGCTAGCCTCGAAGACAAATCACAAAGTTGTGCTGACAAATCCGCAGCGTGGCGAGAAGCTCGGGTTCCTGAAACTCGCTGCCGCAAATGCCGACATGATTCTTGTGGAAATGCGTGCCGAAGTGCAGAAGTATAGCGAAATCGATTCGAGCGTTTTTGAACTGCAAAAAGTTTTGGGTTTAAAGAAAACTCCGTTCCGCATCGAGTGCGTGGATATTTCTCATTTGTCTGGAACGAACACGGTCGCAAGCCTTGTGGCGTTCAAGAACGGTCGCCCCGACAAGAGCAATTACCGCAAGTTTATCATCAAGACTGTAACGGGTGTTGACGATTTTGCAAGCATGCGCGAAGTGATGACCCGCCGCATTCGCCGCCTGGAAGACGAAGGAAGCCCTATGCCCGACTTGTGGGTGTGCGATGGCGGTAAAGGTCAAGTCGATGCCACGATGCAGATTTTAAAGGAACTCGGCCATGATAAGGACTTGCCGCTCATAGGGCTTGCCAAACGCCTCGAAGAAATCGTGTTCCCCGATGACCGCAAAAGCATTGTATTGCACCGCACGAGCCCTGCGCTAAAGCTTTTGCAGAATGCCCGAGACGAGGCGCACCGATTTGCAATCACGTACCAGCGCAGCAAACGCAAAAAGGACCTCGAAGTCGAATGGCTCAAGATGCCGGGCGTGGGTCACGAATCCCGCGTCAAGATTCTGAGCAAGTACAAGAGCGCCGAAGCGTTCATGGAAGCCCCGCTCGAAGACGTCGTTGATTTGCTCGGCAAAGTCCGTGGCACAAAACTTCGCGAACAAGTCGCCGAATACTGCGCCGGTGACGCTCCCACCGAGAATGCTAATCCCGATGTCGAAAAGTAATTTTTTTATGTTGTTTGTTGAGCGTCCATCGTTAAAAGAACGTCTATAAAATACTGTAGTGCAGAATACTTGATTTCTGGGGAATTAAGGTTTGTTTGAGTTTTGATGGAATTGATGTAGTGCTTTAGATAGGTCGAGAATTTCTCTTCAATCTCATGAAAATGGTCTTGCAATTCTTTGAATTCGCCGTTATCAATTCTTGTTTTGTTTCCGATGTAATCTGCTGTGATAACGACTGCTTTCGCGAAGTCAAGTGCAGGAATACGTCCTGTTGTACTTAAAGTTTTGCGTCCAGATTCCATAAAGAAAAAGCAATGTGAGATACGCCCTGTTTTAGGACGGTGTGCGCTCGTTCTAAATGGAATGGCAAATTGATTATTTCCGATTCGCAAGATTAAAACTAAATGAGGGCGTCCAGTTTTTTTCAGTATTTCGGCATGGTTGGCATGATCGTTGTAAAACTTTTCAGTTAAGTGAACGATTGAAATTCGGCTCATTTTTTCCTCAACAAAAAAACCGCTTCTTATATTTGCATATAAGAAACGGCTAAATTTTGGTCTTTCTTTTTTTTTCTCAGGTGGCGGCCTACCACCCTGTTTCATCAATTTGGTCTTTCTTTTTTTCTCAGGTGGCGACCTACCACCCTGTTGCTGATATCAATATATAAAAAACAAGATAAAAAATCAACTATCCCATTTTCGTCATTTCGTCAACTCCGGGCTGGGGCCCCGCCCGCATGATGATTTTATAGGGATAAAAGGGCGTAAACCATTGTTTAGTAAACATTTCTAAATGTAAAATTTTCTTAATCCGATTTAAGAAATCATCAAGGCTTTTTTATTTCTTTCGAAAATAATTTTTATTTGGAATAATCTATATTAGATTTGAATTTTCAATTAAAGGGGCCCGCAAAGGCCCTATTCTAAGAGGACTCAAATGATTGGATTGAAATCGATTGCTAGAACGGCCTTGGTGCTTTCGGCAACTGGCGCACTTTTTGGGTGCGGCGGCGCTTCATCGGAAGATGAGCTCGCTAGCGGTTCATTGCCGCGTCAGGAGACGCTCTATTTGTCTGGGCAGCAGAATGATGCTCCCGGTACGTTCAACCCCCTTGCAGAAAGCTGGATGACGACTTGGCCTGTGAGCGGCCGTTTCAACTTGATGTATGAACCGCTCCTCACCTACAACTCCTTGACGGGTGAAATCGAATCCCTCCTCGGCACGCTCGTAAGCAAGAACAATGATAGCATCGTTGTGGATTTGAATCCGGCGGCAAAGTGGAGCGATGGAGAAAAGGTGACTTCCAAGGACGTGAAGTTCATCTATACTATGGGTTCCATCAATACTAGCGAACAGATTTCCGCTATTCATGTCGATACCGTTAAATCCGAACCGGCAGGTGCGGTGGAACGCATTGCGTTTCTCGTGAACAAGAAGCAGCGCAACAACCCGCTTTCCGTTTTGGACTTGATGCAGGCCATTCGAATTGTCCCGGCTCATGTCTTTGAACCGCTTATCGAAAAGCTTGGCTCCAAGGATGAAGTCAAGAAGCTCCCGATGGACAAGGATCCGGTTGTTTCCGGTCCGTACGCTCTCCGCAGTGCCGACCCGAACAAGATTATTCTTGAACGCCGCGACGACTATTGGGGCAATGCCGCTTTGCACGAAGGCAAGCTCCCAGCTCCGAAATATATTGTCCACCCGATTTACAAGAACAACGAACATAACACAATCGCTATGCGTAGCGGCAACCTTGACGCTTCCCAGAGCTACATCCCGCGTATCAACCGCAAGGCTGGCGCTGGCGTGCACACTTGGCTCAATGAACCGCCTTACTTCTTGCCGGGTGCAATGCCGATGCTCATCATCAACACGATGAAGGAACCGCTTAACGACAAGCGCTTCCGCCGTGCTCTTGCAACTGCTATCGACTACATGGCTCTCCGCAAGTTCGCCGTGTCCGACTACACGGACCAGATCAAGCCGGGCCTCATCATGCCGACAGCTCTCGAAGGCAAGTACATCAGCGACGAAGACCTCGTTAAGTATGGTGTCAAGCTCACCATCACCGACGAAAAGGAACGCGTCGAAACTGTGAAGCAGATGCTTTCAGAAGCTGGCTACAAGTCTGTCTGGAATAGCGACGGAACGCTTGACCACATGGAAAATGCCAAGGGCGAAAAGATCCCGACGATGTACATCACGAGCCCGAACGGTTGGACCGACTGGGAAGCTATGGTGACCATCGCTGTCGAAGGTATGCGCAAGGCTGGTATCGATATTCGTGAAGGCTTTGTGGATGGCGGTTCCTATTGGCCGGCCATGGGTCTTGGCAACTTCGACCTCATCATGCACAAGCCTGTTGCTGACGTGACTCCGTCTCTCCCGTGGAGCCGCTTCAACGAAATCATGGCTAGCCGTGACTGGCAGCCGCTTGGCGCCTGGGCCGGCACGAACATCGGTCGTTACAACCAGCCGGGTACCGAAGGTTTCCGTCCGGAAGTCGACAAACTCCTCTCTGCTATTCCGCTCATGAAGAACGCCGATTCCATCGCTACCGCTTATCGCGAATTGAACAAGATCTTCATGGAAGATCAGCCGTCCATTCCGCTGGTTTATTTGCCGGAACAGTTCTACGAATTCAGCGACCGCGTTTGGACGAACTGGCCGACTGCTGCAAACCCGTACGCTCCTGCTCAGCTTCCGTGGGTGGCATCGGGTACCAAGACCCTTTGGAATTTGAAGCTTGCTAAATAAAGGATAAAGGACTACAAATGCTTAAACAATATCCTATGCTACGTTATGTCCTGCAGAAGGCGTTCTGGTACTTGTTGACCTTCGTCTGCGCAGTGGCACTCAACTTCGCGTTGCCGCGTCTCGG
>CACWPM010000038.1 GCA_902762795.1 Fibrobacter succinogenes | reverse complement strand
GCAAGCCAAGCAGATAAAGGCTTGCGGACGATTTCAGGTACCCAAATGTCATATAATCAAAAAGTACCTGTTTTCAGGTACCTTTTTGTCATATAGACCAGAACTTTTTATTTTCGCTTTTGTCCGCCGTGTTCTTCCATGAAAATGGCGAGGTAGTCGATAACGCCTGATGCAGCTCCCTTCACGGGAACGTAACGCATGCTGTTGTCTGCCCCGATGATGATAGCAAGTCCAGCAATGTAATTTATCCAATGGTAGTCCTCATGGTATTTGAGGGCTACTTTTTTGTTGGAACCGAATACGGCGAGTGGCATCACGAGAATGTCGTGCGAGACCATTATACTCACGCGTTTCCATTTGGATAAATTCTTGAGGATGACTTTCTGCATGAATTCTTCGGCGCGGGGCGAAAGTTCGTAGAGAGCGTCGGGGTAGCCGCCTTCGTATGCCCAATGTGCCATGAGTTCAACGGAGTTGCCTTTCATGTTGAGCTTTGTAGCGTATAGGGCGAGCGAATCCGCTGAAATTTTCAGGAACCAGTTTCCGGTGATATCGTAGTTGGTGATGAGTTTCGGGAGGCTTGCTTCTCCGCGGCCTTTTGAGATGTTGTTTGCCGTTTCGTTGGTGCGCACGAATCCCGAAGTGATGTACGAAAATTCTTCATCGCTTTTGAGGGTGGCGCCTAGATCTTGGGCCATCTTCACGCCATTGGCGGTGAGCTCCGTTTCTATGGCGACATCGTCTTCGCGTTCGGAATGGCGTATGATGAATACCGCTTTTTCTTCGGGAGCGAGACTTTTGTAAACATCGGCAACGGTCGCAAAGCCATTCTCGTCGAGTGCTATTTTAACAGGCGAGGGCGCTGTTGAAGACGATGAAACCTCTCTTGACGAAGATGTTGGTGTATCTTGCGATGATGAAATTGCGGATGAACTTGTTGGCGTTATAGAAGATGAAGACCGTCGATGGCTGCTTCGTGATGAACTGGAATTTTTTGGGGGCCCACTTGATGAGGAACTTTGTTGAAATGCGGAACTCTTGGAATCCGTAGACTGAACGATTCCCGCTGAATCAAGTGCGGCTGAACTGGAAGACTCGACGATTGCGTTCTCCGATGAAGATTGTTCCTCGATAGTAATACTCGAGGATGAAGCGATGCTTTCTGGAGCTGTTGAGGATGTGGTGTCGCTACAGGCGGAAAGCACCGCTATGGTTATAATTGCGACGGAGTGGGATTTAGTCGCAATTGTGCGGAGCACGCTATGGTTGAGTTTATACATTTACGAACCCCACTGGTAATCGCCGGCTTCATAGACCGGATTTTCTCCGTTGAAACCGCGTGGGCGTTTAATCTTGTCATCGAATAAAGTTTTGTTGAATATGCGGAAGTCTCCGCGTTCGTAGCTCTGGAACGAAATGTGGCAGAAGATGGGGCCTGCCGGCATGTACTCGCTGTAGCTCATGGTGCGTTCGCCTGCCGTATAGAGGTAGTTGAAATACTTGCCATTTAATACGATGTGTAGCCCGATGTTTCCGACGGTGAACCAGCGACCTTTTGCTAGAATGTTTTCGTGATGGGTGTCATCGTAATCCATCACCACGAATTCCGCGTCGCCACTCTTGTCGAGATGGAAACGGTACTTGTGGTTTCCGCCGCAGCAGCGTCCGTCAAAGAACCAGGTGTATCCGCTTGCGGCCGCTATGCGCGGGTCGCGTACGCTAGTGTCGGGGTGGGCGAGCTGTTCGTCTGTCACTATCCGTTCGGGTTCCACGGCGGCGATAAGTTGTGCCAGCGTTTTGGGATTGCTTACCGTGGGTAGGCTTACCTTGCTTTTCGCTTCGGTCAAAGCTCGCCTGTACAGACGGTATGGAATGCCGTCATCGCTGATCATTGTGAGTTCGTCTTCGCTGAATACGTAGTAGGCATAAGTTTTGGTGCCGCTCTTGGTGACAACGTTAAAGCTGCGGTTGTTGAGCGTATACCATTGCCCTGAAACGTTCGGATAGCCTGATACGGCTGCAGTACCTTCTTCGCCGATGATGACTGTGTAATCATCGCTAATCCAAGCTTCGTCTGCAGCAGTGATTAAACGGCAGTCGCGGTTCTTGTCGCCTTGGCAAACTGCGGCGGAGGGATTTGCCGCTTCGCAAGGACTGGTCATGCCCGGCGGGAGTTCTGCAGACATGCCGAGTCTAAATCCCATGTCTGCGGCGCCATCGCGGCTGCGGATGGCGCGACGGCTCACTCGCGCGAACTCCGCGGGTTCGCCGTAACTCCCGCCACGACGCGTCTTGTTTCCACTTCCTGTAAGTTGAACGGGATTTACTTTGTCTCCAGACGTGTAGCCTACAAGCCAATCGTAAACCCATTCCCAGGAATTTCCGCTCATGTCGTAAAGACCAAGTTTGTTAGGTTTCTTGGTCGCGACATCATGGGATTTTCCGCCGCTGTTTTCGGAGTACCATGCCACGTCATCAACGTTGTTGCTCCCCGAAAATTTAAACTTGTCTGCAACACCGTCCTTGCCGCCCCGTGCTGCAAATTCCCATTCGGCATCGGTCAGTAAACGGTATTGCCGCCCCGTCAATTGCCCTAGTTTACAGGCAAAATTGTTTGCATCGAACCAACTCACGCCAATTTTTGGCGCTTTGTTCGATTCCCAAGAATTCTTTTTTCCGCCCATCACGGCATTCCATTGCGCAATAGTCACTTCGGTGTTGGCGGCGTGGTAATCGCTGACGGTTACTTTATGTGATGGCGATTCGTAGATTTTGTCCTGTTCGGCACAGTTGTCGCATCCGCGTGTGTATGAACCTCCGGCCACATATACCATTTCGAAAGCAACGCCGTTTACCGTATCTGCAAAATTTGCAGGCGATGTATAGACAAAAGAATTCGAACTGGAACTAGAATTTAATTGAATTCCAGACGATTTGCCTTGCTCGGGACCCGAAGATGAACTCTGGTGAGAACGCTTGCTTGATGAACTTTTGCGCGAATCTGTGGACACGCCCGACGATGTTCCCGACGAGCTTTCAGATACGCTGGTGATGGATGATGATGAATTTGTTCCGCCTTTTTCGGCAGAATAATTCTTGTCTGGTGGATCGCCTGCTTCGGATGAATCCGAATATTCGGCTGACGATGATAAATTGATTTCTGAACCGGATATGTCATTGCTTGACGAATCCGAACAACTCCAAAGCGTCCCCACTGCGCAACAATACGCAGCAAATACACCCGAGGAAAGTATGCGCATAAGCACCTCCTGCGAGCCACAAACCTAAACCCATAACTAATATACATTAAAATTTTTTTAATGAAATGTAAAATGTTGTAATCATCTCAACGCTAACGTATATATGTTACCCTTGTTTTTGTATCATGCTTTCTTGGCGAAACAGTATCTTTATTCTATCTTTAAATAAAAAGATATTCAAATTTTTTTGAGGACCTTAGATGAAAAATGTAGTTCTTTTGGGTGCCACCGGTTCAATTGGTTCATCTAGTGTTGATGTTATCCAACAACATTCTGACATATTTAATTTATATGCTGTTGCCGCGAATAGCAGTGTTGATAAAGTTGCCGAGATTGTGCGCAAGTACAATGTTGAACGCGTGTGTATGTTCAACGAAGCGGCAGCGAAGGAACTTGAAAATAAACTTGGCAAGAAGGTGCTTGCGGGCATGGATGGCCTCTGTGAACTTGCTGCCGATCCGAAGGCTGACATCATCATCAACGCCTTGATGGGCGCTGTGGGCTGCCTCCCGACTATTACTGCAATCGAACACGGTAAGCACGTGGCTCTTGCGAATAAAGAAACGATGGTCATGGCTGGCCCCGTGATTTGGGATAAACTCGCCGAAAATCCGAAATCCTTCATCACGCCGATTGACTCCGAACACAGCGCTATTTTCCAGTGCCTCGAAGGCGGCAAGCGCGAATCCGAAGTGGAATTTCTCGAAATCACGGCTTCGGGTGGCCCGTTCCGTGAATGGCCTATCGAAAAGTTTGAAAACATCACCGTGGCCGATGCCTTGAATCACCCGGTGTGGAGCATGGGCAAGAAGATTACCATCGACTCAGCTTCCATGATGAACAAGGGTCTCGAAGTGCTCGAAGCGCATTTCTTGTTCCACATTCCGTATGACCAGATCAAGGTTGTTGTTCACCCGCAGTCCATGGTGCATTCGCTTGTACAGTTCCGCGATGGTTCTTTGATGGCTCAGCTCGGCGCTCCCGACATGCGCATTCCTATCCAGGTGGCGCTCACATGGCCCGATCGCCTCAAGCTCGAAACCAAGCGCCTCGACTTGCCGACGCTTGCAAAGCTCACGTTCTTTGAACCGGACTTCAACAAATTCCGTTGCTTGGCTCTCGCTTTTGATGCAGGCCGTCGTGGCGGTATTGTTCCTGCAATGATGAACGCCGCAAACGAAGTTCTCGTGGATCGTTTCCTCAAGGGTAACCTCAAGTTCACCGACATCCCGAAGTACGTGGAAATGGTGATGGACAAGGCCCCGAATGTCACGGGTCATCTCTCGCTCGAACAGGTGCTTGAAGCCGACAAGGAAGCCCGCCTCATGACGGAAGGTTTCTTGAAGTAAGCGATAGAATTTTTTGTTGCTCGCTTTGTCATCCCATCGCTATGGGATGACGTTTTTATTTAATAACCAATGACCACATAAAAAACATCCTTTTTCCGCGAAAATGATATATTTTCAAAAGGAAATTTTAAAATTCAATTACATTTTAATATGGACGATACAATTACATTACCGGGGAGCGACCAAGCTAAAACTGCCGATGTTAAGGCTTGGATGCGATTTTTGCAGATTTTTACGCTGACGTTAGGCTCTGGGCTGATGTTGGCCGGCATCATTTTTTTCTTTGCCTACAATTGGGAGCACATGCACCGCTTTGTGAAAATGGGCATTGCCGTCGCATTGATTCTTGCGGTTTTTGCTGTGACTATAAAAGTGAAAATGAGCGATTTCACCCGCAAAATCACGGTGTCTGTTTTGTGTGGGCTTGTGGGCGTGTTTTGGGCTATATTTGGGCAGGTGTACCAGACCAAGGCCGATTCCTACGTATTTTTCCTCACATGGGCGCTCTGCATTTTGGCTTGGGTTTATATCGCTGATTTTTATCCGCTATGGACAATTTTTATTGTGCTTGTGTCGATGGGCGTGATACCGCTTTTTCCTGATAAAGATTGGTTTTCGACATTGTTTATGCTCTATGGTGCAGCGTGGATTTCGTTTTTTATTTTTGCCCCAAAATATCTGCCGCGTTTATCTGCTCCGCCATCTTGGTTTACAAGCCTTCTGTTTACCATTGAATTTGGTGTAGCGGTATTCGTGGTGTGCTTTGTAATTATTACGGGTTATGATGCGCATAATTTATGGATGGCTTTTGTCGTGACTGCGGCAACAATATGGTGTGCGTTGAAACAAAAGAATATATGGTTGTATTCAATGTTGTTCATAGGTGCGTTGTGCGTGCTGGAATGCGTGTTTGTTAAATGTCTCGCTCGTGAATTTGTCGGAATATTTTTCAACCTGATGTTGACGGCAGCCGCCTTGGCCGCTTCATCGTACGCTATTGTAGAACAATACAAAAAGTGGAAACAATAAAAATTGAACAATTCAATTGGTTATCGATAATGGAAAATAACAGCCGTAAATCCGAACATTTGCCTAGGCCTTTGCTTGTTGTGTTGGGCGTAGGCGGTTTCTTCATTGCCTCGTTGTCGGCAGGCTTGGTTGCTCTTGTAGTGCAAGACCACTCGGTTGTTTATGGCGTGCTGTCGGTGGTTGCGATTATTTGTGCGATAGTGTTTTCGCAAGACAATCCGTCTGTCGGCAATGATGTCGCGTTGCTGCTGCTGGTGTTTCCGCTGTTTATCGTGGGGTTTACATTCGGGTATATCGCTGGATCCGGTCACTTGACGTTGACTTTGGTGTTGCAATTTGTGGCGGCCATTTTGTCATTTGCGTTGAGCAAGATGCATTTGTGTCGGCAAATGCTGCTTTGCTATGCCTTGGTGGTGCTGCCGCTCATTTGTTTCTCTTATTTTGACCTTTTCGTATCTGGTCACTCCATGAAAGATCGCAATATCGAGTTATCCTGTTTTGCGATTATCGTAGCTTATATGGGCTTGTTTGCCGCCACCATTCGAGATAATTGGTTTGCTTCAGCAGTGCTTAAAGGCTACTTGAAAACGATCAGGTTTGTCACTGCTGTAATATCGGTCGTGCTTTTATGGTTTATTCATAGCGACAATACGGTTTTTGCTGCAATCAGTTTCGCTATTGCTTTTACACTGCTGCGTAAATATGTTACGGGCAAAAGGCTGATTGAGAGTTGTATCCTTGCATTGCTGTGCTGTGCATCTACGGCGATGTATCCTGCTATGGCGTTACCGATTATGGGGATGCTCTTGTCGTTTTGGATTCTCGACTATGTGTGCCTGGTTATCTTTTCTGCAATGTTTGTTTGCGGAATAGCAAAGTTCTACTACGATTTAGATATGTTATTGATCAACAAGTCGTATGTGCTGATGGCTTCGGGTGCGTTGTTCCTGCTGATGTTTTACTTCATTAAACGAGTAACCAAATGAGCAAAAATTATAAAATTATATTAGCCGCCAATCTGATATTGGTGCTCGTGTTCTTCGCCTTTTCTGTAGTGCAAAAAGAAGCGCTGATTGGCAAAGGTTCTGAAATTTTGCTGCGCCTTGCGCCGGTTGATCCGCGTTCGCTTATGCAGGGCGACTATATGGCGTTGAATTATGAGATTTTGAGCGAGATTGACTACAATTCTAAATCCGGCTACATTGTGGTGGAGGCCGGCCGCGACAGGGTGGCAAAGTTTGTGCGCGTGCAGAGCGGTAAGGATGTGAAAGACGGGGAACTTTTAATACGTTATAAGACGCATTTGGGACGGTTGACTATCGGAGCGGACAACTACTTTTTTCAAGAAGGTTCCGCAAAAAAATACGAAAAAGCCAAATATGGCTTGCTAAAAGTGGATTCTGATGGCAACGGCATACTCGTAGGCTTATGCGATGGCGACGGACAATTGATTAAGTAGTGGAAATGGCCTACCGCCAAGGGTTCATTTTTTTAATGTCAAAAATACGTCTTGCGGGCGGGGCGAGAGCTCAGAGTTGACGCTTATGCGTCCGTGGCTGCATTCCGTCATGTGAGTCTGCAAGCAGCCTCCCGCGACACTCATTTTGCACACTTTTGCGAAGGCCGCACGGGCCCCTCCCTGCACCCTCCTCATCCTTGGCCGACGCCTCCATTCTCACGACGAACAATCATTATCTTCAAATTATTTGATTATTTGCCTCGCATTGTTTAGATCTATGCGTAAAGTGTCTATGAGTTGTTCAATCTGATTGAAAAAATGGGAATTTCAGGCATAACTCCGGCATATATGTGAAATGTAAATTCACGGATTTTATCCAGTGATTCGAAGAAGTTCAGTAAAGCGAATCCGGTTGTAAACTTCAACAATAAAAAAAAGTTTACGCTAAAGCTTGGATTTTTTTTAGAAATTAGATTAACATAAGACGTTCCTAATCACAGAAACGTTGTTGATTGGAGTGGTTATGAAAAAAATAATGATAGCGGTCGGAGTAACCGCTGTTCTTTCGTTCGCTCAATGGGGCGGCGGTATGGGGGGTGGTTTCGGTGGTCCGCAGGGCGGAGGCAGTGTGCCGGATGCCGACAAGACTGCTGACGTGAACTACGTTGGCGATGGAAAAACCTATCATACACTGGATATTTACGTTCCTAAGCAGGCTAAGGATTCGTATCCGGTTGTCATTCACACTTACGGTAGCGCCTGGAGCAGCAATAACATGAAGGGGTCCGCGGACTTGAGCACTATTTGTGCGGCTTATGTTAAGGCGGGTTATGCTGTGGTGACTCCGAATCACCGTTCGGCGTCCGATGCCAAGTATCCGGCGCAGCTTCACGACATCAAGGCTGTGGTGCGTTTTGTCCGCGGCAATGCTGCTAAGTACAAGTTTGACACGAATTTTGTGGCTGTATCCGGCTTCTCTTCGGGCGGTCACCTTTCGAGCCTTACTGCGACAACTTGTGGCTTGAAAGAAGGCAAGTCTGGTTCGGTGACGGTGGACTTGGTTGGTGACCTCGGCGAATTTACGTCGTTTAGCAGTTGCGTCGATGGTGCCGTGCTTTGGTCTCCTCCGACCGACATTTACACGATGAATCCCATCAGCATGGGTGGTTCCGGAACAATGGAAGGAAAATTCATTGGCGTGGAACGTGAAGGCAACAAGGACAAGTGGATGGTCGCCAGTTCGCCCTACTATGCGAGCGACGATGATCCGCCGGTTATCATTTTCCACGGAACTAAAGACCAGGTTGTGAACATCGAACAGAGCAAGGAACTTTACGACTCTCTCAAGCATCACAATGTGGTGACGGAATATGTTCAGGTGCCGAACGGCGAACATGGCGGCAACGTGATGAACTCGACCGAGAACTTGAACAAAGCGGTTGCTTTCCTTGATAAAGCTCGTGAAGCAAAGTCTGCCAAAGTCCCTGTCGATACCACGGCAAAGGATACTGTAGCGAAAGATACGGTCGCAAAGGATACTACGGTAAAGGACACCACGGCGAAGGATACGACATCGGGATTTGTGCCTTTAATTGCCAAATCGTATGACATGGAAATACATGGGAATCGCTTATTTGTTTACGGGACTTTGGCGGAATTCCGTTATACGATAGTCTCTGTTAACGGTTCCCGCAAGATTAACGGTATCTTCCGCAAGGAGCTGGACCTATCATCGTTACCGACGGGAATTTACGGGATAATGTTGAATTCTCCTTCGGGTGAGATGAAAGCCATTCGATACGTCAAAAAATAACATTTTGGGTACAATTGTAACCAGAATTTTCTAACAAAAGTTAGACAATCGATTTTTTTAGGATAGATTATGTTTGATATTTTCTTTGAGGAAAATCCAATGTCAAAGGTCGGTTTGAAACTGTACATACCTTTAATGGCGATGATGCTTTCGCTTGCTACAGTTGCGGCTGCTGCGACCGCCTATATTAACCAGGTCGGTTACCGTACGACTGATCCAAAGGAATTTACCTTGTTCGAAGGGTCAGGTGACATCGAAATTGTCGATGCGGCTGGGCAAACGGTCCTCAAGGTGACTCCGAAGGCTGCATCTCAGTGGCAACCGAGCAAACAAGATGTTCAGCTTGTTGATTTTTCCGAACTGACGAAAGCGGGAATCTATACCATCAAGCAGGGTGGAGAAGTCCTTCGTTCGGACTTGAAAATTGCGGACAAGGTTTTTGAAGATGTCGCCAAGGCTTCTCTCAAGTGGTATTATTATCAGCGAGCCTCTATAGCTTTGGAAGAACAGTATGCGGGGCAGTGGGCTCGTGCTGCTGGACACACCAATGAAACGGTGGATTTTCATAAATCTACGGGTGCAACGGGAACGATGCTGTCGAGCAAGGGCTGGTATGATGCGGGGGACTATGGACGTTATATCGTGAACTCGGGAGTCACCACCTATACGCTCTTGTCGCTTTACGAACATTTCCCGGAGTATTTCAAAAAGCTCAAGTGGAATATCCCTGCCGAAGGTAATTTGCCGGACTTGCTTGCTGAAATCAAATGGAACTTGGACTGGATGCTTACCATGCAGGCTGAAGATGGTATGGTTTATCATAAATTAACCACGCTCCAGTTCCCGGGCGATATCATGCCCGAAGAAGATAAAGCTAAACTTTATGTTGTCGGAAAAGGAACTGCGCCGGCGTTTGACTTTGCGGGGGTGATGGCCGCTGCTTATCGTGTGTATAAGCCTTTTGACGAAGCTTATGCGAATAAGTGCCTTGAAGCCGCCAAGAAAGCCTATGCTTGGGGTGCTGAAAATCCTAAGATGGTGTTCAACAATCCGAGAGATGTTGGATCGGGTACTTATAGCGATGGCAAATTGGATGACGAAAAGGTCTTTGCCGGCATGGAACTCTACCTTTCTACGGGTGATGAATCGTACAAACCGACTCTTAATCCTAATGAAACGAACATTGTTCCGGCTTGGCCTGAAATGTACGGCCTTGCAGTTTATGCTGCTGCGGGCCATCCGACCGAAGCGGGGGCGGATGCTGCTACTGCAAAGAAAATGCTTACGGAATTTGCAAATGAATTTGCTTATAGCGCCTCTAAGGGCTTTGGTGTGGTAATGTCAAATGAAGATTTTGTCTGGGGATCGAATTCTGTTGCCGGAAACCAGGGCGTTCTTCTTCTCCATGCTTACTACTTGACGGGTGACCCAAAGTATTACGAAGCCGCGAAGAAAGTGGTGGACTACCTGCTTGGCAAGAATCCTCTTGACATGTCTTTTGTAACGGGGTTTGGTACAAAGTCTCCGCTTTTGCCTCACCATCGCCCAAGCACCGCTGATAGTGTTGAACCGCCTGTCCCGGGAATGGTCGTAGGCGGTCCGCAGCCAGGTGGTGAAGATATTGGAAAAGAAACTTGGATGTGTAAGGATTATAGGACCGGAAAGACCTTGGCGACCTCTTATATCGACGATCGTTGTAGCTATGCTACGAATGAAGTGGCCATCAACTGGAATGCTCCGTTTGCGTACTTGGTTGGCGCACTTGAGGCTTTGAACGCGGGCTTTGCTCCGTCCTTTGCCGTTGATGGCGTTGCCAGGGACGGAACCTCTGCACTTAAGCCTGTGGTGTCGAGGACGCGAGTGAATGCGGATGATGGCGTGCGCCTTCGTTTTGCGGACCAAAAGGTATTTATCGAAAAGAACGGCAAACGTTTTGACTTGAAAGGACATCGTATCGATTGATTGTGAAATCGTTTGCGGGCTCTTTAAAAATTCAAAAATCCCCGCATTTATAAAAAGAGTTCTCTTATTCATAGAAAGCAAAACGACGCCTCGCAAGGAGCGCCGTTTTTTTTAACTGTCATAAAATAACCAATGAAAAAGATGCGCCTTAGCTTTTTTTGCTCAAAAATCCCGTTAATTTAATGTTTTTAAGATTGTAAATAAAGTTGTTTATTTTTTTTGGGGGGGCGCTCGAATGAAATTTTATCAAACTCTTGATACAGTCGTTGTTGAAATAGCGCTGTAGCGAGTGGAAAAACATGCCGTTCCTCTCTATATTATAGACCGAACGGTGGTTTCACTTTTAAGTGAGGATGTTTGTGAAGAATCGTGCGTTACAATCTATAGCGCTTACAGCGCTTGTTGCGGTCCCTGCATTTGCCGCGACTGCTTATATCAATCAGATCGGTTACCGTCCGAGCGATTTCAAGGAACTTGCCCTTGTCAATGCAAATGGCAATGTGGATTTTGTAAATGCTGCTGGGCGTGTTGTGCTTTCGGTCACACCGAAGGCCGCTTCTTACTGGGATGCGAGCGGTCAAAATGTCCAACTTGTCGATTTCTCGGAACTCACTGAAACGGGTGTCTACAGCGTCAAGGTGAACGGTGATGTACTCCGTTCCGATCTTGTTGTGAAATCACGGACTTTCGAAGAAGTCTTTAAGGCAACAATCAAGTGGTTCTATTACCAACGTGCATCCATGGCTTTGGATGAACGGTACGCAGGCAAGTGGGCTCGTGCTGCAGGACACACGAATTCGACTGTGGAACTCCACGAATCTACGGGGGCTTCGGGTACGATCAAATCGAGCAAGGGCTGGTACGATGCCGGGGATTATGGCCGCTATACCGTGAACTCGGGCATTACGACTTATACGCTTCTTTCTCTTTACGAACACTTTCCGGAGTATTTCAAGACGCTCAAGTGGAACATCCCGGCCGAAGGCTCCCTTCCGGATTTGCTTGCGGAAATTAAGTACAACCTTGACTGGATGCTCTCTATGCAGGCTTCCGATGGCGGTGTTTACCACAAATTGACTTCACTCGGTTTCCCGGGCGATGTGATGCCGGCTCAGGATAATTCTAAACTTTATGTTATTGGAAAAAGCACGGCTGGAACTTTTGACTTTGCTGCCGTGATGGCTTTGGCTTCGCGAATTTACGAGCCTTTTGATGCGACTTATGCGTTCAAGTGTCTTGAAGCGGCGAAAATTGCCTATGCATGGGGCGCGCAAAATCCGAACCGCAATTACCTAGCGAATCCTTCAGGTGTTTCGACGGGAGCCTACGAAAATGACGATCCGAACGATGAAAAGCTCTTGGCAGGCACAGAACTTTTTATCACGACGGGTGATGCAACGTACAAACAGTCGGGTTCTTCGGAGTATGTGTCTTACTGGGGCGATGTCGCGGGGCTTGCTACTTACGAAAAGGCTTTGCACCAGACCGGTTTCGGTGGCGATGCTAATGAAGCTAAACAGAAAATTTTGAGCACTGCCGATAAGTTTGTCAATCGCGCAGAAACGGGATTTGGCGTCGTGATGGCAAAAGACGATTTTGTGTGGGGATCCAATTCTACTGCCGCGAATCAGGGCGTTTGGCTGTTGCATGCCTATTACCTCACGGGCGAACAGAAGTATTACAAGACTGCCGTCAAAGCGCTTGATTATTTGCTTGGCAAGAATCCTCTTGATATGTCGTTCGTAACAGGCTATGGCTCGAAATCTCCGAAAATGCCTCACCATCGTCCGAGTACTTCTGACAACGTAGAAGAACCTATCCCGGGGATGCTTGTGGGTGGTCCGCAGCCAGGCGGTGAAGATGTTGGTTCTGCAACGGAATGGAAATGTGCCGATTATCGTACTGGGCAGTCGGCAACGGCTTACACCGATCAGCGTTGTAGCTATGCTACAAATGAAGTCGCCATTAACTGGAATGCGCCGCTGGCATATCTTGCGGGAGCCATCGAAGCTCTTAATGCAGGTTTTGCTCCTGATTTTGCCGTCGCAGGTGTCGCAAAAAGTGATACGCCTGCTTCCAGTTCATCTGCCGGATCAAGTTCTTCACAGGAACGGTCATCTTCGAGCTTCTCGCAGAGTTCTTCCTCCGCGATTTTCAGCTCCTCTTCGTTTCCGTTCGTTTCCTCAAGTTCTTTTGCGGATGTTGAATCTTCTAGCTCGCAAGGTACGATCGCTATTCACGCTCCAGTTGAATACAAGACCGTTCGTCCTCTGCAGCTGCGTCTTCGTTTCGATGATTATAAACTGTTTGTCGAAAGGAACAGTAAACGTTATGACTTGAATGGTCATAGAATTAAGTAATTTGGGAATAAAAAAACAGTCGCTTTTATTCGTGACTGTTTTTTTTTTGTTTTAGATAAATTAGTATTCAATGAAGTAATTCGGCTTTTTTGTAAAAAATCTGCCGTTTGCATCACGATTGTGCGTTGGCGCTCGTTTGGATAAAGAAGGTTTATTGTTGTTGGGAAGAGATGTCGTTTTAGAGTTGAGAACGTATTTCCCATAAACTAGAGCTTTTTGCCGCGCGCTATCGTCTTCGTTACAAGTGTCGTCCAATATGGCGAAGTAATCATTGATGATAATCTCGTCTCCTTTTTTTGCGGGTAGACTTTTAGGGATAAAAATTCGCTGAGCTTTAAAGTTCCTGACCATGGCGGAATCATTTCCTTCGGGGAGATTCAACACTCGGTTCTTGATGCTGATAGCTTTCATTTGGGTTGTCTTGTGATCGACAATTCCTGTTATAGGAACAGATGTGACTTGACCGTGTAAATTGGGCATGCGTGTATAATTTTCGTAGACAGAATCAATGATTCCGCTGACATCGATGGTAAAAAGCAAGTGCTCAAATGAGGAATCCCTGACAAAGTAAAAAACTTCTAAAAAAGTTTGTTCTGTAACGCTTATAAAGCCTGTGTGATCAATTGTTTCGCAAAAGATCATATCCGTATGATCGGGCCTGTTTTCTTGAGCCGAGACAAGAACTCCTAAAAATAAAAGTAAGATGGGAATATATTTCATTTGTAGACTCGCTTTTATTGTAAGTTTATTGTTAATATAAATAATTATAGAATGATTTATTTCTAAAAAATAGTTTTTGAGCGGATGTTGATGTATTTCCTGAAAAAAGAATACAAAAAAACTAGACTTATCATGTTGAAAAGTCTAGCTTAATCTAATTTGTACTTGCTAATTTTTTATTTGAGCGTGACAACGGTGCCGCTAGTGCTGCTATTGTAATCGATGGATACAGTGTAGTTGCCGTTGGGAACTTTTTCGCCGTTCCAAGGAATCGAATTATAGCCGGCCTTTGCGTCTTTCAGGTTGAATTGGGCTATCTGTTTCCCGTCAACATTGGTGATAGTGACGGTTGCTTTTCCCGCTTCTTTCAAGTCGAAGGCGATGCTTTTTCGATCGAAATTTCTTAATGTTGCTATGTTGTTTGTGATAGGCTTTGTGACAGCGCCTTTGGAAGATGCTGCTTTAGGCTTTTCTGCATATATGCCGTCCAAGTTTGTTGCGGATGTTGCTTCCTTATTTTGGAGAACGGCTCCTTTTTTTAGAACTGCAAGAAGCTTCTTGTCGTTCTCTGTTTCTGTTGCGTAAGTTTCGATTTCACTTGAATTGAGCTTTTTCTTGTCTCCGTACCAGTTCTCAATATCTTTCTGGTCTAGAGCTTTTACGGTGATTTGCACACGTGAAAGTATTGTAGATAAAGTGTCTCCGCCGCTGATGAACGTTACTTCGAGAGGCTTGTTCTTGGGACCGCGAAGCAACTGTTTTGTTTCTTCAGTGGATTTCCCCTTTAAAGAAATCCCATCGACAGCAATAATTTTGTCATTTATTTGAAGTTTACTTTCTGCGGCTGGTGTATTGGGAATTATTTCTAAAATTTTTGCCCCGTCATTTTCGTTTTGAAATGAAATGCCGATTCCTCCAAAGCTTTCGTTTGCGAATACCGCGCATGTTGAAATGAGCGTTGAAAAAACGACTTTGTTAATTTTATTCATATTTGCTCCCTTTATAAGCATTTGTTTGGTTGTTATAATGTTAGTTTGTTTTTAGAGTACGTGAACTTATACATTGTGATTCTATGTTTCACAAATGTTCCCCTTAATTACTCGTTTTTTGAAGATTTGAATTTTCTAGTACTAAGATAGTATAAAAATGAGGGAATTTCATTTTTTATATGGAAGATTAAAATCTTTTTACATTAAAAACTGTATTTTATTCAAATGAATAAAAATTTATATGTTATATTTGCTTACATCACTAAAATATCTTGGAGGTGGAAAATGAAAAAAATAGCCTGCGTGGCTCTTTTTTCTGCTGTTTATTTGTTTGCGGGAAAAAGTCCTTTTAGTATGGTTCGTACAGTTGCTTGGGATGCTGCGGGGCAGCCGTCAGAAGAAGCGGTTGACTTGTCGATTTGCTTGCAGCGTAATCCCGTTGTTGGTAATGCAAATAGTGTATATTCCAGAGAACACTATGAAAAAATTATCAAGTATTGGGCGGATGGCTTGTACGAAATGTCCAATGGCGGTAACTATTTAGGTAACATTAAGTTTTTTTCTGGTGTTGCAAGTTATGATGGCTGTGATGTTTTGTGGCCTGCATATGATCAGTGGCCACGCGCTGCCGTTGCTTCATTCAATTCAACATCTGGTGGCTTGATTGTCTCTGATTATTGGGACATTACGGATCCATATTATAATTATCTAACAAATGATAATTTTAAGTTATTTGAATTTGGAATGACTCTTACGCATGAATCCATGCATTATCTTTATGGATTATTTGATGAATATGGAACGATATCTTTTGTTCCTAAACCATCGGATCCTCGCAATAATGTGCAAGTTTCTGCAGATCCGCAAACAGATAAAATACATGTAGAAATTTTTTCTGATGGAACGATGGAATCTAGCCAATTGGATGCGTTCTATTCGGGACAGTATGTTTATTTTGTCCCTAATGGAGGAACGATTCCTTCTGGTTTATGGGGGGCACCGCAAGGATCTCCATGGCTTTCTAATGGCTATATGACCATTGGTGATGTCGAATGGGCAACAGACGGCTCTCCGTCGTTGTCGTTTACCTTGAAAAATCTCAATGGAAATAAGGTGGATATTAAAAGCGCAGGTAGTGGAAACTGGGGCGTTTCCTTGCCACAATCTGCTGCGGCCACTGCTCATACCATTCAAAATACGCAATGGCCCGTGGGTTACTTCAAGTTTGGAAAGTGCGGCAGCAATAATACGACCATTCCATGGCAATGGGCAAACTTGAGTACTGCATTTAATCTCAATCCGTATTCAATGCAGGGCTCTGGCTATAAAAACTTTATGGGAAAAACATTGTCCGGTTGGGAAGCTGTTGTGGCGAATCCTGTAAATGATGTGCTGTTTAAAACATCCAGTGGTTGGGATCGCTTCTGGTTCAAGTCGCTTATCAACCGTGCGCCGACTGCAAATGATGTTTATAATACGATAACACATTATCGGAATTATAATGACGCAACAGGAACATGGAATGCTGGCGATGCGACATGGCAAGAGGCTGGTTATTGCAATACCAAAAATACTGTTTTACCTTATATGAAGGTCGAACTTGCCGGTAAGACGGAAGCTCAGTACATAAAGGATACGCGAAAGTACCTGAATATCGAGTGGGTGGACCGTATGAACATGGAAGTTGTTGTGACTTTGGACCGTTCTGGAAGCATGAGCTCGAATAATAAAATGGATCAGGCGAAACATGCGTCTAAATATGTTTCTACCGCATTCTTAGGAAATGGTTCAGGATACGATCCAAGTGATGTGAGTGTTGGAGTGACTTCATTTAGTTCGGATGTCTCAACGGTATATCCATTCCAAAGTAATCCTAATAAGAATCTTATATATTTTTCTATTTCCAGTGTCAACGCTAATGGTTCTACGGCTTTGTTTGACGCCGTTTCCGATGCTATTGATGTGTTTACGGATAATCCATCGAGCACAAAGATATTGTATGTTGTTTCTGACGGCATAAATAATATCAGAGATAATTATTGGACTGAAGGTAAAAAGAAAGAATTGTATGATTTGTGCAAAGCGAAAAAAATTGCAATTCATACAATCGCTTATGGAAGTGATGCGGATAAACTTACGTTGGCGACCATGGCCGCGGAAACTGGGGGTACTTTCTATGACCAACCGCAAAACCTGCCTTTAGATGCTAATTCTTCTACCGCGGCCGTATTGTCGAATACTGTAGGTGTTGAACAAATTGCCGCCACTGTTTTGAATAAGTCTTCAACGTCTTCGGATATTTTTGTTCCGAGCAATACTGGTAGAGTCCGTATTTACGCCATGTATGAAGGAGATTATCAGAATGATCCGATTAAAGTGCTTTCTAGTACGGGAGCTAATCTCGCTTTTGAGGTAGAACAAGGTGTGCTTGGCAATGCTCATTACCTTGTTGTAGATGTTGATTCGCTTACGTTGGCTAGAAACTCTTCAAAAAAGATAAAGATTCGCAACAATATGTCGTCGCAGAAGCTCGATTTTAGGGCTTTGACTTTTGCAAAACGTTCTCCATATTCGATGAACCTTAATATGAATCCCAGCGGTCTTTACGTGTGGCCGGAACAGGTCAGCTTTAAGGCTTCTGTCTTGGGCCCAAACGGTATTCTTGCTGGCCTCACTGCTAAGGGCAAGTTGACTGACCGAAATGGAAATGTCCGTCAATTCAATCTTTACGATGATGGATCTCATGGAGATGCTTTGGCAGGTGACGGTGTTTATTTTGGTTACATGCCCAATATTACATCTAATGGAACGTATCAGTGGGAAATATCTATTTCGAATAAACAAGGTAGAGCTCATACAACGAGAATTGGAACTAGCTTGCCGGATTCAATTGCTTTCGTAGAAAGCACGGATTCGAACCCATTTGAATTGATTCGACATGGACAGTTTGTTGTCAATAATTGCTGTACTGAAAATGATGAGTCTACAATCCAACCGGAAACGCTTGCCAATGGCTTCTTGCAGAGCGGTTCTGATGTAGACAAATTTAGAATTGTCGGTACGAAGGCCAATAAGAGTTATTCGCTGGTCTTGCAATCGAATAATCTTTCGTCATTCGACAAAATCGAGGTGTTCGATCCGCAGAACATGAATACACCGCTTTATTCAAATAATGTCAAGAATAGCGCAGGTAACTACAATGCGTTCTCCTTGAGTGCAGAACTGACTGTGCCTGGAAATATTATTGTTGTCAGCGGCGCTCATTCAACTGGTGCCAACTATAGCTTGCTTTTGCTTGAATCTAACGAAGCTCTGTTTGATGTTGGTCGGTTTGAAAAAATTTCCGATTGGCATACTAGCAATTCGTCTATTGCATTAAGCAATAAAATCCACAACGAGGGCAAAAATAGTTTGTCTACAGTTTCTGGATGGAAGATTGTCGAAAGCCGTAGCATCAAGACAACAGAATTTAATGTAATCGGTGACAAGATGAGCTTGGATGTTTATGTCCCTGCCAAGGTTCAAAATCAATATTGGTTGGGTACAGTAGAACTGTGGGCAAATATTCCATCGATGAATCGTAGAATACAACTTGGTTCTACGTTGTCTATACAGCCTACGTATAATGCTTGGATGACTTATGACTTTGCTGTCCCGTCATCAGTAAAAACATTGCTTTCGAGAGAACTTTCCGATTTCCGCTTCCAGGTAGTGTTGAATTCGTCTGATTCTATTTGGATTGACAACTTGCGCTTCTCTGGACATTTGAGTGATAACACTGTCGGTACATATAATCCTCATTGCCCGGGCCAGCAAGGTTGCACTTCTTCGAAC
The DNA here is from genome assembly GCA_902762795.1 of Fibrobacter succinogenes. Classification (GTDB taxonomy): domain Bacteria; phylum Fibrobacterota; class Fibrobacteria; order Fibrobacterales; family Fibrobacteraceae; genus Fibrobacter; species Fibrobacter succinogenes_E. Next base: position 23,158 of record CACWPM010000038.1, on the reverse strand, counting down.
CCGATTCGTTTGTCCGCCAATAGTTTCGTTGATATCAATGTGACGGGTGAAACTTGGATCGAAGTGGTTGATATTCCACAAAATTGGACACCCGAATCCTTGAAAATCAGCGTATTTACGATGGACGGTGCGGAGTTGACGGGTTCTATTGCTCTTTCGAATACGTCATACGCGTTGACGGGTTGGGAGTTTACGAAGAACTTCCAGTATGAACGCAATCGCCGTTATGTGTTTAAGTTGTACAATGCCGGAAATCGTTCCTATCGCATGAATGCATGGACTTCCGGACAGGTGATGAACTTGGCTAGCAATGGCAATTCATTGGACTATAACATTGTGTTCTAAAGCTTTTTGAATTTACCGAATACAAAAGCCTTTTGTCGACTATCTTCTCCTACATAGCAGGTGTCGGCCAAAATGGCTGAGTATTTGGTGATTGAAATATGGTCTCCGGTGTTTACGTTCATCGAACGAGGAATGTAAACACGCTGGGGATCAAATGCTTTGTGCATGAGAGAATCGGTTCCCTGCGAATTGTTGACTTTATAATCCTTTATGGATACAACCTTCATCCGGTTGATTTTATTTATAGAGGGTTCGGTGTTGACAATTCCGATGACAGGGATGCCGATTTTTTTTCCATTTATATCTTGAAGTTTGGCAATCTCGTTGTCGATGGAAGTTATGGTTCCCTCGATATTGATAGAAAAGGGGGCTTCGAAAATGAGGTTGTCTTTTAACTTGAAGAATATATCCGTATATTTTTCTTCATTAATGGCGACAAAACCTGAATGGCTGATGTCATAGCAGAAGATTGTGTCGATACGTCTAGGCATTTCTTGTGAAAATGCAATCGCTCCAACGGATAGCGTAAAAGTGAGTGCTTGTGCTACGGGATTCATTTGAAGAAAGCCTTTTTTCTTTTAGAGTGAAGTTTTGTTTTTCCCAATTTACTATTTTTGTCGTGATGAGTACGATTTTTAGCAATATACTGATGTTTGTTTTGGGGCTTTTGGCTTTGAGTTTTCTCGTGACTATTCACGAATTGGGACATTTTGTTGTCGCCAAGTGGAATAAAGTCCGGGTGAATACCTTTTCGGTTGGTTTTGGGAAAAAACTTTTCCGTTTTAAAAAAGGCGAAACAGAATATTGCATTTCGGCAATTCCCTTTGGCGGCTATGTAGCCATGGCGGGTGAAAATCCGGAAAAGCTCAAGGAAGGTGAAACTCCGGGTGAACATGATTTTTTGGGAAAGTCTGTCGGTGCGCGAGCGGCCATTGCGTTTGCGGGACCGTTCGTGAATATTGTTTTTGCGTTTGTCCTCCTGATATTCCTTTACATGGTCGGCGTTCAGGAACCGGATAATAAAAGCCTCATTATCGGTTTTGTGGCGAAAAATTCTTCTGCTGAAATTGCCGGCATTCGGCCGGGTGATACGGTTACCGCTATCAATGGTGTGCCGACCCAAGGTTGGGATGATTTCCGTGAACAGATCGGCGTGAGTCTCGGTGCGGATGTGTCGCTTGAAGTTCATCGTGGCGGAGAACCGCTGACTATAAAGGTCGTACCGCAGGAACTTATAATCCCTGCGATTGATTCGACATCCGAGCCGATTAAAATGGGTATCGGCGATATTGGTATTTATCCGCGCAACCGTGTGATTGTCCGTGTACCTCCGAGGGAAGGCTCTGCTGCTGAAAGGGCGGGAATCATGCGGGGCGATACCATTTTCGAAATCAATGGTGAACATATTTCCCGTTATGAGGATGTCGTTCGCTTGATTGATGGTTCCAAGGGGGACGAAGTCAACGTGACGCTCATGCGTGATGGTGGAAAGGTCAATGTGAAAATGACGCCTGCTTACAGCGAAGAATACAAGCGTTATATCGTCGGAATCCAGATGGGGTATGTGCTGTTCAGCGAAACGCATCTTGTGCGTCGCGGCCCAGTAGAAGCTTTCGAAAAAACATGTGCCACAAGCTGGAAAATGACAACGAGCATTTTCCGTTACTTCCAGCGTTTGTTCAAAGGGCAAGTCAAAGTCGATGCTTTTTCGGGTCCGGTATCAATTGTCGCCGTGATGGGAAACGTCTGGATGAGCGGCTTTCAGAATTTTTTGATGCTCCTTGCACTTATCAGTATTAATTTGGGCGTGATGAACCTGCTTCCGCTTGCTATTACTGATGGTGGGCTCCTCATGTTCCTCGGTATCGAGAAAGTTCGTGGCAAACCACTGAGCCTCAAAATGCAAACCGTGATTCAGAATGTCGCGGCGGCGTTCTTCATCAGCTTTTTCGTGTTCATCACGATTCTTGACTTCGGCAAGATTTCGCTTTTCTTGAAATAAAAATTGGCGGCCATCGAGCCGCCTTCTTTTATCTTGCGTGCATGTATGCATACCCGAAATTCATCGGGGGAGAGCTTATCGAAATGTATTCGAAAACCTCGGGTCCCGTGTTCTTGAGTCCGTGAATTTCTTTTTCGGCAAAACGAACGACATCGCCCGCTTCAAATGGAACTTCCTTGTCATCTGCTAATAAAAGAACTCCGTGGCCTTTAATCGCAACCCATATCTGTTCCGAGGTGTAATGCTTGTGACGTGGCTGTTCCGCACCAGGCATCACGGAAACTTTCGTAACCGAGACCTTGTTTGATCTGCTGTTTTCGGGCGTAAGCAATTGTGCGGATTCTACTCCGGGATTGCACAAGACCGTTATGTCGTACTTTTTTCTCAGTTCCATTTCTTGTGCAAAGATAGAACTTTTTCGAATCTTTGTGGTGCGTTACCCGTTTACTAGGTACCACAAAAATATTCTCCAGCCATTGATTACCGAAACTCGCTCTTCTTCGCTTGCTCCATCGAAAATGTACCCGAAGCTGTTCCAGGCGACTTGATTTAAAGTGGCCGCAAGGACGTCTGTAACGACTTGGGGCGTGTAATGCCGCGTCGTTTCTGTGGAGTTTGGAAAATTATTTATGAACGTGATGCTTTTTATGGCGAGCTCCCTTCGGTCATCCATTTGGCAGATGATGGTTGGAATTGCCGATTTTCCCAGTCTTTCCAAGTTGACGTAAGCGCTTTCTGCTTTGGATGCAACAAGCATGTCTTCGATGAGAGCCTTGACGCTATCGGCGTGCGGTGCGTAAGGACAAGCTTCTGCGTAGGATTTGCTTTCGAGGATCTCTTTTTGCAATTTGACTTCGCTAGAGACTTTGTTTGCGTTTTCTTCGGTAGCGAGTTTCAATGATTTTACGGAACTTTTTATGAAAGCATATTGGCCTGGCTTCCGTTGGCTTTTGACTATAGGTGCGATAACCTTTTGACCATTGAACGTAAACAGGTTAGAATCGTTGCAACGATTTTCTTTCCCGTTTATGTCGCAGATGAATTTTCTGATGGTAATTTCTTTTTTCTCGATGTCCCCTTTGAATACGGAGTCAATCACAAAGTTGAATTCAATAAAATCGCCTTTGCTCTTTTTAATTTCTTTGATTTTATTTGTATCGACATTCAAGGTGCCGGAAACTATGTATTGGGCGTTTGCAACGTTTCGCCAAAGATCGCTTTTTATATCTACAGAGGGTTTCTTTTTGCGAGTGGCTTTGTCGAGAAAGGAAATTGCTTTAGTGGCTTTTTTCCAATTTTCAGGAGAAAAATTGAATTTACTCGAAGTATATTTGCTAGCGATACCGATATCGTAACCATAAATGATGGCGATGAATAGGTTCTCGTCTTCTTCAAACGTAAATCCAGAGTCGAAAATAATTTTTGCAATTTTTCCGGCCAATAATGTGTCGCTTTCGTCCTTGTTTTTCTTGGCGGCGGTGACTTGGATGAGCTTGACTTGTGTTGTCTCCCCGTCAAAATTTTTGGTTGTAGTCTTGTTGCGGTACATAGTTATACTTGAAATCGGGAGTTCGTGGCTTGCAACGCTGACAATCTTTTGTATGTCCTTAACATATATAAGCTTGTTTGCAACGGCGGAACTGCCTGCAAAGAGTACAGCCAAGATTAAAATCGGTAGTGCGATGCCTACATAAAGAACCGCTTTGTTGTTGGTAGATTCGATGCGGCCTTCACTTTTAACAGAGACAACATAAGTCTTTGCGGTCAAGTCGTGTAATGCCTGTAAGGTTTTGTTGTTGGCGATGGCAAAGTAAATTTCAAGAACGGGAATGGAAAATAGGATTGTCCCGAGAATGAGGCTTGGATAAAGGTCCGTAGAATCAGAAACCGGCAAGCCGTTTATCAAAATGTAAAGGGCAAACGGCAATGCTCTCAAGATGCTTTTTGCAATGGAAATGTTATTGGAATTTTTATCTACGACGCGAATTTTTAACAGTTTCTTACCGAGCGTCTGCCCGTTCATAAGCTTGCTGTTGCAAATTCCGAAATAAAGCAGAACGATTGCGAAGCCGATGAGTTTCCCGAAACTCCCGAGTTGCAAAATTGCATCTTCAAATGACCACCCGATTATCTTGCCGAATACGCCGATAATTAAGGCGTCTATCAAAAAAGCGAAAAATCTTCTCTTTCGCGTTGCGAGTTTTACTGCAATATCTTCCATTTTTTCCTACAGTCGAAAAATTACGCTTCCATCCCGAGGACTGCTCGGGCGAGCTGGTCTGCACAGGATGTGGGCTTTCCTCCACAAGTGTTGCCCAAAAGTTTTGCTGCGATGTCTTCGGCTTTCATGCCTTCACAAAGTTTCGCAATCGCTTTCAGGTTCCCGTTGCAGCCGCCTGTAAAGCGAATGTTGCGAATGATGTCTCCGTCACGCGTGAACTGAATCGTCGTAGCGCAAGTACCTCTAGTCCTGAATGTGACTTCCATAGTGATCTCTTTTTTTGTTACCGTTTACTCGCCAGTCATTTTCGAATCAGCCAATTTCGAAGTTGTCATCCTCCGAAGGAGGATCCATTCAGAATCCGTTATGTCTCGTATTTACATTGACTGGCGATTCCCTTAGTGCTAAATATAGCATATCGAGGAAAGGATCGTTGCGGAACCTGCTGCGTGCAAGCGTGAAGGTGGCGGTCTCCATTTTTTTTAGATTATAGCAACAAACTATATCGCAATGGATTGTTCATGAACATTCTGATTCTCTCGGGTAGCCCGCGCAAGGGTGGCAATACGGATTTGCTGGTGGAAGCGTTTGTCAAAGGAGCTTCGCCAAGACATCATGTCGAAATTGTTTCGGTTCGTGATTATAAAATTAATTCTTGTATGGGCTGCAATGCGTGTTTTACTCGCGAAGACCATGCATGCAGCCAGAAAGATGACATGCTGTTTGTTTATGATAAGATGGCTAATGCCGAAATGCTTGTGATCGCGTCGCCGGTTTATTTCTATGGCTTGAGCGCCCAGCTGAAAGCTGTCATCGATCGGTTCCACAATCCGATTCGCGATACTTTTCACATTCACAAGATTGCTTTGCTTCTCGTGGGGGCAGCGTCGCTTCCGGAACTGTTCGATGGGATTCTCGTACAGTACAAACTTTGCCTCAAGTTTTTCAAGCTGGAAGATATGGGACACATTCTTGTGCGAGGCGCTAAGGACAAAGGCGATGTCAAGAACGGCGATTCCCTAAAGCAGGCTTTTGAATTAGGACAAAGTATGTAGCGGAGAAACTGCTGGACAGTTTATAATGCCATAGCGAGTTGCGAAGCTATGCGACAGTCGCTAAAAAAAGGTTTAACGATTATAACAATAATGAAGGAGAAATATGTGAAATGTTTGCGTGATTTCGAAGAATACCGCAAACACTCGCGGCGGTTCTAAGATGTTACGGATTATTTTGTTCTAGACTGTCGTTTGCGGCGTGCCACAAGTAAGTTTTCCAGCCGCGAACGGCGTTGGCCCGCTTCCGTTCTGTACCGCCATTCATGATGAAACCAAAACAATGACCTGTTATCTGGTTTAAAATAGCTTCAAGAACATCTACAACGACCTTTGGACTATAATGCCTATATGCTTCCCAAGCTTTGGGATTTTTGTTTTCTAGAGAAATGTACTTTCGAGCAAGTTCCCGTCGGTCGTCCATTTGGCAAATCATGCCGGGGACGGCATCGAAGCCCATTTTTTCAAGTTCGATATATGCGCCATAGGCTTTTGTTTCGATGAGCATGTCCGCAATAAGTTCTTTTACTCTAGCTGAATTCTTGTCGTTCGGGCAGATTTTGAAAAATTTATTGCTGTCGGTAAGTTCTTCTTGCAGCTTCATCTCGCTTATTATGGATCTCCTATTTTCTTCTGTTCCTGGCCGTAATGCTTTGTTTATAATATGTCCCGATATAAAGTATGTACTTGTGTCGGCGGAACTTTTGACTAAAAATAGGATTGATTTTTTACCATTGAGCAAAAACAAGTTCGTGTCTTTGGAAAAGTCCGGTTTGTCTTTTTTACTGTAAATGTATTTTGTAACGTTGATTTCTTTTGACGGAATATCTCCTTTTAGAATGGAGTCCATGGAAAAGTTGAATTTGATATAGCCGGATTTTGTGTCTCTGATTGTCTTTATTTTGTTTGTGTCAACTTGGTATGTCCCCTCGACGATAAATTGACTTTGGGCGATGTCCTTCCATATGACGTCTTCGAAAGTTGCTTCGAAATTGTATATTATCGGCTTGGCTGTGGCCTCGTCGTTTTTTTCGCAAGAGGCCAAGCTCGAAATCGCGACAAACAGGGTGACTGCGGTGAGAAAAGAGACGCTTTTCAAAATTTTAGAATGATTCTTTTTCATAGATTGTTCGAAGCGAAGTTTATTCCTTTAATATACAATGTTGACGCCTTGAAGTGAAATTTTACCTTGAAATTTAAATGAAAATTAAAATATCGTCTTTGAAAAAACGTAAAATTCAAAAAATGGCTTTTTTTACGTAAATTTTGCTCAAAAACCTTAATTTTTTACGTAAAATTTTAATGTTGTCTGTAGAAATTCTTGCGATTTAGTCGATTTTTGTATTTGAAGATGCTTTGATAAGCTAATTTTAGGTGCTTTTTAGATGAAAAACCTGTCTTTTTTACAGATTTTTGTTTCGTTTGTATAGAATTTTACTTAGTTTGTATGGAAAATTACGTAAAAAAGCGCAAAAAATATGCAATATTGACGTAAAAATGGGGCGAAATTGAAAATTTGGATCGCGGCCGCGTTCTACACCGCATCCTTGTCAGCGACTGTAATCGACTTTTTCGAGAGCTATAGGCTCGTTGTTTTCGAGCACCCATTTCACCGCCAACTCGGTTAGCTGATAGAGCGTTTCCTTGCTGCTCTTGTTGCTTATCGTTTCAGCAAGAGCACTGGCTTTTTCCGCGGTTTCTCCACCGGCTGTCTTGAAATACGCTGGCAGCGAGGCCACCATTTTCCTGTAGTCTTCGTCCCAGTTGACTCCGCCGTTATCGAGAATCTCGTTCGTGATACGCCCTATGGCGCGTATGACTTCGCCCTGCACCGTATCCGCATGGCCGCTGCCAGGGACAAGGAGTTCCCAGAGTTCGTCAAACTGTTTTTGCCATGTCGAACTTTTCACGGTTATCGGCTTTTTCTCGTTGAAAAGTTCTCGTCTTGGCACGGGCATCACGTCGAAAATTCTGTACAGTTCATCAAGAGCGTCGCTGAATTCGTCTACCCGTTCACGTGCAAATTTCGAACGGTAGAATTCAAAACTCTCGCCGATTTTCGTGACAAAACTTTTGGTCTTGTCGGAAATCTTTGCGCCTGCCGCAAGCAGAGCTTTGGCGATGCGTACCATGCTTACGATGTTCGCGTTGTTGCATGAGCGGAGTGATTCGTCAAGGGCAGTGAATTTATCCCAACCGCCGCAGGATTCGGGATCCGCTCCGCATGCGAGGAGATTTTCCACTGCTTGCGCCTTGTGGTTGCGTGCGTTGGCAAAGAGCGCATTTCCGGTACGTGCATCGGCTGCAAAGTTGATATCGGCTCCGTGTGCGATTAGAATTTTCAGCAGATTCATGTCGTCAGCAAGCTTCGTCGCCGGCGTTTCGCCCCAGCCGCAATCCGCATTCAAATCGATGCCATTCTCGGCAAGGAATGCGACATGTCCCTCGGTTAGACCTTTGAACGAAAACGCATTTTCTGTCGTTCTGCTGCGTGCTGTGGCGGACACCTCGCATTTGTCGAATACCGCCTTGAATTTGTCCATATCGCCGCTGTCGATAATTTCCTGAAAATCTTCTGGGAGCGTCTTGCGTTTCTTTGCCATAATCTTTTATCCTTAATTCTTGAAATGAAAATTCTACAGTTCTTCTATCTCAGCTTTACATATTTGCCTTTCAATGAATTCTCCGCTACATATTTAACAGGTACATCACCTGTAGCAATGCAATGCAACAAAAAATCTCTCACAAGACTAGGCTCCCACCCCGCACAAGCCGCCACCAATCCATAACGGGGGTCGCAAAATCCTTTTCCTATATTTTTCCCGAAATCCCAAACCGCATCAATTATAGTCCTTATGTCTTCGTTATTGGGTTGCATTTTATCATATCCAAGAGCGTCGAGCATGCCATATCCCAAAGAATAACCCATTGTGCTTAATCTTTTGAGCAACTCGGAAACGTCTGATTTATCTTTTCTCTTGACTCTGATTAACGCTCTACCAGCGACATTCGTAATCGTATCGAATTCTTCATTTATTTCTGCGATTTGCTCGAGAAACGGCGTGGCTTTCTTATAATCGTTAATCCCGATACAGTGTATTAATTCACACTTTGTTTCCCAAGATTTTTGATTCCGCAACAACTCATTTTGCAACGCATCTATAACGAAATCTTCCAATTCCGGCATCAAATTTTTTTGCAAGAACTTTGCGGCTTTTCTCACGTCGGTCGTTTTCTTGCTTGATAACAACGTTTTTATTTCGTCCACATTTTTACAGTTTCCCATTTGCATTTCCCTCCGTCGCGGCAGTCAATCATTTCAATGAAATATAACTTTACACGTAAATTGTTCCGTTATATTTTCGTCAATTTTCATGAAATCGATTCCTATTTTTGAAAGATAGTCTATAATTATTTCGTTATTCATTCTATCTTTCTTCAATTTTTTCTCGTAATGAGACATGTCTTCGAACCAAAGAGGCGTACCTTGTTGATAAAAGACCCACCGTGGATCGTCTTTAAGCGACTGAATATACCTTTCGCTCATTTTATCGTCAAAATAAAAAAAGGAATACGCTGGATAGTCACTCTTTCCCGACATTCGGCAATAAATGCTATTGCATTTCAATTTCTCATGGATACAATTAAACAAAGAGTACCAACCATCTTCCAAATTAGATGTGAAAAATATATAATTGGGGAATAATCCCGTTTTCCAACATGAAAAAACATGCTCCCTTGGATTGTACTCTGGATAGAAATAATCTTCAATCGCAAAAGGCTCATGACTGATTTCCATCATGCCTTCGCCTTCAAACATGTCGGCAATCGCCTTTTCGAAATCAGCCAGTTCCCCCGCCTGAAAAATCGAAAAACTAAATAAATCAAAATCTAAATTCATGTTGCCTTATAATGAAAAATTATGTTGTTGGAAATATACTTCTTTATAATCATTAGTAATGAGCGGTTATCACATTTATCTCGCAATCCAAGATTTTCTGAATAGATTCAATCAATGCTTCGTCATCCTCTATCAGTTTTTCAGGATTCGTAACATTTATACTACAGCAAGCGAATCCACATTTAAAATCATATCTTAAGTCATTCAGCGACGAAACTCCACCGCAACACGGAAGGGTAATATCAAGTTTTTTAAAATCATCTTCACAAGCGATATCCATAGCGTCATTCCACCAGTCAAAGCCTATTTCTTTTTCGCATTTAGGGCACGTTATATTCACGAGATTGCTTCCACAATCAATAAACTCCGGATTATCCGTGACTTCCAAATCGACAGAATCGCATCGCAGATTCAATAAACGACTTTGCGGCGTTTAACTTATCCTGAGAAACCTTCGTGTATGGATTTTTGGGTATTATCTTGTAAATTGAATCTGACATTTCGTCCCCCGATAAATGTATTTCCAAGTTCTCGCAAGGCTTATGAAAAATTAAAAGATTTGCGTTTTGAATATACCTTATTTTATTCGTTTCTGCGAACTGTTTAGTGTTGTGTTTTTTAATTTTAATATTTTTGGAGAAAATAGAAATTTAAGGGAATGCTGATTAAACGGATTAGAGTCGTCAAATGAAAATCGAAATTGCAAATATTGAAGATGTTCCGGAGCTTTTGGAGTTGCAGTACAAGGCGTTTCGCCCTGTTGCCGAAAGTTTGAACTGGCCCGATGCTCCGAACTTGACCGAAACTGTGGAGCACGCCCGCGGGGAATTTCTGAAATATACGACGCTCAAGATGCTCTCCGATGACGGTAAAATCATCGGTTCCGTCCGCGGTCGCGTTGAAGACGGCTCGCTTTACATCGGACGCCTGATGGTCCTGCCGAAATTCCAGAAGAATGGCTACGGACGCATCCTGTTGCGTAAAATTCAATCCATGTTGCCGCATAGCCGCGCATGGCTCGACACCAGCGGCGACGTGCCTGAAACAGTCTCGTTCTACGAACGCGAAGGCTTCCGCACATTCGAAAGCAAACATTTCGAAAACGGCGTCTCGTGGATATTTATGGAGAAGAAGTGAAGTAAGAGCCAAATTATGGGTTTCTTCTTGTGTGCTTGCCTTTTTTTTGAGGGAAAATGGCCTTTTGAATTGATTCTTTGTGTGTTGTTATAATAAAATGATTTGACTTTAATTAAAAATTATATATATTTTACCCTGACTTTGTGCCAATATTGCGAAATTTTCTTAAAAGAGGCAAAAATGGGGTTTTATCGTTCGATTCTCAAAGATTTGGAAGAATGGAAGGCGGCTTCGGTCCGTAAACCGCTCATTTTGCGTGGGGCAAGGCAAGTCGGCAAGACGACGGTTGTCAGGGAATTTGGCAAGCGCTTCGACACCTTTATCGAACTCAATCTCGAAAAGAAGGCTGACCGCGATTTGTTCGAGAACGATTTGTCCGTGAAGGATTTGTTTCGTTATATTTGCCTTGAAAAGAAGATTGTGACGAACGGGAAAATCCTGCTATTTATCGACGAAATCCAGAATTCACCGAAGGCGGTCGCGCAGCTCCGTTATTTTTACGAGGAAATGCCGGAACTGTATGTTGTTGGCGCGGGCTCGCTTTTGGAAGTGATGATGGAACGCCACAAAATCAGTTTTCCGGTGGGGCGTGTTGAATATCGTTACATGTTCCCGATGACGTTTGAGGAATTTATGGCGGCACTGGGTGAAGAAGCCGTTTTGGAAATGTACTGCGAAAAGGAAATCCCCGAAATTGCGGAAAACAAACTTGCATCCCTGTTTCGCCTGTATTCGTTTGTGGGTGGTATGCCCGAAGTCATTGCACGTTATGTCGAGACGGAAGACATGTCGCAATTGAATTCCGTGTATGAATCCTTGATAACGTCTTACAAGGATGATGTTTCGAAGTATGTGAAGAACGCCGCGGAGGCAAATGTTATTCGGCATGTGATTGAAACTGCGCCTTTTGAAACAGGGAAGCGAATCAAGTTCGAGCGTTTTGGCAACAGCAATTACAAGTCCAAGGAAATTGGCGAGGCTCTCAAAATTCTGGAGCGCGCGATGTTCCTTTATTTGCGCTATCCGGTGAACGGGCATGAGTTGCCGCTCGTGCCGAACTTCAAGCAGCATCCGCGTTTGCAGTTTCTGGATACGGGACTTTTGAATTATGCGCTCGGGCTTTCAAGCGTGTATTATAAAGATGTCCAGTTGAGCGATGCGTACAACGGAATGATTGCGGAACATGTTGTAGGGCAGGAGTTGCTTGCTTCGCAGAGTGGCGTGTTGCACAAACCGACTCTTTGGGTACGCGAAAAGAAGCAGGCGAATGCCGAAGTAGATTTCTTGATTGTGAAAGATGGAAATGTCGTCCCTGTCGAAGTCAAGAGCGGTGCGACAGGTTCGCTGCGGTCGCTACATTCGTATATTGACGAGGGTGGCTTTGAGGTTGCACTTCGCTTGTACAGTGGAAGAAAATCTGTTGAAAACGCCGTGACGCCTCAGGGTAGAAATCCTTACAAACTAGTGAATTTGCCGCTCTATTATGCGGGACGACTGAATGAATTTCAGTACTAGTTTTTTATGAAAAATAGGGTCGCAATGAGGCCCCTTTTCTTAAATTTCTGCGTAATATATATTATAGCTGTAATTCAAAATTAGGGGAATGATTATGGCTATGTCTGTTTTACAAATAAAGCTTGATGAAAAATTGAAAAATCAAGTATCGGCTCTGTTCGAACGGTTGGGAATGGATGTTCCTACGGCTGTTCGTGCTTTCTTCAGGAGGGCTCTTGTGGAAAATAAACTTCCTTTTGAAATGAATGAGGTCCCGTCTGCGACAAATCAAGATGGGGAAAATTTGTTGAACCTTTTGCATGAAGCCCAACGTTTGGCTTATGAAAATGGTGTGGCAAATTTAAGCGAGGAAGAAATAGAAGCAGAGATTAAGGCTGCTCGTGCTGAAATGAGGAGCAAAAAGAAATGATTTATGCAGTAATTGACACGAATATTCTTGTTTCTGCAGCTTTGGCATATAATAATCGGAAATCTATACCATATTTGATATTTAAAGGGATTTTTGATAAATTATTTGTTCCGTTGGTTGATGATAATATTGTTAAGGAGTATCGAAATGTTCTATATCGACCTAAATTTTTATTTGAAACGTTTTTTGTTGATAAAATTATCAACACAATTCTAAAATATGCGGTGAACAAAAACGTGCCATCAACGGGTATAGAATTGCCTGATAGGATGATGTTGTTTTTTATGATGTCGCAGTGGCTCATCAGGACAAGGGTGCGTATCTTGTGACGGGAAATTTAAAGCATTTTCCGAATTGTTCGTTTGTGATTTCTGCACGAGATTTTTTGAATGTTATAACCCCAAGTACTTTGCCCAATGTTATAAGTGACGATAAAGCGCCTTATGATGTGTATGGACTTTGGGGTGCTTTGCATGAAGCTCAACGTTTGGCTTATGAAAATGGTGTGGCAAATTTAAGCGAAGAAGAAATTGAGGCTGAGATTAAGGCGGCTCGTGCAGAAAGGAATAAAAATAAGTGATTTACGCTGTAATAGATACGAATATTTTAGTGTCGGCTGCTTTATCTTTTAATAATAAATTGTCTATTCCGAATTTAAAGTTTAAAATCGGGTAAGCAGTAAAAAGACTAATCCCCGTGCGGCTACGACTAGAATTCCACCCACGACAATCAATGAGCCAAAAAAAAGCAAAATGATCGGAAAGTTTCGGGTTTTGATTTCCATTCTTGGTGTGGAACAAAAAGTAATTCATAGGTTCCAAGAATGAAATTTTTCCATGCATCGATAATTTCTTTTATCATGTCTTAATAATAACAAAAGTAGATTAAATCGTTTTTTTTACAGCTGTTTAAAAAGGCGTAATAGCGTCGGCCACAACCTAATAAGGCGAATGCCGCGGTCATACTTGTATGACCATGGCTGAGCCGTAAGGTTGGCGCTTGCGCCAGGATGGGGAGGGTGCAGGGAGGGGCCCGTGCGGCCTTCGCAACTCCGAGCTGGGGCCCCTCCCGCAAGCTTTTTTTCTACATTTCCCTCCGTACAAAGATAAGGACTCGCTTATGAATATTCTCGTCGTTGGTAGTGGTGGTCGCGAACATGCCATCGCTCTTGCAGTCAAGAAGTCGCCGATGTGCGATACTCTCGTGTGCGCTCCGGGCAACCCGGGCATGGCTAACCTCGGCAAGTGCGTGCCGGTTGATGTGGCCAATCCGAAGGCTATTGCCGATCTCGCCGTAGCCGAAAAGATCGACCTCGCGATTATCGGCCCCGAAATTCCGCTCGTCGCTGGCGTGGTGGATGAATTCCGCCGTCGCGGGCTGCGCGCTTTCGGCCCGACTGCGGCTGCTGCCGCGCTCGAAGGCTCCAAGGCCTTCAGTAAGGATATCATGAAGAAGTACGGCGTGCCGACGGCAGCCTTCGAGACCTTCACCGATCTTAACTCTGCCAAGAAGTTCCTCGCCGAACACCCGGCTCCAATCGTGGTGAAGGCGTCGGGCCTCGCTGCGGGCAAGGGCGCTATCGTCTGCATGACCGACAAGGAAGCGAACGACGCTGTCGAAGAAATGCTCGGCGACAAGGCTGTCTTCGGTGAATCCGGCAAGACGGTCGTGATTGAAGAATTCATGGACGGTGAAGAAGCCTCCATCTTCGTGGTTTGCGACGGCAAGGACTACGTGATACTCTCTTCTGCCCAGGACCACAAGCGCGTCTTTGATGACGACAAGGGCCCGAACACTGGTGGAATGGGCGCCTACAGCCCGGCTCCGGTTGTTACCGACGCTCTCCTCGACGAAGTTAAGGCGAAGATTATTGAACCGACCCTCAAGGGCATGGCCGCCGAAGGCAAGCCCTACACGGGCGTGCTCTACGTGGGCATCATGGTCACGAGCAAGGGCCCGAAGGTCGTGGAATACAACTGCCGCCTCGGTGACCCCGAATGCCAGATTGTGCTCCCGCTCTACGACGGCGACGTGCTCGCCTTGTTCGACGCTGCTGAAAAGGGCGAACTCGCAAAGCTCGGTGCCCCGAAGGCTCCGAAGGGCAGCTCCGCAATCGTGGTGCTTGCAAGCGCGGGCTATCCGGGTTCCTACGAAAAGGGCAAGGTCGTGACGGGTATCGAAGAAGCCGAAAAGAACGGCGCCCAGGTGCTCCATGCCGGTACCAAGATGGTCGACGGCAAACTGGTGACCAACGGTGGCCGCGTGTTCGGCGTGGTGGGCCATGGCGAAACGCTCCAGGCCGCTCTCGACATCGCTTACGAAGCCGCCGAGAAGGTTCAGTTCGAAGGCAAGTTCTACCGCAAGGACATCGGTAAGAAGGGCCTCGCAAGACTAGCTAAGAAGTAGGAAGTAGACGGTAGGAAGTGACTCGCAGTGTCATCCTGAGCGAAGGGCGAAGCCCGGAGTCGAAGGATCTCTAGTTGAAGTAGGCTGTGTTGCAATCTCTCGTTAACGTGTCATCCTGGAGCGTAGCGACGGGAACCATTATTTCCCGTATCGCTCTTGCGTAGGGGATCCATTATGTTTCGTTTGAACAATTGTGACGGGATCCTGCACGTCATTGCGAGGAGTGTAACAGAGCCTGCCACGAGTAAAGCGTGGTGGAAGCAATCTATTAAGCCGTGATCGTTTCGCTTACTGGAGCCTTCCTACTGAAAAATCTCTGTTGTATGATTTTAACAAGGAAACTTGAAAATGCAGATTAATGAAGTTCCGAATGCAAAGGTCGGTATCGTTGCGGGTAGCAAGTCCGACCAGGAAACTGTAGACAAGATCACCGCGGTGCTCGACCAGTTCGGCATCACGTGGGAATACAACATCCTCTCTGCACACCGCACCCCGAATGCGACCGCGAAGTATGCTCGCGAAGCCGCCGGGCGAGGCCTTCAGGTCCTCATCGGTGGCCCGCTCAACGGCGTCGATGCTCTGCACTCCATCGTGCAGATGCCCCCGGGAATCCCGGTGGCCACGGTCGGCATCGGCAACGGCAAGAATGCCGGTTACCTCGCCGCCCACATCGTCGCCATCGCAGATCCTGTAGTCCGCGAAAAGCTCGTCGCCTACCGCAAGGGATTGGGCGATATAGAAGTTTGAGTTCGCGCTTCGCGCTCTCAGGTCGCTTTGCTTTGAGGTCGGTTGCGTTCCGCTCCCTCTGAGCATGCGCCTGCGGCGCGGTTCTTATTGCGGAAAGAGCCCTTCATTGCGAAAGCCCTTACTGAGCATTCGCCTGCGTGCGTTTTTTTTTGCAAAAAGATTCCTCATTGCGAAAAAATCTAAAAGTTGCACTGAAGGTGCGATTATAAAGAACCTAATACCTAAAACCTAACCCCTAATACCTTTTTTCTAAACAAGCACCGAAGGTGCCAAATCTCAAGCGATTAGCTATTGACCAATAACCAATGACTAATAACTTCATTCGCTGGCCTTCCCGCCAGCGTTTTTTTTTTCATCCCTCCATCTCTTATATCTTGCTTTTCATCAAAAATCTTTCGTCTCTCGTCTCTCGCCTCTCGTCTAACGAATCCCTACTTTTGTATATTGTCCTTATCTTAAATTTTACCTTTTTAAAGAGTTCTGGGGCCTATGTTTTGTGGTTTTAAAAAAAGTTTCTTGTTGGGTGTTATATTGCTCTTGGCCGTGCCGTTTGCCGGTCATGCTGTTTTTGCTCAGTCTGGGTTGATGGTATCCACAGATTCATGCTCAAAGGGAAGGCTTGGGGAATCCGCATTTGTTACAGCAGGCCAAGGACAAATATCGTTGGACTGTTGGAGCTTATCTAGAGGTGGTTCTAAAGATTCTTCTTCCTCGTCCGCGCAGTCCCAAAGCGCGGTGCAGCCTCTTTCTGCAGCGCCGTCTCTGCCGAAGGCTGCTCTTGAGGCGCAATCAGACACTGCTCCGGCCAAGCCGCTCTCCAAGTGGCAGATGCTTCCCGAGGTCAGTGCTCCGTGGATGAAGGGCGAACGTCTTGAATATGAACTGAGTTGGGGAATCATTACGGCGGGTTATGCATCGCTCGAAGTTAGACCGCTCAAGGATGGCAGGACTGAATTTTTGACACTCGGGACCGGTAACAAAACCATCAATAAATTCTATCCGGTGTACGATACGGTCTATACGCTTGTCCACAATAAAGGACTCATGACGGACGTTTTTCGCAAATCCTTGCACGAAGGAACGTTCCACAACAAGTCGTTGATCCGCTTCGACCGCAATGCCAAGAAGGCGCTCCTTTCTGATACTGTTTTCAAGGATCCTGTTAAATTGCACAGGGTCAAACGCTCGGCCGATACATCCGTGGCTATCGACGGGCTTGAACATAGTATTATGTCTGCGTTCTATCTTGTGCGCACAATGCCTTTAAAAGTGGGCGAAACTTCCCGTTTTTCGGCAGTGAGTGGTAAAAAACGCTATGAACTCAAGGTGATTACCCATGGTCGTGAAACTTTGGATACGGATCTCGGTAGATTTAAGACCGTCAAGGTGGAACCCGTTCTGGATGGAGATGGCATTTTCAATTCCAGTGGACGGATTTTTATATGGTTTACTGACGATGAAAAGCGTATTCCGGTGCTCATGCAATGCGAAATTAAGCTCGGGAGCATAAAAGCGAAGCTGATAAAGGTTGAATAGCCATATTTGAATCTTACGAAAATGTAAAATCAAACGAAAAAACAAGTTTTACATGAAGTTTTCGAAAAAAACTTCTATAAAAAGTTATATTCCAAGCGTGGTTATTTATCTGAGGCTTTTTTAATGCTGAAAAAATTGTTGTTACTGTTGTGCCTGGCTAGTTTAGTTGCATGGGCAGCCCCTTCTAAAGGTCGTAAAGCAAAGTCCAAAAAGGCTACCCCTGTAGCTGAAAAGACTGTTGAAGCTCCGGCCGCCCCTGCGGCCAAGACTGATGCCGATGATGGCGTCGTGTCTGTTGCTGAAAAACCTTCTTCCGCCCCTGCGGTGAAATCCGCTGATGACGATGAAGAGGAGGAAAATGTCGATGCCGCCGTGGCGGGGATGAGCGCAGCCCAGAGAAGGGACTTTTTCAGCCGTAAAAAATTTGAAGAAGAGCAGCGTCTGGATGAATATGCAAACTCCGAACGCCGCCGTGACTGGTTGAAAGACCGTCTTATCTTCGAGTTGGGTCTTGGTTCACGTATGCCTTTCATGGGTGAAAACGGCATTGGTTTTGGTGCCGGTGTCGAATATATCACTCGCTGGCATATCGGTGCCTTCGCATCTTTTGGCTTTTTGCCGAAGACCAAGGATAGCGAATTTGAAGAATGGCAGCTGGAAGGCGGTTCTGGCTATAAGGTCGGTATCAACTACTACCTGTTCCCGAAGAATCCTCTTCATTTGGGCTTGTCTGCTTCTTATGGTTCCGTCTATTTCGATCATGACATTATTCCGAACAAGGATGGTTTGCGCTCTTTAATCAAAGTGGACGGTTTCCAGTTTGACGCCCTTATCACTTATATGACGAGTGAATGGTACTACTTGCAGTTCTCGTTTGGTTTCTATTATGCCCCGAAATTGGCAAAGAAACCTCAAAAATGGGATATCGCGACTGAGACGGGTGACGAAACCACTGACAACCCGAGCTTCCGCAAGCGCGAAATTGAAGTCGGTAAAGACGAACTCGGTAATCCAAAATATGACTGGGATGACGGTCGATGGGATTCTCGCGTTGTGAAATCTAACGGTATGAGCAAGATGGGAATTGTTTTTGGCGTTACTATCGGTTATGCGTTCCCGGAATTCTTCCCGGACGATACAGAAAAGCGCCGCCGCCAGCGTGAAAAGGAACGCAACAAGGCTGGTGCAGGCACTAGTAACTGGAATAACTAGTTTATTGACATATAAGTTTAGCCCGCCAGTTCAAACCGGCGGGCTTTTTTGATGCTTTTTTAATACCCATGTCCGGAATCGAACCGGAATACCTTCCTTCGGAGGGAAGGACACTATCCATTGTGATACACGGGCGTAAACTTTTTAGCGGGTATAATATAGTAAAGTTATGAGGTTATAGGTGTTAGGCTGTAGGTTTTAGGTTGGTTAGGCGCCAAAGGCGCAAAATTATTGACTGTACAGCGAAGCTGTGATTATAATCCTAACCCCTAATCCCTAAAACCTAACTCACTAATCCACAATCTTCACTACAAGTTCATGCGGTTCGGCGTCCACGACGAGCGCATTGTGGAATTCTCCTACGTCACCATCGCCTTCGATGACTTTCACGATATCGTCGTTTTCCATCGAATTGCCTTCCGTACGGCCATAGAAGTGGTATTCGCTTTCCTCGGCGACTTGGTCGATGATGATCTTGACCGTCTTTCCGATCATGTTTTCGGCGTATTCGGCGGCGAGTTCTTCCTGATAGTCCGTGACTGCTTCGAGCCTTGCGCGGGCATCGCTTTCGTCCACGGCGGGAAGGTCCATCTCCATTACCGGAGTCCCTTCTTCGGGGCTGAACACGAACCCTCCCAGATGGTCGAACTGCACGTCCTGCAACAGTTCCATCAGCTCTTCGAAATCTTCATGCGTTTCGCCGGGGAATCCGACGAGTACCGTACTGCGCAACGTCACGCCCGGGATGCGTTCGCGGATCTTGTGCAAAAGATCGACAAGTTCCTTTTTGCGGTAGTTGCGCTTCATGTACTTGAGCATCTTGTCGCTTGCGTGCTGGATGGGCATGTCCACGTACTTCACGAGGCGCGGTTCGTTTGCCATCAAGTCCAAAAGTTCGTCATCGACAAACATCGGGTACCAGTAAAGCATACGGATCCACGGGATGCTCGTGTTGTCGAGGAGCGCACGTAAAAGTTCAACAAGCGTGCCGCCTTTCTTGCCCTTTTCACGTCCAAAGTAAGTCGTGTCCTGTGCAATCAAAGTAATTTCCTTGACGCCCTGAGCTTCGAGGTCTTTCGCTTCGGCTACGATGTCTTCGATGGAGCGCGAGTCCTGCTTGCCGCGGATCAGCGGAATGGCGCAATAGGCGCAACGGCGGTTGCAGCCTTCCGCAATTTTCAGATAAGCGTGGTGCGGGAAACCGCCCAGGTTCATGCGGGCGAGGTTCTCGGCTTCGCACCCCTGCGGTGCGACAATGCCCATCTTCTTCAAAAGTTCGCCTGGCTTGTACGTGCCGACCCAGTAGTCTACTTCGGGCAGTTCCTTCATCAGTTCTTCGCCGTAGCGACCGCTGAGGCAGCCTGCCACAATGAGTTTCTGCTTTGCTTTTTTCGCTTTAGCTTGAGCGAGAATGGCGTTGATGGATTCTTCTTTGGCGGCTTCGATAAAACCGCAGGTGTTCACGAGAACGTAATCCGCTTTGGCGGCGGTGTCGCAGGTGACGAACCCCGCATGGAGCATTTCGCCGACGAGGTTTTCTGCATCGACCTGGTTTTTAGCGCATCCGAGATGCACGACAAATACTTTTGGCTTTTTAGTAGGCATGGTCCAAATATAGAATTTGGGGCAAGTCTATATGAAAACGAGTTATGGAGATTTATGGGCTTACTGTCAGAAGTTCATTTTTTGTAAAGCGTATTCCATTTTGTACTCTTGAGTCTTTTTTTCTATTTTATTCTACAATAAATCAGCATAGGTTATGTTTATATGAAAAAAATTTTTGTGGTTTCCGCGGTCATGCTTGCGATGGCGGCATGTTCTTCTGACGATGGTAGTGGCTCTAGCGATGGCTTTCAGTGCGATGTAAGCCGATCGGACGATACAGTTCGTTTGCTTGAATCGTATAAAGGCTTGATCCACGAAGAAACGGTAATGGTTTCATTGGATGCAAGCGGGCAAAAAAAAGCGGATATTGTACAAAAAGTCACGTATCCGGATGCTTCTGTCGCCCAAAGAATGTGCGCTGAAAAACAGGATGACGCCCATGATGCTTCCCAGTCTTACCAAGTACAGTGTTATGGCAATACTGTTGAAAGTTATTTTGTAGAACGTGATGATCTTGATGCGTCCGAATATCGTGCGTCTTTCGAAGCGAGATGCGCTAAAATGCGTAAAGCCGCCGAAAATGGCGAATTGGACGAAATGTAATGGAAATTTTTTTTTGTAAAATTGTCAAGAAAGTGTGTTTTTTTGAACCAAGATATTGCTACATTGGTTTTTAATAATTAACATAAGGATTATCTATATGAAAAAGCTTATTCTCGCATCTGCAGTTATGTTGGCCATGACTGGGTGCTTCGAGGACAATAAGGATGACGATTTCAGCTGTGATGTCAGCCATACTGACAAGATGGTTAAAATTGTTGAAAAATATAAGGGCTATTCCTGGGAAGAAACTTCGACCTTGAAGCTGGACGAGTATGGCTATTATTACGAAGATATCGTGACTAAGGAAACGTTCCCGTCTGCATCTGCTGCTGCAGAAGCTTGCGCTGAAGCAAGGCTGGAAGCCTCTCGTTGGCACGATGGTTCCCATACTTACGAATGCTCCGGCAATACGGTCATCGTATACGACTATAGCGATGATGGTGATATAACAGAGCGCCAAGAAGAATATGAACGTCTATGCCGTGAAAGTCGCGAAATGTACGAAAGCGGCGCATATTCTAACGACTTTTAGTTTTTGTACACCAAAGGCTCCGCAAATGCGGAGCTTTTTGCATAATTTACGTTAAAAAAACTCCGCGGTTGCGGAGTTTTTCAAATTTTCACAATTGTTGGAGATTACATGTCTTCGCTGCCACCAGGCTGGCCGATACGGTCGTTCTTGCGATTGTCCACCCAACCGGCGTAGCCTTGCGGGGCGAGAACTTCCTTGCCGAACTGCTGGGCGTTTGCGATGGAGGAAAAATAGCCTACACGCACGCGGTAGAATGTGCCTTCCAGTTCGCCCGGATTTTCGACTTCGGCAACGTAAGCCTTGATGCCTTGGTCGGAGAGTTTGCTTACGACGTTGTTTGCCGCCCTTCTGGAGGGCTGGATGCTCACCTGGATAACGAAGGGACCCGAAGATTCCTGCTCGACGCTTGCGCCGGAGCTTGCAAATGAGCGGCTTTCGATGAGGGAAGGCTTGTCCTCGGTTTCTGAAAGCGACTGGATTGGGACCAAGGCGGGTTCTTCTTGCACGGGCTCTGGTGCAGGTGCCGCTTCTTGGACGGGAGCGGGTGTTTCAACGGCGGGTTTAACTTCGGCTTGTGGTGCTGGTTGTTCTTCCTTGCTACCGCAGGCGGAAAGTAAGGCGCAGGAAAGGGTGATTGCCCCGATTAAGGATACCGATTGCAGTTTCATGGTTGAACTCCGCATTGAAAATTTTCTCCAACAGTTTGGAATAATCTTACAAAGAATATACATAAGTCTTTGATACTTCGCAAGTTATGGAGATTCATTTTTTTGAAAAAAAATGAAATTTTACAAAAAAATACATGAAAAACCGAAAATTTTTCATATATTTAGTGCTCAAATGTTTATATGAAAAGGCTGCTCTGTCAACTACGGTTACGCAGTGAATAAACAGCCTGGAAGGGGCTTACGAAATAGGGAAAGTTTGCTAGCCGAGGTCGGGCGTACGGATTGACCCGACAGAGCCTCTCTGGTAAGAGATTGCCACGCTTCGCTCGCAATGACAAATAATCAAAGCCCCGCCTTTTATGCATGTAGGCGGAGGGAGGAAAGATGAGTGAAGATAAATGGCCTAAATCGGTCCCAAATCCGCAAATTAGTAGCCAAATGTATTGCATTTACATTGAAAATGAATTAGATTTGTAAAAAAACGAGATAATTCATATGGCAAATGCAGTTTTGCAGACAAGAATCGACAAAGCCACCAAGGACCAGGCGGAAGATTTATTTGAATCACTCGGACTGGATATCACCACGGCTATTAGACTTTTCTTGAAACAGGCAATTAACCAGCGCTGCATCCCTTTCGATATAGTACCGCCTCAACGTGAGTTCTCGGATTCGACGTTGGCCGCTATTGAAGAGGCAAAAGGTCTTGCTAGGAACCCCAGGGCGAAAAGGTATTCCTCTGCTAAGGAACTCCTTGAGGATTGCAAGTAATGGTCTAAGAGCTTATTAAGACTTCTCGCTTTAAGGCGGGGGTGAAACTTGCTCGGAAGCGGGGGTTGGACATTTCCCTTCTGGAAAAAGTCATTGAAAAATTGCGACTTGATCAACTGCTTGAGGCAAGGCATCGTAACCATGAATTGACGGGAAATTTCAAAGGCGTCTGGGAATGCCATATTCAACCAGATTGGTTATTGCTTTATCTGAAGAAGATTTTTTCCGACAGAAAACCATAAAAGCGCGTGTTTCCACTATGCGTCCCACGCATACTGAGCATGAAAAATAGGCATTTTGTGCATGCTCCGAAATTATTTATATTACATGCGAAACATTTCGGAGTGGCAAAATGAAACTCAAGTTTTTAACACTAATTTCAATCCTTGCGCTCGCGGCGAGCGTGTTTGCGGAGAGTGCCATGAGCAACATTACGGTAAACCTGCGCTATACGGGTAAGAACGGGGCGGCAAAGAAGTTCGCCGAAGAGATGGTT
>CACWPM010000037.1 GCA_902762795.1 Fibrobacter succinogenes | reverse complement strand
CTGTCTTTGACCCGCGTGTCAAGGCCGGTCTCCAGATGGGAGGTAAGTAATCATGGGTAAGCTTTTAAGAAACCTTCTCAAGTCCCCGATGTTCGTGATTGGCGTGTCCATCTTCGTGCTCACGCTCCTCATCGCCATCTTTGGACCTTTGTTCTACAACGTTGATACTCACGCTCGTGACATCGTCGCAGGCCCCTATGCAGGTTCTAGCTCTGCTCACTGGCTCGGCACCGACCACCTTGGCCGTGACTATGTGTCTCTTTTGATTGCAGGCCTTCGCAGCTCTCTCTACGTGGGTTTCGTTGCTGGTATCATTGCTACGACTATCGGTGTGCTTATCGGTCTGTTCGGCGGTTTCCGCGGTGGCTGGGTTGATGAACTCGTTCTTATCAGCTCCGCTGTTAAGGATGGCCGTTCCCTCACCTTGATTGGTCTCATCATCGGTCTTACCGCTTGGAGCTGGTCTGCCCGTGCCGTTCGTGCCCAGGCTTCTTCTCTCCGTAGCCGCGACCACATCGCCCTTGCCCGCATCAACGGTGCATCGACACTCACGATTGTGATCAAGCATGTGCTTCCGTACTTGCTCTCGTACGTGTTCATGGTGTTCATCATGCAGGTGTCTTCCGGTATTCTTTCCGAAGCCTCCATCTCCATGATCGGTCTTGGCCCTGTCGATTCCACTAGCCTCGGCATCATCTTGAACCAGGCTAAGGATAACGGTGCTCTCTCCGACTCCATCTGGATTGCATTCATCCCGGCAACGATCGTCGTTACCCTCACGGTGTTTGCTCTGTACTTGATCAACACTTCCATGGAAGGCGTCTTCAACCCGCGCCTGCGCAAGTAAGAGGTAAAAAATGTCTGATAATGTTTTTGAAGTTGACCACTTGGGTCTTTATTACCTCGGCCGTTTTGGAGACAAGACTCACGCTGTTACAGACGTGTCCTTCTCCATGAAGCAGGGGGAAATTCTCGGTATCGCCGGTGAATCGGGTTGCGGTAAGTCCACGCTCGTCTCTGGCCTTATGGGCATGTGCATTCCGCCGCTTTATCCTGAATCGGGTGACGTTCGCGTCAAGAGCGGTGACAAGATGGAATCCCTCATGAACCGTTCTATCGAAGACGTGCGTGCCAACGTCCTCGCCCAGAAGGTCTCCATGATTCCTCAAGGCGCATTCAACGCTTTGAATCCGGTCCGCAAGATCAAGGATATTGCTGCCGACGTGATTGCAGCCCACCAGCAGCCGGGCAAGGCAATCGACAAGAACGAAGTCTATGATCGCCTTTGCGAACGCTTTGACCTCTTCGGTATGGACACGAAGCGCGTGTTGAACTCTTTCCCGATCCAGCTTACTGCCGGTGAACGCCAGCGTTCTGTTATCGGTATTTCCACGCTCTTGAACCCGCAAATGGTTATCGCTGACGAACCGACTTCTGCTTTGGACGTCTCCACGCAGAAAGAAGTGATCAAGATGATCTTTGACTTGCTCGACAAGGGCATCTTCTCGACGATGATCTTCATTACCCACGAACTTCCGCTTCTCTACCATGTGGCAGACAACATCGCCATCATGTACGCAGGCGAAATCGTGGAAAAGGGTACTGCAGAACAGGTCGTCAAGGATCCGCGTCATCCGTATACGCAGGCTCTCATGGGCGCTATGCTCAGTACCGAGGCAAGCCAGCGTGGCCGCCATCCGGTGGCTATCGAAGGTGCTCCTCCGAGCCTCAAGAACAAGATTGTGGGCTGCCGAATACCCAGAATCTCCGCATTGTCGGCGATCGTGACGTGAGGTGCGATTATGCAAAGTGATAAGCCCATTGTTTTTTCTGCCAAGCGCATCAGCAAGGACTTTGGTGCCGGCAAGAACCTGAAGACTGCCGTTAAGGACGTTTCTTTCGACATCTACGACGAAGAGTTCATCTCCATCGTGGGTGGTTCCGGTTGCGGCAAGTCCGTGCTTGCAAAGATCATGCTCGGCCTTTACCAGCCGACTCGTGGCCAGTTCCTCTATCGCGACAAGCCGATCAAAAACCTGAAGGACCACTGGAACGAAGTCCAGTCCGTTTTCCAGGACCCGTTCGGCTGCTTCAACCAGTTCTTCACCATCCGTAGCCAGCTCGAAGACGCTCTCAACATCTTGAAGGACAAGCCGTCCAAGGAAGAAGTCCGTCGCCGCGTTGACGAAGGTCTCATGGCTGTGAACGTCACCCCGGCTGATATCGAAGGCAAGTATCCGTTCGAACTCTCCGGCGGTCAGATGCAGCGTATGCTTCTCGCTCGTATCTTCGCGCTCCGTCCGAAGGTTTTGATTGCTGACGAAGCGACCTCCATGGTGGACGCCTGCGTCCGTGCAAACATCCTCGATTACCTCCGCAAGTTGAAGGACGAGCTGAAGATGACCGTGGTGTTCGTGACCCACGATATCGGTCTTGCAAACTACGTTTCCGACCGTATCTTCATCATGCACGACGGTAAGATCGTGAACCAGGGTACTCCTGCCGAAGTGCTCGACAACACGAACGAACCGCACACGCTTCGCTTGCTCGACGACATCCCGGAAGTCCACAAGACCGAATGGATCAAGAACAGCCATCGCAGCAAGAAGTAATCGCAAGGCGAGAGTCGCGAAAACAAGCTTGCTTGTTTTCATGACCGAGCCGAAGATTACTGTGTTTGAAAAACGCCACTGACACGACAGTGTCATCCTTGAAGCGAAGCGTAGGGACAACCTCAAAAGGCGAGTGTTGCAAAAATGAGCGAGCTCGTTTTTATAACTGAGCCAAAGAGGTTGGGGTTTGCCCCATCCATAATTTCCCGGATGTCGCTTGTCGAAGGATCTAGAACAATTAGAAAAGCCGCAGCAACTACGTCGCGGTTTTTCTTTTTTTTGTAAAACTGTAAATACAAAATATGGCGCGCAATATTGGAGTCTATATTATTTTATGCCGATAAAAGGGAGCTGATAATATGACACCGGAAACCATCAAAAGCAAGGAAGACGAATTCTTCAAAGATTTGACAAGCACCGAAATGGTGAAGTACAGGCTTGTCGCAACGAAAGATATCGGGAATGGCGTCAAAATTTATTCCATACGTCCTGATTATGATACTTACTACTTCAAGTCTTTTCAAGGCAAAGGACCTCCAAAGAAGCAAAAAATTTGTCTTCACTTTACTGTGGGTTATATCAAGTCCGATGTGGCGTCTCTTTCTTCAAAAGAAAGTAAAAAAGGAAATCACCATGTTTCTGTTCCGTACGTGGTGGACCGTTCTGGCCGCATTTACGAGTTGTTCCCTGACGAATGTTGGAGCTATCATTTGGGGGCTCATGCTGTTGGTGGAAACGAGGCTATGTCGAGCCAGTCCATCGGGATTGAAATTTCGAATTTCGGACCTTTAATATACAATGACGGCGAGCTGCAAAGTGATTTACGATTGCATGAAAAGTACTGCAAACTTTCCGAAACGCAATATTACGATGAATATCCTTATAGGGGTCGCCGGTATTTCGCTTCTATGACCAGTGTCCAGATCGATGCAGTGGCAGCCTTGATAAAGTATCTTGTCAATAAACATAAAATACCGATGAACTTTAAGAGTGACGACGCTTTGTTTACAAGTGATGCCGAAGCTGTCGCCTTTAGGGGTATTTTCTACCACACCAGTGTACGCAGGGATAAATGGGACTGGCCGTTTACGCCTTCGCTCAAGGCTGTTATTGCAAAGTGTATGAATAAACTTATTTGAAAAGTGAACATTAAGACGGGCTCGGTTTCTATTCGCTTTGCTGCTGAGGTGATTAAAATGAGCCTGTTTGAAAAACGCAGATTGCTGCTTTTTTTACGTGTTCAAAACGTTGTAGTTGTTATTTTGTTCTATTTTAAACTAATTCATAAATAAATTTAATTTAATTTAAAATAATGATAAAGAAATTTTGTAGAAAATAATTTACACTGTTGTAACTAATTTATATTATAAAAATAATAAAACTCATTGGTTTTTTCTCACAAAACGCTCCTTTATTTTATTAATTATTGTCATGATACGTTTTGTATCATAGATAGGAGTATGCTATGAATAAAAAATTACTGGCAGTAACGACATTGGCGGTGCTTGTAGGAGGGGCCGCTTCTTATGCAAAGCCGATTTCTAAAAACATTCAGCCTATGGAAGACGAACAGGCCGACGAGGTGGGCGAATCCCGTATGGACAAGAATGTTCAGAAATTTGTTGAAGCGCAAAAGAAGAACGGTCAAAAACGCAGTGTTTCAGTTTCTTCAGACGTGCTCGGTCGCCGCGGTGGAGCCCTCAAGGGCAAGGCTGCGTTGAATTACGAAGTCAACGCTTCCGATGTCCAAAAAATGAAAGTCGTCGTGAGCGATGTCCGTGTAGACAAGACGCCTTTGCCTGCCGTTAGCGGCCGTTATGAATATAGGCCGAAAATGGAACAGAAGGAATTCTGGCTGAACGGTTCCAAAGTTAGCGAGTCCAGTTACTTGGATCAGGCGAAAAAACGCAAACAGAAATATGACCGCTCTAAGAAATCCTTTAAGTCTTCTCGTGTTGCGTACCTTACGGCGAGCGAAATCGAGAAAGAACTTGCAAGTAGCGAAACCAAGTACATCTCGGAATACCGAAAGCCGAAACCGCAGGTCATGTACGGCCAAGAAGGATCTTGGGACTACCGCTATATACTGAAAAAGTCCGGTGTTACGGACTACGCACATAGCTTGTCCATTAAGGGGCAGGGTGTGGGCGTCCATTACAATGAAGGCGGGTGCGTCCCGCTGCAGTATGTGAATACAAATTATTATGAACAGTTGGAAACGCCTTGTGACGAATATTCGACGCATGCGATCGGCGTTGTGAGAATCTTGCAGACGACAGCTCCACAGGCGAAGCTCTATGGATTGCAGGGTACCGATGGCCCTGAAAATCCGGCGAGCTATGATGTGCCGATTTTGATCGGTTCGAATTCTTGGAGCTATGGTTCTGATTTCTCGCGATACGAAGGTACTGATGCCACGCTGGATAACTACATCTATGAAAATAGAGTGGTTGAATTTATTGCCGCTGGCAACGAAGGCCGGAATGCGGTCATTCCTCCTCCGGCTAGGGCGTTCAATGCAATCACTGTTGGTGCCGTGTCTCCGGCGGATGATATGTTTATGGGGTATTCGACTTCTAAAAATCCGGGTCCTGGAAACGACAAGCCCGAATTGGGCGCTTATTCTCATTTCCGTTTCCCGGATCCTTCGTACACGGCAGGCCCGGGTGACACTTATGACGGAACCTTCTGTTGCACGAGCGGGGCGACTCCGTTTGCGGCAGCCATGACTGCGGATTTGCTTTCTCAGCACCAGTTCCTGTGGTGGCATCCTGAAGTTGTCAAGGCTGTCTTGATTGCCGGCAGTAATCCGATTCAAAATCCTGATTACGATGCTGACGGGGTTGACGAATTTGAGGCGGGCATTCCGCATTATTCCAACTTCTCATGGACGGACTCTTATCGCTGGCGCTTCTGGGAAGGCGAAAACTCATCTTGGTTTGATTCCAAGAGAGAAATTACGTTCCCGGAATATGATATCCATAAGGGTAAACGCTACCGTATCGCCATTTCCTGGCTGACTACGGGCGAGTTTGCGGTTCGTTACCAAAGCATTGCTCAGGATATCGACTTGAGCGTTTGGCAAGATGGTGTAATGATTGCGACTTCGGAATCGGCGAACAACCCATTTGAACTTGTTCAATTTGTAGCCCGTTCTTCTAGCCCGTTGACGATTAAGATTAAACGTTATTCGAATAGTTCCTCGAGTGAAAATGTTGCTCTTGGATATGCGTTTGTGTCGAAGGATTAGTTTGAACTAGCTATTATTTACTGGATTTGGTGAAATGGTACGGGCTTAGTAGCAGCAATGCTACTGGGCTTTTTTTTTGTTATAAAAAAAACGGCGAAATACTTTTATTTTGTTACTTTGTATGATAATTGTGTTGTGTACATCTTAATTATTATAGATAAAAGAATATTGCTTTTAATCTTTTTTAAATTATAAATAAGTTAATAAAAACTTGTAGAGAATAGTTTACACTAAAATAATTAATTTGTATTATAAAAATATCAAAAAGCGCTGGTTTTGCTGACAAAAGCTTCTTTTATTTTGTTATTTATTGTTGTGATACGGTTTGTATCATAACAATAGGAGTAAACTATGAATAAAAAAATGCTGGCATTGACAGCAATGGCGGTTCTTGTAGGAGGTTCCGCTGCTTATGCAAATACAGCTTCTGATGACGTTTCGTCTGACGAAGTGAAATTGACGGATGAAGTTTCGTCGGCGCCCTCACGAATGGACAAGAGCGTTCAGAAATTCGTTGAAAAACAAAAAGCCAATAAGCTGAAGCGCAAAGTCTCGGTGAAAGCGGACGTCTTGGGTCGCCGTGGAGGCGCGCAGAAAGGCGCTCTCAACTACGAAATTAATGCTTCTGGCGTTGAAAAAATGAAGGTCGTTATTAGTGATGTCAAGGTTGACGACGCTCCGTTGGCAACCGTTAGCGGACGTTACGAATTCGATCCGAAAACAAATCAAAAGGCGTTCTGGTTGAACGGTTCCAAGGTGAGCGAAACCAGCTATCTTTCTGAAGCTGAAAAGCGCGAAAAGAAATACGATAGCTTTAGCAAATCCTTCAATGCGCCTCGTGTTGCATACCTTACGGCAAGCGAAATCGAAAAGGAAATTGCAAGCAGCGAGACCAAGTATATTTCCGAATATAAGGAACCGCAGCCGGCCCTTTCGTATGGTGCCCAGGATTACCGCGATTACACGTATATTCTGAAAAGATCGGAAATTACAGATTATGCGCATAATAACGGTTATATGGGCCAGGGTGTAGGCGTTTATTACAATGAAGGCGGATGCCCTCCGCTTAACTACGTGAATAGGACGTTCTATACTCGCATTGGGTCTTGCCCGGGCTATGGAACGCATGTTATTGGTGTCACAAGAATTTTGCAGACAACCGCTCCACAGGCGATGATCTATGGCATTGATGGCGTGAACTACCCGCAGAATGTGCGTAACTATTCCTATCCGATCATGGTTGGCTCGCAGTCTTGGGGCTTTGTCACGGACAATACGGGCTATACTTCGGGAGATGCCGATATGGATAACTTTATTTATACGAATAAAGTTGTTGAATTCGTTGCTGCCGGTAACGGTGGCAGAAACGCCTATGTAGGAGCTCCAGGGAGAGCCTTGAATGCCATTTCTGTCGGTGCCGTCTCTCCGGTAGACGACATGTATGTTTCGTATTCATCGTCTAAGAATGTTGGTACGAAAAGTGACAAGCCTGAAGTTGCTAACTACACGAGCTTCCGTTTCCCGGGCGACCCTTCTTTCACGGCAGGTGCCAATGATACCTATAATGGCACTTTCAATGGGACGAGTGCGGCGACTCCGTTCATGGCTGGCATGACCGCAACGATGATGTCACAGCATCAGTTCTTGTGGTGGCATCCGGAAGTTGTCAAGGCTGTCTTGATCGCAGGTAGCAAGCCTGTTAAAAACCCTGATTATGATGTTGACGGCAAGAACACTTTCTTGGCGGGTATTCCTCATTATTCCGTCCTGACTTGGGGCGAATCCTATCGCTGGCGCTTCTGGCAGGGTGAAAACAAGAGCAATTTCAATTCGAATAATGAGATTTCCTTTACGGAATACGATATCAAGAAAGGTAAGCGCTATCGTCTTGCCATTGCTTGGTTGACTTCTGGCCAATACGCTTTGAACAACCAGGGGCTTGCTCAGAATATCGACTTGAGCATTGTGCAGAATGGCTCTACCATTGCAAAATCGGAATCTGTATACAATCCGTTTGAAGTTGTCGATTTCGTGGCTCCTTCGGCAGGTTCGTTTACGGTTAAGATCAAGCGCCGTGCAAACCGTTCTTCAAGCGAAAAGGTCTATCTCGGTTACGCCTTTATCAGACTTGATTAATTCTTATTTCGTTTAAAAAACTCCTTCGAAAAAAAACAGAGCCCTGCAGCTTTTCTGCAGGGCTTCCTTGTTTTGAGAATAATATGTATATTCTCTCTATGAATTTTTTTTCTTTTCGTTCCAGATTTTCGGGGGCCGTTGCTTTGCTTGCCCTTGTGTTTTCACAATCCTCCGTTCTGGCGGCAGGCCTCGTGAAGCAGAATATCGATACGACCGATGCGATGACAACGCTTGACAATTTTGATCGCGGTTTCTACACGCCTCAGGTGCTGCATATAAAACCCTCGGGCGGTAAACCGATTGAAAAGCCGTACGCAAAGCTGTTGCATCTCCGTGCCGAGATTTCGGAGTTCAGCAGCCGCGCTTGGCTCGGCATCGATACGACGGGCGGAAGGAAAGACACGACTTGGGGGAAAAGCCAGGATCTCACGGAAGATGCACTTAACGTGTTGCAGACAACGTTTGACAATATCCGCAAGAATGGCGGGCATGTGATCGTGCGCATCTGTTACGACCCGTGGTATAACGGCAGGAGCAACGTGACGCCGGAACACGAGTGGGTGCTCAAGCATGTGAAACAACTTGCACTGGTGCTTTCGAAAAACACCGACATAATCGTAGCGCTTGAAATGGGCATGCACGGCGCCTATGGCGAGATGCATTCCGACACGAGTATCACTTACGACCGCATTGCCGAAGCGACAAACTTGATGCTC
This sequence comes from Fibrobacter succinogenes, assembly GCA_902762795.1. Classification (GTDB taxonomy): domain Bacteria; phylum Fibrobacterota; class Fibrobacteria; order Fibrobacterales; family Fibrobacteraceae; genus Fibrobacter; species Fibrobacter succinogenes_E. The sequence continues at coordinate 23,440 of CACWPM010000037.1, read as the reverse complement.
CGCAGTACGCCGCCGGAACTCAAGATTCTCACACGCACGGGCAATTACTCGGCGAAGGTGCTCGGCTTTGATAATTGGGGCGTAGATTTTCATATCGATGGCGAGAAGTTTGCCGAAATCGCAAAGGCCAAGGGCGACACGATGTACCGCGTGGGGATGTTCAATGACGGCTATCTGGGAACGCAATATGATTACGGTACTTGGGGTGCAGACTGCAAGACTTCCATCTGCCGCGAAGAAGGCGTGGCCTGGCTCGAAAAGTACGGTGTCAACACGCCCTATGGCGGCGAAGCGCTCACGACGGCAGACAATTACCAAGTCATCAACACGCCGGAATTCCTCTCGTACGAGGGGTTCCGCACACATACAAGCTATTTGAATATCCAGTGGAACAACAATTTAATAGACCGCTGGAAAAAGACTTTGTTCAAACAAAAAGATTTTGATTACGATCCGTCGCGTGTCGATTCGCTTACGGGCTTCAAGTACATCAATGACCATCTGGGCTACCGCTTTGTCCTGCGCGAATCGTGGCTGAGCGATACGGTGGAGGCTGACGGAATTTTACGTGCGAAACTGCGCATCCAGAACGTGGGCTTTGGCAACTTGACGCGCAAGATGAAGGCCTCGCTCTACATTCATGGAATGGGTAATTTCGGCATGTTGGATACGTTAGGGATTCTTTCTGACCGTGTTGCGCTTCCGGATACTATTGATTTCATGAAGGTTCATAGCCGAAAGATTGAAATCATGGGCGCCGATACGGTGATGACGTTCGACGGAAACAACGAATTTTCTATCGAGGCGAACGTGGGCTGTTATTCGGGATGGTCTGGAGTCCGTTTGGATGTTGAATTAAAAGTTTGCAGTGAGAAAAACTCCGAAGATTGCATCCAGTTTGCAAATAAAAATGGTTACGAGGGCAATTTAGAGAGCGACGCTTATATCGGAAGTTTTTTCATGGGAGATTGCGAACGGACTGCAATCCCGTATGCCTTCCCGGGTGCTGCACAAAAGAAAAACGCCCCCTTCGTACAGAGGGCGCACAACGGCATGGTTATCTACAATGCTGATAAACACTATAAGGCAAACGGCTCTAGAGGGAAATAAATTCCGTTTCGCTTACAAAAAGTTCCTGCCAACCGGCAGGAACTTTTCAAATCTAGTCGTCCTACGGTTCCTTTATGGATCGATAGGATTTTATTTTCATTGGCTTCAGGCGGGTTCGGACCGCCTTCGAGCTGTTCTACTGTCGCTTACTTGTTCGTCCAGCGGATAGATGCCTTGTTGCTGCCCTGACGGACAATCAACGTGTAGGAACCGTTTGGAAGGTCCTTCAGGTCGATGGAATGCGAACCTGCGCTGTAGATGTCGGATTCCTGCTTTACGCTCGCGCCGAGGGCGTCGTAAATGTCAAGCTTTACAAGCCCTGTGTTTCTAGTGGTGAAGTGAAGCGTCGAGCCGACCATGCTTGCCTTGAGGTTGTTCGTAACCTTTTGTATAGGCTTGATGGCGTAAGTCGGATCGATGAACTTCAAGTATTCTTCCATATTTACAGCAGATGCGCTATCGCCAATGATAATTGTGATTGTTCTGTTGAGTTCCGCGTAATTAGTTGTTTCCGGGGCTTTTGCCGTGACAGCGATAATTGCCGGGAGTGTTCCTGCGCCAAACCCTTCTCCTTGCTGGACCATGTAAATCGAGGTCGGCTGGCCGTTGAATGTATAAGTGATAGGAGCGTTGTCGACAAGCGTTGCCGTTGGAAGACCGGTTAAAGAAACAGATCCCAGAGCAACCTTTTGACTCTTGAAGGAGTTGTCTATACGCGGATCGGCTTTCCTGTATTCGATTTCAAAAGTGTCCTGCATGGCGCGGAAACCAGTAATTGCAGGTGCCGTGGCTACGACCTTTCCTTTACCGTAGGCCTTGAAATGCAACATCCAAACTTGTTGGTTTTTCATCGAATTGGAGCAGTTGGAATTTGTGCATTTTGACTTGCTTACGGAAATGACGTTCGGATTGAGGGCCGTGAGCGTGAACTTTGAACCTTCGTTCGTCTTGTCTTCCATTGTAAGGACGTAGTCGTTGCTTCCGTCTCCATCATAGTCGAGAGCTCTGCCGGTTTTTGTATCGGTCTTGCAAGTTCTCGCGAAAGTGCAGTAGAGGTTTTCGAGATTCGAGATGGTTTGGCCTGCGACCTGCGTGATTGTTACAGCTGACTGAGATCCGTCGTTGCCTGTCAGAATGGTGTAACCGTAGTCCTTGACAATAATGTCGCTTCCGGAAACTGTGGCGACGTTTTCGTTGCTGGATGTGTACGTGCAGCCGGACTTGAGTGTGCCGGAAATCTTGCTCTCGGTTTGCTTGACCGTTACGGCCTTGAAGGAGCAGCTGCCGCTCTTGCCTTTCACGATGGAATCCGCCCAGGAACGAGCGTTCTTGGTGAGGTAGCTCTTGATGATGTTGCCCGAAGATGTGTAGGTTGCGGATTCGAGTGCCGCCGCCGTGATGAGGGAACGGTTGCCTGCGAAAATGGCTGACTTTTCGCTTTTCTGGTCAACGTCGCTTGTCTGCTGGCGCAAGCTCCAGTTGCAGTTCGGAATCATGTTCTGGTCCATGAACTGAGTCCAGTCATTTGTTGCGTTGGAGTTAGGTTCGCCATCGCCGTCGGCGTTCGTTGTGCCCCATTCGCTAATAAATACGGGATAGCCTGCACTAAGGGCGCTAGAAACGTTTCCGCCATAGCTTCCTCTGGAGTGGGTGGCTGCATAGAAGTGCAAAACGTAGGCGATGTTCGGGGAATTGATAGGATCCCTTGCGCCCTGTTCCGGATGTTGGGACCAGTTAGGCGTACCCACGATAATCAAATTTTGCGTATTGGCTCGGATGGCCGGGACAACGGAGTTTGCGTAGTTCTTGATGGCGCCCCAGTCGCCACCGCTACCGCTAACGGGTTCGTTGTAAATTTCATAGATGACGTTTGGGACGTCCTTGTACTTCTTCGAGACTGTTTCGAAGAACGTCTTGGCGATGGACGTTTCGAGATGGGCTCTGTGGCTGTGCCAGTCGATAACAATATAGACGTCGTTTTCGATAGCTGCCTTGACCATTCTGTCGATTGTGGACATTTGGCCTTCCGGGGACACTTTATAGGAAACCTGGTCGTCCAGCTTGTTCTTGGTGCCGCCATCGCTATCGTAGTATTCGATGCCCATGGCGTAGCGGAATACGTCAATCTTGAGGTTGTCTACAGCCCATGAAATGACTGTCGGGTTGTAATAGGACAAACCTGTAGCATCGGACCAGAAAAGGCTTACACCGCGAAGCATGACTTGCTGGTTGTTCTTTGCGCCGATTATTTTGTTGCCGCTAGTGTGGAGGGCGCCGTAATAGGATACTGGCCCAATTTTTTTGGGAGTTGCTATTGCGTCCGCTGCAAAGGCGGATATCGCCGCACTTGCCAGGATGCTTGTCAGTAGCTTTGTCAATTTCATGAGTGTCTTTCCTTTTGTTTTGACAAAAATTATCTTAATAAATCCAAGATAGTAAACATATTAGGCTAATTTTTTGTTTACCTTTGGACATAAGACTTTTTTTTGCATTGCCGTCTCCGGCAATTTTACACCTTCATCCTGATTCCTCTTAGTATTAGGTATAATCTAGATTTTTTCACATTGAAATAAAATATTTGTAACGTAATAAAAAGATTGCGTTCTTTTTTCGTGTGATGAAAGCCACAACAAATTTGGACGCTAAAAACTTGTTTGTAGCGTAACACGCGCTGAAGCCCCGTACTATGGGCGATTGATCGAATTGTCACACTTATGTAAATTTTTTTTTCAGAGTGCTATAGCTATGGCATTTTTTGAGAAAAAAAAATATATTGTTGTCCAAATCCCCCATTTTGGGTTAAACAGTTAAAAAAAGAGAGAGAATTATGAATAAGAAACTCACACTCGCTTCGGCACTCCTCGCTGCTTCTGCTGCGTTTGCTTTCGACACGTGGATTGGCGCTGAAGGTGAACCTCAAGTTCAGACTGGTCTTGAAAACAGCACAAAGACTCAGGGTTATTGGTTTAGCTACGGTGACGATGGTGACGGTGGCGCATCCAAGGTCGTTTGGCCGGTTCCCCTCGGTAACGACTACTCTCCGGACGCTATGGACCCGGTTGTCCTTCACTGCGGTGGTATCTGCGGTACAGCTCAGCTCAGCAAGGGCACGTTGACCTACCAGCCGTTCGTCGGTATTGGTTTCAACGTTGTCGGTGAAGATCCTGACACGGGTAATCCGGCTGCTGGTAACGCTTCTGCTTGGGGCGGCGTCTGCATTACCTATACTGCTGCTACAGGCCCGGCTCTCGAACTCGGTCTCGGCGACTTCGACTCTGAAATTGGCTACGCAAACCCGGCTGCATCCCTTTCCAAGGCTACGACCGCTGCCGTGTCCAAGTCTCTTGCTTGGTCTGACTTTAAGCAGCCGGCCTGGTACAAGGGCGACACCAAGATTACTGGTACTGAAGCTGCTGCTCGTCTCGTTGCTCTCAAGTTCAAGCTTCAGGCTGCTGAAGGCAACTACGACTTCAACATTTGCGCTATCGGTCCGTACTCTGGTGGTACTTGCCCGGCATCTTGCACTGCTCCGGGACCTGCTATCAAGGATGTCCGTGGTGCTTCTTCTGTTAAGGCGGTCCTCTCCGGTCGTTCTCTCTCCATCACTGGCGTTTCTGCCGGTACAGCTGAAGTCGTGAACCTCCAGGGCCAGGTTGTTGCAAAGGGCGACGTTTCCAAGTCTCTCAGCCTCGCTTCTCTCGATGCTGGTGTCTACATGGTTCGCGTTGCTGGCAAGTCCGTCAACTTCTCCAACAAGATTGTTTTGAAGTAATTTCGGACTGCAACGAAAATTTAGGGAAGGGTCGCAAAGGCAACCCTTCTCTTTTTGTTTTTACTCACAAGTAAAGTTGATTTTTACTTTCATTTTTCCCTTAATAGCTATATTTATATATATTACATTCGCATTTACCAACTCCATATGTTGGGGTAATTTTGAGAGGCCTTTATGATTAGCAAAAAAATCCTGTTGCCTGTTGTGATTGGCGCGGCTTTTTACTTGAGTGCTTGCGGTGATGATGCATCTGGTCCAAGCAATCCGATTAATCCGACCCCGAGTTCAGCAACACCGATTCCTGGGCTCAGTTCGTCTTCAATTACTCCGGTGCCGAATTCTTCGACGCCTACTCCGGGGAGTTCTGCAGGTCCGGTTCCTGTTAATTATGCCACTCTTGCTCCGGCTGCAAATTTTTCTTCTGCGGTGAGTAATTACGCCTTGTGGAAAAGTTACCATTTCACGACAAAGGAAGCGGATGCGCTGATTTATCCTTCTCTTGCGCCCGAATTTGCTGTTGCCTTCTTGCCGCAGTATGAACCGGCTGGTCGTGTTATTTGGTCTAACCAGAGTGGTTATTACAGGGCGTATTGCTCTGAGGACGATGTCACCAATCCGCAGATGAAATTCCGTAAGTGTACCGTATCGGAAGGTATCGGCTATGGTATGCTCCTTGCCTACTTCAATAACGATGACGATACGTTTATCCGTTTGTGGAACTATACAAGAGCTTTTAGGGAATACCACAACAGAAAGCTCATGCCTTGGATTACGCCTTCGTTCGATTGGTCGGTAGTGGACAATTCTAGTGCCACGGATGCCGATGAAGATATCGCAACCGCATTGATCCTTATGTATTACAAGTCTGCCGCTATGGGTAATCCTGCGGCTGCTAATCTTTATTTGGCAGATGCTCTTACCTTTGTGAATGCCATTTGGAATATGGAAGTGAATCCGGCGACCAAGCTCATCTACTCGGGCGATGAAGATTTGTGGAAAGGCGCAAATCCGGTTTACAACTTGAGTTACTTCTCTCCGGTGGCGTTACGACTCTTTGCTTTAGTAGATCCGAGCCATGATTGGCTGGGAGTTTTGGATGCCATGTATGCATACATGCAGTTAGTGCAATCTATGGGTACGGGCGTGTTCCCGGATTGGAGCGATGGAACGGGTAATGCCGCCAATCCGCCTAACGAATCGGCCGGTACAGATCCAAAGACCTACACGTGGTTTACGTTCAATAAGGAATCTGTGCGCATTCCGTGGAGAATTGCGTGGGATTACTACTGGTACCAGGATCCGCGCGCTGCGGGAATCTTGACGACATTGAACGCCTTTATTTCGGCAAAGTCCAACAACAATCCTGATGATGAGGCTCTTTCTGTCAACTATTCCTGGAATTTGGCTGTGGGTGCTGACTATACGAGGAATACGGCTGTGGCGAGCCAGTGGTATGCCGCATGGTGTGCAACGGGGCTTGCAGGTAATGCTGCATGGCTTAATGCCTGCACGACGGGCTTAAATACCAGAGCTCCTTCTAATACGGGCAGCAGCTACTTCGCAGATATCTTGCTCACGATGTATTCCGCCTTGCTGAACGGTTTGTTCCTTCGTCCGGCTGGAGTCTAGTGGTTTAGAGGTGTCATCCCGAGATTGAAGTCGAGGGGTGTGGACTTCTCCGTTAAACTAGTGCTCGATTTTTAAAGTGCCCCCCGAAAGTTGAATCCAACTTTCGGGGGCACTTCATTTTGTGTGGACTTTTCTTTCATCATTGTTCTTTGTATAAGTTAATTGAAAAGAATGCGGGAATTGAAAAAAAGTGGGCTGAAAATTCAGAAAATGAAAACTGCACGATTTTACGTGGAAAACACTTAAATTTGATTTTTTGTATATTATCAATGTATGAAAACAAAGTCTAACCAGTCTAAAAAATCGTCGAAGACGCTAAAATCGGAAAATGCTAAAAACACCCAAAATACGGGGCGTTCCGAAAAAGTTGCGTTAGTTAAGCAAAATTCAGAAGATTCTGCCCTTGTGGTACCCGCAAATGCTTTGGGCGATTCTGCGGGCGTTCTTTATGCGGATTCAGGTTTGGTTGGCAATGCTGTAAATTCTGATGGCGCCCATTCCGCCAGTGGTGATGTCGGGAATTCGGATAATGTTGAAACGCCTGCATTTCCGACCGCGGAACAGCTTGGAATTTCTATTACAGCAGGGAATACTGGGAACGCGGGAAATGCAACGGGGTCGTTGTTCTCGGCGACTGTGGGCGATACGATCAACTTTCCTGTGACGGTCTCGTGGAACGAGAATGGCCTCGCTATTTTGGTCGTGCCGATGAGTTCTGCAAACGCAAAGGGCATTTTGCAGTTGGGCATGTCGCAGGAATCGAGTCGCTTGGTGAAAAACGGCAAGGAAATAGCTCAGATTACATTCAATTATAAGCTCGTCATGCAGGATACGGGCAATTTGAACATTCCGGCGATGCGTTTCGAAATTCCTACGCCGATGGGGCAGTCGCTCGATTTGCGTAGCGAGAGTGTTCCTGTACGAGTCGATGCGCCGTTCAATGCAATGCCGTTTATTGCTGGCGGTGTCGTGGGCATTTGTGTGCTGCTTGCGGCCTTGTGGCGCATGCGCAAGCGTTCTCGGGAACGCGCGGCTGTTGCCGCGAAGAATGCGTTCGAAAATGCACTCCGTGAAAAGATGGTGGTCTTGAAGCAGCGCGTGATGGTAGCCGACAGCCGTGAATGGCTTTTGGAACTTGAAGGAATTTGCAAAGAATATACGTTGCATCAGTTCGGTGCAAAAGCGTGCGGTATTGCTGGAAGTGCCGGGATTGCTGAAACGGAAGTTGCGGGGACAATGCCCGCCGCCTCCACGGTGAATTTGGACGCTCTCGTGGCCGATGGCAAACTTGACGGCTGGAAGCCTTTGCTTGAAGAATTTGCGCACGCCCGCTACGGCGGCGGCAAGCGCGACAGCTTTGAGAATAAGGAAACTTGGAAGCTCGCGATGCAGCTTATGGGGCTGAAAGAGGACGATTAGGGTTTAGACGACAAATGCGTAAGGCGAGTGAAGCGTGACTGCTTGCAGGACCATTTCCGAGCCTAGCATTTGGTACTTGTACAAAGAACGGCTCTCTGAGTCTACAGACGAGAGACGAGAGAGGCGGCTTTGCCGCAGTGTTTAGTGGTTGGTGGTTAGGGAAGTGTCACCCTGAGTGGAGAGGCGAAAGCCTCGAAGTCGAATGGGTCCAGTGATTTTATTATGCATTTATCCTGAAAATTCTGATAAGCGGATAGAATCAGCAGACGAAATGCTTTTGCATTTATCGGAAATATTTTAACTTTATAGAATGATTCGGAAGTTTTGCTCGCTTGTTTTTTGCGTTGCCGCCTCGCTCTTGCTTTTAGCGGGGTGTTCCAGCCATCCGCCTTCTGCCGCGCAGTTTATGAATGTGCATGAAAAAAGAAATAAAATGGGGACTAGTTTTATTATTGGTAGCTCGCTTCGTGCTGGTGATATTTATAAAGAGCATGTTGATGGAGAATCTATACAATGGGATGATTACGAAGGTGCGGAATTTTATGGAAATTTAGATTTGTCTTTTTTGTTTAGATATAATCATTTAATTGTTGGTTTTTCTGTGGAAAACCTTTCGCATAGAGGAGTTTTGGGTTTTGTTAGTCGGTATATTGGATTGCAAAGTTGGGGAGGTTTGGCGTTAAAGTCTTTTTTTCCTGACAAATCGGCATCTTATGGTGGCTTGATGTTAATTGAAGAATATCCCATAAATGAAAATTTAAAAGTTGGGCTGAGTGAACATATTTCACATAACGCTTACCAGGTTGATCAGATAAATGAAGGAATAGATTGTTCTTCTTCTGATTATTATAATGAATATGGTATAGGAACATATTTAACTTACAAGGGATTTTCCATTGAATTCCGTTACGGTCGCGAAATTGGCGAACCACGAAATCGCTTTTATTTTATGTTAAACTATGCTTTTAGGGCAAAAGATAAAATTACGTCGGATTTTGAGTTGTATAATGATTATTGATGAAAAGAAAATTTCTCATCGTGTGGCAGGACTCGACTTGTTTCGCGTTGTGGCAGCCGTGATGGTGTTGCTGTTCCATTGCAATATTCACCATGGAAATGATTTTGGAGCGTTTACGGGATTTGTCTCGATGGGTGCCGTGTTTATGACGGCGTTCTTTATGCTTTCGGGCTATGTGCTGTTCTTGACGTACAAGGACAAGTCGCTTGTGCAGGCTCCATCACTCAAGAACTTTTACCTGAAACGCGTCTTTGGAATTTTTCCTTTGTACTTGGTCGTGGCTATGTTGTACGTCGTGACGCTGGGGCAAGAATCATCGTTCCAGAATCTGGTGCTGTTGCCGATTGAAGTCTTGGGATTGCAGAGTGTATTTTCGACATTGTTCCCGGTGAGCCATAATGGCGGAACATGGTTTATCTCTTGCTTGCTGTTTGCGTACTTGGCGTTTCCGCTGATGCAAGAAGTGGTGAAGATGATGACGACTCGCACGAAGTGGATTGCTCTTGCCGTTTGTGTTGCGGTTTTGTTCTGGTCGCCGCTTGTCGTGCACACGTTCAAGACGGACTCGATTTATTCCAATCCATTTTTCCGAGGTCTTGAATTTTTTATCGGGGTGCTGTTGTGCTCATTGCCGGTGACGGATAGCGTCGCAAAATGGATTGCGACGTGGAAAGCCTTGCTTGTTGAAGTTTTGCTTTTAGTTGCAGGGATTTCGATTGCCGTGCGGCTGAATATTTTCGTGGGCAATTACATGCTTTACGACTGGATTGCTGTTCCGTTGTTTGCTTGCATGATTTTAACGCTGGCGGGTCTCAAGTCTCCACGGTTACAGGGGTCTTCTGTGCTGCGGTATGCGAGCGCGGCGAGTTATGCGTTTTTCTTGGCGCAGACATTCAATACTGAAATTGAAAATTGGTTGTTTGCTGCGTGCGGTATTCAAAATAACGTGCTGCAAATTGCGGTGTCGGTGACGCTTTGTACGCTTATGGCTATTGCGTTGCATGAATTTGTCGAAAAGCCGTGTGCGAAAATGCTGAAAAAGAAATAATGAAACGTAGTCTATTGGATGGCTGTTTTTTGCGAGAATGGTCGCTTGCTAGAGTTGCGAATTCTTTTTAATTAATGTATAATAAAAAGAAATGGCATGGTGAATATGAACCTATCTATAGACATACAGAATCAGATTCGAAAGTTTGCAAAGGATTGCTTTCTGAATAAGGTTATTCTATTTGGTTCTCGAGCTCGCGGTACGAATCGTGAGCGTAGTGATGTTGATCTTGCTGTTTCGGGTTTTGACATTTATCGCTATGAAGAACTTCTTGAAGAACAAGCAGATACTCTTTTGACCTTTGATGTTGTTAATTTAGATGAAATTATCTCAGATAAGTTAAGAGAATCTATTGCTAGGGAGGGAAAGCTTCTTTATGCAAAAGTTTGATAATTTTTTAAAGAGTTTTCGGGTGCTAAAAAATTCTAATAGAGAATTGGCTTCGTCTGATGAAATTTATAGGACCGGGGTCATAAGTCAGTTTCGCTTAATCTTTAAACTGCTGTGGAAAACTTTACAAGAGGTAATGCGTGCTCATGCTATAGCCGAAGCTGAAAATGGGTCTCCTCGTGAAATTCTTAGAGCAGGTTTTAAATTCAGTTTTTTGGATGATGAAGTAGTCTGGCTCTCGATGCTTCGTGATAGAAATTCTGCGTCCCATGTGTATGATGAAAAAGCCTTTAAAAATGTTCTTGCTCGTATTTATGAATCTTATATTGCTGAATTTGAAAAATTTTCGAATACGATGAAAGAAAAGATTCGTGAATTGGAAGAAAATCCTTCGTAGTTTTTATGCCGAGTTCTGAAAAGTTCCGTGATTACGTCTTGGCGCAGTTCAAGGGTGAGCTGCGCGTGACCACCCGCAAGATGATGGGCGAGTATATCCTTTATGCTGACGGAAAAATCTTTGGCGGAATTTACGATGACCGCTTGCTTGTGAAGCCTGTGGCCGCGGCAAAGGCTATGCTCCCGGATGCAAAATTGCAGTTGCCATATGATGGCGCAAAACCGATGTTGCGTGTCACTGCGGAACAAATTGCAGACAAAGGCTTGCTTATGCGTTTGCTCGATACCATGCTCCCGGAACTGCCCGCCTCGAAGAAAAAATAGTGTTTACCGTTCCAGCATCGGATTGTACATCATGATGGCGTTGTTTTCGGTAATCAATTCCGTTGTTTCTTCGCTGGTAGACAAGTTAGTAACGCGTTTCCAAATGCAATTGTGCCGTGTATAGCCGCCCCACCACTGGAGTTCAAAGCGGTGGTCGGTTTCATAGACTTCGTACTTTGAAAATAGTGGAACGTCTGATGTTATGCGCCCGTTCAGATACTCGTCATCGATCCATAGCTTTATTTGGAATGCGTGATCCGTGTTGTTTTGCAGTTGAAGGTCAATGTAGTTGTACGACAGCGTGGCCCCGCAGGCGAAAGGAATGGTTCGCCCGGCATCGGGAAAAACATCAAAACTATGGCGCCAGCGTTCTTTTACGGTGAGGTCTGTGTGCAATGCCATCCAATAAAGTAAATTCCCGAGCTGGCATAATCCGCCGCCCACGCCCGAGCCTACTTTTCCGTTGTGGATCATCATGCCTTCTTTGTAGCCCTTCCATTTGCTGGGCCTGCCTACCAGACGCCAGACGGAAAATGTCTCGCCGGGTTTAATGATCACACCATCCAGCTTGGCAATCGCGAGTTTCAGGTTCGTAATCTTGTTGTACTGGAGACGCATATCCACATCTTTCAGCTTGCGCAGAAGAATGGATTTGTGGTCTATCCATACGTTTGAAAAATTTATGGAGCGGTCAATTTTAGAAAATCGTATTCGGGAAAACAACCAGGCGAGGCGACGCTTGGCGATATAAAATTCCTTGCCCAACATGCGTCGAATTTTGCTGCGATGCACGGGCTTGTCGACTTTGTGAATCATCGGCTCCCAATATACAATTTTATGATACTGTTAAAACAGGTAAATAACGCTCATGAAGGCTTGACTGTGAAAAAATAAGGCCGCATAAAGCGATTTTTTTTTCATAAGAAACGTGAAAAATTCTGATGACTGGTAAAATTGCGGCGACGAAGCGCTCTTGCATTTTTGCAGAATAAGCTATTTTATAATTAATGTGTAATAGATTTTCTTTGCTTGTTTTGTTTGTTGCCTTTGTGCTTGCGGGGTGCAGTTCTCATGCACCGTCGGCAGCTCGTTTTATGAGTGCAAAACCGAATTCTATTTATATGGGTTTTGGCGGTGGAGGTTTTTGGGGCGATGACAATTCTCACCGTGAAGAAAGAAGTGCTCAGGAAGCTTACCGATATAAGGAACCTCGTTTTTTACTAGATGGGGCGCTCTTTTTTAGAAACGACCATTTTTCATTTGGTTTTAGTTTAGGAGAACATCCTTTCCCCCGTTTTATGCTGGGCTTTGTTAGTGATTATTTTGGTGTTCAGGGATGGGGCGATGTTATTGTTCTTAACGATGATAGCTCAACGAATTGGAAGCGTCCATTTGGAATTATGACGATTGAACAGTATCCTATTACCTCGAAATTTAAAGTGGGTGTGAGTCAATTTTTTGCACACAATTCTTATTCTGGGGTGCTTGATGAATGTTGCTCAATAAATTTGGATTATTATGTGAAATTCTATAAGGAACTCGGTGTAGGGGCGTATATCAGTTATGATGATTATTCTTTAGAATTCCGTTACGGGAATGAACTTGGTTCTGATAACCAACGCTTTTATCTTGATTTTAGCGTGATGTTTGATGCGCAATCGCATTGATGAATTTTTAAATTAAAGTGTATTTTATACGTAATGAATCGGTTGGCTTATTTTGTTGTTTTGCTTGTGGCGATGATGCTTGCGGGGTGCTCAAGTCATCCGCCTTCAGCTGCGCAGTTCATGAATGTGAAGATTAATGAAAACAAATTTGGAGTGGCCCTTGGTGTTGGTGGTAGTGCTAGAGCTGGGGATATTTATAGCGGTCGTTCTCATATTGATGTAGATTATATTGATGAGGAGGGTTCTGCAAATTTAGATTTATCCCTTTTATTTCGTTTGGACCATGGTGTATTTGGTTTTTCTTTTGAAAATATCTCTTTGAGAACTATTTTTGGTGGACGGAGTCAATATATTGGAGTGCAGGGATGGGCTGGTATAGGGTCTGCAGAAAAAGGACATGATAAAAATGCTATGCCTTTTTCTGGTGGCTTGATGTTGATAGAAGAGTTTCCAATTTACGATAATCTAAGGGTTGGTGCCAGTGAGCATATTTCAAGAAATGCTTATACTGTTGACGAAAATTGTGGTGGCTTGGGTATTCCTTCTACATACGAATATGGTGAGTTTGGTGTAGGTGCTTATTTGACATATGAAGGCTTTTCCGTTGAATTTCGTTATGGGCGTGAAATTGGTGAACCGCGAAATCGTTTTTATTTTATGATAAATTATGCTTTTATGAGTGGAGAGTCGTCAACATAAACATTTTTTGCATTTGGGGGTGTTAGGGGGCACAGCCCCTTAGGCGAAGGGGTGATGGAAGACTTGCCCTAGAAGGAGGTGCCCGCTCGGTGGCGGGCATGACAATAGGGCAAGGCTGCAATCAGGGGGAGGCTTCCCCCCCTTGATAAAAAATTTTGGATGGCTGCGTTGCGGTATTCCTCACGATGACGTTTATTTGTCACTTCCTACCGCCTACTGCCTATTGTGAATTAGAATCATTTGTTTTTTTTGAAAGATTTTAGTATCTTAATGAACGAAAAAATTCTCTCGTCTTTAGTCTCTCGTCTCTCGCCTTATTCGCGAAAGAAGATGGTTAAAAACGAAAGTGATAAAAATTTGAAGAAATACATAGAGAGGACTATAAATGGATATTCAGGAACTTTCGGAAAAGGTGAAGCAGCAGAGTTCTTTTTGCATGAACTTGCTGCGTGAAGTTGAAGATACGGTGATTGGTCAGAAGGCGATGGTCGAAAGCATTCTGACGGGTATTCTGGCTGATGGCCACGTGCTTTTGGAAGGTCTTCCGGGCCTTGCCAAGACGACTGCGGTGAAGGCTTTTGCCGATGCTGTTTCGCTCGACTTCAAGCGCATCCAGTTTACTCCTGATTTGCTGCCGGCAGACTTGCTCGGTACGACGATTTATAACGCTCGCGAAGCAAAGTTCGAAACGCGCAAGGGTCCGCTCTTTACGAACCTTGTGCTTGCTGATGAAATTAACCGTGCTCCGTCGAAGGTGCAGAGCGCCTTGCTCGAAGCCATGCAGGAACGCCACATCACGATTGGCGATGAAACGTTCAAGCTCGACGAACCGTTCTTGGTGCTTGCCACGCAGAACCCGATTGAACAGGAAGGTACGTATCCGCTGCCGGAAGCTCAGGTGGACCGTTTCCTGTTGAAGGTGAAGGTGAGCTACCCGAACAAGGCTGACGAAATGAAGATTCTCGATGCGGTTTCGGGTGCGGGGCTGCGCCAGCCGAATGCGGTCGCGACGAAGGAAGATATCTTGAAGGCTCGCGAGCTCGTGAAGCAGGTTTATGTGGACGAACGCGTGCGCGAATACATCGTGAACCTCGTGCTTGCGACGCGCGATCCGGGTAGCATCAAGCGTAGTGACTTGGTGGGCTTTGTGGAAGTAGGCGCTTCGCCGCGTGCTTCTATCGGCCTTGCCCAGGCTTCGAAGGCTCATGCGTTTATCCAGGGCCGCGCTTACGTGACGCCGGAAGACGTGAAGGCTGTCGCTATGGAAGTGCTGCGCCACCGTGTGATTTTGAGCTACGAAGCTGAAGCGGAAGAAGTCACTGCCGAAACCGTCGTGCAGAAGATTTTGGACAGTGTCGAGGTGCCGTAATTGCCGGATGCGAACGTTGCGGTCGTGTTCGTGAGCTGGAGCGACTCGTATTAACGAGTCGTTGAAGCGAGAGCCGCGGCCATCGAGCTTGCTTGAAAGCCCATGGCCGAGCCGCCGGGCCGTGCACCAGGAAGGTGCAACTGCAGAAAAGGTTTAGATTATGGATGCTGATTTATTTATAATCGTAAGAAGACTTTTCGTAAGTCTTCTTTTGTTTGTTATGTGCTCATGCGGCTATTCGCATTCTGACCCGTGCCAAAGTTCTATGTATGAGGAGTGCATGCGGCGAACTGAAGGTACGTGGCTTGCTGATGCCGCTTGTTCCGAAGTGGCTGTGTCGCAATGTGAAGATGATTAGAAAGTGACGCCCCCAGTCGGGGCGTTTTTTTATTCTTCGATGTCTTTGTAGGAATGCTTGCCGAGGGGATTGTTTGGTGGCGGCGGTTCTTTGGGTTTGGCTTTGTCGCTTCTGTATTCGGATCCCTCGGCTTTGCGGATTTCTTCTTCGTAAGTTCGTTTGCCTCGTTCAAGTCCGTCTGTGGGGAGGTGGAGTGCTTTGAAAATGGCGATGAGTGCGGTAATGCCTGCGTGCCAAATGTGCAAAGTGATAGGTCTTATTACGCTTGGGCGATGAATTCCGCATGTTGGGGTTAGATAGAGACTGCAAACTAGAATTGCCAAGACCGAGAGTGCGCAAACGCCAATTGAAAATGCGAGGATGATTTGCACCCACCAGGGCGAGGTGGCGAAAACTTGATAAAGTGTGCTGAAAAAATTTTGCATTGAATTCCGGAAAGTCGTGGTTTGGAACATGGGAACGCTTGAGGCTTTCGTGTGATAAATTTAAATTTATTTGAAAAGTGCGTCGATGCATCCTTGCGCTTGCTTGACGGAAAGCGGGGTTGTGCCGCTTTCGAATGTGGCGATGAGGTTCTTGCCGAGAACATAGCCACTCGCTGCATAGTGCGTGATTTTCTGAACGGCGTTCTCGGCGTAGTCAGGGTCGCCCATGAGGCCGAAGTGCTCCCAGATGATTTCTTCGCGGGTGCGAATGTCGAGGCAGGTGAAGTCTGGATAGAGCGTTCCCCAGCCTTTGATGCTTGTAGGGTATTCGTAGCGGTAGGGGATGTTTGCGCGGGTGAGTGCGTCTGCAATGATGACCTCGGATTTGGATCGGACGCGCACACCGCTTGCCGTGTAATACTCGGGGGCATTGATTTCAAATGGTTTGCCGGTGTAGGGGAGGTGACGCCATGCGGCGATAAAATCTTCGTCAGGTTCCCGAACGGGAGTGATGAGCGCGCGGCGACCTGGGTGGAGCTTTGTGTATGCGTCGTCGATTGCGTTTGGGGTGTAAATTGCGAGGAACGAGTCAATTGCTTTGATTTGTTTTTTGAGAATCGTCGCCGTGGCTTTGTTGTAATCGCGTTGTGCAATTGCTACGGCTTTGCGGATTTCTTTGCGGGGAATGTAATTGCCTTTCGTATCGCCGTGCTCTGATACGATGTAGTATTGGAAGGAATTCCTGCATCGGTCTATTCGCAGGTTTCCGACGATGGCTTTTGACTTGGGTAGTAGTGATAACAATTGTAGCAGCTCTGCTTGCTGAGTTTGCGCGAGGCTTGTCAATGCGTCTAACGGAGTGTGGGTGTGTTCTTGTTTTTTCTGCATAATGATTTCCCCTTCTTGGTGAAGGCAATATACAATGAACTTGCTGTAAAAGCAAGCATTTTGGAATAGCGTGTTCATTTTGCAAACAACAGTTATCAGCTTTTCAGAAAATATGCGAGGTAATCGCGTTTGAAAAATTTCGGGAAGCCAGTTTGTTACGCTTTGAACTGTTTTAAATGCGTTTGGAGCTTGGTTTGGGCGTTCTGTTGAAGAGGTGTACCTATAAATTTTGTTGAAGTTGTTTTTTATAGGTACGAATGGTGTGTTGATGCTGAGAAAAATGATGTTGTTGAGAATAAACGTACCTATAAAAATGAGAGATTGTTGTTTTTATAGGTACGTTTTAAAGAAAAAAGATTGAATTATGTTGTTAGTTTGTTTGCTAACATGAAAAATGTACCTATAAAAAGATGTATTTGGGTGATTTATAGGTACGGTAGCTTGTATTACGATTGTGCCGTACCTATAAATAGTGGAAAATGCTCTGTTTATAGGTACGGCTCGGTGTTGCTGTTTCTGAAATTGATTAAATTCGGGGGCTATAAAACAGGATGGGCAAAGAGGCGCTAGTTTCCGCCGGTTTCGCCCCACTTCCAGGTAGAAGCGTCTTTCAATCCGTTGAAGTTGACTTTCGTGGTCCAATTATCCCCGCTCCATTTCTGCCAGAGGTGGATTACCTTTCCTTCTTTTGTCGAGATGACGTACTCTCTTGCAGTGCTGTTCTTGTCAGATGCTTCGTACATCTCGATGTTTGTGATGGTGACAGGGACTGTCTCGCTTATAAATTTCCTGCGCTTGCGATTTAAGTAAATGATGGTGGCAGGGACTGTCTTGCTCATTTCGGTCGTCTCGACATCGGATGCGGCATAGTCGGGGATGTCGACGGCAACTTTCTTTAATTCAGGTTCTTCCCAGGTGAACTTGAACTCGACTTTGCCTTTTGTTGTTACGGGGAGGAATAGCACAACGTTGTCTTGAACATGGATCATCAAGCTTTCCCAACTGGCCGGTTCTTTCTTGGTGTATGCTTTGGCTGTTTTGTCGGCGTTTTTGTAAATGAATCCGCAGTCGCCTTTGCTCTTGGAAAATTCGTCGATGGCGTTTTTGACTTTGATCGCTTTTTCGTTGAGTTCCTTGAATTGCGCAACGTCGTCTTGGGCGCTTTCTTGTGTTTCGTTTGCGAGGCCCTGTTGTTGCTTTGCCCATACGGCTTGCTGCATGGCGTATCCGGGCTGGTGTCTGATTTTTTGTGCCATTTATTCGACCATTTCTTCGGTCATTTCAGGATTTGCGATTCGCATTTGTTCTGCTTGTGCGTAGGCGGCGTCTTTGCTTTTGGCTCCGCCGCTTTTGGTGGCGCTTGATGCAGAGGGCGTTACAGTATTTGCTGTTTGGTGTGCGGATGCACTTGCGCGGCCTGCATTTGTCTGATCCATTTCATTCATCAAGTTGACGATAGCTTTTTCGTTCGCCTTTACAACCTTGCAATCTTTCTGATTGGTGTTTGCTCTCAGTTCGGCGAAGGGATCGACATTCATCTTCTTTAGCATCGCCATCGTATTCGGATCTATGCCTGAACCGGCTCCGTTTTCGGCCAGAACGAGAGTGGCGCATTGGTTTATCATGGCGTATTTTTCGATGCTGTTTGGCGCGGTGATGCCATATTTCTGGAGGATGGACTCCGCTTTTGCTTTCTCTTGCTTGCCAGCGTCTGCGATGTTATCGCGAGAAATACCGGCCTCATTAAGGCTCTGCTCGATTTGCTTTTGGTTTTTGATCCAACTCTGCACGTCTTCTTTGGTGACGCCGGTGGATTTTGCGTTTTGGCCGAATGCGGCTGATGCCGTGATAAATGCGGTGATTAGAATGAGCGATTTTTTCATCTTTTGTAGAAATAAATATATCATAATTTTGCAAGAGAGGGACTATCAAAAAAAGCCCCCGTGCGGGGGCTTCTTGTGGATGGGAAAAATTCTTTATTGCAAGAATCCGCTGCTTAGTGCTGTTGCGGGGATGATTTTTGTGTTGTCATCGGGATCCGTGATGATGGCAACGCCGGAGAGATAGTTTATCCAATGCTCCTGAGTGCCGTATTTGTGATAACGTAAATCACGCCCGCCAGGACCGCTTATCATGCGATTGCTGGTGGAAATGACGAACGGAGCCAAGAACTGGTCGTGCGAAATGGCTAAGGTTACTCCCGGTTTCATTTTGTCGTAAGTGAAATGCTTCTTGATGATTTCTTGTGTTTTTTGGTCAATGTCATAAAGAAATGCATCGCAGGCTTTTTTCTGATCGTTGCTGTCGTATTCTTTGTATGCCGCTCTTGAATAGGCGCCCCAACCAGAACTGACGTTGCCTTTGCATGTTTTTTTGAGATTGTCGTCTTTATTTTGGACATACCAACCGTCTAGCAAGTCGTCGTTTGTTATCTGGATTTCGGTGTCATCGCTGTTAAACCATGCATTTTGGTTGCCTACATCTTGACCTTTGTTTTGGGCGATAATCCATGCTGATTGCTTGGCACGGTAAAATCTCGTGTGCATATAAGAGAAATCTTCAAGGTTCATTTCTTTTAACTTGCTGCCGACTTCTTTACATTGGTTTTCGCCTATTGTGCTTAGTGTACCGCTTTCGCTGGTATCATCACCGCGTGCCGCGTGCCGGAGAATGAAGGTCACTTTTTCGTTGGAACGGAGGCAGTAGAAAATATCGAATATGGGTATGAATTTATCTGTCGTAGAGCGGAGGGCTTTGCACGCATCGTTGAGAACTTCGACTTTGTTTGTGGCGTTTTCACCGTTTTTGACGGTTACCGGGGTACCATTGCCGCAGGTGATTTCTACGCCGTTTTCGACTTCTTTTGCAGTGCATCCCTCGCCTTTGAGCGAGGTGAGCCATTCGTCAACTGTAATGTTTGGGTTCTTCTCTTGTGCGATTTCGAAAGCGCTCTTGCCGTTTTCGCCATTTTTGATGGTTACCGGATTGTCGTCGCCGCAAGTGATTTGGACGCCGTCTGTAACCTTAGCTACGGAGCATCCCTTGCCTTTTAATGATTCGAGCCATTCGTCCTCGGTGAGGTTCGGGCTCTTTTCTTGTGCGATTTCAAAGGCGCTCTTGCCTGTATCGCCCTGCGTTCCGTTTTTTACCGTAACAACATCACCGCTGCAATCCAGATCGTAGCCGGTTCCGTCCGTGCGTTCTTTCACGGTGCAGTTTGCGCCGTCATTGCCCTTTTCAAGCTCTGCCTCGAAACTTGAACCGCAAGTGATCTTGATGTTGCCGTTAGCAAGTTGTTCTCCCTTGCAGTCATCGCCTTTGAGTGAAGCTAGCCATTCGTCAACGCTTCCCAGGTCCGTGTTCTTTTCTTGTGCGATTTCGAAAGCGCTCTTTCCGGCTTTCCCGTTTTCTCCGTTTGTTATTGTGACAACCTTGCCACCGCAATTTAAGTCGTAGCCGTCCTTTTCCTGGTTTTCCTGGATGGAACAGCTTGTGCCGGCATCGCCTTTTAATGATGCTAACCATTCCTCTTCAGTGCCTGTAAAGCCTTTTGATACGGCAGCTTCGTAAGCCGATTTGCCTGTAGCACCTTTGTCGCCACTTTCTCCTTTGACTCCGTCGTTCCCGTTCTTCAGTTCGCCTACTTTTTTGTTATCGCAGATAACATCGTAGCCGTTGATTTCTTTGTTCTCTACAATCGAGCAAGATGATCCGTTTTCTCCTTTAGAGCCGGTATCGCCTTTTTCGCCTTTTTGTCCTGGGCTGCCGTTTTCGCCCTTGTCTCCTTTAGCTCCGTCATTTCCGTCCTTGCCGTTTTTCCCATCAACTCCATTTTTGCCATCTTTACCATCACGACCGTCTTTGCCGTTGTGGACAACACCTATGGAATCGCCTCCGCAGATAATCTTGACTCCGCTATTGTCGTCTAGCGTTTCTGTTGTACATGCGAATTCGGACATATCCGGAGCTTCGGTTATCTCATCGAGACAGCCGTAAAGTGTCGATAAACCGATGATGGATGCTGCTAAAAGGATTTTGTTTTTCATGCACTGCTCCCAATATTTTTCGCGACAAATTTAAAAAATTTACTCTTGCTGCTGGGCGTTGCCGTTCTGTTTTGTATTGATGAAATGTTCATTTTCGTTTTTTTTGTATATTGCAAACCATGAAATTTGTTTTGATCGTATTTGCTTTGCTTGTTTTAGGTTGTGCGTGCGATAGCCCGAAGGGTTGCCCTGCTATAATTGGTGTTGGAAACAATCCGGATGAAATGCAACTGAGAAAGGACGGTCGCGATGACCAGTCTGCCCAAATGGCGAAAATGCCTGCGCCGCCGACTAATGTTGGAACGCCTGAACCGCTAAATATCAATGTTCAGAATTTGAACGACCCGATTCCGGTTGATGATAGGCTCGATTTTGAAAAAGTGAAGTAAATCCTAGCGATTATTCTGATGTGTAGCGCCTAAAATGTGCGAAATTTCACCTTGCATGTGCACGCAAGCGTGAGATGCATTATATTTATAACACTAGGATTTTAGGCAATGATGAGTCTGCTTGATTATGCGAGTCACGTGTTCTTTATCCCGTCATTGCTCGTCGGATGTTTTTTTCTGACGGAGCTTGTGTTTCTTGGCGAGAAGAGAAATTTAAAAGGGACGCTGCTGTGGGGGGCGCTCTTCTCGTTGTGTCCGTACATGATTCTTTCGGATGGAATCTATCATGGGTTGATGGGTTTGCTTGCGCACTCGGTTGGGAGTGTCCCGTTGTTGGCGGACGTGATCGTGGACTACTTGAGCCGCGTTGTGTTGATTCCGGTTGCGGTTCTCGTTTTCAATAAACGGCTTTCGGTTCACTGGTCGCAGTCGTTATTTTTGCTTTCGGCGTTTGGCGGTATCGGCTATCTTGGTATGGTGGTCGGCAAGACTCAGGTTGGTTCATTCTTAGTAGACTTGGCCGCAATCGTCATTTGGTGGAAACTTCTTTGGAACGAGCTTCTCTTTGTCCGCAATACGCAAATTTTTATGCGCTTCGGATTTTTAGGCTTTGTCACGTTCTTTAGTTTGCTCGTGAATCTTGCCATGTTTGTGTGCGTACGCTTAATCGAGGTGACTCCGGAATTTTTGAATTATCTCGTATTTGTGTCATGGCTCTTTTGGTTTACGCTTACGATTTCCGTTAAACTCATTTTTAGGACGGTCCGCTTGACGCAGCAGGCTGAAATTGCGCGCAACCACGATGAACTCACGGGGCTACCGAATGCGCTGCTCTTCCCGAATTACGTGCAGGAACTTCTTTTTAGAAATCCGAAAAAATGTTTTGCTTTTGTTGTTTTTGATTTGGACAATTTTAAGGCTTTTAATGAGCGGTTTGGTTTTGAAAAGGGCGATGCATCCCTGAAATTTGTAGCGGATACGCTCAAGTCGCTATTTGGGGAACGTTATGTGATGCGTGTTTCGTGTGATACGTTCCGTGCCGTAGGTGATGCCGCCGGTGTGGAGGTCAAGATAAAAGAAGCGCACGAAAAAATTAGATGTTTTTCGATGTTGGGCGCTCTTGAAATAAAGGCTGGCGTATATGTGCAGCGGGAACCGAATGAGGAAATAGAACGTTGCTTTATGAGGGCGCGTCTTGCAGAAGCGACGACTAAAGGTGTTTACGATGTGTACACGGCGTCTTATGCAGACGAGATGAGTGCCCGTGAACGTCTGAGAATGTACCTGATTACCCACATCGATGAAGCTGTTGAAAAGGAATACATCAAAGTTTATTATCAGCCAGTTGTAGATTTGGAGACGAATAAACTATGTGGCTTCGAAGCGCTTGCCCGTTGGGATGACCCGGAACACGGCTTCCTGCCGCCCCTTGATTTTATCGGTATTCTTGAAGATGCCCATTTAATTCATAAACTCGATACGTTTATGCTCAAAAAGGTTTGCGAAAAGTATCGCAAGGAAACGGAATTGGGGCACAAGTGCGTTCCTATTTCGTTCAACTTGTCACGCCTGGATTTTAAGTTGTGTGATATCTACAAGGAATTGACCCGATTGACGGCGGAATATAATGTTCCGCATGATATGATCCATGTTGAAATTACAGAATCTGTCTTGGACGGTGATGAAGACGGGTATATTCATGACCAGATTAATCGTTTCCAAAAAGACGGCATTCAGGTTTGGATGGATGATTTTGGTTCGGGCTTCTCTTCATTGAATGTGCTGAAAGATTATGATTTTGATTTTATCAAGATAGACATGATTTTCTTGCGGAACTTTAGTGAAAAATCGAAGATGATTATTCGGTCTATTGTGGATATGGCAAAGCGTCTCCATGCGGGTACGTTGTCGGAAGGAGTGGAAACAAAGATCCATCTGGACTTTTTGAAAGAAATTGGATGCGACCGCGTGCAAGGGTATTATTATTCCAAACCGCTCCCGTATGACGAGGTTATGGCTGTGCTCAAAGAAAAGGGCGTGGGGATATAGAAACCCTCGGGTTGCGAAATTGCCTCGTGTTATGAAACGCGCGTGGGAAAATGCCTGAAAGTTTGAATGCAAAAAAGTCGCAGCTTTGAGTGCTGCGACTTTTTCTAATGCCTAGATCCTTCGACTTCACTTAGGATGACAAATTTGAAGAAAGGAGGTGCCCGCTCAATGGCGGGCATGACAGTGCTGAAACAGACTGTCTACTGCCTACTTCCTACTGTCTACTAAGCTTGGTGAGCCTTGAACCACTTGATCAGTCCGTTGGTGGAGCTGTCGTGGTGGAGTTCGGCGTCGGCCTTTGCAAGTTCCGGGAGGATCTTCTTCGCGAGCTGCTTGCCGAGTTCTACACCCCACTGGTCGTAGCTGTTGATGTTCCAGATAACGCCCTGCGTGAAGATCTTGTGTTCGTACATGGCGATGAGAGCGCCAAGGCGTTCCGGGCTC
>CACWPM010000036.1 GCA_902762795.1 Fibrobacter succinogenes | reverse complement strand
CAAGGACAACGCCGCCGTGATGAAGGGCGCTGTCGCTGGCCGCTACTACGCCGACCCGCGCAACAACAAGTACGACTTCCACAACGAAGAAGTCGACATCCTCATGAAGGTCGAGACCCACAACCACCCGACGGCTATTTCTCCGTTCCCGGGTGCCGCTACCGGTAGTGGTGGCGAAATCCGCGACGAAGGTGCCACGGGTAAGGGTAGTAAGCCGAAGGCCGGCCTCACGGGCTTTAGCGTTTCGAACTTGAAACTGCCGGGTGCAGTCCAGCCGTGGGAAAAGGACTTTGGTAGCCCGTCCCGCATTGCTTCCGCCCTCGACATCATGATTGAAGGCCCGCTCGGCGGTGCCGCGTTCAACAACGAATACGGCCGTCCGAACATCCTCGGTTACTTCCGCACTTTCGAACAGGAAGTCGACGCCCAGAACGGCAAGGAAGTCCGCGGTTACCACAAGCCGATTATGTTGGCCGGTGGTCTCGGCAACATCAAGCACCAGCATATCGAGAAAGGCCACATCGATCCGGGTGACCACCTGATTGTCTTGGGCGGTCCGGCGATGCTTATCGGCCTCGGTGGTGGTGCAGCCAGCTCCGTGCAGAACGGTGCCGGTAACGAATCTCTCGACTTTGCCTCCGTGCAGCGCGAAAACCCCGAAATGGAACGCCGTTGCCAGGAAGTCATCGACCGCTGCTGGGCGATGGACGAAGAAAACCCGATTACCTTCATTCACGACGTGGGTGCAGGTGGACTTTCCAATGCCTTCCCGGAACTCGTGAACGATGGCGGCCTCGGCGGTAAGTTTGAACTCCGCAACGTTCCCAACGACGAACCGGGCATGAGCCCGTTCGAAATCTGGAGTAACGAATCCCAGGAACGTTATGTGATCGCTATTGCAGGCGATAAGTTGGATGTGTTCGACGCTATTTGTAAGCGTGAACGCTGCCCGTACGCTGTGGTGGGTGAGGCTATTCCTGAAAAGCACCTGACGCTGACCGACAAGCACTTCGGCACGACTCCGATTGACATGCCGCTCGGCGTTCTCCTCGGCAAGCCGCCCCGCATGATCCGTAACGAAAAGAGCCAGAAGCGCCCGCTTTCTTCCACGGTGGTTCCGGCTGATGCCTCCATCAAGGATGTGGCTCACCGCGTGCTTGCAAACCCGACCGTCGCCGACAAGACGTTCTTGATTTCTATCGGTGACCGTTCTGTGACGGGTATGATTTGCCGCGACCAGATGGTTGGCCCGTGGCAGGTTCCGGTTGCTGACTGCGCCGTGACTTCTGCAACTCTCGATACTTACGAAGGTGAAGTCATGAGCATGGGCGAACGCGCTCCGATCGCCTTGATTTCTCCGGCCGCTGCTGCCCGTATGACGGTGGCTGAATCCCTCACGAACATGGCTGCCGCTTGCGTGCCTGATATGGGCCGCGTCAATTTGTCCGCAAACTGGATGGCTACGCCGAACTACGAAGGCGATGGCGCTGACCTTTACGAAGCCGTGAAGTCTATCGGTATGGAACTCTGCCCGGATCTCGGCATCACGATTCCGGTGGGCAAGGACTCCATGAGCATGAGTACCGTGTGGTCTGACGCTCAGGGTAGCCACCGCGTGACCGCTCCGATTTCTCTGGTGATTAGTGCCTTTGCTCCGTGCGCTGACGTGCGCAAGACGCTCACCCCGCAGTTGTTGCAGGATAAGGATTCCGCTCTCGTGCTCGTTGACTTGGCCCGCGGCAAGAACCGCATGGGCGCATCCATCGCCGCTCAAGTTTACTGCAACCTCGGTGACAAGGCTCCGGATGTGGACAGCGCCAAGGAACTCCGCGCCTTCTTTGAAACAATCCAGAAGCTCAACGCCGCCGGCAAGATTATGGCCTACCACGACAAGAGCGATGGCGGCCTCTACACGACGGTTGTCGAAATGGCCTTTGCCGGTCATGTGGGTGTAACGCTCGACGCTGCATCTCTCAAGGGCAATGTGATTGACGCTTTGTTCAACGAAGAACTAGGTGCCGTGCTGCAGGTCAAGAACTCTGACCTCGCTGCAGTCAAGGCAGCGTTCGAAGCTGTCGGCCTCGGCGATACCGTTTCTGAAATCGGTACGCTCAATGATTCTTACAACCTGGTCATCGGTGACTACGCCGAAGGCCTCTCGGATCTCCGCGCCATCTGGAGCGACACGACCCGCCGCATCGCGGCCCTCCGCGATAACCCGGATTGTGCCGAAAGTGAATACACGCTCAAGCTGGAACAGGACAATCCGGGTATCACGCCGAAGGTCACCTTCGACGTGGCGGCGGGTGCAAAGGTCGTGAAGGACTACGCAAGTCGCCCGAAGATGGCAATCCTCCGTGAACAGGGCGTCAACGGCGAACTCGAAATGGCTGCTGCCTTCCAGAAGGCCGGCTTCGAATCCATCGACGTTCACATGACCGACATTCTCGAAGGCCGCGTAAGCCTCAAGGACTTCAACGGTCTCGTGGCTTGCGGTGGCTTCAGCTACGGTGACGTTCTCGGTGCCGGTGAAGGCTGGGCCAAGAGCATCCTCTTCAACCCGAAGGCCCGCGCCGAATTCGAGGCTTACTTCAACCGCAAGGATACCTTCACGCTCGGCGTCTGCAACGGCTGTCAGATGGTCTCCAACCTCAAGGACTTGATTCCGGGCGCCAAGCACTGGCCGCGCTTTGTGCAGAACCTCTCCGAACGCTTCGAGGCCCGCTTCTGCACGCTCAAGGTCGAAGACACTCCGGCGGTACTCCTCAAGGGTATGGCTGGCTCCGTGCTCCCGATTGCGGTCGCACACGGCGAAGGCCGCGCGGAATTCGCTAGCCGCGAAGCCGCCGAAGCCTGCCTCAAGACCGGTCTTGTGGCGCTGCGCTACGTGGACGGCAAGCACGAATACACCGAACGTTACCCGCTGAACCCCAACGGCTCTCCGTTCGGCATCAACGGCCTCTGCTCCGAAGACGGTCGCGCCCTCGTCATGATGCCGCACCCGGAACGCGTGTTCCGTACCTGCCAGTACTCCTGGCATCCGGCGGAATGGGGCGAAGATGGTCCGTGGATGCAGTTGTTCCGCAATGGACGCATCTTCGTGGCCGAAAAGGGCTAATGCTTTAGGGCTTTGGCTCACGGTTTGTGGGCTAAATTAGATTATAGTCGAAAGACTGACGAAAGACGATAGATTCTATGAATTTGTCTTCTTTCGTTTAATGAATCCGCTTTTTGCGCTCTGCAAAGCGGATTTTTTCGTTGTCTCGTAATATATTTTCTTTATGCTTTTGCTTTTCTTTTTCGGGAATTGTCATGCATGGCAGAAGTCGAGCACACCAAGAGTCTATGGTTTCTTTGCTATAGAAATTTTCTTGCGATTGCATTTTTTTGATCAAATCCAACTCTAAATTGTATAGTTCGTGAGTTGATGTAAATGATGTGTTTTCTGGAATATGCTTCAGTTGTGCATTTGTTCCGAATACAACCATGTTGAACGCTTTAAATTGATATTTATTTTGTTTTAGGAAAACGCAAAGGGCGTTGAGATGTCTTTCGTTCTGTTTTATTGGATTTGTTATAAATTCTTTTTCTCCGTTATTCTTGTCGCGTTCCCATAAACGATTTTGGTAGGTTCTTGTTTATCTCGTTCAAAATATGCAATAACGATGAGAATTAAAATGATGAATACGATAATTATTCCTGCAATGATAAACGCTGTGCTATGGGCTTTGACAAAATGTATTAAAGTCGTTAATAATCCGATTATCAGTGCTAGTATGAATACCCCGCCACATCCGTAGGCTACAAATTCAGGCCTTTTGCTTAGGATTGTTAGTCCAACAGATATTATAGCACCGAAAATAAGGATTGGGATGAATTGTGATAGAAAATTTTCTAAGAATCCAGCGGCTATTTGTGGACCTAATGGACTACTAGCGAACGCTACGTTTGCCAAAAAAGCGATAATAATAAAAATCATTTGAGTCCAATTTTTTATAAGAAATACCGCATTTTATCACGAAAACATTTAAATGAAAGTTATGCTTATACCTTGAAAGTAAAATAAAAATTAAACAAGCGGACTCTCTTATTTGATAAACTTCTGCGTTGGGGTTTTAGGGGTGGAGCCCCTAGGCGAGAGGGTAGCGGAAGCCTTGGCGAGAATATTTGATGAAGATTGCTTCACCCCTGTTCGGGGTTCGCAATGACTCTTCGGTCTGTCTATTTTCTACTAATCGCCAAGGCTGGAGCGACCTTTGGACACTTGGCCTTTAGGCCTTAGTGTACATGGCCACCTTTAGGTGGTGCGGGAAACGTCCCCCTTTGTACTAAGGATTGCATCGGCCTCTTACTGGGGCTTTTTCTAAGCTCTAAGTTCTAAGTTCTGCCAACTTTTTCCTTCCTACTAATTTTACATGAATTTCTCTTCTTACTTCCTACTTCCTACTTCCTACTTTCCTATATTTTCCACGCAAAAATTTTTAACAAGGATATTGTTATGGCAAAGATTGCTATTCTCGGTTATGGGAACCTCGGTCGTGGTGTGGAATGCGCCGTGAAGCAGGCTCCGGATATGGAACTCGTCGCTGTTTTCACTCGTCGTGATCCGTCGACGGTCAAGATCCAGACGGCTGGCGTTCCGGTTTTGAACGTTTCCGAAATGGAAGCTTGGAAGGACAAGGTGGACGTGCTCATCATTTGTGGTGGCTCTGCTACGGACCTGCCGGTGCTCACCCCGAAGTACGCTTCCATGTTCAACGTGATCGACTCCTTCGACACGCACGCCAAGATTCCGCAGCACTTCGCTGCCGTTGACGCTGCTGCCAAGGGTGCAAACAAGATCGCCATGATCTCCGTCGGTTGGGACCCGGGCATGTTCAGCCTGAACCGCGTGTACGCACAGTCTATCCTCCCGGAAGGCAAGGACTACACGTTCTGGGGCAAGGGTGTTTCCCAGGGCCACAGCGATGCTGTCCGCCGCATCAAGGGCGTGAAGAACGCTAAGCAGTACACCTGCCCGGTGGAATCCGCTCTCGAAGCCGTGCGTAGCGGTTCTATGCCGGAACTCACGACTCGCCAGAAGCACACGCGTCTTGTTTACGTTGTTGCAGAAGAAGGTGCCGACAAGGCTTACATCGAAAACGCCATCAAGACGATGCCGAACTACTTCGACGAATACGACACCACGGTCAACTTTATCAGCGAAGAAGAATTCAACAAGAACCACAGCGGGCTCGCTCACGGTGGTTTCGTGATCCGTACCGGCAAGACAGGCATGAACAAGGAACACACTCACGTGATCGAATACAGCCTCAAGCTCGATTCCAACCCGGAATTCACGACGAGCGTTCTCGTGGCTTACGCCCGCGCCGCTCTCCGCATGAAGGCTAACGGAGAGACCGGTTGTAAGACTGTGCTCGATGTGCCGCCTGCATATCTCAGCACTCTGAGCGACGAAGACCTCCGAGCTCATTGCCTGTAATGAGACTGCTCGGGCTAGATTCTGAATGTCAAGTTCAGGGCTGGCCCTCGCTCTCGCAAAAGCGTGCAAAACGAGAGTCGCGAAATTATGCCTGCATAATTTCATGACCGAGTGAAGCCGCGGACGCCGTAGGCGTCAACCGCCCCTGTTTAAATAAACCTAAGCCGAGTACAGCAGAAACAAGTTTACTTGTTTCTATTGTTGAGGCGCCGGTTTATGCGACGCAGTCGCAATAACAGGGGCTTTTTGCTCACTGAGACCGCTCGGCTCTATCGTAAGATAGAACCTTCGTCTTCGCCTCGCTCCCACCTAAAGGTCGCCATGCCCACGTAGGCGCTAAAGCGCCAAGTGGTCAAAGGTCGCCCTTCGGCGACTCGTTGATACGAGTCGTCTACGGCTCACAGCTTGTAATATAGTAGGCAGTAGACAGTAGGAAGGGCGATAGCCCTGAAACAATCGATTCTGTTCGATGTCTATGCAAAATGTAAATCGCCTCGGGTAAGTCTCGAGGTTTTTCTTTTTTTTTATTGAAATTTGTGAAAATAAATTATATTATCAAGAGCGTATCCATTGGATACAAGAATGTTTGGGTTGAGGAGAATATGAAACCGTGCAGAAATAAATTCACAACTTTTGCACTGCTTGCTTATGTGTGGCTTTGTTGTTGCTGTATGGATTGTTGCCCCATGGATTTTGTTTACAATCCGGGGTATGTCAAAGCACTTAAGCCGGCTGGCGTGGATTCGTTGGAAATGCGAGTCTACAGCAATGATTCGCTGATTGTTTCCGAATACAGTCGTTCCTCTGAAAATGGTGGGGAAGCCACTTTCTTTTTCGCGAATTATTGCGAAGGTGACGAACATGCCGGTAAAAATTGGGATTTAACTATTGCTATCAGTTTTTATTGCGGGGATAAAAAGGTCGCTTTACCCACATACATAGCGAAAACAAAGACTGATTCCAATGGATTAGCGGATGAAGTAAAATTTTACATAGCTGAATTTGACGAAAGAAAGGTCAGCGGCGATTATTCGCTTGAGACTTTCCTTGCTCCTGAAGATACTGCTTGCGGTAAGTTCGTGAACTATGCCGTCCTCAATGTCAAGGAGGAGTGATGAAGCGCGTTGCCGTACTGATTTTTTGCTTAGTGGCGTATTCTGTGGCGGGTTTGTTTGAACTTTCTCCGCTGGACCGAAAATTCCTCCAAATTCTTCATCCGTATTTTGAACTTTCCGTTGGTGGAATGTATTCGGTAATGGATTACAAGACCAAATCAAAGACAAACTATTATCATGACTTAGAACGTGATGAAATGGTTTATGACAAGGACCTTTATTACGATATCTATTCTTTTGAGGGGGGCGGCCCTCTGCTTGATTCTAAAATTGGAATTGGTTTTGCAAGAAGGGTTGCCTTGTATTTGAGCTTTGGCTGTTTTTGGTCTGCCGGGGAATATCGCTACAAGATTTATTCGCACGATAGTGAAGAATTTTCCGAGAGTGATATAAGGTTTAGAGCTTATTGGGGATTTGGCCTCAAGTGGTATCCCATTATAAACGAACAGAATCCATTTAATGGAGTTTTTATTGGTGCTACATTAAAAGGTGTTCCACTATTTGGCAATAAGAAAGCTTGGAACAAATATGGGATGAATTATGGGGATACAGAAACTTTAGTCGAGTTTGAAATTGGGAAACTCTGGAAGATTTCTGAACGCTTTTGGGTGGGCTTTTCTATAAAGGCGGCGGGTGGCTTTGCCGGTGGTACAGATAAGGTCGATGGGTTCCGTGTTGATGCTAACCGTGAACAAGACGATGACGATATCACTCTGAACGGCAAACATATCGGCGCCGCCGTTACAATTGTTCGAATGTGAGTTTATACTTGAAAATTTTTTCGCTTTTCTCGACTGCCTCTTTTTACTCTTCCACTCCGTACAATTTATTCTCTGCGAGGCAGTGGGCGAGACGGCCGTATTCATACACGAAATCGTCTCGGTCGGGGTCGGCGCCGACGGCCTTGACGAGGGCGCTGGCGAGGGTCCCGCGCTTGAACATGCTGGTGAGCAGTGCTTGAGAGTGCGAGGAAATTTTGTTTTTTACCCTGTCTGTGATTTTTTGGATAAGCTCTCCGGCGGTGATTTCGCTAGCGTCAATACCCCAGATTTTCAGGTAGTCGCGGTCGCTAATTACCGTCTTCTCGGCGGCGTGAGTTGTGTCTAGCAAAATCTTGGCGAGAGCGTCCGTATCGAGCACGCGGATTTCAGCTTCGCTTGCGAAAACGCCTTCTGCAAGGCCCTTCAACACGGCGACTTCCCATTCGGCAATCGCGATGTCTGCATCGGGGCATTCCTGTATGTCGACCAGGCGAATTTCCACGGCTCCTCGGTCGAAGCGGGCTATGGCTCCACGGCTGTTCAAGAAGAAATGGTTGAGCAAATGTTCCGGGTCGTATGGCGCGATGTCCGCCTTCACGCGGTTGAAAATCTGCTCCTCGTAATCCTTGTAGGTAAACACCGCTTCGGGGATGACCTTGCCGGTAATGCTCGGAATCTTCTCCTGGTTGTGGCGGTAGGTCTCGATGCGTCCGTCCAGGAATCCGCAGTACTTGCTGTCCAAAAACGGGCTCGAGGCTGCTACTGCAGGGATTAGCGGCAAAAGCGCGCGGATGGCAGCATGCAACTTCCCGAATTCCTCGTCGCCGTGGAACGAAAGGTTGATGTGGGTGGATTGCAGGTTTGCCCAGCCGTGTCCCTTGCAGTTGAATATGCGGTCGTAAGTCTCGTAGATGTCGAGGCAGTCGTAGGGCCAGAGCTTCATTTCGGCGGGGTCCATGAAGGGGTGTGCCGCCGTGGGTAAAAGCATCGCGTTGATGCTCTTGAGCGATTCGTTCGCCTTCAGGATTTCCTTGTGGAATGTCTTTCCCAGATGGTGGAAGTTTTCGACGGGTTCAGCGCACTTGAATTCCAGCACATGGCTTACGAGTTCGTTCGAAAGTCCAATAGGGCCGTGTTCCACGTCCGAAAGCTGTTCGCCCTTTTCATTTTTTCCAAGCGGTACATCGGCGCGGGGGAGCACATTCAGGGAGTCGCGATCCACAATCATGTACTCCATCTCGATGCCGTATTTTTGCCACAATTTATAATTTGCCATAATATTTAGGGGTTAGGTTATAGGTTGTATGTTATAGGTTGTAACGCGCACTGTGTGCGTTCATATATAGGGCGGCGAAGCCGCAATAGAAAACCTAATACCTAACACCTATTACCTGTAACCTGTTAAAACCATTCCCTCTCGTGCATTTGCAGTTTATGCTGGGCGGCGTTCATGCGGTCTTCGATGCGGTGGCGCAGCGACCTCATGATGGCGAGGTAAACCTTGCTCTTGCCGACTCCATCTTCGATGCCCGCATCGATACTCGGGTTGTCGTTCACTTCGATGACAATCGGGTGCCCGTGCCATTCCTTCAAATCTACGCCGTAAAGCCCGTTGCCGATGAGGCTGCAGATGCGGAGCGCCGTCTTCACGATTCCGTGCGGCACCATCTCGATGGGAATGCATTCGCATTTGCCCGAAAAAGCTTCGCTCTTCTTGTCGTCGCTTTCCCAGTTGTAGATTTGCCAGTGGCCCTTCGCCATGTGGTACTTGCAGGCGTAAAGCGGCTTGCCGTCGAGTACGCCCACGCGCCAGTCGAATTCCGTCGGGGTGAATTCCTGGGCAATCAGCAGGTCGCTGTGCTCGAACATCTCGTCTAGAATTTGTTCGAGTTCCTCTTTGTTGGTCGCCTTTTTCACGCCCATCGAAAAGCTCGAATCCGGCGACTTGATGACCATCGGGAACCCGATTTCTTTTGCGAGCGTGTGTCGGTTTTCGGCGTGCGCGATAATTGTCTTCGGCGAATGGATTTTGGCCGCCTGCATGAGTTCCTGCAGATAAACTTTGTTTGAACAGCGAAGGATGCTGTCCGGGTCATCGATGACCGCTATTCCCAGCGACTGAGCGCGGCGTGCAAAACTGTAGGTGTAGTGGTTTACGTTTGTCGTCTCGCGGATAAACAGCGCGTCGAATTCGCCCACACGTGGGTAGTCCTTGCGGGTAATCATCTCCACGCGGAATCCCGTGTCTTCTGCCGCTTTTACGAAGTGCTGTATGGCTACGGCATTGCTCGGCGGCTCCACTTCGTCGGGGTTCGTGAGAATGGCGAGGTCGTACAGGTAATCCTCTTCCTTGCTGGAGGCATAGCGGCTCTTCTCGAAGTATTCCTGCGCAAATTTATCGACAAATTCCATGTGCGATTCGGGAATTTCGTCAACGCAGATCGGGCGAATGCTTTGGATAAACCACTTCTGCTTGAACACGAATTTCGCGCGCAGCAGCGGTGCCTGGAACAAACGGTAGAGTTCCTGCGAAAGTTCCAAATATTGCGGACTCACGTTTTGCCCAAAGTAAATGGAAAGTACGAATTCGGAGCCTGTTAGTTTATGTAAACTTTTTTGGATAAGATTATCGATTTCGTCAGAGATGTGCTTGATGACTGCCGGAGCCTTGAAGTCGCGCATGTTCTTGACGCCCGGGATAACCTTGTGCCCGCGGGCCTCGGCCAGAAGCGACACGTAGTAACCCTTGCTCTGGTAGCTGTAATCGCGACAGAGGTTGAATACGCGCAGGTTACGTTCATTCGTGTACTTGCTCGAAATCAGGTAGTCCTGTGCCGAAACGATATCTATTCCCGGAACGTGGAGCTTCCAATTTTTTGGATTGTTTACTACTATAAGTTTCTTCATGATTCTTTGCTCCCGTCATCCTGACCCCGTAGGGGGAAGGATTCAGGGCTTTTCTTTACTGGTTTTCTATTTATTTCTTTTCTATCACAAGCACGTTCCCGTCGTAGGTCATTACGCCGAGCAATATGCTGTGGATTAATCGGAACTTGTCGACCTTGTAGTAGGGTTTCTTATGGAGCGGATTGGTGCCGTCGGGGTCAGCGACCATGAACTGTTTCTTGTTGTCGATGCCGTAAACGACCACGAAGTGCCCCATAGGTTCGCCGTGGATGTCGTCGAATACGGAGCGGTCGTCCTTTCCGGTGAACTCGCGCATGCTGCGGTACAGATATGTGGCCGAAAGCCCACAAAGAACGGGAACTCCTTTCTTGAAGTATTTTTCAAATGTCGCCGCGCGCAGGTCTTCAAAAGCGACCTTGCCGCCCAAATCGATAAAGCGGATGTACGCCTCTATGGCCTTGCGGAGTTTGGGCGCGTGTTTAGCCTTGTGCAAAAGTTCCAACTTTGCGCGGAGTTCCTGCATTGAAAGCGAACTCCAGGTGGGGTCGAGGAGCGTGAGGTTGTATGAATGTATGGTCGCCTTGAATCCGCGCTTGAGAGCGTCGATACCGAGGAACACGCCAAGCGTTCCTCCCTCTTCCAAAAATTCAATTTCAGAAATCAGTTGCTTTAGAGAAATCTTGTAGCCGAGGTGGTTGTAGACCGCCTGTAAGCTGGTCGGCCCGCACGTTACGTCGTCGGGCTGCTGTAGAATCTTGATGTCCATCGTTCTGCCTATTTTAGCCTTTTTAGGCCGGGGCTCTTCACTGGTTCATTCTGCGTGAATGCTTCCGTTCTCGTCTGGCGGCTGTCGGAATGTTTTTCCGGGTCGTCGATGGGTTCGTCAAATATACAAATTAGTCGTGAATGGTGTTTTTCAAGCTTTCGATCAAGCGTGCGAAGCTCGGGTCGGTTTCCATTTCTTTCTTGACGCTCTTGATGGCGTGCACGACGGTGGAGTGATCCTTGCCGCCAAAACGGGAACCGATGCTCTGCAGGCTGATGGGGGAGAGCTCGCGCATCAGGAACATGGCTACCTGGCGGGCCTTCGAGATTTCCTTGGTGCCGCGGCCCGGTTCGATGAGCTTGGTCTCGGGAACTTCGTAGTGTTGCGATACGGCATGGAGCACGGCGTCAAGGCTTACGCGGCGGCGGAGCGTCGGTGCGATTTCGGTGACGACTTTCTGAGCGATGTTCATGTCGATGTCGTGGCTCATGAGGCTCGACTGCAATGTGAGCTTGATGATGGCGCTTTCGAGACAACGTACGTTGCTAGCAATATTTTCAGCAAGGTAACGGATGACTTCGTCGCTAATTTCGAGGTGGCGTTCTTCGGCCTTCTTGTGAAGGATGGCTTCG
This sequence comes from Fibrobacter succinogenes, assembly GCA_902762795.1. Lineage (GTDB taxonomy): Bacteria > Fibrobacterota > Fibrobacteria > Fibrobacterales > Fibrobacteraceae > Fibrobacter > Fibrobacter succinogenes_E. The sequence continues at coordinate 31,195 of CACWPM010000036.1, read as the reverse complement.
CGCGTCTCGACGTCAGGCGGCTGGATATCGACGGTAAGGCCCCAGGAAAAGCGGCTCACGAGGCGGTCGGAGAGGTTTTTCACTTCGGCGGCAGGGGCGTCAGATGTAAGCACGATCTGCTTGCCTGCCTGGTGCAGTGCGTTGAATATCAAGAAAAATTCGTTTTGCGTTTCGTACTTGCCTGTCCAGTTCTGGATGTCGTCGATCAAGAGAATATCCACTTCGTTGCGGTAGAAGTCGGACATTTCCGTGATGCGCTTTTCTTGCAGGCACTTCATGTACTGCTGCGAGAAGTCTTCGGACGTGAGGTAAATGACGCGCTTGGTCGGATCTTCTTCGAGAATGTAGTTGCCGATGGACTGGAGCAAGTGCGTCTTGCCAAGACCTGAAGACCCATAAATAAATAGCGGGTTATACTGCGTTCCATCAGGATTTCTTGCAACGGCGAGAGCGGCGTTGAATGCAAGCTGTGCCTTGTCTCCGGGGACGAAGTTTTCGAAACGGAAACTGCCCGAAAGCGGAACGCTCGGCTTGATGAATTCGCGAAAAGAATTTTCTGTGGCGCTAACTTGTGGTTGGTAGGCGTCTTGCGGCTGGAATTCAAATTCTACAGGAGCTTCGTCATGCGAAACGTCTTTCCAGGCGAGACGGATAAGGTCTTTATTGGCTTACGAGCTTGGTCTGTGCAAAATATGTCTTGAATACCGTATCCGACAGCATTCCATGGAGGTAGTTCAAGCATCTTTCCCATTCAACCTGCATTCTTCAATCCTCATCCGATTGGTTCGAATTCTATCAACAACTAGGCGTTATAATTTAGCTAATTATCCGGGATGTTGATAGACTTGAATCGAAATAAACCTAAAAATTTTCTTACTTGCATGTAAATGAAATTTAACATCGATGTTTTACGCTTTTTTGTGATGAGGGGGATTCCTTGATTTTTTGCAAAATTTCTATTTTTTTTATATGATGGAATTGAATACGTTTATGGAATATTGCTTTTGGGTGCCAGTTCTTTTTTGGGTCGCATTGTTTTTTTGGTTTAGGAATATCTCGTATGTCGTCTTTATGAAAAAACAGATGAATCGGGGTGAAAAATGGGCTTACGTTTCCGGAGGCTATGTTAAACACCCTGGTCGCGTGAGTTTTTTGCGTTTTTGCGATTTTCTCTTTACGCTTGTTGTGTCTGTGGTAACCGCTGCGGTACTTGTCTGGATCTTGAAAATGCATGGGTTTGGGGAATACGCTAATTATGGTTTCTTGACGGTTCTCCTGTTCTTCGCCTTTGCGCATTTGATGGTGCGTCGGACGGAATTTAAGCTCACGGACTTGTTCCAATCTGCTTTTTACTTGGAATATCGCTGGGTGAATTACGAAATTGAACGCAAAGGGATTACGATGTCGGATGAAAATGTTAGGGATCGTGCGGGTTTGAGTTTTGCTCATAAACTCCGCAATGCCGAAAATCATGATCGCTTTTGGAAATATGTGAAGGCGATGGCCGCGTCCAAGAAAGTTCCCCCGGAAATGTTTGAGGTGTATTAGTTGGCAGAACTTAGAGCTTAGAACTTAGTAGGCAGTAGGCGGTAGACAGTGGATTGTAAACAGGAATGTAAAAAGAACATTTTAATTGCAATTCAAACCACTAACCACCAACCACTAATCACTAGAAAGAGCAAGTATGATAAATAAATTGGATTCTTTAGATGTGGGCGAGAAGGTGCTCAAAGGTAAGGCGGCGTGGAAATACGCCGAAGATATCTTGCAGTTGGTGTCGCGTACGTTTGCGCTGAACATCCAGGTTTTGCGAGGCAAGTTGCACCGTAGTATTTTGCTTGCGTACCTTTATTTGCGCATTGCCGATACGGTCGAGGACGACCCGGACATGAAGGCTTCCGAAAAGGACCGCGTGCTTGCGCTGTTTGCCGACGTGTTCAAGACGGGCAATCTCGAGACCGAGAAAATTCGCGCGTTCGTGGAGTCTCTCCCGGAATCCTGGCTGGGTTCCGAAGATCCGAACAAGGATCTTTGCGTAAAGTCCGAAGTTGTGGTGCCGCTTTTGATGTCGCTCCCCAAGACTTACCAGAAACCGGTTTGCGATGTTGTGATTGAAATGTGCGGTGGCATGGCGAAGTTTGCGCTCCGTCAGGAAGCCGCTCTTTCGGCGGGTTGGTTCACGCTAGAAAACGTGGGCGAACTGGATGAATACTGCTACTATGTGGCAGGCATTGTCGGTAAGCTCTTGACGAAACTTTTCTCGGTGGACACGTGTTTTATCAATGCAGAACGCGAGGCGGAACTTTCGAAACTGGACGTGAGCTTTGGGCTTGCCTTGCAGGTCACGAACATTGTGAAGGACTGCGTCGAGGATTCTGGCCGCCGCGTGTGCTTTATTCCAGAAGAGATTTGCAAGCGTCATGGTTTTGCGCACCCGAGCGAGCTTTTTGTTGCTGGGGCTGACGCTCAAAAATGCGGTGCGGTGCTGGCGGAACTAATCGAAAAAGCTTGGCATCATTTGGACGATGCGATTGCGTACACGAAACTCATCCCGAACATCAAGAGGCGCACGAGGCTATTCTGCCTTTGGCCGCTCTTTATGGCGGCTGAAAACTTGCGATTGATTGGCGATGGCGTGTCGGTGTTTGCTTCGGACAAGAAGGTGAAAATCACTCGCGATACTGTGAAGCGGATTGTGAAGGAAACGTTGATGCACTTCTATTCGGACAAGTGGATTGATGAGGCGTACGCGAAAATTAAAAGGAACATTTAGACGAAAGACGAGAGACTAGAGACGAGAGTCTTGTCATCCTGAGCGGAGCGTGTAACGCGAAGTCGAAGACAACTACGTAAGGCGAGAGTCGCGGTCAAGTACGCTTAATCATGACCGAGCCTAGTAGTTGGTACATGAACGAAGTGAATGTACAATCTAGTGAGTTTTAAAGGAAATATTAATGGAATACAATATGAAATTTTATAATAAGTGGCCGTTCCATGTGGCGGTAATTGTTTTTAGCATTGTTGCAGACCAGCTGACGAAGCTGTGGGCTCTTTCGCGTTTTACCGATGAAACGGGTGCTTTTACATACGAGAAAATTCCTGTGATTGGTGAACTCGTACGGTTCCAGCTCGTGTTCAACAAGGGCGCGGCGTTCAGTAGCCGTCCGCAAGATTTGATGCCGTTCTTGCCGCCATGGCTGTTCTTTTTGCTGATTTCGATTGTCGCTGCAGTGGCGCTTGCGTGGTTCTATAGATCTTTAGACAAGCGCGATTACTTGAGCCGCTTGGGTGTCGTGATGATTCTCGGTGGTGCAGTCGGAAACTTCATTGACCGCATGCGCATGCAGCAGGTGGTGGATTTTATCGACTGCGATTTCCCTGATTTTATCATGACGCGTTTCCCGACGTTCAACGTGGCGGACTCGTTCGTGACTGTCGGCGTTGCCCTCGTGATTTTGTCTCCCGTGTTTTTACGCAAGTTGCATAAGCAGATTAAGGAAGAAAAAGACGCTAAAGAAAAACGTGTAGATGAAAATCAAAAGGTGTCATCCTGAGCGACGTGTAACGGAGTCGAAGGATCTCGAAATAAACTTAGATTCTTCGACTACACGCCTTGCGGCGTTTCGCTCAGAATGACACGAATGCGGAATGTCGCTAAACTCTAACCACCAATCCCTATTACCTAACACCTAAAACCTAATCCCTAAAAATGAATTACATCGTAGAAGAAAAACATAATGGTGAACGTATCGACAAGTTTCTTGTCGGCGTTATGGATAATGTCTCCCGCACGGACGTGCAGAAGCTGATTGAAGCGGGGGAAGTCCAGGTCGGCGGTGGCAAGGTCGTGAAGAACTTCCGCGTAGAGACGGGAATGGCGGTTGTCGTTGAAAAGATGATCGAGAAGGAATCTTCGACGCTTGAACCCGAAGATATTCCGCTGAACATCGTTTACGAAGATGACGATATTGTGGTCATCAACAAGCCGCGCAACTTGGTAGTGCATCCGGGCAATGGTATTAGCAAGGGAACGCTTGCCGCAGCGCTTTTGTACCACTTTAAGGAAAATCTTTCGACTGTGAACGGACCGCTCCGTCCGGGAATTGTCCATCGTCTGGACAAGGATACGCCTGGACTTATGGTGGTCGCAAAAAACGATGCTGCTCACAGGCATTTGGCGCACCAGCTCGAAACGCGCACGCTCCATCGCACGTACAATGCGCTTGTGTGGGGTTGCCCGCGTGACCTCGAAGGAACGATTGACGCTCCGATTGGCCGTAACCCGAAAAACCGTCTCAAGATGGCGGTGGTGAAGGGCGGTAAGGAAAGCCGTACGCATTACGTCGCCAAACAGTTCTTTGCAATAGCGACGCTTTTGGAATTGCAGTTGGAATCTGGCCGTACGCACCAGATTCGCGTGCACAGTCGCTATACGGGCCATCCGGTCGTGGGCGATCCGCTTTACGATGGTCGCGACGAAAGTTTGAACCGCGTGCCGCCTCTGATGAAGCCGGTGGCCGAGAAGGTTCTTGAAATTGCTCCGGCGCAGCTTTTGCAGGCCGTAAAGATTGAACTCATCCATCCGCGCACGAACAAGAAGCTTACGTTCAAGGTGCCGATGGAAGAGCCGTTTGCAAATGTGCTCAAGCTCTTGAAAAAGGAATGCCCGGCATCGGCGCCTGTATATGACGAAGAAGAAGGCTTCCGCGACTTTGACGCACAAATTCGCTTTGACGAGGGCGATGAAGATTTCGACGAATACGCAGAACCGCTTGAAATTTCGCCGGACGAAGCTGCTCCAGTAAAGGTCCGCAAGACCCGTGCCGAACGGCTCGCGGAAAAAGCTGCGACTGCCGCCAAGCGCCGTGCTGTCGCTGCCGAACGCAAGCTCATCAAGCAAATGAAGGCCGCTCGCCGCAAGGGAATTGCTCCGGAAGATTTTGTGGAACCAGGTTATGAACCCACAATTGATCCAGAGCTGTTGGAATAATCAGGTATGGGGGCGTGCTTCGCACTTTCAGGTCGCTTCGCTTTGGGCTATGGGCAGATTACCTCATACCTCAAAGGGAACCGAAGGTGACCGACCTCATACCCCATAGCTGAATTACTAACCACTTCCTACTTCTAACTTCCTATTCAATTATGAACGAATCTTACTTCTTTATCGGTGTTGCGGGCGTGGGCATGAGTGCCATCGCGCAGTATTTGGTGGGCAAGGGCGTTGCCGTGAGCGGTAGCGACCGTCAGTTCGGCGAGTTCCTGAATGGGAACGCCGAAAAACCGCTTGTCATGAGCCAACTCGAAGATTGCGGAATCAAGTGCTTTGCGCAGGATGGTTCCGGCGTTGTCGAAGGTCTTACTGCAGTCGTGGTGAGCACCGCTATCGAAGATACGAACCCAGATTTGAAGCGTGCCAAGGAACTTGGTGTTCCGGTGATGCACCGCAGCGAAATGCTCGCAAAGATTTCCAAGGAAGCGCGCACGATTGCGATTAGCGGCACGAGCGGAAAGTCAACGGTGACCGCGATGGTTTACCACATTTTGGAATACGCTGGTCTCCAACCGTCTGTGATGACGGGTGCTGGTCTCGTGAATTTGCAAGCTCAGGGCAAGATTGGTAACGCCGTGAGTGGCAAGGGGCAGTGGCTCGTTGCCGAAGTCGATGAAAGCGATGGAACGCTAGTTCGCTATGAACCGGAAATCGGCGTCATTCTGAACATCGATAAGGACCATAAGGAAATCTCCGAGCTTGAACAAATTTTCTTGAAGTTCAGCCAGAACGTCTTGAGTGCAGGGCACGTCTTGATTGTGAACGATGCTCATCCGCTCGCAAAAAAATTCAGCGCAGGTCGTGAATTTGACTTTGGTTATGAAAGCTATGTGAGCGTTCAGGGAATTGACTTTAAGTCGGTCGGGACTCACATCCAGTTTCGCGTGCGCCATGGCAACGAACTTGTGAAGTTCGAAATTCCGCTGCCGGGCAAGCACAATATGGAAAATGCTTTGGCCGCCACTGCAGCTGCGCTCCGCGCGGGCGTTTCGCTCCACACATGTGCCGATGCGCTTTCGTCTTTCCCGGGTGTGTTCCGCCGTCACCAGATTCTCGGAACGTTCAACGGTATCACGCTTGTCGATGACTTTGCTCACAATCCGGCAAAAATTGCGGCAAGCATCAAGAGCGCCCAGGACTTTACCGAAGGTCGCGTGATTGCTTGGTTCCAGCCGCATGGCTTTGGCCCGACGCGATTCTTACGCAAGGACTTGGTGGACTTTATCGCTAAAACGCTCCGCCCGATGGACATGGATTTTGACCGCAAGAACGACGTGATGTTCTTTAGCGAAATCTATTACGCTGGCGGAACGGTCACGCGAGACATCAGTGCGGGCGACCTCGCGGACGACTTGATTCTCAAGGGCTGCGAAGCCATTTATATCGCCGACCGCAATGAATGCGCCAAGAAAATGCTCGAGTACGCCGAACCGGGCGACACGATTTTGCTGATGGGCGCAAGAGACCCGAGCTTGCAAGCGTTTGCGCTTTCTGTGAAAAAACTTTTAGAAGAACGTTAAGCGCCCATCGGGCCGTGAGTCGAAAGCGACACGTATTAACGAGTCGTGTCGGCGAGAGCACGAGCCTGATAAAGTTTAATGATTGCGGAATGCTCGTGCGGTCTTATCATGGCGCGCGAGACCCGAGCTTGCAAGAATTTGCTCGTTCGGTAAAGCAACTTTTAGAAGAACGTTAAGCGAACAATGTCATTCTCCGTAAGGAGAATCCATAAATGTCTATATTATGGTGTGAATGGGGCAAGCCCCAACCTCTTAGGCTCGGTTATATCCATGCAGGCATGGCTGCAACACTCGCTTTTTGAGGTTGTCCCTACGCTTCGAGGATGACGATGAATAAAAAAACTGTATTAAAAAATGTTTTCTTTGATGGCGCAAAGCGCGACATCTTGATTGCCGGTAATCTCTTTGAAAAAGTTCGCACGCCGCTGGAACCCGTCGATTACGAAGGCGCTGAAATTGTCGATTGTTCGCATTTTGCAATTATGCCCGCGTTCTATAACGGTCATACGCATGCGGCAATGAGCTTGTTGCGTGGATTTGCTGATGACATGGAACTTTACAAGTGGCTTTCGGAATACATTTGGCCGACTGAAGCGAAACTGACGCCTGAAGATATTGCCGTCGGTAGCCGCCTTGCAATTCTTGAAATGATCAAGTCGGGTACAGTTTTCTTTGCGGACATGTACTGGCATCGAGAACAGACGATGCGCGTGGTCGAAGAGATGGGAATCCGTGCGGCGATTGGCGTAACGTTTGCGGAATCGTTGATGTCTCCAGAAGCTTGGGCCGCGAATGTTGATTTTTTGAAGAATCACACGGGCGAAACGGAACGTGTGCAGCTCGTGGTGATGCCTCATGCTATTTACACGGTGGGGGAGGAAAAAACGGCTGAGCTTATAGAACTCGCTCATTCCGAGAATTATAAGATTCATACGCATTTGTCCGAAACGACAGTTGAAGTCAAGAATTGCGAGGTTCAGTACAAATGTACGCCCGTGGAATTCTGGAAGCGTCTAGGTGGATTAAATTCGAATTTCTCGGCGGCGCATTGTACGCATTTCACGGCATCTGATCGCAAGATTTTTGCTGAAGCGGGTGCTACGGCGATTTTGAATCCATGCTCCAACATGAAGTTGAATAGCGGCATTCCTCAGATTGCCGAAATGCTCAAGGACGGCTTAAAAATAGGACTCGGAACAGATGGAGCTTCATCGAACAACAACCTCGACATGCAAGAAGAAATGAAAACGGTGGCGCTTTTGGCAAAGTATCTCGGAACGGCCGAAACGCTCCCGGCTCACGAGGCTCTTGATATGGCGACTTGCAATGTGGCGAATTTCTTCGGCCTTAAGGCTGGTCGAATTGCAGAATGCTATCTCGCGGATTGTTTGCTGATAGACTTGAACAACGAACGCATGGTACCATGTTATAACGTCTATAGCAACTGGGTCTATTCTGCAAATTCAAGTGTCATTGATTCTGTTATGTGTAACGGCAAGTTCGTGATGCGCGGCCGTCACATCGATGGTGAAGAAGAAATTCTCCGTAATGCCCGTGAATGCGCAGCGCGTCTTGCTTTGAAATAATGCGTCTTGCTTGAAATACGTAGTATTCCATTCGCACACTTTGCAAGCAAGACAATAAATTATTGTTTCTTTTTCGTTGAGCTTGAAGAAACAGACGAACTGGACTTACCTTCTTCAAAAGTCTTTATAGCGGCGTCCTTGGCGGCGATGGCCGCATCTTTCGCTTTTTCTGCGGTTTCGCTAACTTTGTTTGAAACCTCTTTTGCGGCGTCTTTGACTGCCGCTTTAGCGCTATCGGCAGTTTGTTCTGTAGTGCCTTTTGCTTTGTCTGTAATCGTCTTTGTAAGTTCGCTAGCTTTTTCTTTTGCCATCTTACGGAGATTGACTTCGTCCGAAGAATAGCCCATCTTTTCAATGGATGATTTAAAGATGCTGTAGGAAATGGCTTCGTTCCTCATGTTCTTGAGGTTCCCTTCAACAGGAAGCAGGTGCAAAATGAAAAGCAGAACAAAGCAGATGAGGGATGCTTTGATAATTCCGAACAACATTCCTAAAATGCGGTTCGTTTTCCCGACAATCGTGTTCTTGATGGAATCTCCGACAATGTGCCCGATAAACGAGAACAACAGAAACGGAACCAGAAAGCCGATGCATGTGCAAATAAGGTGTGACGTGAAATTGCTAAAAGCGAAATTCCGTACGAAAAAGTCTCCGAGAAGACCTTGTGCAAAGTAAGCACCCAAAAGGGCTGCGACCCATGCGCACAGTCTGAATACACTGCTCAGTAATCCTCGCCATAAACCAAGGATGGTGAACACGAGCAAGCAAGAAGCGCATGCTATATCTATCCAATTCATTGGACAAATCCTCTAGATAGTAAACTGAATGGCAACAAACGCTATTGCAGTGACTATCACTCCTAGTAAGAAGCCTATTCCATATTTAAATGTAGTTTTTTGCGGCTTGGGAGATATTACCGTATCAACGGATTGGTCTTCGTTTACCGTATCGGCCCACTCGGCAATGTAAGGCGTCATGTCGCGCGGGTATTCCTTCATGATGTCCGCAAGTTCGTTTGCTGCATCGCAAGCCGAGGAAGGGCGTTTGCTCGCACGCTTGTTGAGAAGCTTCAAGACAAATTTGCGGAGAGGCTTGGGGACATCGTCCGGGAAAACCTCGAGCTTGAATTTCATCTTGAGGATGTTTTCGCGTGTTTCTTCGAAGTCCTTGCCGCGGAAAAGATTCTCGCCTATAAGCATTTCGCTTGCGATGATTCCCACGCTATAGAGGTCACTTGCGTAATTGACTTTTTCGCCCATGATTTGTTCGGGGCTCATGTAGGCGGCGGTACCGATGATGCAGCCGGTCTGCGTGAGTTCCTTGCCAATTTCGAGAGGGGTGTCCGTGTGGGCGATGCCAAAATCTAGGAGACGTACGCGTCCGTCCTTGTCGATCATCATATTGGCCGGTTTTAAATCGCGGTGCGTGACTCCGTTACGGTGGGCGTGGCTCAAGGCGCTCAAAAGTTCGTACAAAATGGTCTCGACGACCCAAATAGGAGGTCGCTTGTTCCTTAAAAGCAAGTCTTTGAGACTTGATCCTTGGACGTATTCCATCGACATCGTGTAATTGCCGTCGCTGTCTTTCCAGAGGGCGTATGGCTGGATGATGCTTGGATGGTTCAAATGGGCGAGAATACTCCCTTCTTGCAAGAACCTCTTGATGTATATATCTTGCTGATTCAGGTTCGAGTGGAGTCTTTTGGCAACGACAAGACGATCGAGCGACGGGTCCCTGCAAAGCCATAAGCTTCCCATGGCACCACTATTCAGGGCTTGTATGGGTTTGTATCCGCCGATCTTGGACGGAAGCTGATCCTTGACTTTCTTTTTGGACTGTGTTGCCTTGATCTCTTCCATGCTTTCCTATATAGAAAAAGATTTATTTCTTGTCGCTCAGGTAAATGCTCTGGTGCTTCGTCTTCGGGTCCTGATTGGGGTAATCGAGGATATAGTGAAGTCCGCGAGATTCCTTGCGGCGGAGGGCGGCGATGAGAATCATCTTGGAAACCTGGAGCGCGTTCAGGAATTCTAGGAAATGCAAGTTTTCGGTTTCTTTGTTCTTGATGGCGGTGTCAACGTCTTTCTGGAGTTCTTCGATGACCTTGAGACCTTGGTTGAGGCCTGCGACTGTACGTACGATACCGCAGTGAGTCCACATCATATCCTGGAGCGCCTTTTTGCGTTTTCTCCAGTAAGCGGCCTTGGCAAAGCTGATCGTCTCTTTTTGGACCGGCTTGCTAGTAATTATTTTGTCGTTAATGATACCGCTTTTTTCAATGTTTTCGACGGCTCGGATGGCAAAGACAACGCTTTCCAAAAGCGAATTCGAGGCGAGACGGTTTGCTCCGTGAACGCCCGTTGCAGCAACTTCGCCGCAGGCGTAAAGACCGTTGATTTCGGTGCGGGACCATGTATCGACGAGAACGCCGCCGCACATGTAGTGGGCTGCCGGAACCACCGGAATCCATTCCTTGGTGATATCGATACCGGCGTCCATGCATTTAGAATAAATGTGCGGGAAGTGGCTCTTGATGTCCTTCGGGGTACGTCCGGAAAGGTCGATGTACATGTGGTCCTTGCCGAGACGCTGCATTTCACTGTGGATAGCGCGAGCTACGATGTCGCGGGGTGCGAGAGAATGCAACGGATGTACCTGGTTCATGAATTCTTCGCCCTTGTCGTTTTTCAGGATGCCGCCGAAACCGCGCACGGCTTCGGAAATGAGGAAGGGCTTCTTGAACTTCGGTGCGTACAAACTTGTCGGATGGAACTGCATGAACTCGATATCCTGGAGGGCGGCGCCTGCGCGGGCTGCGATTGCCATGCCATCGCCACAACTGTCGGGCGGGCAGACGGTATACTGCCAGATGCGGCCTGCACCGCCTGTCGAGAGAATGGTCGCTTTCGCATAAATGCTTTCGACATCGCCGGACTTCTGGTGAATGACTTTCGCACCGATACAGCGCTTGCTCTTGCCAGTGCCTTCGCAAATCAAGTCCTTGATGTAGCAATTCTCAAGATAATCGATGTTCTTTTGCTTGTGGAGCTCGCAGAGGAGCGCGCGCATGATCTCTTTACCGGTGAGGTCGGCTGCGTGCAAAATGCGGTGGTGGCTGTGTCCGCCTTCGAGGTGGAGGTCGAATTGTGATTTATCCTCGGGCGATGGTGTGAACTGGACGCCCCACTTGACGAGTTGCTTGATGGTTGCTGGACCGCTCTTGGTCAGAATGTTGACGGGTTCTTTTTTGCAGAGACCGGCACCCGCTTCGAGTGTGTCCGCAATGTGGAATTCAAACTTGTCTGTTTTTTCGGTGACGGTCGCGATCCCGCCTTGTGCATAGTTTGATGAGCCGTCCGGCTTAGCTCCTTTGGTCAAGATGACTACGTGAAAACCTTTTTCTGCGGCATGGAGGGCTGCGCTCAATCCAGAAATACCAGCACCCAGAACCAAAATATCGTACATGATAAAACTCCAAAGGAATTAGTATTTGATATCCCATAAATAGAAAAAATAGGCTTCGCTTGCAAAGTATTTTATTGAAATTCGAGAAAGAAGTTTATGCGGACGGAGCTCCTATTCGAAAGCGGTCTTATTAGAAATTGCTTGTAGAAAACATAAGTTTATTGCATAATCGCTATTATTGATATTTTAAAAATAAGGCTTTGGGGCATTATATTTGGTTTAAATTGCGATAAAATAAAATGAAAACATTTTTTTTTGCTATTTTTCGGTGCGACAAAATTTTAATGGAGTTGTCCCTATGTTAACGTGGATTAATGAAAAAGCCAAGTGGGTAATTGTGATCTTTGCTGCCGGTATCGCCATCGGTCTTTTGGCCATGGACCGTGTTCCGGATCAGGGACGTAGCTATCCTATCGGCGTTGTCAATGATACCAAGATTTCCTACACGGACTTTGATTCTCGCGTGAAGATGATCGTGCAGAACCAGTATCAGAACCAGCACTTGGATGATGAACAGTATTCTCAGCTTCGTGCACAGGTGTTCTCGAGCTTTGTCCGCCAGGCCCTCTTTGGAGAACAGTACGAAAAGGCCGAACTTAGAGCCTCGGTTGCAGAACTCAAGAACGAGTTCAAGCGCAATTCCGATGCCGTTCGTGGTCGTTTAGTCCAGGAAGCTCAAGCTCGCCTTTATGCCATCCAGCAGCAGGCGACATCTCAGGAAGACTTGATGCAGCGTTCTCAGGCATACATCGCATCTCTCCCGAAGTTCCTTACGGATACGACTTTCAACAAGGCCGATTACGATGCTTGGATTGAAACTCCGGCTGCATATCGCTGGAGTGCCATGCTCATGCTCGAAGAAGAAATGAAGAACAATACCATTCCGGCCCGTCAGCTCCAGACTTTGGTTGGCGCTTCTGTCCATCCGACGTCCCTCGAAGCCAAGTGGAGTGTTGAACGCCGTTTGACGGATTACGAACTGCAAGTGGCGGTTGCCCCGAGTTCATCGTTTGTTGTGGATAGCAACTCTGTGGATAGCGTTATGGTCGCTGGCTATTTCAAAGCCCACATGGACAGCTTCTTTGTGCAGAAAGATGTGGCGCAGTTCCAGTATGTTTCCATCCCGGTCGAAGCGACCGCTGCAGATGATGCTAGCATCCGCGAATACGCCATGACGCTTTACTACCAGCTCATGGATTCTTCTTCGACGACAACCTTCGAAGATATGGCTCGTGTTTCTTCCGAAGATCCGGGCAGTGCAGAAAAGGGCGGCATCCTGAGCGACGATTTTGTTGGCCGTGGCACTTATGTGAAGCCGTTCGAAGACGCTGCTTTCGCTCTTGATTCCGGTAAAATTTCTGAACCGGTCCGTTCTCAGTTCGGTTATCACATCATCAAGTCTTACGGTAATGTGAAGAATGCCAAGGGCGAAGTCGAAAAGGTCAAGGTTGGCCACATCCTCCTCACGGTGACGGCTTCTTCCAATACCATCGATAGCCTTGAAAAAATCCTCACGAGCATCAAGAAGGATGTCGATGCCGGGTCCGATTTGTTGACTGAAGCTAACGCTCGCGGTCTGGATGTCAAGACGTCGGAATGGGTCGCAAGTGATGGCAACATAGCTTCTCTGGGCTATCTCAAGGGTCTTGCCTCTTTCGCTTGGCCGAATGAAAACTTGCCTAAGGAAGATAGCGAAATTTCCGGTGTGTTGAGAAACAACAAGTGGGTAGCTATTGCCAAGAAGGTCGGTGTTTACAAGGCTGGCCAACGTAGCCTTCCGCTTTATTACAATGACATCAAGGAAACGCTCCTCAAGCAAAAGGCTGGCAAGGCTGCCGAACTTTACTTGAACTCTGTCGCCGCTCAGGTCAAGGCCTGGAATCCGGCAGATACGGCTGCCAAGATCGAAAAAGTCGAGCTTGAAACTAAGAACGCTTCTGTCGATGGCTTTGTCCCTGGTTTTGGATATGCCAATGCCCAAATTGCAAGAGTCGTAGGTAAGGCCAAGGTTGGCGAATGGACTGCTCCGGTTGTTGCTGAAAACGGTGCCGTGATGCTCAAGGTTGTATCCAAGAAGGCTCCTAAGGTTGAAGAAGTCGAAGAAGCCATCAAGCAGGATGTTGAGAACTCCTACCGCTTTGGTGTGATGACTGCATTCAATGACTATGTCACGACTCTTGAAGCTTCTACGCCGGTAGAAAGCAATCTCGACCTTTTCTATAGGGACTAGTTCTTAGTCAATGTTATTGGTCAGTAGTCATTAGAGATTGTTTCTTGGATCAATCCGCTAATGACTAACTACTAATAACGAAATGCAAGATTCTAGAAAATGCGGCAATGCAGACCATCAGCAAATAAATTCAATTATTGGTTGACGGAATACGCTTAATTTGCTATAATGTGCGCCGCACTTGCCCCCATCGTCTAGTGGCCCAGGACTCGGGATTCTCATTCCCGCAACAGCGGTTCGAGTCCGCTTGGGGGTACTAAAAACGACCAACGAAGAGTTGGTCGTTTTTATTTTCCGCTAAAGGGGGACTAAAAGTCTAACCGAAAAGGTTAGGCTTTTTTCCTTATTTCGTCATCCTGGCGCATGTGCCAACCTTACGGTTCGGTCATGTCGGTTTGCAAGCAGCCCGTCGCAACACTCACCTTGCAGACTTTTGCGAAGGCCGCTCATGCCTTTGGACGACGCTCTATTCTCACAACGATAAAACTTTTTTAAAGTAATTAGTATTCTCGCTTTTATACTTATTAATGTAAAAAGCCAGGGCGTTTACCCTGGCTTTCAAATGCTTTAAGTGGCTTCGCGCGGTTTAAATTGCTGTTTATGTCTCGCGCGTTTTATCGGTTTAAATTACTTGATCGTGCTGGTCAAGCGGAATGCAAGCCCAACATCGCTTATTTCATTTCCGCTGTAGACGCTGAACTGGAGCTTGGATTTGCCGACCTTTTTGGCCCATGCTGCGGTCCATGCCCATTCATCCATTTCCTTCTTGGAGTTGTGGATCTTTTGACGGTCACTGATGTGTTCCCATTCAATATAAAGGCTGCTCATGAGCGCATTCAAGAAACCTGATTTTGGGGAGAATTCAGCACCGATGTAGAATGGATTGTATGTTCGATTTGGAATCAAGTAGCTGCTTTCGGGTGGAAGGTAGTTGCTGGGCCTATTTTTTATTTTACCTTTTTGTGAGTGGATGTTGGCGTATTCACCGTAAATGCGGAATGCCGGTGAAAAGTTGCAGCTGAGGTAAGTTGCAAAGCGATGGGTGAGTAAGGCGGTATTCTGTATGTTGTCAATGGCGTTGACTCGATAGGCGAGCTTCAATTCGAGCGGAAAATCAACTTTGTTAAAGTTCAGGTCTTCTTCGAGACGGACATAGCCGCTATTGAACTTGTTGTCACGGGTGGCAACCATTGCGTTGAACTGCGAAACGCCGGTTTCCCATCCAAATTCGATTGCGTTATGGGAGTAATCGCGCATCCAGAGACCGCGCGCTGTAAGAGCCTTATCGATGTATGTACCGAAGTGGGTGGATTGAGACCAGTCTGTTTTCCAGTGACCAATCTTGAGGTTGTATTTATGGTCGCCGTAAGTCCACTTGTAGTTAGCCCAATAGAGGTCCGCAAGAATTTTGTCATAGCTGGAAGTTTTTTCTCCATCGGAGAGATAGTTTCCGAACTGCGGCGCAAAAATGCGCAACATGACGAGTCCGTCGAAGTTGTCGCTCTTGTACTGTCCACCGACATTTGCTCGGATCCAGAAGGAACTCAAGTTGTTGTCTTGGTCAGCGATCATCTTGGTCGCTTGGGTCTGGACGTTACCTTTGAGGCTGAATTCTCCATCTGCTGCGAAGGCGGCGGTGGCGATGCCTGCTGCTAAAAGTGCGCTTGTGATTATTTTGTAGTTCATTGGGTTACTCCATTTATGTCGTCCGCGCGCAAATCTAGAAATTTCGGGAAATATTTAAAGATTATTTGAAACACCTCTGTTCATTTTTTATTTTTGGAGTACAATAATTACATCACGATTGGAGTGAAAGAATGAGATTGGTTTCCCGTATTGCACTTTCGAGTTTGCTGGCTGTGTCTTTCTCCTCTGCCGGTAAGCTTGCACCGAATAAGACTCATGCTGTGTTGAACGTAACCTATACAAACAATGAGGAAGTTCCACATGCGAAAAAGAAACTCACTTTTGTGGGGCAGAATAAGGGTAAGAAGGTTGTCGTCACGACGGACGTTTATGGAGAAGCTAGTTTTCATATTCCGCGTGAAGATACTTATACGATCCTTTGCGAAAGCTTGACGGGGCCGTTCGAATGCGGTGAAACTCCGTATGTTTCGCGTACGGCGAGTACAGGTGGCATCACGGTCGTTTTTGACGATACTCGTTCGGAATTGACAGGGGTCACGTTCAAAGCAGGTAGTGCGGAACTTGTTCCCGGTTCCCTTAAAACGCTCAATGCTGCTATTGCGGGCCTCAAGCGTAATCCTAAGGCTAAAATTGAAGTGGAAGGCCACACGAGCAGTGAAGGCGGCGAAGAGCTGAACCAGAAGCTTTCTGAAGACCGTGCAAATAGCGTCCGCGATTACATGATAGAACAGGGCATCGAGGCTGATCGAGTGACTGCCGTGGGTTATGGCCCAAGCCGTCCGAGGGGAGACAACTCGACCGAAGTCGGTCGCCGTGCGAACCGCCGTATTGAACTCAAGGTGCTAAACGCCGATGAAGTGAATTTTTAATTTATTCTAAAACTGCGAAAAAATTAAAAATCGAAAAAAGCGCTTTTTTTACGTAAAAATTTGAGGATTCTCTCGAATTTTTACGTAATTTTTTTATGTTGTCTGCTGGATTTTGGGTAAAAGCTGTTTTTTTGCTATGAAATAAGCCCTGAATAGGGGGAAAATTCAAAAAAAGTACCTTGTAAACACCTTCAGAGGTACTTGTTTTTAATAAAATTGCTTAGTTTGTATGGAATTTTACGTAAAAAATCCGAGTAAAATCAATTTTTTTACGTAATTTTAGGCGTTTTTTCAAAATTTGCATCGCAGAACCCGATTTTTCGCTTTAAAATGCGTGCTTTTCACCGCGTGCTTTTCACCGTGCGCTTACACTCTGCATTTTTATACCGCGCGGATTCCGTCTTCTTCGATGACGATTTTTTCTTCGCGGAATAGCGCTCCGATAATCTTCTTGAACGTCTTCTTGGACATGCCGAATTCGCGACGGATGGTTTCCGGATCGCTGTGGTCGCCGTAGGGGAGGAACCCGCCCGCTTCTTCAAGCTTCTGCATGATGGCGTTTGGACTTTCGCTCTTCATCATGCCCTTGTAGCCGACCGGAGTCAAGTTGAGCGTAATCTTTCCGTCGCTCGTGAAACGCTGGATGTAGCCAGGCATCGTATCGCCGATGTAGATACGTTCCATGCCTGGCGTTACCATGATGCGGCCTGTGTAGCGGTAATCCACGAGGCAATCGACGTAATCGGGCGTGACTTCGTAAGCTGCGAGTTCCACGCGCTGGCCGATGTGCAAATCGTTCGTATCCAGGTCGATGAAACTCTTGATTTTTTCGGTCGCGACAATGCGTCCGCTCTTTTCGTCTTCGAGCACAAAAACAACGCAACGGTCGCCCTTCTGCAATTCGCCGAGTTGCTGCTTGAAGGGGAGGAACAAGTCCTTGTTGAGTCCCCAGTCCAAGAATGCTCCGAAGCGGTTGACTTCCTTGACCGTGAGCACGGCGAATTCGCCTACCTGCGCAAGCGGCTTGTCAAGCGTTGCGATCGGGCGGTCTTCGGAGTCCGTATAGACGAACACGTCGATAATCTCGCCTTCGACGAGCGTAAATTTGTTGCGGTTGCCGGGGAGGAGCACGCTGCCGCCGGTTTCAAGTTCCAGGTAGTAACCCTGCGGTGTGATGGATTCCACGCGTGCGCGGTTGATTCTTCCAAGTTCCATAATTTGCCTTTCCGTTCAAGTGATGCCGCGAAGCGGGGTGATGTGCCGCAAACAATCGCGGATTATTAATGTTATGCCCGCTACCAAGCTGTCATCCTCCGAAGGAGGATTCATACAGTTCTTATCCAATCTTGTATCAGCGGACTTTTACTTCAAATATACTTTTTTGCGTTGGTAGTCACAAGGGGGCGCTCATTCTCAGGCCCTCGCTTTCTTGTATTGCGAACAGTCGATTATGCGGTATTATTCCGTCGGCAGTTCCTTGCAATGCCGCATGAACCGGAGCGTTTCTTTTTCGCCGTCTTTCGCGAGCTTTTGGAGCAGGAACAACAACTTCTTGTAAGTCGTTTCCGTCATCTTCTCGTGTGCTGTGCTCTTGGTCAAGTACAGGAGCGGCGATTCCTGCGTATAAGTTTCCTTGTTGTACGTCTTGGAGGCTGCAACACGGTCGCAGAACATCTCCTTGATGTAGCGGTCGGGCATGTCCATCGGCACGATTTTCTTTGTCTTCATGTCGTAATCGTACCAGAATTCAAAGTGGTGCTTGTTGCGGCCCTTGTGGTGCATCCATGCGAGGCTCATGCCCGTGTCGCGGCGCTCGCCGTTGTTTGGCGATTCCTTGCCCGTGTAATACTTGGCGCCTGGAATAAATTCGCTAGGGCTGTACTTCGACAAATCGTGGAACAGTCCCTGTAACCCGATACCGGCTTTAAAGCAAAGTCTGACGACCTCGTTTCGATGTTTTGTAATCGTGATAAAATGCCGGATCGGATGGAACATGGTGGATGGGTCGCGCTAAAGCGCTATGAGGACGCTTCGCTTTGAGTGATGAAGTTGGCACTACGTGCCTTTGGGCACAACCTCACAACCTCATACCCCAAAGGGCGAAGCCCGTGCTCATACCTTAATTTACTTCTTCTTCGTCTTCTTGGTTTCGAGCCATTCGTCGAAGGTGATGCTGCGATCGACAACACCGTTCGGCGTGAGTTCCAGAACGCGGTTCGCGATCGTTTGAACAAATTCATGGTCCTGCGAACAGAAGATGACCGGTCCCGGGAACGCCTTGAGGCCGTTGTTCAAAGCGGTAATCGCTTCCAAGTCGAGGTGGGCCGTCGGTTCGTCGAGCAACAAGCAGTTTGCGTTCGAGAGCATCATCTTCGAAAGCATGCAACGCACCTTTTCGCCACCGGAAAGGACATTCGCCGATTTCAAAGCTTCTTCGCCGGTAAAGAGCATACGGCCGAGGAATCCGCGGATGAACGTTTCGTCCTGTTCCTTGCTGTACTGGCGCAGCCAATCTACGAGGGAGAGGTCCGTCTTGAAGTATGCATCGTTGTTCTTCGGGAAGTAGTTGTAGCTGATGGTGTTGCCCCATTTGAGCACGCCATCCGGTGCCTTGATTTCTTCGGCAATGAGCTGGAAGAACGCCGTCTTGAGCGTGTCGAATTCACCGACGAGCGCGACCTTGTCCTGGTTGCCGAGCGAGAAGTCGAATCCCTTGCAGACGATGCCGTCGCCGCCATCAACGGTGGCGTTCTTGACTTCGAGCACAATCTTGCCCGGTTCGCGGTCCATCTTGAAGTTCACCCACGGGAACTTACGGCTCGATGCCGGCATTTCTTCGACGGTCATCTTGTCCAAAAGCTTCTTACGGCTGGTGGCCTGCTTTGCCTTAGCGGCATTCGATGCGAAGCGGCGGATGAACGCCTTCAATTCTTCAATCTTTTCTTCGGCGCGGCGGTTCTGGTCCTTGCGCTGTTTCTGGGCGAGCTGGCTTGCTGCGTACCAGAATTCGTAGTTACCGCCGTAAATGTTAATCTTGCCGTAGTCGATATCGCAAGTGTGCGTGCAGACGGCGTTCAAGAAGTGACGGTCATGGCTCACCACGATCACGATGTTTTCAAAACGTTCGAGGTAATCTTCGAGCCAGCCGACGGTTTCCAAATCCAAGTGGTTCGTCGGTTCGTCCAAGAGCAAAATGTCGGGGTTGCCGAACAAAGCCTGGGCGAGGAGCACGCGGATTTTCTGGCCACCGTCGAGGTCGGACATCAAGTTGTAATGGAATTCTTCGGGAATGCCAAGGCCCTTGAGGAGCACGGCCGCGTTGGAGTCGGCTTCGTAACCGCCGATTTCACCAAAGCGCGTTTCGATTTCCATGGCCTGCATGCCTTGTTCTTCGGTCATTTCAGGGAGCGCGTAAAGTTCGTCGCGCTTCTTGCCAAGTTCATAAAGTTCCGGGAAACCCATCATCACGGTTTCGAGGACAGTGTTGTTTTCGTAAGCAAAGTGGTCTTGCTTCAAAACGGCGATACGTTCGCCAGGGTCCTTCGTGACTTCACCCGTGTTCGGTTCGAGTTCGCCCGAAAGAATTTTGAGGAATGTGGATTTGCCGGCACCGTTTGCGCCGATGACACCGTAGCAGTTGCCTCTCTTGAAGGAAAGGTTCACTTCCTTGAAGAGGACGCGGCTACCATACTGGAGACTGACATTAGAAACATTAAGCATGGCGCCAAAAATAGTAAATTATAGGTCGGGTTTGTAGGGGCGGCGGGCATCTCCTTCCCGAAATAGTTATAATTTCAAATGGAACAATAATTTTTAGGAATATGGGGTATTTATGTTATTAAAAAAATCTGCAAAATTTGCTGCCGCCGCATCTCTTGCGCTGGCCTTGTTCGGTTGCTCCGATGAACGACATGTGGTGTCTGTTAATGCTGTTGATAGCGAATTCGAGGACGATAGCTCTTCTTCGGTGAAACTTTCCGAATCCTCGTCGTCGGTAAAGCAAGCGAAGAGTTCGTCTTCAAAAAAATTGGCGAGCAGTTCTTCTGCAAAGCGCGTGAGTTCCTCTTCGGTTGCACTCTCGAGTAGCTCTGAAAAAAATTCAAGTTCCTCCGCGAAACCCGCGAGCTCTTCTGTTAAAACTCCGGCGAGCTCTTCTTCTGAAAAAAATCCGGCGAGTTCCTCTGCGGTCGTAAGCAGTTCCTCGGTGAAAGTCGCGAGCAGTTCTTCAGCGGCTCTTCCGCCATCATCTTCTTCTACGGTCACGGTTAGTTCTTCTGCGAAGGTTCCATCATCTTCTGCAGCAACGAACAATTTCTTCAGCGACAACTGGCGTCAAGCTTGCCTCGACAAAATCAATGAATACCGTGCTACCGAAAACCTTGGACCTTTGACGCTTGCCCCCGAAGAAAAACAGACTTGCACCGACAAGCAAGCGGGTGACGACCTTGCCGAAAACAAGGCGCACGGCCACTTTGGCGCTTGCGGGGAATGGGCGCAGAACAGCGGTCCGAACTTCAATACGTCTTGGAGAAAAACTGCTATCGAAGTGTCCGATGCCTATCTCAAGATGATGTGGGAAGACGAAAAAGCCCTCGTTACGAGTGGCGAACGCGATCCTGATAAAAAAGATGATTACCCCTACATCGGACATTACCTCAACATGAAAGGCGACTACAAAACTGTCGCCTGCGGCATCTCCCTCACTGAAGACGGCAAGAAGGGCTGGCTGAATATAAATTTCTTCTAAAAATGAGATAGTAAAAAAATAAGCATTACCCATGTGATTCTTCGCATGGGAATTTTTTATTGATTTAATAAAACATTTAATTAACAGAATGTTTTTTTTATCTTTATTATTATGATTTATCGATTGATTTTTATGGTGATGTCCTTGGTGGCGTTTGCAAATGCTGCAAATTCTGTATATCTCGCATCTTCGTTGCCGGAAAAGCCTGCTGCAACGGATTCTGTAAAGTCGAAACCGGCGAAAAAAGGCGGACTTCTCGGAAGCTTGTTCCCAGTGGAAGAAGATGAAGCAATCCATCGAGGAAATTTTCTCACGGGTGCAACGCTCTTTTTGCTTCAAGCAAATTCTGATGACGATGCGTTGAACATTCTCTTTGGCGATATTTACAAGGCCGAAGGATACACGTTTACGGCAGAGGCTTTTGGCGGATATTTTGTTCGCAATGCAATGGCGCTTGGTTTGCGTGCCGGTTATAGCCGCACTTATGTCGATGTTGATTATTCGCTTCTCGAAGATTTGGCCGATATCAAGGAGCACCGCAAGTACGTGAGCAATGGATTTTTTGTGCAACCGCTCCTTAAAAATTATTTGAAGGTTTTTGATTCGAGAACGATTTACTTCTTTAATGAAACGTCGATTACAGTTGAATATTCCTATGGAATTTCACAGTCGGATGATGGCGAAGATGTTTCGAAAACGCGAAATCACGGATGGACATTCAAATTTGGTATTAATCCGGGCCTTTGCATTATGGTGTTGGACCGCTTGGCATTTGAAACATCAGTTGGACTCTTGGGCTTGAATTCTTCGTGGTTGGTTATCGAAGAAAATGGCGAATCTCGGAGTGAAGTTTCTTATAACATTGTGAATTTTAAGATAAATTTGCTAGCTCTTGATTTCTCGCTAGTCTATTTCTTTTAGGGGTGTGTGATGTTGTTCAAAAAGAATTTAAATAAAATATGCGCAGTGTTCCTTGGTGTTTTGACACTTGCTGTTTTGAATGGATGTTCTGCGGATTATGATACGTTTGGCGCTTCGGATTATCGCCATTTGAACGAGTTGACTCTTGCGGAACAGGATGCATCACCCATGGTGAATGCGGTTGAGCACCGCATGGAATTTGATCTAGTGGAGCCGTTGAAATCGCATAAAACTTGGGATTCGGTGACGATCGAAAATATGGATATGAGCCATTTTGCATCGCTACACTTGGTATCTGAAAAAATATCGGATTTCCCGACGGATTCTTTGGAACTGGATTCTCTTGCGCAAAAGGTTTCTTATTCCAAAAATGCAATTAAGGAAGGTGAAAAAATTAGCGTGCCTTCTAGCCATGTTGTTTATGTTGTTGTGATTTCTGAAAGTGGAATGAAATCTATTTGGCAATTACAATTCAACATTCCTAATGTTGAGCCGGAAACCAGTTCTTCTGTGAAGTCTAGCTCTTCTTCAAAAAATGGAGCCTCCAGCAGTTCGAAGAAAAATGATGCGTCCAGCAGTTCCGCAAAACCGGCATCTTCGAGCTGTTCTGCGAAAAATGCGGCTTCAAGTAGCTCCGCGAAGTCCGTATCGTCCAGCAGTACCGAGAAATTATCTGCGTCCAGCAGTTCCGCAAAAAGTGGGCCTGGCAGTTCTTCAGTTTCCGGCGATTCTTCGAAATCCAGCGCTTCTCAGGAATCCAGCGCATCCCGTGAATCTAGCGATTCTCACGATGCTCCCTCTCCAAAAATTCTTTCTCTTTCCATAGCCGGGAAGCCGGCCGTTATAGATGCTGAACGCAAAGCGATCCACGTTGACGATCTTGATTTTCGCATGGACTTGACTGCGCTTGAACTTTCGGAATTGGAACTTTCGGAAGGGGCTTCGGCAAATATCAAAGTGGGTGAGGCTTACGATTTTGGCGCAGGCGTCCAAGTGACCGTCACGAATGCGGAGGGAAAAAACGAGACATTTTCTGTCAAGGCAGGCTATCAGTTGCCGGGTTCGAATTTCAACTCTTGGAAAGGCGATGACGTGATGCCGGATTCCATTTGGGGTAGCGCTAACACGCTTGTGGCGACGACGGTAAAAATAACTTCGGGTTCGATGATTGGCGCAAAAATCCAGACGAGTACAGCTCTTACCAAAACGGCGAGTGGAAGCCTCTATACGGCTGTTTTCAACCCCAATGGTGTCGGACTGCTTTCGATGGCGAATGCTAAAACATGGCCCGATGGCAACGAACTTTTGGATTTTGGAAAACCGTTTGCGGCACGCCCTGAATTCATGGAAGTCAAGTTCAGTTACGACGGTAAGGGCGACAGTTGCGACATTTACATTCTACTTGAGAATCGCACGGGCGACAAGAATGTAAACCGCAAGTCGAGTGACGTGAACAAGCTGGTGGCTTCGGCGTGGTTCCGCTCCACGAAGGCGGACGATTCTGGACGCAGTAATCCAGATGTCGTGAGCATCTCCGAGCCCGATGAAAACAAGATGCGCACGCTCCGTCTCAAGTTCAAGTATGGCGAACCGCTGGCGGGGTCTCCGATTGAAAATTCTTCGACGTTCGATATGAAACTTAAATCTTCGAACAAATCTGCTATCAACAACGGTTTGGTGCAGGGAACAGGCGACGAGCCGGTGACGCATATCCGCGTGGTCTTTGCTTCGAGTGCCGACGGAAACCATTACGAGGGGACAACGGGTGCAACTCTCGTGGTTGACGAAATGAGGTTGATTTATTAAATAAAACTGACGAGGGTTTCAAAACTTTCGGCTTTTAACTAACTTTTCTATTGAGGTTAGAAAATGATCCGAAAGTTGTATTTCCCTCTACTCGTTGCGCTTTTCTCGTTTGCGTTGGCTTCGTGCGGAAGCGAGTCGAAGAGCGTTATCCCTAACAAAGTCCATTCGATTAGCGATCTCGGCCATAAAAAAGTGGGTGTGCAGATAGGTAACACTGCCGACATCTATGCATCGGATTTTGGTGGCGATACGGCAAAAATCGATGTCGAACGATACACGAAGCTTGCCGATGCTGTGCAGGCCTTGATGCAGGGAAAGGTTGATGCGGTCATGAGCGATGACCAACCGGCGAAGGCCTTCGTGCGTCAAAATCCGTCATTACGTATTCTCGAAGAAGTTTTTGTCGAAGAGATGTATGCGGGCGTTGTCGCGAAGGGCAATGAATCGCTGCTCGATTCCGTGAACCTGGCGCTTGACGCAATGCGGAAGGATGGCGTTTACGATTCTCTCTTCAATACCTACATCTATCGTACAGGTAATTACCACTATCAAAAAAAAGTGACCGAAGGTCCGAAACTTGTGCTTTCGACCAATGCGCAGTTTCCACCGTACGAATACTACGAGAACTCAAAGATTGTCGGTTTCGATATCGAAATTGTCAATTACATTGCCGACTATTTGCACCGCACAGTCGAAGTTCAGGACATCGAATTTGATGCCATTATCAATGCCGTCGCGTCGGGCAAGGCCGATGTCGGCTTCGCTGGATTCACCGTTACGGAAGAACGCAAAAAGTCCATCAATTTTACGATACCATATACTCTTTCGAAAATTGTCGTTATCGTTCGCGGTGACGAGGCGCTTGAAAATGAGGAAAGCTTTGGTGACCATGTCTATAAAAATTTTGTGAAGGATGCCCGCTGGAAGTTTATTGCCGAAGGTCTCCGCAATACGCTTGTAATCTCGTTCTTTGCTGCGCTCCTCGGTATTCTGATTGGATTTATCATTGCGCAAATCCGCACGAACAATGAATTTAATGGACGTTTTAAGATTTTGAATTTGTTTGCAAAGGCGTACCTGGCCGTGATTCGTGGCACGCCGATGATGATCCAGCTCCTCATCATTTACTATATCGTTTTTTCGTCGGTGAACATCAACAAAATTTTTGTCGCGATAGTCGCTTTCGGTATCAATTCGGGTGCATACGTTTCTGAAATCATCCGCAGCGGCATCAAGGGCGTGGATCCGGGGCAAGTCGAAGCGGGTCGTAGTCTCGGGCTCAGGTTCCGCACAATTCTTTATTATATAGTTTATCCGCAGGCGTTCAAGAACTCGTTACCGGCACTCACGAACGAATTTATCTCTCTCATCAAGGAAACATCCATTTGCGGTTATATCGGCCTTACGGATCTCACTCGCGGTGGCGATATCATCCGCAGCATGACGTACGAAGCCATGCTCCCGCTCCTTGCTGTGGCTGCCATTTACTTTATCATTGTCGCCGGACTCTCGGCTTGCGTTGCAAAACTTGAAAAGAGGTTGAAGAAAAATGAACGCTAATGCAGAAACTTTAATCCAGGTCAAGAACCTTTGCAAGTCTTATGGCGATAAGCAAATTCTCAAGGGGATTTCGCTTGACATCCATCGTGGAGACGTGATTGCGATTATTGGTCCGTCGGGCTGCGGTAAATCGACTTTTTTGCGCCAGTTGAATTTGCTCGAAATGCCTACGAGCGGCGATATCCTTCTAGATGGCAAGAGCATTTTGGCGAAGGGCGTTTCGAAGCCTGAAATTCGCGAACGTGTGGGCATGGTGTTCCAACAGTTCAATCTGTTCAAGAACATGACTGCTCTCAAGAACATCATGTTTGCGCCTGTGAAACTCGGGCGCCTGTCCAAGGCTGAAGCCGAAACGCGTGCACGAGAACTCTTGAAGCGCGTGGGCCTTTGGGACCGTGCGGATCATTATCCTGCGCAACTGTCGGGCGGTCAGCAACAGCGTATCGCAATTGCACGAGCTATGGCGATGCAACCCGAAGCCATCCTCTTTGACGAACCGACGAGTGCCTTGGATCCGGAGATGGTGGGCGAGGTGCTCAAGATCATGAAGGACCTTGCGAAGTCTGGCATGACGATGGTCGTCGTGACGCATGAAATGAGCTTTGCCCGTGAAGTCGCGAACCGCGTGCTGTTCTTTGCCGATGGCTACGTCAAGGAAGACGGAAGCCCCGAAGAAGTTTTCGATAACCCCAAGGACACCCGTCTCAAGGAATTTTTGTCTGCACTGAAAAAGTGACACGAAGTGTCATCCTGAGCAACCCTGGAGCGTAGCGACGGGGGCGTCGAAGGATCTATACATTTTGCGGCTCTCCCGCTACAACAAAACCCCGGCATTCAAACCGGGGTTTCTTGCTTAAAATCGCGGACTTTCCGCACGGCACCTGGGCCAGAGTATCTGCGCTTAGTTATAGTTATTCTTGGCTTCGGATTGTGCCTTGAAAATTCTATCGTATTCGTCCTTGGAAATTCTCATATAGCCCGTAACGATCTTGCCGGATTCGTCTTCGCCAAATTCATAGTAGGCGGAGTCGCCTTTCACGCGCATCAAGATATCCATGTTGAGTGAATTCTTGCCACGGAGAGCATTGTTTTCGTACTTGGCTGTTAAATCCCCGTTCACGTTTCTGATGGTGTAGTCGATGTTATTTTCGGTGAAAACTTCGAAAATCATGTCGGCTTCGCCTTTCCAATAGCCTGTGTAATTGGGCTTCTCATTACTGCAGCCGAAGAACGTAAACGAAGAAAGAAAAAGTGCAGAGAGTAAAAGTTTTGTTTTCATGTCTTTAAATTAATAATTTTTTGCGGTTTGGGTTAGCTATTCTATGTAATGTTGTTTTAACGCAGCTATTTACAGCACCTGAAACCGACACTCGGGTACTGGTTTTGCGGATAGAAACTGAATTTGCTTTCGGAACAGCCACTTTCGTTATTGGTGTTCCATGCTCCTCCGGCAACCAAGTACTTGTCCGGATGCTGCTTGCTTGTCGAAGAGGTCCATTCCCAGAGGTTGCCGTTCATGTCGTACATGCCGAACCAGCTGCGGCACTGCGTTTTGCGTCCGCTTCTTTTGGCTGATTTTGTGTTGGTGTTGCACTTGCTCTGCTTGTAGCTGTTGCCGTAAGAAAATTTGAAACCGTCCTTACCACGGCAGGCGGCTTGCCATTCTTCGATGGAGCAGAGATGCTTGCCTTCGTTTTGGCAAATGCGGGCTGCTTCTTCTTGCGAGACCATGTCTTTGGGCGTTGCGTCCGGCTGGTTCGGGTATTCGTAGGCATCAACACAGACTGTCTTTCCTCCGACAGGGACGGGGTAGGCGTTCTTTCCACAAACATTATCGCTAGCCATGTCGTACTTGGCTTCTTCCCAAGCGGTGCGATTTCCGACGGAATCTTCTGCAAAGAAGAATACTGAACCGGTCTTGTTGTAATCAATAGCTTTGCTCGCATCTTGCGGGGAGAGCGTATCGCCAATCGAGACGAATGTCTTGCACTTTATTTCGTCGCATCTGACCTTGAGCTTGATGGGAGAGTAATAGCGACCTGCGGGCGGCGTAATTTCTGCGGTGGGCGGGACCTTGTCCGAATTGCGGAGACTGTCGGCGGCGCGCAATTTGTTCAAAGAATCCTGCTTTGCTTTTTCGATTTTTGCAAGGGCGTCTAGGCTATCTCTGCGGGCCTTTCTTTCGGCACGGATGCTGTCGCGGACATTCTTGAGACTATCCTTGTTGATCTTCGGCAAATTGGCGAGCGAGTCTGCAAGGCGGAGGCTATCGGCAAGGCGCAAACTGTCCGCAATTCTTGCTTCTTCAAGAGCTTTCAAGCTATCTGCCTTTGCCTGTTCGGCGCGGAGGCTATCGAGAATCTGTTGCTCGCGCAGCGCCAGTTCCGAAAGCTTTTGTTCTTCGATCGCTTGCTGTTTTATTTTGTTCAACTGACATTGTACAATGAACAGGCACACGAGCAAAAGGAACATCAAAATCAAGATGACGAGATTGCGTTTCCCGTTTTTCTTTTTCTGCTGATTACCCTGCGCGTTGTTTTGTACGCCCTGCGTAGATTTTTTTTCGTTATTTGCCATAAATAATCCTAGATTTTATTTTCTACAACTTCGTTTTCGCCTTCGCCTGGTTCCTCATCAATCACTTCGTTGAATAAATCGTGCCAGTGGCGGAAAATTTCTGCTTTGAGTTCTTTCGGGGTGAGGCCGCGCCTCAGAGTGTTTCTGTACGCGGTCGAAATCTTGCCGGTTTCTTCGGAGACGATGATGATAAGGGCGTCACTTTCGGCTGCGAGCGCTTTTGCGGCGCGGTGGCGCATTCCGTAGCCAGCATCGCCTTCGGCGTTACCTGTCGGCATGGGGAGAATGCAACCTGCAGCGACTATGGATCTGCAATTAAGGATTACGGCACCATCGTGCAATGCTGAATTCGGGAAGAACAGGGCGCGTAAGAGTCTGGAGCTGATGCGGGCATCGAGAATTTCACCCGTGTCTGCGTAGTTCTTGAGCCCCACGCGTTTTTCGAGCACGATTAGCGCACCGGTTTTTGTCTTGGCTAGGTCCTGGACTGCGCTGCAAATCTTTTGGGCGATATCGTCGAGACCGCTAGCGTGGAAGAGAATGTTTCGCAAGTCCACTTTACTCACGCTTTGACCAATTCGCGTAAGGGCGCTTCGGATTTCTGGCTGGAACAAAATCACGATAGCGATAATACCGAGTGTGGCTAGGTTGCTGAGCATCCACACGAGAGTATGGAGTTCCCACCACTGCGCAATGAGCCATGCGAGAATGAGCAGGAACGCACCGAAAATCATCTGGGCTGCACGCGTTCCGCGGAATAGCAAGAAGATGTAGTACAGAATAACCGATATGAGGAGAACGTCCAGAATGTCGGCCATTCGAACATCGATGATGTTGAATAACTTAAACAGGGTCATGGGACTTTAAAGCCTCCAAGTACAAAAGGGATTCTTTTGCTTCGCGAACATCGTGAACGCGAATGACGCTTGCGCCGCCAAGGGCTGCGATAATGTCTGCGGTCACGGTCGGGATAAGTCTGTCGCTCGTTTCAAGCCCAGGCATTTTTCCGATGTAGGACTTTCTGGACGAGCCTATCAAAATAGGGTAGCCGTCCTGGAGCATCACGTCCACGGACTTCATCAGGTCTATGTTGTCTTGAACGGTCTTGCCAAAGCCTATACCTGGGTCAATGCAAATGCGCTCTTTTTCGACGCCTGCATCAAGGAGCTTCTTCACCTGTGCCAAGAGTTCTTCTTGAACTTCTTGAACAACATTTGTGTACGGCTTGAAGTCCTGCTGCATCGTTCCGAAGTTCCCACGCATGTGGTTCAACACCACGCTTGCCTTTGTGCTTGCAACGGTTTCGATCATCTTCGGGTCCATCATGCATGCGCTGATGTCGTTGATGATATGCGCACCGAGCTTCATGCATTCCTCGGCCACTTTAGCCTTGACTGTATCGACTGAAATGTAGAACTTCCTAAAACCCGGATTGTCGAGGTCTTCCGAAATCGTCGCTGTCTGAGCCAGAGCTTCGACAACGGGGCAAACGCGGTCGAGTTCCTCTTGAACACTTACCGGCGCGCTCCCGGGGCGGCTGCTTTCACCGCCGATATCGAGAATCTCGGCCCCTTGTTCCACCAACGAAATAGCGTGCTCGTAAGCGGCTTCGGGCGTGTTATGCTTGCCTCCATCAAAAAAACTGTCCGGGGTAACATTCACGATACCCATGACAAGCGGCATCCTCGAAACCGGAATGATATCGTTTCCGATTTTCCAAGAGATTGCACGAGTGGATTCAAGAATAGAGCGGAGCATTGTTTAACGACCTTTATTCGTTTTCTTTGACGGAGTTTGTTGCGGTTTCGTTGCCTGTAGTAGAGGCGGGAGCCGGCTGTACATCTGCAATCGGTGCTACCGGTGGTTGGTCACCCGGGTCTGGCGGCGGCGTGTTTTCTTCTTCGCGCTTTTTCGCAAGTTCTTCCATGGCCTTGTACTGGCGGCTCTTCTTTGTTCCGGTGAGCTTTTCGCCTGCCATGACCTTGTCGATTTCTTCGCGGTCGAGTACTTCGAATTCAAATAGCGCTTCGGCAAGGTCGATGAGCTTGTCCTTGTTCTCTTCAAGGAGCTTGCGGGCCTTGTTGTCCATGCGCTTGATCAGGTTATTGATGGCGTTGTCGATCTTTTCGGCCATCATTTCGGACATTTCCTTCGGCTTGGAAATCTCGCGACCGAGGAACACTTCGCCATCGGCGCGGCTGTAGCAGACTGGTCCAATATCTTCATCGAAGCCCCATTCCGTCACCATCTTGCGTGCAAGTTCGGTGGCTCGCTGGATATCGTTAGAGGCTCCAGTGCTCTGGTGGTTGAAGAAAATGAGCTCGGCGAGGCGGCCGGACATCATGATCATGATACGTTCTTCGGCGTATTCGCGGCTGTAGCTCACCTGGTCGCGTTCGGGCAAACTCATGGTCACGCCGAGAGCGCGTCCGCGCGGGATAATCGTAATCTTGTGGAGCGGGTCGGAATGCTTGCAGAGCAAAGTCATGAGGGCATGGCCCGCTTCGTGGTAAGCCGTGTGGCGCTTTTCTTCGTCGGTCATGAGGAGCGTTCGACGTTCGGCACCCATGCTGAGTTTGTCTCGGGCTTCTTCGAAGTCAAGCATCGTCACTTTCTTGTTGTTGAACCTTGCGGCAAGGAGTGCTGCTTCGTTCACCAAGTTTTCGAGGTCCGCACCGGCAAGTCCAGGCGTTCCCTTGGCAACGGCTTTTACATCGACATCATCGCCCAGAGGAACCTTGCGCTTCTTCAAGTGGACCTTTAAAATTTCTTCACGGCCCTTGAGGTCGGGGAGTCCCACTACAATCTGGCGGTCAAAGCGTCCCGGACGCAAAAGCGCCTTGTCGAGCACGTCAGGACGGTTCGTGGCGGCAATCAAAATCACGCCTTCGTTGGCGGTAAAGCCGTCCATTTCCACCAGCAACTGGTTCAAAGTCTGTTCGCGTTCATCGTGACCGCCACCGAGACCTGCGCCACGCTGGCGACCTACGGCGTCGATTTCGTCGATGAACAGAATACACGGGGCGTTCTTCTTGCCGGTTTCAAAGAGGTCGCGCACGCGGCTAGCACCCACGCCTACGAACATTTCCACAAAGTCAGAACCGGACATGCTAAAGAATGGCACGCCTGCTTCGCCTGCAACAGCACGGGCGAGGAGCGTCTTACCGGTACCCGGAGGACCGACGAGCAATGCTCCCTTCGGAATGCGTCCGCCGAG
>CACWPM010000035.1 GCA_902762795.1 Fibrobacter succinogenes | reverse complement strand
CGCATAAGAAGGAGTTTTATTAATTGTATTCCTGTAATTTCCACGCATCCAGCCCGGATATAAAACAGCAGAAGTCACATACGTAATGTTCTGACCACCGCTAAATGGCGAAGGTAATGTCGGATAACTCGTCCAACCATCCTGAAAGCTTAGCTCCCATGAAAAAGTATAAATTCCATTGTCCTCAGAATGCGTAAGACCATCAAAAGTTTCATAATCGGGATTCACATCGAAATCTTCATTTACACGAATGAATACCGAATTTGCACGGCTTTTATACCCGTTCCAATCATACGTACATTGAGAATTGTTGCAATTATCAGGATTGCCATAATAATGACGCTTGATCGAGAATCGGTTATTGCTCTTATAAGACCTGAAAGACCCTTCAATGGCAGCGACGTTATCCGGCATACCCGTTCTTTGCAAGGCACGGGTTTCAAGCGAAGACCCAACCTTCTCTTGTTTCTGCTTCTGGGTTTTAGCGTAATCGACATTCTTGTAGACCATCGGGGAATTCATCTTGCTTCCCTTGCGGCCCAAAATGTCGTAGTTAACTGATGCGGCACTGGCGCCAAGGCAGCCAAAGGCCACCATCAATGCGATTTTATTTTTCATTTGTTCTCCTTTTTCAAAAAGTAAACGAAATATAACAACATTATTTTGCAATAAACAATTTATGCGCCCCCGCACTGTAATTATTAATTTACGTAATATAATTAGAATAAGATAATATTACTTTTTCCAAAAATACGCCACAAAAAGCGAAAACGGCCGGGAAAAGCCCGACCGTCCATCGTCATAAACAAAATATCAACAATTAATACGAAGCCATATCGAAGCCCAAGGCAATCTGGCCTCTGTAATCAGCACTGGATTCATCGCTTACAAGTGTGATGCAGAACGTGATATAATCAGAAGTTGCCGTAAAGGACATTTTTTCATAAGTATTAACAGTTGATTCAGATTTATTCAAGAACGTACCCGGGTTTTCGATATTTATGGGGTTATTCCATCCGTAACTATATTCAGGATATTTTTCACGAATATCAAAGTTAGTCGCATACGCACGGATGTCAAAATTCTGAGGAATCTTGCCGAGTCTTTCGATATCATCACCACGGCTCAACCAAGAAATGGCTGCGACATAGCGGCTCGTATTACTCGGACGAGGAACGCTGAACCAAATTTCATTTTTTCCCGTATTGAGAATTTTTCTCAGATGATCAAGATCACCGATCCAATAGCGAGATTCGTGTGCCACACCGGTCTGTGAACCGCGCTTAGGCATGACAGAAGCATAAGACGGAACAAGACCTCCACTAGCTTCAGTAGACGTCATAAGCAAAGCCTTGACCACTTCTGGATGCCACCTATAGAAAGCATTCGTTGCCAAAAGATCCGAGACCATAGCTGCGGTAACTGCTGCCGCCGATTCTGTACCATCATAGAACGGTTCATATGAAATAGTTTTTCCGTTCTTCGTATAATCAGTTCTTTGGTCGTTTGTATAGAAATGGGTGTAGTTGTAGACCTCCGGTTTGTGCGTACCGGTTACTAGTCCATTGTTATTGGAGCAGGGTTTCAAAGCCTGCGGACAATACTTAGGGACAATATTGGGCATATAACGGACAGCCTGCTTTGTATTCGGATCAACCGCACCTACGGTGATAGCGTTGGCAGCTTGTGCATTTAAATGAAAATTCTTACTACCTTTTGAATTTCCTGCAGCAACAATTTCTATAGTACGGTTATCGTATATATAGTTATCCAAACTTTTCCCTCTGTCTCCGTACTTAATAGAAGTACTTTCTGTTCCTTGCGCATTTACATTCGTTCGAAGTCCGATATAAATGGGCGTAGGCCTGCCACTCGTCACGACCGATGGATCCTGAGGATTTTCAGTTGTGGAGTAAACAATAGATCGTGATGAAATGGTCTGCAGAATCTTGTACTGCTGCGCTGTTCTGAATTCATGCCCCGGCATATCCTGGAACGAACCACTAGTGGGATCTACGTAATATTTAATATTATCTTGCCGTTTCATGTAACCAGGACGCGCAAATGAATTTATATAAACTCCAACATCGCTCCACTCAACATTATATGCATTAATGTCACCGTACGCATCATTAAAAGAAGACTTGTCAAGAAGACCTTCATCATCCCTTACATGAGATATAGCTTTGTACAAATTCAGCTGACCAGGCTCATAAGCAGCTTGGTGCGCTATATTATTATAAAGATTAATATTCTGCCAACCAATGTAATATCCATTAGTTCCAGCAAACGATTGTGGCGATGGATTTTGCGGGAGATGACTGTAAGGATCTAAATAGCTGTTGTTGAAATAATAGGTTTTTGCTTTATATCCGTAACCACCACGAGTCGTCAAGTCAGGCCACGACGATGGATCATGGTTTCCATATTGAGAAAAATCAGCTCTTATAAAATAATAGTCTCCTCTCCAGCCACGGTTATTATACCTTCCTTCTAGCGCTATAGCATTATTATGAAACCCAACAGACACTTTTGACAGCATGAGGTTTTCCAATGAAGAACCAAGTTTTTGATGTTCATTGTTTTGAATTTTGGAATAGTCCATATTTCTGTAGACCATCGGGGAGTTCATCTTGCTCCCCTTGCGGCCCAGAAGGTCGTAATTAACGGACGCAGCACTAGCACTAAGGCAGCCAAAGGCCACCATCAACGCGATTTTCTTTTTCATTTTCACTCCTTTTAAAAAAAGCGAACAAAATATAATATTTGTTTTTTTTGTTTGTTATCTACAAAAAAAAATAAACAAAATATAATAATATTATTTTATAACAAATAATTTATATAACCCAAATCCACAATCATTAATTTACAAAGCATAATTAAAATAAAATAATATGCATTTTTATGCATTCTCACCGTACAAAAGCGCCATAGCCACAAATTGCAAAAACACACCAATAAAAGCACAAAAAAAGTTTTTAGCAACACAAAATAGCGAAAACGGCCGGAAAAAGCCCGACCGTCCATTATCATAAACAAAATATCAACAATTAATACGAAGCCATATCGAAGCCCAAGACCACCTGGTCTTTGTAATCAGAGCTGGATTCATCGCTAAAAAGGGTGATGCAGAACGTGATATAATCAGAAGTTGCCGTAAAGGAGAATTTTTCAAAAGAATTGTATGTCGCGGCACTACCCAAAGATTTTCCTAGACCACTGATGGTTACCGCAGGTTTACCCATTCCATATGTTTCATACGGATATTTTTTTTGCACATCAAAATCAGTTTCATACGCACGGATGTCAAAATCCTGAGGAATCTTGCCGAGTCTTTCGATATCATCACCACGGCTCAGCCAAGAAATGGCTGCAACATAGTGGCTTGTATTACTCGGACGAGGAACACTGAACCAAATATCCTTTTTTCCAGTATTGATAAGAGTCGTCAATCTTTTAATATCACCAATCCAATAGCGAGATTCATGCGCGACTCCTTGTAGAGCGCCACGCATGGGGATCGTGGTACGATAAGTCGGAACCTTCCCGTCATTAACTTGGCTAGACGTTATCAGCAAAGCCTTGACGACTTCAGGGTGCCACCTATAAAAAGAATTCGTTACCAAAAGGTCCGATACCATACCGGCAGTAAGGGCAGCAGCAGATTCCGTACCATCATGGAACGGTTCATATGAAATAGTTTTTCCGTTCTTCGTATAATCAGTTCTTTGATCATTCGTATAGAAATGAGTATAACTGTATATTTCAGGTTTACGCGCACCATTAACCAACCCATTATTATCACTGCAAGGTTTTGATGCCGCAGGACAATATTTAGGTCTTACATTCGGCATATATTCAACAACTTGCTTTGTCACTGGATCAATCGCTCCCACCGTAATAGCATTGGCGGCATGAGCTTCAACTGCATAATTTGCACCACTATTCCCTGCAGAGACCAATTCAATCGTACGGTTGTCGTATATGTAATTGTCCAAATCCCGTGCATAAGCAGTATATTTGATATTAGAAGTTTCGTGCCCATTCGTATTCAAATTGGAACGAATTCCCATATAAATAGGAGTCGGTCTACCATTCATCGTTTCCGATGGGTTCTGCGGATTTTCAGATGTGGAATAAATAACAGAACGTGATGAAACATTCTGTACAATTTTGTACAATTTTGACGTTACAAATTCATGACCGGGCATGTTTTTAAATGTACCACTAGTGGGATCCACGTAATACCTGACATCATCTCCCCGCTTCATATAGCCTGGACGCGCAAAAGATTTTATGTAAACGCCGACATCGGTCCATTCGTTATTATAGACACCCACATTAAGACTGCCATACTCATCATTAAAAGTCGACTTATCGAGAAAATCTTCACCATCTCTTATATGAGATATACTCTTATACGAATATTGCAGCTTGGATCCGTAAGGAGAAGTATGCAGTATATTGTTATAAAGAGAAATATTTTGCCAATTGATACTATATCCTTCCGAACCGGTAAATGTTTGAGCCGACGGATTTGGGGGCATATGGTTTGTATAATCCTGGTAGTCTATATTGAAGAAATACTCTTGAGCATAATAACCATAGCCACCACTAGTAACCAGGTCCCTCCAGTCCATAGGATTGTTATAAGCGCTAGTACTTCCATAAGGGAAAAAATAGGGTCTAATTTGATAATAGAGTTTGTAATTGTTGGCATCGGGCCAACCACGATTATTATACCTTCCTTCCAAAGCATAAACATTATTATGAAGCCCAACGGCATCCTTCTTCAATACACGACTTATCGATGAAGAACCGAGCTTCTGGTGATCATTGTTCGTTTTGGAATAGTCCATATTCCTGTAGACCATCGGGGAATTCATCTTGCTTCCCTTGCGGCCCAGAAGGTCATAATTAACAGATGCGGCACTGGCACCAAGGCAGCCAAAGGCCACCATCAAGGCGATTTTCTTTTTCATTTGTCCTCCTATAAAATAGATAGGACCAATATAATTTATAAAAATAATTTTATACATTTCTAATTTGTAATTATTAGCTTACACAATACAATTAAAATAAAACAATATTGCATTTTTATGCATTCTCACCGCGCAAAAGCGCCATAGCCACAAATTGCAAAAACGCACCAATAAAAGCACAAAAAAAAGTTTTTAGCAACACAAAATAGCGAAAACGGCCGGGAAAAGCCCGACCGTTGCGCATTTTCAATTCGTTTTCAATAAATTTTAATTATAATTCTGCTTATCCGCAGAAGCCATGTTGAATCCCATGACGACCTGGCCCTTGTTTTCACTACGATCATCTTCACTAAACATTGAAATGCGGAATATCAAATATTTATAGTTGCTCGCAATAGTGACTTTTTCATACGAATTATAACTCAAGAAAGAACCTCCGATATATTCCCCCGGATTGTCAAAATTCAAACCGTCAAGTTTTGCATGGGGATCCAAATACCGTTCGTAATTAGAACTGTTGCTCCCATAAACAGACAAATCAAAATCCTGAGGAATGTGACCAATGTTTGCAATATCGGTTCCACTGCTAAGCCATGAAATCGCCGCCGAAGCTGGTTTCGTAGAGGTTCCCAAATTCTTTGTCACAAACCAAATTTCTTTTTTACCATCGTCATCTGTACGGGTTTTCAAATTATCGATACTGCCGTTCCAATAGCGGGAGTCGTAATCGAAATGAGTATTCGAGCCTTGATCATCAAAATAAACATATGGGATTGATGGACCCGTCTTCATTGCGGTATTGGGTGGATACGGTGGATTTATAGCCCTACCATCAGATGTAAGCAGGAAAGCCTTGACTACTTCAGGATGCCAGCGATAAAACGGATTGTAAGACAACGTTGCATTTACCAAGCTGGCTAAAAGCGCAGCAGCCGTCTCCGTGCCATAAACGACGGGTTCATAGACAAATTCCCTACCGCTAGAATTTTGCGTATACACCCTACGAATTCCGTACCACATAGGCCTGTATATTCCAGGAGCGCCAACGACAGCATGGGTATAATTGTAGATTTCGGGTTTACGAGAACCCATATCATAATTTTTAGTAGACGAGTAATCAGCAATTTTATTACTAACCGGATCTATCGCTCCTACCGTAACGGCATTTGCAGCTTGCCCGATTTTGCATACATTTCCCTGAGTGGTCGTTCCATCTACACCATAATTGCCGGCAGGAACAATTTCGATTGTACGGTATCTGTAAATAAAATTGTCCAGGCTTTTTGCCAAGCTACTATAACTGGAGCTCGATCCTTTACCCATTCTGTCGTTACGGACACCGACATATACTTGAGGAGTTTTGGAAGCGGGATCTCCATACTCTATTTTTTTACCAACATAAGTCACCGTAGCGTCCAAAGCACCCAAAAAATAGTAAGTCCAAGAATCCCTCACTTCATATCCAGGAGTTGGATTAAACGTTTCGTTTCCATCGGTCCTTACATATTTAACAGGATATCCATCCATGGTTACAGGAAGCGCATCCGCACTCATATAAGCCCCCGTATAAGAAGGCGTTCTTTTTAACACATCCGTGTATCCTCTACGCAGCCAAGCCGAATATAAACGACTAGAAGGCATATACAGAATGTACTGGTCAGCACTAAATGGCGAAGGTAAATACGGATGAACAGACCCTCCTTCCTCATAGCTTGGTCCCCATGAAAAAGTATAAATTCCATTATCCTCAGAATGCGTAAGACCATCAAAAGTTTCATAATTAGGACTTACATCGAAATCTTCATTTACACGAATGAAAACCTCATTTGCGCGGCTCTTATACCCGTTCCAATTATACGAACATTGAGAATTGTTGCAATTATCAGGATTGCTATAATAATGACGCTTGATCGAGAATCGGTTATTGCTCTGATACGACCTGAATGATCCTTCAATGGCAGCAACGTTATTCCCCATCCCCGTTCTTTGCAGGGCGCGGGTTTCAAGCGAAGACCCAACCTTCTCTTGTTTCTGCTTCTGTGTTTTGGTGTAATCGACATTCTTGTAGACCATCGGGGAGTTCATCTTGCTCCCCTTGCGGCCAAGAATGTCGTAGTGAACGGACGCGGCACTGGCGCCAAGGCAGCCAAAGGCTACCATCAAGGCGATTTTCTTTTTCATTTGTCCTCCTATAAAATAGATAGGACCAATATAATTTATAAAAATAATTTTATACATTTCTAATTTATAATTATTAGCTTACACAATACAATTAAAATAATATCATTTCCATTTTAAAAACGCACACTTATCGCCGCGCACATCCATCGAGCATAAACTGCAAAGGCGCGCCACCCAAAAACGAAAACGGCCGGGAAAAGCCCGACCGTTGCGCATTTTCAATTTATTTTGAATAAATTTTAATTCTGCTTAAGTGTAGAAGCCATGTTGAATCCCATGACGACCTGGCCCTTGTTTTCACTACGATCGTCTTCACTAAACATTGAAATGCGGAATATCAAATATTTATAGTTGCTCGCAATAGTGACTTTTTCATACGAATTATAACTCGAGAAAGAACCTCCGATATATTCCCCCGGATTGTCAAAATTCAAACCGTCAAGTTTAGCACCCTGCTTTGTATATTTCTCGTAATTCGAATCATTGCTCCCATAAACAGACAAGTCAAAATCCTGAGGAATATGACCGATATTATCAATATCGGTTCCACTGCTAAGCCATGAAATCGCCGCAGTAGCAGGTTTCGTAGAAGTTCCCAAATTCTTTGTCACAAACCAAATTTCTTTATGACCATCGCCAACAATTGGACGGTTTTTCAAATTATCGATACTGCCGTTCCAATAACGGGAGTCGTAATCGAAATAAGGCTTATCGCCAACATCATCAAAAATTAAATACGTAAATGATGGAAGAATTTTCGTTACAGGATTTGCAGGAAACGGAGGATTTATAGACCTACCATCAGACGTAAGTAAGAAGGCCTTGACAACTTCAGGATGCCAGCGATAGAAGGGATTCACCTCCAAAAAATAAGCTACCATGCCAGCCGTAAACGCAGCAGAGGACTCTGTTCCGTAAAAGAAAGGATAATAGACATATTCACGATTAGTATTATTTTGTTTATACGTTTTTTTGTAACCTCCAATAGCTAGATGAGACAAATTGTAAATTTCTGGTTTTGCGGGACCTCCGCTATAATTCTTTGAGGAAGTGTAATTCGTTATTTTAAAAGCACCGGATTCTACAGAACCTACAGTAATAGCATTCGCAGCCTGCCCCATAGAGCAAATGTTTCCCTGCGAACTGGTTCCATCTATACCATAATTTCCAGCAGGAACAAACTCAACTGTACGATACTTATAAATAAAATCATCCAATTCTTTAGCCGTTATAGCATACTCATTTAATTTTCCTTTCGCCATTCTGTGATTACGGACCCCCATATAAATCTGAGGCGTTTTGTCAGCAGGATTTCCATAATCTACGGATTTACCCACATATACAACATTTTTAGGAGAATTACTAATTAAAAGAAAATAGGCCCAGGAATCCCTCATTTCATATCCAGGAGAGACATTAAAAGTCTCGCTTCCATCAGTCCTGACATATTTTGCAGGATACGTGACAAACTCGGAAAACTCATATAGATCAGGTGGAGTCTCTACCCCGTTTAGTGGTACAGGAAGCGCATCCGCCCCCATATAAATTCCCACATAAGATGCTTTATTTAAATACTCATTTCGAACATATAGTCGATGCAAAAAAATATCCCTAAAATACCAATATGGATTGCTTCTTATATTCTCTCCATTTTCAAAAGGCGAAGGCTCATTATACGAACAACTCGAAATGTCACACTCACATCTGAAATCACGAGTAAACGTATAAGCACCACCAGTTTCAGAATGAGTCAGACCTTCAAAGACCTCGTAATTCGGATTGACATTTTGATTTTCTTTTACTTTAATAAACACTCTATTCGCAGCATTTTTATACCCATCCCAATTATATAAGCACTGCGAATTATTGCAATTGTCCGGGTTCGAATAATAATGGCGCTTTAAATAAAAATGATTATTATTAACATAGGATCTATACGACCCTTCAATGGCAGCGACGTCATACGTCATACCCGTTCTTTGCAGGGCGCGAGTTTCAAGTGAAGACCCAACCTTCTCTTGTTTCTGCTTCTGTGTTTTGGTGTAATCGACATTCTTGTAGACCATCGGGGAGTTCATCTTGCTTCCCTTGCGGCCTAGAATGTCATAATTAACGGACGCGGCGCTGGCGCCAAGGCAGCCCAAGGCCACCATCAATGCGATTTTCTTTTTCATTTTTCACTCCTTTTAGAACAGATAAGTTTAATATAATTTTCAACAAATATTTTACACATTTTTATTTCGCAATTATTAATTTACACGACATGGTTAAAATAAGATAATACTGCATTTTTTCAAAAAACCAGCATTCACCGCTGCCAACATCCATCGCCGTAAATCGCCCAAATGCGCCACTAAAAGCGAAAAAAATGTTTTTCAAGCGCCACAAAAACGAAAACGGTCGGGTTGAACACGCCCGACCTTTTAATTTAACAGCAAAAAGCCAAATTTATAGACAATCTCTAGTCATACGGATCATAGTCTACATCAGGAGACATATTGAAGCCCAAAACCACCTGGTCTCTATTTTCCACGCTGTCATCAGAATACAATTTAATGCAAAAGATAATATATCTAAAACTGGTTGCAAAAGTTACTTTTTCAAACGAATTCGATCCAGATGCAGAAACATCAAGTAATTCACCGGGATTGTCAAAATTAATTTGATTCGTAACTTTGGCATAAGTGTTCGTCAAGCGTTCATAGACATTTGAATTGTTGCTGCCATAAGCATACAGGTCAAAATCCTGAGGTATTTTGCCAGCACTGGCAATATCGTTTCCGCTGTTCAACCAGGTAATCGCCGCATTCACAGGTTCTGTAGCAGAGCCCATGTTATTTGCCACGAACCAGATTTCCTTTACCCCATAGGGATCGACACGGGTTTTTAACGTATTGATATTTCCATTCCAATAACGCGAATAATAATCATAGAATTGCTTTTCGCCGACATCATCGAACACAAAGGACTTAAAAGACGGAACCTTTTTCGTTACGGAAAGGGGATAAGGCGCCACAATCTCCATACCGCCCCCCGTAAGCATCAACGCCTTTACAACTTCGGGATGCCAGCGATAAAAAGGATTTATAGCCAAAAGGGACGATACCATGCTAGCCGTATACGCAGCGGCATACTCCGTACCATCATAAAAGGGATTGTAAACATACGTTTGATTAGTCGAGTTCCTAACGTATGTTCTCTGGTCTTCGTCTGTAAAGAAATGAGAAAAATTAAAAATTTCAGGTTTTCGCGTTTCGCCGTTAGCATTTACCGTAGATGTGTAATGGGTTATTTCAATAGTAGTCGGATCAACGGCACCCACGGTAATGGCATTTGCAGCATGAGCCATGGATGTCATATAACCGTTCTTCAAGCCATTATTGCCCGCCGGAACAAATTCAACGGTACGCTTTTCATAGATATAGTTATCCAGTTCCTTGGCCGCAGGAGTGTAATAATTTTGCCCTGACGATGACATTTTGTTGGAACGTACGCCGATATAGATCTGAGGCGTCCTAGAAGACGGATCGTCGATCATCCCTTTACCCACAAACATCACCGGATGGTTACTCATTTTGTTCACAAAGTAAGCAAGACGAGAATCCCTAACTTCATATCCCGGATTCGAATTATACGTTCCCGGCTCCGCATTATACCGCAGACAATAAATAGAAGGCGACCAGCTACTAAACAACCTTACCGGAAGAGCGTCTACGCCCATATAAATTCCCACAGAAGAAGCCTTGTCACCGTACCAATTGCTAACGGGGTAAGCCTGCGAAGCATATGCCCTTATATAATTGAAATCATAATAATTAATCGTCTGATTGGACTCATACGGAGAGGGCTGATTAGTGCTGAAACGTCCATACAAATTTCTATGCGAAAAAGTGTATCCGGAATTTTCAGAAAAAGTCCAGTCAGGACAGCCATTGTTATTATTACTAGGGACATTCACAAGTTCTTCTTTAACGGGAATAAAGACCGAATTCGCAGAATCTTTATACGAAATCCAGTCATACAAGCACGGATACGGCTTGCTATTCGAACAGCGGGAATCCACCCGGCCATTCGTATAGTAACGCCTTAAATAAAACTTGCCATGTTGCAAATTCATGCTGCTGGACGAATAATTTTTTTTAGACCTATACGCCCCCTCAATGGCCTCAACATTACTCGCCATGCCCGTTTTTAGTAAAGCCCTGTTTTGCAGTTCGGAACCAACTTTTTGTGGGTTCTCCTTTTGAGCTCTGGAATAATCGACATCCTTGTAAACCATCGGAGAATTCATCTTGCTACCGCGCCGTCCAAGGACGTCGTAATTTACAGATGCAGCAAACCCCGCCTCCAAGCAGACCGCAACGACAAAAGCCAATTCCTTCTTCATCATTACTCCTTATTAAAAAGCACTAAAAAATATACTCACTTTAGCAACTTTTGTAAACGTCTAGCGAACAGATTATTACAGATAAGCCCCTCCCCACACACAAATAAAACGGCCGGGAAAAAATTCCCGGTCGTTTTTAGCTATTTCGACAAACAAAAATGTCTTGAACTAATCTTTGATTACCACCAA
Source organism: Fibrobacter succinogenes (assembly GCA_902762795.1). Taxonomy (GTDB): domain Bacteria; phylum Fibrobacterota; class Fibrobacteria; order Fibrobacterales; family Fibrobacteraceae; genus Fibrobacter; species Fibrobacter succinogenes_E. The sequence goes on along the minus strand of CACWPM010000035.1, from coordinate 19,765 downwards.
GAAGGATATTCAGAAGAAGTATAGTTAAAGCCCAAGACAATCTGATTCTTATTATTCTGGCTTACGTCACTTTTCAACACAACTTTGAACACCAGGTAATCATAAGAAGTCGCGGATATAGGAATGGACACTGTTTCATAAGAGCCATATTTACCTTCAGATTTAGCAATTGGATTACCCAAATTGCCAAGATTCGATACATCAGTTTCGCTAAGGTTCCTGTCGCCACCATTTACTTTATTTGCACACAACTGCTTTTGACAGCCATAGACATACATATCAAAATTCTGGGGAACTTTTCCAGCTGCAGCAATATCATCTCCACTGCTAAGCCAAGATATCGCAGCGTTAGACCCACCGGTTACATCATATGTACGATTTTTAACAACAAACCAGATTTCATGATTACCGCCACTGGTTCGAGTTTTCAACTTTCTTATATCTCCATTCCAATAGCGAGATTCGTAATCATAACCGTAAGTATCAGAAACATCGTAATCATCAATAAATGTCAGCAATTTATAAAACGGGGGTATTTTTCCCACAGACGAAGGATAATTACCACAAACCGTAAGGAGCAAAGCTTTGACAACTTCAGGATGCCAACGATAGAAAGGATGAATAGAAAGGAGGTGCGATACCATACCCGCCGTATAAGAAGCAGACATTTCTGTACCATCATAAAGCGGCTGTTTATCATAGCACTTATTATTACTTTTCAGACAATAACGTCTCGCACGGTCATTAGTCTTTAAATTAGAAAAATTAAAGATCTCCGGTTTAGTTGATCCATTTATATAATTTATCCATGACGAATAGGACGCAACATTACCATTCAACTGTTTCGAGGCATCAATCGCACCCACAGTTATGGCATTTTCAGCATAAGCTATACCATTCATATAACCAGGCTTGGTTCTATCTGTATTATAATTTCCAGCAGGAACAAATTCAAGTGTACGATATTGATAAATAAAATTATCTAATGCTTTTGCAGTGTTCCCATATATATCCGATCCTTTGGAAGTTTTATTATTGCGAACGCCCATATAAACCTGAGGCGTTTTTTTAGAAGGGTCACCATAATCATCGTCTTTACCAATATAAACAACCGCATGCTGTCTAGAAGTCTTTTTTATAAGAGAATACGCCCTAGAATCTCTAGTTTCATAACCAGGAGAAGCTTGATAAGTATCGTTTGGTCTTGCAAGAATAAATCCTACGTTATCTCCATCAGCGAGCTTTACAGGACGAGCATTCACAGCTAAAAAGACACCGACATCAGTGGCCTTATTATCAAACCACTGTCTAACCCAATCAGCCCCCGAGCCACTAATCGGCAACCAACCTTTTACTTTATCAAAGTCTTCATACTCAAGAGTTCCTCCTACTCCATACGGAGAAGGTTGCGATTTGGCTCCATTCTGACTTATGAAATCAAATGAATACCCATCATTATCAGATTCGGTCCAAACATTATTTGGTGTATAACCAGCATATCTAGAATCATTACTTTCATTAGCGATCTTTATCTTAATGAAACTACTATCCTGTCTTGTTTTATAATTACTCCAATTAAAATAACAGCGATTATTGGAGCAGTTATCAACAGAATTTGCATAATGACGTTTAAAATAGTAATGAGCGTTATTACTATTAGATCCCGTATAACTATTCATTGAAGTAAAAATACCTTCAATAGCGGTAACATTATCCGGCATCCCCATTTTCGCCAAACCACGATTTTCAAGCGAAGAGCCAACCTTTTCTTGTTCCTGCTTCTGGGTTTTGGCATAATCGACATTCTTGTAGACCATCGGGGAGTTCATCTTGCTTCCCTTGCGACCTAGAATGTCGTAATTAGCTGACGCTGCGCTGGCGCCTAGGCAGCCAAAAGCCACCATCAACGCAATTTTCTTTTTCATTTTTACTCCTTTGTTAAAAGAATGTTAAATAAATGTATTTTATTTAACATCCGTCATAAGATACAAATATAGAACAAAAAAATTGTATTTTATCCATATTTATTTTGAAAATTTTTACAAACAAAAGGTTTATAAATGAATTTGCATAAAAATGCTCATCTAATAACATAATCAACAATAAATTCACCACAACAAAATAGTAAAATTTAATAAACAACATTACAAGCACTAATTTATTCATTATATTATTATTTAAATACACAAAAAAGCTTTTACAAAAAGCGCCTTTAAAATCTCTTGTTCAATATTTCATTCTAGAACTCAGAATTTCAAAACATTGTGGTTCAAAAAAATCAAAAAAGTCCCAAAACAGGCGTTTTTGCCAAATTTCAGCAAAAACGTCAAAAGAAAACGTTAAGAACCCCTTCTTTTTGAAGGATTTTCTATTTTTGTGCCCGTATGAAAAACGTCGATACTATTGCAGTTTTGGACTTTGGCGGGCAGTACGCCCACCTGATCGCGAACCGCGTGCGCCGCCTTGGCGTGTTTACCGAAATCCACTCCCCCGCAGCTCCCGTCAGCGAGCTCGAAGGCGTGAAGGGAATCATTTACAGTGGCGGCCCCTCCAGCGTGTACGCGGCCGACGCTCCGGAATACAATCCCGAAATATTGAACCTCCCGGTGCCGAAGCTCGGCATCTGCTACGGTCACCAGCTCATCGCCCAGCAGTTGGGCGGTCACGTGGAACCGGGCAAGGTCAAGGAATACGGCATCGCCGACCTTATCGTGGGCGACGAAAAGTGTCCGCTTTTGAAGGGCCTCCCGAAGGCCAGCCCCATGTGGATGAGCCACGGCGACCAAGTCACGAAGCTCCCCGAGGGCTACAAGATTGTGGCCAGCACCAAGGACTGCGAAATCGCCGCCGTCGCTTTCGACAGCGACAAACCCGAACGCCAGATTTTCGGCATCCAGTTCCACCCGGAAGTCACGCACAGCAAGTTCGGCATGAAGTTGCTCGAAAACTTCATCGACTTCACCGGCGCCAAGAAAACTTGGAACATGAAGAGCTACCTGCCGCTCATCACGCAGCGCATCAAGGACCAGGTCAAGGACCGCAAGGTGTTCTTGCTCGTGTCTGGCGGCGTGGACTCCACCGTGGCATTCGTGCTTTTGAACCGCGTACTCGGCCCCGAAAAGGTTCTCGGCCTGCATGTGGATAACGGCATGATGCGCCTCGGCGAATCCCAGAAGATTATGGAATTTTTGAAGGCCGAGGGGATGAACAACCTCAAGGTCCGCGACGCTAGCGAACACTTCCTCGCAAAGCTCAAGGGCGTGACTGCGCCGGAAACCAAGCGCGGAATCATCGGTAAGGAATTCCTGACGGTCAAGGACGAGGAAATGGCGAAGCTCAACCTCGATCCGAACCAGTGGATGATGGCGCAGGGCACCATCTACCCCGACACCATCGAAAGCGGCGGCACCAAGAACGCCGACAAGATCAAGACGCACCACAACCGCGTGCAGGAAGTTTTGGACCTCATGGAAAAGGGTCTCGTGCTCGAACCGCTCGCCGACCTGTACAAGGACGAAGTCCGCGCGCTCGGCGAAGAACTCGGCATTCCGCACAACTTAGTGTGGCGCCACCCGTTCCCGGGCCCGGGCCTCGGCGTACGCCTGCTCTGCAGCGACGGCGTTCTCGCCAATGACATGGTGAAGTTCGAAGACGTGAAGGATACCGCCGGCCAGTCGCTCGCCGACTACCTGAAGGCGAACAACATTGCAGGCCGCCTGCTCCCCATCAAGAGCGTGGGCGTCCAAGGCGATGGCCGTACTTACGCACAGCCGTTCCTCATCACGACTCCGGGCCTCAGCTGGAAGGACTGCGAAAAGTTCTCGACCGAACTTGCCAACCGCTTCAAGGCCATCAACCGCGTCATCTACCAGATTGGCAGCGTCGCCGATGAAGACCCAAAGCTTGTCGAACAGTTCGCCACCCGCGAAAACTTCGATACACTCCGCAAGTTCGACAACATCTGCACCGAATTCCTGCAGGCAAACGACCTGTACGAAAAGATTTGGCAGATGCCGGTCGTCCTCGTTCCGCTCCGCACGGCAAACAAGCCCTGCATCGTGATGCGCCCGGTGAACTCCACCGAAGCCATGACGGCAAACTTCGCCGAAATCGACCAGGGAATGCTCGCCGGTCTCTGGCGCAAGTTCGAAGCGGAAGGTGCCGGCAGCCTGTGGTACGACGTGACGCATAAGCCGCCCGGAACAATCGAGTGGGAGTAAGGCGAGAGTCGCGACAAAAAGCTGGCTTTTTGTCATGACCGAGCCGCGTGAACACGCGCTTGAACAAAGTGAAAGCGCCGTGGGAGTAGCGCGGAGCCGAGTGTCGCAAAAATGAGCTTGCTCATTTTTATGACCGAGGCGAACAAGCAGACGCTGAAGCCGTAGGCGTAAGCGTCAGTAAGCCGAGTGCTGCGAAAACATGCTCGCATGTTTTCATAGCCGAGGCGCGCGAACACGCGACAAGCGTAGCGCAGTCGCAATGGGAATAAGCAGCTTGCCGCAGTAGGAAGTAGACTGTAAACAGTAGGCAGTAGGACAAATGCGTAAGGCGAGAGTCGTGAAAAAGTTCCGCTAGCGACCGCAACCCCACGCACAACGTAACAGAATTTAAAGTCTTTTGGACAAGTTCCAGAAGGCTTTTTTCGTCTGAGTCACCAGCTTCATTTCCTGAAATTACTTGCGAATTCCGGGACGAGTCGTTTTTTTATGGGGTGTAGATTTTTGTTCAAAGAACTTTAACGGGAACGTCACAATTTCATTCGAGTTCATCTTCGGGAAAGTCCAACGGCTTAAAGCTCTCTTGAGTTCTTCGTCAAAGTCTTTATTGCCGGTATTCGAAGCCTGAATTTCAACTTTTTGAACAAAACCATCGGCATCTATATTCAACTGAAAAACTATAGTTCCGTTAAAATTCGGATTGACATAGTCTTGATTATTCTTTAGACAAGCCATTGCTCGATTTTTCCTTAAATGTTTATTGTAAATGTGACGCAATCCAGGAGTCCGTTGGTGAATGGTCCATAAAATCGGAGCTTTATCATGTTCAACTCCGTTCACCAATTTCATTTCACCGCGTGTTGGGTCATTTACAGTTCCACTAGGTTTCCTTGTCGAATCTTTTGCCCATTCTCGTAATTCCTGCGCAAATGGTTTGAATTTGTCCTTTTCCCTAAAGGAACGGCAAAAGCCTATCGATAATGAAACATCGTTGAATCCAACACCTTGAAAACTGATATCTTTCACATAATCAGCAATTTTTTTTTCAAAATCCACATCAACATAAAAGGAATGGGAGTACTCGACCTTTTCCACAACGCCATTTTTATTTACAACAACATCAAAATTTAAAAGTACTCGATACAACTCATAACAAATTTCTTTTTTGTAAAACGAATCAAAAATTTCAAAAAAGGATTTGGTTTCTTTGCGAAGGATTTGTGCGATTTTTTCAATATCATCATTATAAACCAGATTATTTACAGAATTATTTTTAGAAACCTTTATTGAAACTTCATTAATATCAAATTGAGCTTCTAGCAATAGATTAGGATGATAATGGATTTCATGAACTGCATTATTCGAGTCCACAGAAAGCTCCATTTCGGAGTTTTGCTGTTCTATCGATTTATCCGCATTCTTATCGGCGTCGCTGCACCCCGCCCACAAGGCAATCACAGCTAGAAGCGCAAAAATACTCAAACAATTTCTAAAAGACATCGCCATAGTTTATATATACAAAAAAACGAAACAACGAAATTATAGCCACAACAGATTTAAGGTAAACGCAAAGCGATTAGCCTTGTGGTCAACATCGTAACTGTACCTAAATTCGCCCCCCCAATGCAACTTAAAGCCTGTCTTATACATAAGATATGTGCCACCACCAAACTCGAAATAATCAATTACAAAGCCAAAAGCTTCGCCACAGTCACCATAATCTTCTTTGCAAACACCAGGGTTCCATGAGTGGGAGACAAACTGAAATAGGCCCACATGCAATTTATTTGCCAGCGAAATTTGTTCAATTACACTTATACCACCAGCACCTAACGATCCCCATCCCATTATACCGAAATGATCCGAAGCATAACCTAATGTTATATATGGTGTCAAATATTGAAAGCCTCCGCCAAATTCAAAATGGTTCATAAAATAATAGAACGGAACAGTGATATCAAGTAGGGCTTCTTCTTTGAGTCCATAAACGTGATTACCGACTGTATCTTTTTTCGACTCGTTCGAATTTGAAGCGAAAGCCCGCATCCCCGTTACAGATATCCCAAACACGGTCTTAGACGAATCGTCTACGCTCTGGTAGGCTTCCATAAACGCGCCTGCAGAAAGCGGCCGCATCGAGCAGCCAACCCAAAAAAGCAATGCAAAAAAACACAAAATAATTTTCAACAAGCTAATCTTCATACGCTTTAATATAAACAAATCATCCAAAATAACAACAAAAAAAAACAGCCTCGCGAGAGACTGATGTTTTTGAAATTTACATAGGTGATCCCGGATCGGAGTCCGGGATGACATTTCATCAAAAAACGTAGAGAGCCTAGCGAGAGCAAAACAAAAAGTCTGCCTCGTTTGAAGCAGACCTAACATTCCGAATTTGGATTAGAACCGAGTGAGACAAGGCGCGAGCCCCCGTAGCGTACAAAGCGTACGTGAGGGGGCGAGTAACGCCGTATCACGACGGTTATAATTCAAATTAACCCAAGGTGACTTCGACCTTGTGCACACCCTTCGTGAACACCGGTGCGACGTTGGAATCGATTTCCTGGCCGTCAACGACCATCTTTGCTACGCCCTTGCAGACGTGGTTCGGGTTCTTCACGGTGATCTGGTAAGTTGCACCGCGGAACTTACGGGTAGCTTCGAAGCCGTCCCATGCGCTCGGGATGCAAGGATCGACAACGAGACCGTCGAAGCTTGCACGGATACCGATGATGAACTGCGTTGCAGCCTGGTACGTCCAAGAGCTAGTGCCGGAGAGCCATGCGTTACGGCCCATACCGAACTGCTTGTGTTCGTCACCGAGGATGTTCTGCGGATAGCAATACGGTTCAGATTCGAAGATGTCGAGGATGCCGTTCTTGGAAGCCGGGTTGATCTGGCAGTAGTATTCGAAAGCCTTGTCGCCACGGCCGAGAATCGTTTCGGCAATCATCACCCACGGGTTCGTGTGGAGGAAGATACCGCCGTTTTCCTTTGCTCCAGGAGGATAGGTGGAGATGCCACCGACAGCCGGTTCAAAGCCACGGTAACCTGGAGTAGAGCTCTTCACGCCGTACTTGGTGTTGAGGAGCTTGTTCAAGCTGTCCATGCCCTGCACAGCGCGGTCGCCGAATGCAATGCCGGAGATGACCGGCCAGGACTGGCCGTTGCAGTAAATCTTGCCGTACTTGGCAGAGGAAACGCCGTAGCCGTTGCCGTCCTTGTCGAACCAACGAGTCCACCACTTGCCGTCCCAAGCGCTGTCGTTGAATGCCTTCTTGACATCTTCGTACCAGCCCTTGTACATTTCAACGGCTTCCTTGTCGCCGAGAGCTTCTTCAATGCCCATCATTTCGAGCAAAGCCTTTGCGTACAAAGCAGTGTTGAACGTAGATTCAGCACCGAGCGGGAGGTTCATGCAGTCGTTCCAGTCGGCAAAGCCGAGGAGCGGAAGACCATGCTTGCCGAGGTGTTCGCGAGAGAACTTGAGAGAACGCTTCAAGTGTTCGAGCACAGTGCCCTTTTCACGCTGAGCACGCTTCTTGCCAGCTTCGTAGAACGGAATTTCCTCATCGAGGAGTTCCATCTTGCCGGTTTCTCTGAGGTAGTTGGCAACAGTGAGGACAATCCAGAGGTGGTCATCGCCGTACCAGTCTGCGTAAGCCGGGTTGCCGTTTTCGTCGAGCACGCCCTTCTTTTCGCGGGAGTCACCGGCGTTAGCTTCGTTGCCGTTATCTTCTTCGAGGGCAAGCGGAGCGTACTGGTGCATGGCGTTACCTTCCGGACGCTGCACGGAGAGGAGGTTCTTCGTAAGAACGAGAGCTTCTTCCGGCATGTGGCTCATGACGCCCATGAGGTCCTGGCTGGAGTCACGGTAACCGATACCGCGGCTGGTGCCGTAGCCCAACTGGTAGAGGGACAAGTAACGGCTCCAGTTCTTCGTGGTGTGGCACTGACGCGGGTTGTGCACGTTCACCATGGAGTTGAATGCTGCATCCGGAGTGTTCACCTGGATTGTAGAGAGGTAGTTTTCCCAGAACTTGGCGAGTTCGTCGAAAGCCTTATCGACGTTCTTCAAGTCGCGGTACTTCTTGATAGCCTTGGCTGCAACCTTGAGGCTCTGTTCCTGACCGAGCTGGGTGCAGGTACGGAAAGTCTTCTTGGCAGCGATCTTGCCGGCGTGGATCATGAGAGCGGCAATGTTGTCGCCACGGTCGCATTCGCTATTAGCAAGTTCCTTGTTCTGGAGGCTGAGCGGATTTGCCCAGGAACCCATTTCGTTTGCACCGAGGAATACGCGGCGGTCGCCATCGAAGCTACCGACTGCGCAGTCAGCAGTAACGTAGTTCACGGCGTAGTCACGCTTCATGTAAGCGTACTGTTCCAAAACGACATGGCCGTCCTTTTCCCAGTGGCCCTTGAGGGTCATGGTCTGCGGAACCCAGTCGGCGTTCGTGAGCTGCTTTTCTGCTTCGAAGTGGCTGAATTCATAAACCGGGATGATGTCCACTTCCTTCGAGCCACCGGCGATGTTGGTCACCTGGATGTCCTGGAGGAGAGTGTTGGAGCCCGTCGGCACGAAAATCGTGACCTGCACGCGGAGACCGAAAGCTTCGGCAATCCAACGCATGTAGGAAAGACCCACGTGGCATTCCCACTTGTCGAGCTTGACGAGAGTCGGAACGTAGAACGGGGAGAAAATCTTGTAGCTCTTGCCATCCTTGATACGGATGTAGATAGTGCTGGCCTTGAAGTCAGAGCACGGCATCTGTGCAATGTACTTGGTGATACGGTTAAGAGCCGGGTCGCCTTTGCAAACGAGAGTGCCGCCGGTCGTATCGACGATACCGCCGAAGTTCAAAGTACCGACGTAGTTGCACCACTTGATCGGGGTTGCCGGGGTGGTGAGCACGTATTCTTTTGCAGCGTCATCAAAGTAGCCATACTTCGGGGCAGCGACCTTAGCGGTCTTCTTTGCCGGAGCCTTCTTTGCAGCGCTCTTCTTCACTGTTTTTGTAGCCATTGTATCTCCGTTAGAGAGGGGTGTTGTAAAAAGTGATTAGTGGTTGGTGATTAGCGGTTAGGAACCCTATCAGAAACCGTTAAAACTTTTGCGAGGTAAATTTAGAAATTAGACGAGAGTCGAGAGACGAGAGACGAGAGAAAGTGATTCATTTAACCAATGTTTTTACTAGCGCGAAGCGCCATTTTTTCTCTTTCGTCTCTAGTCTGTAGGGCGTAAGCCCGTTCTTTCGTCTAAACTCTACTCATCAAACTTTTCGAAATCTCTGTTACCGAAGTTGATGTAGAAGTATCCGCCGAGTTTCTTGCTGCGGACAGGGTCACGCAAAATGCCGATTGCGGCACGCACGTACTTGAGTTCCACTAAGATGTGGTCACGGCTCATGCAGTTGAGGAACGGGCCTTCGGGGTAAAGCGTCGGGCGCGGTTCTTCGGCAATCATCTTTTCAAGATTTTCTATTTCCTGAACAAGTCTACGTTCATGTACTTCAAGCGTGCGAATGACTTCCTTGTTATCGGCTCCGTAAAGGAACGCAAAACCGAGCGTGCGCGGATCGTCGTTGAAGCCGGTCAAGTGTTTGAGCACTTCCTTGCGGAGAACTTCTTTTCCCTTGTCCGTGATGTTGAACACCATGCGTTCCGGACGGTTTCCGTCACGTTCTGAATGACCGACGATGCATTCGTTCTTTTCGAGCGTTATCAGTCTATTATAAACGGTCGAGGTGCTAATTTTCGCCCAGCGGTCAAGTTCCCTATCACGGATTTCCGTAATAATGTCATATCCGCTGCGTTCATGCTCCAGGATAAGGCCGAGCAATACTAGATCGTAACGATTCATTTAAATTCCTTGATTTTACCACTATTCCAAGTTGGAATAATGGGCTTAACTGAAAACTACATTTTTTTCGCAAAAAAAAATACCTGTGATTAAAATTTCAGAAAAAAATGCTTTTCATCACAAAAAAAATTTCTTTTATGCCATAATAATGCCTAAAAACTCGCTATTAGAACATATTTAGTCTATATTTTTTATGGAATCTCAGAAAATGTTGATTGGGGAAAATCTCTTTTGAGTGGGGAAAATTGTGCAGATCGATAAAAAAACAAAAAACAAGAACGCGCACTTAAAACACTCCATTATAAGGTTCGCCCCCCTTATTCTCGTTGTATTTTTGGTCATCGAAGCTTTCTCGGCTTTCCAGCACGAAGACAAGAGAGCCGTCACAGCACGGAACAGGGATTATATCAAGGATATAACCTTAGCCATGGCAAGCAAGCTGGATGACATTTTTTTGAATTCCCTCAAGTCCATAGAAACGCTTGCAAAGCTCAGTTCGAACGACATCAAGAACGGCCAAATGAACGCGGCCTATCTCGCCGAACTTGAAAAAATCGTCCAGTTCGACCATGTGCAATTCACCGATACTAGTGGAATGGCGTTAAAGACAAACGGTGAAAAAATTTACTCCCGCGACATGTGGTACTTTGTCGACGGAATAAATGGCAATAACGGGATTTCCGTCATCATGCCTACAAATACCGAGAAAGCGAACATCGTCTTTTATGCACCCGTTTTTGTCAAAGGGAAAATTTTAGGCGTCATCGCCGCCTCTTTTGACGAAAATACGATCAGGAGATTCCTAGATTACAAGGTGTATGGAGCACACACCTCCGCAGGCATAGTCAACACGGACGGCAAAAGCGTCATCCTCCTGGAATCCGCAGAAATAAAGCAAACCACCATTCAAGGGCTTCCGGACAACTTCAAAAGTTTCCTCCAATCATCGAGATTTGATGAAAAAAATAGGAACAACATCATCAACGCCTACACGACACTCACGCCCTCCAATTACCAATTCAAAGGGGAATCCGACGATATCCAAGGTTACATCGCCCCACTCCACTCCGTTTCATTAAGCGTTTATTCGAACTTTCCTGTCGAGGCCGCCAAAAGCCTTTATTCAATGGGCTTACAGGCCGGACGCATGTTGCAATTCTTGCTCATCCTCATATTTGCAGGTTACATTATCTATTTCATGGCCGTACAATTTATAATAAAGCGCAATGATGCCCGTCAAAACCGCATAGCAAGTCTAATCGCAAAAGCTGAAAATACAATTGCAAAGGCAATGATCATCATCGATGCCAAAAAAGGAACGTTCGAAGACCATTCATACATTCCCATGCCATTTCCGAAATCGGGAAAAATCGAAGAGCTAGAGCAGGGCTTTTTAAGCAGCACGGACGATTCCCAAAACGGAGCGGACTTCAAGCATTTTTTCAACGTCATCATCAAAGAACGTAAAGTTCCTAGAACCATTCCCAGCGTCGTATTCCGCAAAATTCAAGAAGACGGCACAGATCAATATTACACAATGGTCTATATTCCGGTTGAAACAAACGACAACCTTGTCTGTACCGGAGTTATTTTGTTTAGAAACATCACGACCGAAAAGTCAAAAGAAATCGAAGCGAACCGCCAGTTGTCGCTCGCATTGACTGCCGCCCGTGATGCAAGCGAAGCCAAAACAACATTTCTCTTTAACATGTCGCACGACATCCGCACGCCAATGAACGCGGTAACAGGATTTACCGCCATGGCAAAAAAACACATCGACGATCCAGAAACCGTCAAGAAATATTTGGATAAAATAGACATTGCCGGGAAACAGCTATTATCGCTAGTAAACCAGGTTCTTGAGATGTCTAGAATAGAATCCGGAAAAATAATCTTGCGTGAACAGACATGCGATCTCGAAAAAATCATCACGGCTCTTTCCACAACATACGGTTCACACGCCGAATCGAAAGGAATAAAGTTCACGGTCGCAGTCTCGAACGTAGAACACAGGTTCGTTTCCATCGACAGCGACCGCATAAACCAGATTGCAGCAAACATCATCGGGAACGCCATCAAGTACACGCTAGAAGACGGAAGCATCCGATGCTCCCTCACCGAAAAAAAATGCGACCGCAAGGGCTACGGGCTTTACATCCTGACCGTCGAAGATACGGGCATCGGCATGACTCCCGAATTCCAAGAACACATCTTTGATGAATTTGCACGCGAGACCTCCACCACCGTAAGTCACATCCAGGGGACGGGCCTTGGCATGACCATCGTGAAAAAACTCACCGACATCATGAAAGGATCGATAGACATCGAATCGCAAAAGGGTAAGGGAACAACGATAACGGTAAGCATCCCCATGAAGTGGAGCAACAGCTATACCCCCGATACCATTGAACAAAAAAATGTGGTAACGCTCCCGCTCAAAGGAATGCGCGTACTGCTCGTCGAAGACAACGAAATGAACCGCGAAATCGCTGTAGAGCTCCTTACGGAAAAAGGCATCATCGTAGATACCGCCGATGACGGGGATGTCGCCGTGGAAAAAGTGCGCCGTTCAGCACCTCACGAATACGAGCTCATTCTGATGGATGTGCAAATGCCTCGTTTAAACGGCTACGACGCCACAAGGGAAATCCGAGGCTTGAAAGATCCGCAAAAATCAAACATTCCGATTATCGCCATGACGGCAAACGCCTTCGAAGAGGACAAGAAAAATGCACTTGCTGCGGGCATGGACGGTCATTTGGCAAAACCGATAGATGTCCAAAAACTTATCCAAACGCTAACAAATTTCAGGTTAACTTGACAAAAAAGGCATGTTTTTTTTTATAATAAAGGTTGAATGATTAAGGAGATAAATATGAAAACCAAATTCTCACGCCTCACCTTATCCCTCGTTATCGCAGGCGCACTCGCGCTTGTGGCAACATCCATCACCGGTTGCTCTCTTATCAAGAAGATCCAGGCGGCAAAAGTCCTCATCCAAACAAAAATGGAATACAAAGACCTCACCTTTGATTCCGTTGATGTTTTCGAGGATGTTCTTGACCTCGTGAACAACGGAATGAACGGCTTTTTGCCGAACCCGAAAGCAATCATGCTGGTCAAGGACTTGTCACAGAACGTAATCAACAAGAATCTTGGAAATGCAAACTTTGACGTTTTCCTGAACGCCCACAACAAGTCCAAGGACACCCTGTGGATTAACAAACTTCAAATCGAAATTAAATTCGATACGCTCGTGACAGTCCCGTTGACGCTGAAAGACACCATCAGGCTTGCACCGGGCGACAACGACTTGCACTTCAACGCCGCCTTCCCGTTGGATGCAAAAATCTTCAAATTTAAAGAAATCCAATACTACGGCATCGCAGGCTTTATCGATGTTTCCCTCACCGAAAACGGAGAACCCGTTTCTCAGGACTTCGAAATCAAGAGAGACGTAAAGCCCGAAGATGTCGAAAAACTCCAAAACCTGGTCCGCGACAGATTGTTCGATCTCCTCGTGAACAAGTGGCTCGGAAAAATAATTCAGTAATATTAACATGACAAAACGCAATTTTGTTCCGGAAAATTTAAACCCGGACGATGAAAAAGAAATATCCAAACTATATCGCTCTCTCTTACAACGCGATATCCCAGTCAACATAGACAAGCTCCGCCAATGGATTATGGACTGGAGCGAACTGGAATCGGTCCTAGGCGAAGTAAGCTGCAGGCGTTATGTAGCGATGACTTGTGATACCCGTGACGAAAATGCGTCCAAGGCTTACGCAAACTTTGTCGAAAAAATTCAACCGCTAATGATTGAATACGATGACAAGCTGAACCGCAAGCTGATGGCGCATCCGTCCAAGGATGGCCTTAAAGGCGAATTTGGCGAATGGCTCAAGGGAGTTCAGGTTTCTTTGGACTTGTTCTCCCCGGATAATATTCCGCTTGAAACCGAAGAAAACAAGGCGATCCAAGCTTATCAAAAAATTACCGGCGGAATGAGCGTCGAGTTCGATGGCGAAGTGAAAACCATGCAACAGCTCGCCGCCTACATGGAAAAGACGGACCGCGACCTCCGTGAACGCGCATGGAAGGCCATGTGGGAACGCCGCCTCCAAGACAAGGAGGCCCTAGACAATTCCTACGATAAGTTGTTTAAAATCCGCAAGCAGATGGCCAAAAACGCGCACTGCAAGGATTTTATCGACTACATTTTCCTGGCGAAGCATCGCTTTGACTACACGCCCGCCGATTGCGAAAATTTCCATGAAAGCATCGAGAAACTAGTGCTTCCGCTGCAAAAGGAAATGTACAAGCGTCGCGCCCAGAAAATGGGCATCGAACGCTTGCGCCCGTGGGACCTGGACGTCGATCCGCTGAGCAGGCCGCCTCTCAAGCCTTACCAGAGCGGTGATGAACTTATCGAAAAAGTTGACAGCATTTTCGAAAGCATTCATCCGCAAGCAGGCAAATGGGCGCGTGAAATGCAGGCGAAAAAACTTATCGATCCGGATTCCAGACTGGGCAAGGCCCCGGGCGGATACCAGATCGGTTTTGACGAAAGCCGCCTCCCCTTCATTTTCATGAACTCCGCGAACACGGACCGTGATATTTACACTTTGTTGCATGAATCCGGCCATTCGTTCCACCAGTTCGCTCTTTCGAACCAGCCGCTTTTCGCCTACCGCGATGTACCGGCCGAATTTGCAGAAGTCGCGAGCATGAGCATGGAACTCATCGGGATGTCGAACTTGAAGCCTTTCTACGGGAATGACCGCGAAGCGATCGTCCGCAGCACGGAAGGTGAACTCTCCGACGTGATTTGGCTGTTCCCGTGGGTTGCTTGCATCGATAGCTTCCAGCATCGCCTGTACAACTTCCCGGAGCACACCGCCGAAGACCGCAGCGACATCTGGAGCGAAATCATGGACCGCTACGACACTGGCGTGGATTATAGCGGGTTCGAAGCCGTTCGCCGCAACCTGTGGCAAAAGCAACTTCATTTGTTTGAATGTCCATTCTACTACATCGAGTATGGCATCGCGCAGATTGGCGCCTTGCAGGTATGGGCAAACTTCAAGAAAAATCCGCAGAAAGCAATCGACGACTTGTTCAAGGCAGAAAGCCTGGGTAGCAGCCGTCCGATTCCGGAGCTCTTCGCAACAGCAAACATCAAGTTCGATTTCACGCCCAAAACGCTGGAACCGTTGATGCAAGTCGTATGGGACGAGCTGAGTAAGCTGTAATAGTGATTAGTGGTTGGTCGTTACCTTTGCCCACTTAGTGCTTCAGCACTTATGTGGGCATGGTCACTGCATACCAACCACTTAAAACATCCTGTTTACTAACCACTAATTTTTTTTGATTTTTAGGTCCAAATCCCTTGACAAACGAAAAATAAAAAGTTATAATTGGCGCACATCCTAATGGAGGGATGGCCGAGTGGTTGAAGGCGCACGCTTGGAAAGCGTGTTTACCTTACGGTAACGAGGGTTCGAATCCCTCTCCCTCTTCTAAAATTTTTCGAGGTACCTAATGGCTGAATCTCAAAGAGTTTATCTTGATGATATCTATGCTAGTGAAGAATGCCAAGGCTCGGTTTTCCGTGCCGTTGTCATGATGGCTCATGAAGCCCGCTTCATTAACAATCAGTCTAAACAGGGTTATATTCAGCTTACACAGAAGCCCACCACGATTGCAATGAACCGTTTCAAGGAACACAAGCTTACGATGGTTGAAAAGGGCGTAAACGATGTAACAGCTGATGCTGTAAAATCATCCGTTGTGGAAGTTGCACCGACTGCAGAAGCCGTTGCCGAAGCAAGTGACGCTGCAGCAGACGCTTTCTAATCTTCGAAAAAATGAACGTTTAGTAAGACCGCTCTTTGGCGGTCTTCATTTTTGTGTCGTCACCACGTTCAAAGCAAAACAATCCCACCCATTACCTCGGTTTACAGTCAACGACACTTGCCAGACAGCTAGCGGTTCGACCATGCAAGCGACATGCAGGTCGGAAAAAGACTAGTCACTATAGCATTACCGCAGCCATAAGAGTTTAAATAAAGTAAATACAGAATTAAGTCGCCCCTGCCCCCGCAAAAAAAGAAAAATACGTACTTGGCAAGCGATAAAGGGATCAAAAGTACGTAATCAAATTCGATTACTTTATATGTTACGTACTGGAAGGAAAAATTTCAGCCGATAAATACGTAAAAAACGGGTTAAAAATATCGATATTACAAAAAAATGGCTTTTTTTGCTTTTAAAATGAAAATTTCAGATGTTTTTTATCGCAAAAAAGTTGAAATTACGTACTAAATGCCTAAAAAACAGCGCAAAAGTACGTAATTGCCCCAAAAGCACTTTTTTTCATTACGTACTGCAAGATGAAATCTCAGTAGATAGGTACGTAAATCACGGATTTTTTCGTTAAAGAAAAAAATACGCTTTGCAGCATCCTCGAAAACGACCGGTCGAGGAAGAGAGCTCTTGAACAAATAAAACTAATTGCTCTTCAAAATTCTTGACGTTATACCGCGGCGGATTTGGCCCGCAGCACGCCCGAGAGCATCAAACAAACGCGACGGCACAGAAACATCCGAAATCTTATTAGGAATTCTTCGTTTGGCAATAGACACCGGCCCATCCTTTGAAGAGGAGTCCTGCCCCGCTTCTACAATTTGCCAAATGAAATCGGACTGCGGTATCGAACTTGCAGA
Organism: Fibrobacter succinogenes; assembly: GCA_902762795.1. Classification (GTDB taxonomy): domain Bacteria; phylum Fibrobacterota; class Fibrobacteria; order Fibrobacterales; family Fibrobacteraceae; genus Fibrobacter; species Fibrobacter succinogenes_E. The sequence continues at coordinate 2,960 of CACWPM010000035.1, read as the reverse complement.
TCGAACAAACTTATTCTGAACCACATTTTTTCCAACGGCCTGCAAATAAAGTCCGCTTTTGAAATTTTTGAGGAAAAAGACATTCGACATATTTGCTCTAGGCGCGCCTGCCTTTTCAAACACGTAACGCTGGTGAGCTCCGCCGTTGTAACCATAAGTCGAAGCGACAACGCCTGCCGCAGTCGATTCGTTCGGGATATCGACCACGCGGTTCCCGAGCTGGATGCGGTAAGTAACAGGATTCTCGCCTACCGAATAAATTTTCACGAAAGTAGCCGTATCAGTGCAGCTCATCAATTCAAGAGCATTGGATGACGTAATCCCCATGCAGGTTTTTTCATCGACGAGAGACACGACCCTCCCCTGCATGTAGAACGCTTCCTTGAAAATGTCCTGGTACATAGCGTTCACGATTTTCACATGATTGATCAGGTCTTGTTCGGAATGGACTTCGCTCCGGTAGTTGAGCCCGTACGGCCAAAAATGCTGGCTATCGCCCTTGAGCACCGCGTTGGGGCCGTCAATTTCCTTGACCATCGCCTGAGCCTTTTCGCCTTGGAAAACGCCATCCTTGAACATCGACTGGTACGCCGAAGTCGTGCCCATGCCCATCGTGTGCGCCATCTCGTGCATGGCAGTCCCTACGAACATGTAATTGCGGTCCTTGCCAAAGCGGAGATCGCCATTGCTGCTAGCCTCAGCAGTCGGGACACCCGTGCTGTAATAAACTTCGATATGCTTCGAGAGGTCGGAATACTTGTTGTAAAGGAAGACTGCCGAATCCATCGCCGCCGTAATAAGTTTGTACGCTTCCTGCTCATCTTGAGTCGGATTGGCGGATTTATTCAGATGGTATTCGACGTTGCCAGCAAACGCGCTCGGCACCAAAATAAGGAAGGAAAAAATTCCCACAAAAATCGAGTTTCTTACAAAAAAATTCATGGCTTACCTTCCTATATACAAATTTAATTTACACTATTCCATATGCATATGCAAGTAAAAAAAGTTTTTGAGTGATTGAAAGAACTTTTTAATAAACCAAAATGTACTTTTAGCGCGAAAAAATAATCATAGGAGAAGCCCCAATGAAGGCTAAAATATTCGCATGTTGTTCAGCCCTCGCTCTTGCAGCCCTTACCGGTTGTTCGGGCAGCCAAACCGCCATCAACCGATCCCTTGGACAAGCCGAAGCGACCCGCATACTCACGACCGAAAACACGCTTGATGCCGGTATCAAATCGAGTGCCAATTCCAAGCTCGAAACAGCAAGGGCTCTGAAGGAAGACGGAAAGATCGAAGAAGCGCAAGCTCTTGCAGAACAAAGCGAACTTGAAATGCGACTCGCTATTGCCAAATCCGAAAATGAAATGGCCAAAAGCGAAGACAAGAAACTCGAAGAAGCACTCCGCGCCGATGAAGAACGCAAAGTGCTATACCAGAGCATTTTGGACAAGGAAACAAGAAGGTAAGGAGTCGCAAACATGAAAACGATTAAAATTTTGACACTCGGCGTCCTCGCCTCTTTAGCAGCATCCACGAGCTTCGGCGCAGAAAAAGCGGGAGTTTCCCCCGTAGACCAATGCAAGCTCGCCCTCGAAAACGCAAAGGCCTCGTTACCCGCAAACGCCTATTCCGCGAAGCTTACGCTTGCAGAAGGATACGGCACATTGACGGCTCTCGAAACAATTTACGCGGACGATGACGATTCCAAGGTCATTCCAACGCTGATCGAGAATTGCGCGAAATACGCAGAAATTTCAAAACTCCAGGGCGAAACACAAGCCATTCGCAACCACATCGCCGAAAACTGGGAAAAGCGCGCCGCCACGAACCGCACCATCGAAGCAATCCAGGAACAAATCGGCACGGCCCGCAGCGGTAAAGTTTCTGACCTCGAAGCCGAAAAGCAAGAAATCAAGGCACAGAAGGAAAAGCTCGAAGCGAGCAAGCAAGAGGCCATGGACAAGTTGAACGCGCTCCAGTCCCAGATGATCCAGGTGACAAAGGACGCCCGCGGCATCATCCTCTCGATGTCCGACATTCTATTTGAAGTGGGACAGGCCACCTTGAAGACTGACCTCATGACAAGTCTTGCGAAAATTGCGGGTATTCTCTCGGTCTATCAGCAGTTCGACGTATCCATCGAAGGAAACACGGACAACACCGGTTCCGAAGAGTTCAACCTGAAGCTCTCGCAGCAACGCGCCGAAAACGTAATGAACTTCCTCGTGGAACAGGGCATTGCCGAAAACCGCCTCACCGCAAAAGGCCTTGGCATGAGTATGCCGATTGCCGACAACTCCACCAAGGAAGGACGACAGAAGAACCGCCGCGTGGATCTTGTCATTACGGATAGAACACAGAAGGTGAAGTAGGTTATAGGTTTTAGGTTACAGGTCTTAGGAATAGAGTCACGCACTTCGTGCGTCTAAAACAAAGCGACGACCCATAATTATTTGCCTAAAACCTACCCTAAATCCTTAAATATTTTTCTAAATTGCGCTCGTTTCGAGCGCATTTAGTACGGTTCGGCCATGTCAAAACTAAAAAAGTTTTGCCGAGGCGCTCACCTTTTACTAAATTTAGGCGCGTAACTTTAAACCGGCGGCGCAAGTCGCCAATCAAATCAAGAGGTAAAACAAATGGCAGTTTCTTACAAGGAACTCGGCCTGGTGAACACCAGGGAAATGTTTGCTAAGGCAGTTAAGGGTGGCTATGCTATCCCGGCTTTCAACTTCAACACCATGGAACAGATGCAGGCTATCGTGCAGGCTGCTGTGAAGCAGAAGTCTCCGGTGATCATGCAGGTCTCTAAGGGTGCCCGTAACTACGCTAACGGCACCATCCTCCGCTACATGGCTCAGGGTGCTGTTGAATACGCCAAGGAACTCGGCTGCGCCAATCCGCAGATCGTGCTCCACCTCGACCACGGTGACTCTTTCGAACTCTGCAAGGACTGC
>CACWPM010000034.1 GCA_902762795.1 Fibrobacter succinogenes | reverse complement strand
ATTATGGTTCCCCTACGCAAGAGCAAAACAAGAAATTATGGTTTCCCTCCCTTCGGTCGAGAATGACGGGCTTCGAGGATGACAAGGTCGAGAATGACATGCAAGGGCATCAAGCGAGAGGCCACTTGTGGACTTGCATTTGATACCCGCCGAGTCATGTGATTACACAATGACAGGCTCCGAGGATGACGAGTGCATAAAAAAATCATCGCGGGGCCATGTTGCGAGCCTCGCGATGACAGTTCTTCAATCAATTATTTCTTACTTGTTCACGGTGATGCGGAAGACTTGACCACCATTTTTCGATTTGACGACATACACGCCGGAATTCTTGACAATAGCCGATGTCATCGCATGAAGATCTTCGACACCGTGAGTCGTGAATGCGCCAATCTTCTTGCCCTGAGCGTCAAAGACATTGTAGTTTTTTTCAGTAACGGCAATGTTTCTAATCTTGCCAGGGAGAGCCACAAGATTTTCAGGATCTTCATTGAGCGTCGTCGGGTCCTCCTTGCCCTTGTCATTGCCATAGATATCCGGAATCGTAGCAGCAGGCAAATCGTTCCAGCCAAAATTCTTGAAGCCGAGAAGCGAGTATTCAGTCGGGTCGTTCAACTGCTGACGAATCGGAGCAATACGGAACTTGTGAGAATATTCACGGTCCGCCTTCAAGAGGTAGGCATTCATCGGTTCAGCACCCCAGGAGTTGATACCGCCGAGACCCATCTGGTGCAAGTCCACACGGAGCGTGATGTCCTTGTTGCGCTTGAGTTCCCATGGGAGTTTCACGTCAGTGAGCTGTTCCGGAGTGTAATGCTGCGCACTGAATTCAAGACGCGGATTACCCACAATCATAAGACCCTTGCCCGTTTTTTCGTTCGTGAGTGTAGCCCATTTCACATCGGTGCGCTGGCCCGTTTCGCCAATTTCCATGTACATGACTGTCATAGAATCTGCATATGTCGAATAAAGCCCCATAAAGCTACCACGATTGCGACCAATGTAATTTTCATCAGGGCCACGACCAAAGTAACGGACCTTTTCATAGCCGCCCGGCACTGTAAACAAAGTTCCAACATTCGGGAGATAGCTCTTCGTGCCATCTGGATTGAGCGTATATTCCACAACGATATCGCCGCTACCGTAAACCGTGTAAGTCATTTTCATGCGCGTACTGCCGACATCTGGGAAACTGAAATTGAAAGTAACCTGAGTTTCGCGGGCAGAAACTTCCTTGACTTCGGAGGTCACGTTGCGCTTTTTGCTTGCACTGCGCCATTCACCGTGACCGCGTTCCATGTTGAAGCCCTTGTCGTTATCGGTCGGAGCACGCCAGAAATTCGGACGGCCACCATCCTTGATAATTGTATCGCCATCGAGAACATAGCTAGCAAGCAAACCGGTCTTTTCATCAAAGCGAATCTTGAAATCCTTACCTTCAATCGTGAGGCCATCGCTCTTGGAAACCTTGTGGGCATCAAGAGAACTGATATCGACTTCGGTGGACCAAAGCTGACCAAGATCGATGCCGAACTGTTCATGAGCAATGCTAAAGCCAGAATTTGCCCAAAGTTCATCCTTTTTGAGGCGGAAATCGATGTCGAGGTGGTATTCAGCACCTATCGTTGTTTCAATTTTCGGCATGTCAATCGTCACGGTCTTCTTTTCGTTCGGACCGATGTTCATCTGGGACCCATCAATCTTACCCTTATGAATGACCTTACCATTTTCTCTAATTTCCCAGAAGGCATCGAGGAAATCGCCGAGATTCTTGTAAAGGTAACGGCTCTGGATTTCAATCTTGCCCTTGGCGGCGTCAACGTTCTTTACGCGCACCTGGCTGTACTGGTATTTGACTTCCCACATTTCCGGCTGAATTTTACGGTCGGGAAACACGAGACCGTTAGCGCAGAAGTTATCATCGTTCTGCCAGTCGCCCCACATGCCACCGAATTCAAAGTACGGAGTACCCTTGTGACGGAGACCCTGGTCGATGAAGTCCCAAATGAAGCCGCCAAAAGAACGCGGATTGGCATAGAAGGCATCCATGTATTCCTGCAAGTCGCCCACAGAGTTGCCCATAGCGTGTTCGTATTCGCACAACATAATCGGCTTGTTAGGATCGTTGTAGCTTCTGACGGCATCCGGGCCAAAGTACATCCAGCTGTTCACATCGGCATTGTTCCAGTCGCCTTCGTAATGGACAAAACGTGTGGAATCAATCGCATGGGCACGTTCCCGTTCAGAGGCAAACACGTTACCGTTACCCGCCTCGTTACCGAGAGACCAAAGAATAATGGACGGATGGTTCTTGTCGCGCTGCACCATGGAATTCAAACGATCAACAGCCGGAGCGCGCCAATCATCGCTGTTCTTCGGCAAATCGTTGTTGGCACCGTGGCTTTCGACATTCGCTTCATCAATCACGTAAATACCGTACTTGTCGCAAAGATCGTACATCATCGGATTGTTCGGATAGTGAGACATGCGAAGAGCATTGATATTAAAACGTTTCATCAAGATGATGTCTTTTTCCATGCGTTCGTAAGTCACTGCACGGCCGTTATCCGGATCGAGTTCGTGGCGGTCCACGCCGTGGAACTTCACCGGCATACCGTTTACGTACAAACGCGGAGCGCCGTTGTCTTTCTTGATTTCAATTTTCCTAAAACCGATCTTGTTACTTTCGACCTGAAGAATCTTGCCGTCAGCATCCTTGAACGTGAGCACTGCGGTATAGAGATCCGGCGTTTCAGCAGACCAGCGCTTCGGGGAAGAATACGGGATTTCGAAATGGACACTCTTTTCGCCCCCCTTCGAGCCTATGCCAGAAACCTTCCGGGATTCAGGTTTGATGACTTCGGCACCGGAAGCATCGTACAAGGAAAGTTCTACAGAGTAAGTACCCGATTCCTTATCGGTCGAGTTGTAAATCCAAGCGGTCGTTTTCAAGAGACCGTCCTTATAGCCATTCGTGAGAGTAGCGTCAATTTGGAAGTCCTGAATATGGACTTGCGGCACAGCGTAGATATACACATCGCGCATAATACCGGCGAGGCGGATAAAGTCTTGGTCTTCAAGCCAAGAACCATCGCACCAGCGGAACACCTGTACGGAGATGTTATTTTCACCCTTGCGGAGGTACTTGTTGATATCGAATTCGTGACCCGTGAACGTGTCTTCGCTATAGCCAACGTAATTGCCGTTCACCCATACATAATAAGCGGATTCAACGCCTTCAAAGTGCAAACGGATGCGCTTGCCATCCCATTTTTCGGGAACTGTAAAGTTGCGGCGATAATGGCCAACCGGGTTAAAGTCCGTCGGAGCGTATGGAGCGGAAACGCGGTTGTTCTGGGACCACGGATAAATGACGTTCGTGTAAATCGGATGGTCGTAGCCTAAAAGCTGCCAAGAACTCGGAACCTTGATTTTATCCCACTTGGACACGTCATAATTGTCCTTGTAGAAATCATTATTGCGCTGACTCGGCTTTTCTACATGGAAAAATCTCCATTCACCCGAAAGCGTCTGATACCATTCCGAAGCGTGACGGTCGCCCTTCACGGCCTCTTCAACCGTTGAATACGGCATAGAAGTCACATGTGGATTCAAAGTATTTACACCAAAAATTCTCGGTTTGCCATTCCACTCGTCATTAGGCTGGGCAAACGAAGATGCAACTGACACAAGACCAGCAGCCAAAACCAAAGACAAACTAGAACCAAAGTTCATAAGTCCTCCCTTATCGTATTCCTGCATAAAAAATACCCCAAAATTCAGGATGATTCACGACTTATTCTGCTAGTTTCGTGGATATATTGTCAAAGGTCGAACACATTGGAAAGAGTTTTTGTTTATTACAACCCGGAATGTTCCAAGTAAAAACACATGTTTTTTTTGACAATATTAAAAAAACTATCATGGAATAAATCCGGCGCGACAAGAGTAAAAAATGGCGACCCGAAGGTCGCCATCACATCCCAAGTACATATAACCTAAATTCTATTTTACCAGCACGCGGAAGGTCTTGGAATGACCGAGACCGCGCACCATATACACACCAGGCACAAAGCCTGCGGAGCGGATGGACCTGGCGATGCTCTGACCATTCACATCGACGTTACCGAGGAATTTTCCGGTCATGCCGAATACGGAGTAAATCTTTTCCGGGATTTGAAGATTCACACGAGCCGTGCGGAAGCCCACGTTATCCTTGCAGTCAGCTTCCTTGCAGAACTTGAACCAATCCACGTTCACAAAGTTGCCGACAATTTTCATTTTAAGTACATGTTCACCCTTCGGGATTTCCTTCGTCGTTGCAGTCACTTCGCCGTATGTCGCCCAATCGTCACCTTGCGGAGCCTTGATGACATCAGTGATTTCTTTGTCATCAATGAAGAACTGGACACCGACATCTTCAGAAGCTGTAGCCACGTTCAGCTTGATGGTGTATTCAGAAGCGGCTTCGTTATTGACGGTGTATTCCACCCATTCGCCGTCTTCGGTATAACCTAACGCGTAACCCTTGGAAGTATCGGCAGAATCGAGAGCCACGATATCGACTTCGTCTTCGCGATAGAAACCGCCCTTGTTATCACGATCATTATCGTAGAAAGCCTTGTTGTGGCCTCCCTTATCATAATCTTCAGCTTCAATCTTGCCCGGAATTGCAGAGGCAACGCCCTTGAACGGTTCCTGCGGAACAGCCGTCTTTTCACTTTCCATGTACCAATAATCGAAATCAAAACCGCCCTGTTTGACAACGAAGAACAAATCTTCAACGCCAGCGGCATCCTTTAAATCGAAAGAACTTTCTTGCCAGCTGTCGCTTGCCGGCACATCAATAGTCGCAAGTGTTGCACCGTCCTGTTTTCCAGCGTGGAGTTCGATTTTGCCAGCCTTGCCTCTCGTGCAAACGATAATCTTATCTGCGCCATCGCCCATATCCACGGAGCGAACCTTTGTGTAGAAGCTCGAACCCATGTTGGTGAGGTAGACATTATCGCCTTCCTTAGCCACATGATTGATAATAGTGTAATTGCCGCCTTCGGGATCGCGCGGTTTATCGACTGCAATGCCGCCAACCCAAGATTTCGTTTCGGCTTCGACGCGTTCGAACGGATCGAGATTCTTGATCGGCTTGACAACGCCATTATCGGTCGATTTGATGGTCGGAATAGTTCCATCTTCATTCCAAGTAAATTCTTCGACTGCGGTAGAACGGCTATAGCCACCGCCACTCACATTCTTCTGGTTATGATAGAAGAAGAAGCTGCGTCCCTTGAAATCGATGAGGCCGGAATGATTTGTGAATGCCGTGTTGTTGCCCTGATCCATGATGATGCCGCCCCACGACCATGGTCCCGTCGGAGAATCGCTGGTCGAATACGAGATCTTTTCCGGCACACCATGAGATGCGTAAATCATGTAATACTTTTTGCCGCGTTTGTGAATCCACGGACCTTCAGTATAGACAGAACTTCCGTTCGGCGAGAAACCGCGGCTCATGTCCGTCACTTTAATATCGCCATCAAACTCAATCATGTTTTCCTTGAGCTTCGCGTAATAAAGTTTCGGATTGCCCCAGTACAGATAAGCTTGTCCGTCATCGTCAATCCAAACAGTCGGGTCAATGTAATCCCAGTTCGGGCCAGCCAAATGCTGCCCGTTGCGTGCATCCTTGAACGGACCTTCCGGCTTATCGGCCACAGCCACATTGATAGCGCGTCCACCACGAGTCGATTCTACGGTCACGTAATAATAATACTTGCCATTACGACGAATGACTTGTGCAGCCCAGTCCCCGTTTTTCTTGGCATTGCCGCCAAAGCTTTCGTTCGAAAGAATAAGCGTTCCGCGATCGGTCCAGTTTACCATATCCGTAGTGCAAGAAACACGCCAGCCATGCATGGTAAAGAAGTGACCACCTTCATCGTTACCGGTATACACGCAGACCGTATCGCCAAACACAACCGGAGCAGGGTCAGGCGAATAGTATGTCTGGATAATCGGGTTTTCCGCAAATGCATTGGAGACTATCCCAAGACCAAATGCGAGCAATAATTTATTTGTCAGTTTCATAAGGCACCCCACTCTTTTTTTACTTTACCTGAATCATTTTGCCAAACGCTTTGTTCACGCTTTGAACAAAATAGACACCCGACTTAAAATTCCTTGCATGCAATTGCTGCATCACTGAGGTTGCCGTAGGGATACCCATCATGCAGATTGAGCCCAAATGATGACCGCGAATATCAAAGACATTTAGCGTAGTGTTACGGGAAACATCCATATTCAAGCCATAGCGAGCGTTTGGTTTGAGGGAGACGAGTTCATCTTTACTCTTGCCAAACTTAATCCAGTCCATATTCAAATAGCTACCCGTGATCGACACGCGAAGTACATGCTCGCCAGCTTCAAGAGCGGTCGTCTTCCCATCGACAAAGCCGTAAGTATTCCAGTCTTCGCCCTTCGGCGCAACAATCGTATCACTGATGGCCTTGCCATCCATGAAGAGCTGAAAACTTGCACCTTCAAGGCCCGTCGCCACATTTGCAAGGAACGCATACTCGCCGGCGGCAGACACGTTCACAGTATATTCCATCCATTCACCAGCCTGCGTGTATCCTACAGCGTAGCCCTTTGTCTTGTCGGTAGAATCGATTAACGTAATGTCCACGCCATCTTCGCGGTAGACACCGCCTTCGTTCACAAAGTCCTTGTCGTTGAAGGAAACGCTTTGGCCTCCTTCATCGTAGTTTTCCATTTCAACGGTACCCGGAATCGTCATGTTTTCAACAAAAGGAGCCTGCGGAACCACGTTGGAGAAATCCGGAAGCGGGATGGTGTTGATGCGGTCCCCGATGTTTTTGAATTCACCTTGAAGGCCGGCCGCTTCAGCAACAGAAGCTATATACCCATTGTTGTTTTTTTCGGTAAATTCACCCGGAACATTTCGACCAACGCCAGTCGGTGCATTCTTGTAAGAATTATTTTCAACAGCGAAACCGCTAGAACCTTCATCGAGATAAATCGGGAGAACCCAGTAATCGGCCCAATCAGATCCACCATAATCATGGAGATAGTTTTCCTTGATTTCACTTCCCGTTCCCTGATTACTCAAAGTGTAAATCGGACCGGAGTCGCAAAGCAAACGAGATATGTGATGGATGTTATTTCTATTAATCTTGTTATTCGTCATGGCAGTCTGCTGCTTGGTCCAGCCATAGCCCACAGAGATGCCGGAATAGTTTGTATAAGACACTTCGTTATTTTCAATCACGACATAGCGCGGATAGCCAGCGCCGATACCCACAGCGCCCTGATGTTCGTTAGTGACATTGGTGATAAGGTTGTAGCGTAGCGTATCGCGAGTGCTGATTTCATCCTTGTCGGTCGGATTGTACGGGATGTGAATTTCAGTGAGGGAGTCCTGAGAGAACTTGCCAAGCATAATGCCACTTGCACCAATCTCGTAGAAAACGTTGCCTTCAACCACATCATCGTTTGTACCGGAAACCATATCAAGACCTGTCGCGGCCATCTGCGTAAACGTGCAATTTTTGATTTTCATGTGGTGCGCATTTTCAACACGGAAACCTGCATCCGGACGCCATAGAAGGAACTTGTTACTGCCAAGGCGACCGTTTTCTTCGAGGACATCGATATTGAACATGCTTGCCTGCAAATCCATGAAACCTTCTTCACTCGGACGCAAGTAGTTGGAATGCGCAAATGTAATGCCCTCGAACGACATGTAGCCAACTTTGTTCTTAGTGTCCTTGCCAAGAATGCTGAAAAGCGTGTTGATGCGCGGCGCGACAACATTTGCAGTAGCCATGTTTTCGCCTTCGCGAGCCTTGTAGTAAAGCGTATTGGACGTTTCATCCAAATACCATTCACCCGGCTGGTCGATAAATTCGTAAGCATTCTCGAGGTAGTAAACTTGCTGCTTCGGCGGGTTACTCATGAAAGCTGTGCCAAGCATCGGATATTTGCGCTTGAAAAGTTTTGTCTTTTCAGGATCCTGAATATCAATTTTCGAAACGTTACCGTTATTCGTAACCTTGTCCAAACGTAGAATGCTTTCCGCCCATGCAATCATCAAGTGCATTTCTACTTTATTCAAATTTTTCCAATTTGCGGAGCCGATATCGCTGTTGTTCACAAGGAAGCCACAGCCGGCAGAATCAACTTTATTCAAGCGGAAGAAATTGTGATCGCCATTATCCTTGAGGTTTGGCATACGGGCGCGAATAGCCTTCTTGCCGTTCACGTACATTTGACGAAAACGGGCATCAACACCTTCGACTTTCCAAATGTTGTTCTTTTCATCGTGAATAGCCCAACCAGTCATCGGGATACCGCCCGTGACAAGCGGAGTTTCGTTAGGATAAGCCTTGTAGCGGACGTAAAAACCGTTTTTACCACCGTCAGCCTCGGTGAAATTAACAGTAGCCGGGAGCTGATAAGTACCGCCACGGAGAATGACCGAAATATCGCCTGTCATCGTGCCGTTAATAGCACGTACAGCCTTTTGCGCCTGCGTAATCGTTCTGAAAGGGGCCTCTTCGGTACCCTTGTTGGAATCGCTACCATTCGGCGCAACATAGAAAGTAGCCTGATCAGCTGAGTTTGCGACAGCGGCTCCAAGAAAAAACACGGACATCGCAGTCCATCGACTTAATGTTTTGAAACTCATACCTAACCTCACTTAAAAAACCAAACATAGTTCACCCTAACAACACTCTAAAATTATTCTTGAAAAGCTTACATTTTTATGGTTTGAAACAAGAATTTGTGGACTGTTTATCCATGACTGTTCATTAGCCGTTGGCAATCCGCAATCGGTCATGAAAGAAAACGCAGCTTCAAGTATTCTACAAGACCAAATAAACACATCAATCTTTTAATTTGTGCGCATTTTACCCCAAAAAGCATACAAATTTCTTTAAAAATTTTCGCATTACTACAAATAAATTAAAACAAAACTATATAAAAAAAATGCCTCACATGCGTGCGAGACATTTTGATTGTGTTTTGAGGAGAAATTTACTTCGCGACTTTCACGCGATGGATTCTGTCGCCACCGATGGATCGAACCATGTACACGCCACGAGCAAAGCCCGCCTTTTTGAGGGATGCGCCCACACTTGCTCCGTTCATGTCAACGCGTCCGAGGTGTTTACCGGTAGCGCTGAACACGTTAAACGAATTTTCGGATTCAAACGTCGTCATGCGAACATGAGCAAGCCCCACTTTTTCATCGCAGGATTCCTTGCAGAACTCGATGTAGTCGATGTCCATCCAGTCGCCAGTAACCGTAAAGCGGAGAATGTGTTCGCCTTCGGTCAGACTCACATTGGCTTCAACTGCGTTGTATTCGTCGAAATTGTCTTCGCCGGAACTAGCCTGCGGGACGGCAATTTCTTCGGTGATGTCCTTTCCATCCATCGAGAGTTTGAAACTAGACGTATTGTTCGCCGAAGCCACGGATGCCTTCATGGTGTAAGTACCCGTTTCGGCAACCTTCACGGTGTATTCGAGCCATTCGCCAGCTTGGTTGTAGCCAACGATGTATCCGGTCGCCTTCTTGTAGATATCGACACCAGTACCCGCGCGGTAACTCGTGCCACCTTCTCCGGCGCCATGGTCTTCTGAATCCAGTTCGTTATAACTGGTGTTGCCCTTGCCCACACCGCTAATGTCGAAATCTTCCATCTCGATCTTGCCCGGAATGTCGAGAGGTTTACCCTTGAACGGTTCGCGCGGAACCGGCTTAGTAATCAGGCGGAGCAACGCGGAACCGTGAGCCGGGAGTTCAATGGAAACGCTGGTACGTGCGCCCAGATCCTTCTTCTGCCATGCATCACGAACTTCGACTTCGCCCTCCACGCCAATGTCTGCAAAATTGCATTCAACAGTCTGGGTAGAAGAATTGTTATTGAGGAGAGCCACGCCAATGTCGCCGTTCTGCAAAGGCTTGGTCCAAATCTGCTTACCGTTCACGTTAGAAACGCGGTGTCCCTGAACGCCCAAGGAATCCTGGTTGATGGCAATCATATCCTTATTCAGATAAAGTTCCTTGACTTGGTCAGACATATTGCGGACATCGGAGCTAATCATGATAGGGGCAGCCATGATGGACCACATCGTCATCTGGGACCTTTGTTCTTCGTAAGAGAGGCCCCTGTTGCCCACTTCGAGCATGTCCGGGTCATTCCAGTGACCGGGCTTTGCAATTTTCCAGTACTTGTCGTTTGCATCGATAATTTCATAGACGCCGCGGTACCACGAGGTCGAAATCCATTCGGGGCCGATATCGAAAGTGGTACGCCAAAGGTTAGCGATGGCAGGCATCCAGTCCTTGTATTCCCAGGCGCAAATACTGAACACGATGTCGCGTCCGGAATTGCGGAGCGCCTTGGACATGCGGGTGTAATCTTCCTGCTGGTTAGAACCCTGTGCCGGGTCGCAGTTATCGTACTTCCAGTAGTCCACACCCCATGCGGCAAGCTGTTTGGCATCCTGTTCTTCGTGCATGTAAGAGCCGCTTTCGCTCGACCAGTTGCTATTGTAATGGTGGCAGGTACGTTTACCGCGGTCGCCATAAAGACCGAACTTCAAGCCTTTCGAATGCACGTAATCGGCGATGGACTTCATGCCACTCGGGAAAGTCTTCGGATTGTGCGTCAGGTTACCCTTGGAATCGCGCTTGGTATCCATCCAGTTATCGTCAAGGTTAAGGAAAACGTAGCCAGCGTCTTTCAAGCCCGAAGAGACCATCGCATCGGCAATTTCCTTGATCTGGTTTTCGTTGATATTTTCGTGGAATACATTCCAGCTATTCCACCCCAGCGGGGGGGTAAGCACCAAAGTGTCGGCACTCGCAAAAGCCGAACCCACCAAACCCGCTAAAGCCATGGTAGCCAACACACCAAGCCTGCAACCGCCTTTTTTCTTAAAACCAAACATAGGCACTCCTGTTCCTAATCGTGAAAGTAAACTCTAAAACAAAAAAAGTTTAACGGTCCCCATGCATTTTCCTTGACATATTATCCATGGCGAGCCGGAATAAATAGACTGTGCGCAAGCGATCCTAAAAGGACCTTCACGAAACATAAAAAAGCAAAAAAGAGGTGCTTTCGCACCTCCAAGAGTATGAGGAATTATGATTTAAGTCTTTTTAAATTACTTTGTCACAGACATGCGGTAGGAACGCCCGCTGTTAAGCGACTTCACAAAATAGGTCCCGCTCTGTTTCACTAGCGCATTCACTTTCGTACGCACATCGAAGCTGTTCGAAGCATCGATACGGCCGACAAACTTGCCATTCAAGCTGTAGACGCCGTAGGTTCTGGAGGCGTCAATGCCATAACGGAAGGCTTGAATTTTATCGGTCTTACATTCGCCAAGGCAGAAATCCAACCAATCGACGTTCACGTTGTTGCCCACGATTTCCACCTTGAGCGCATGTTCACCGGCAGCGATTTCCGTTGTCTTGACAGAAACCACAGAATAAGTGGACCAGTCATTTTCACCGTTCTGCTCAGCAATAATTTCATCCGTAACCGCCTTACCGTCAATGTAGAGCTTCACGCCTGCATTTTCGGAAGGTGTCGCCATGTTCACTTTTACTTCGTAGGCGCCCGTCTCAGCGATATTCACCGTATAACGTAACCATTCGCCTTCGCCGGTGTAGCCAATCGCATAGCCTTTGGACTTGTCAGCGGAATCGAGCTGCACGATATCGACGGATTCTTCGCGATAGGCGCCACCCTGGTTGTCGCCATCATTGTCATAGTAGGCGCGGTTCGGCTTGCCCACGTCATAATTTTCAGCCTCGATTTTTCCCGGAATCTTCGCTGCGACATCGTTGTACGGAGTCGGAGGAGTCGTGTCCTGAGCAGAACCCAGATAAATTTCATCCTTGTAGTCGGTACCGACCTTGAACCAGTCGAAGTCTGCATAACCGCCAGCCGTCTTGGTCGCAAAGTTGAAGAGTCCCCAGCGATAGCCCACGAACATGTGGAGCGAATAGCTGAGACCGACGTTCTCGCCAATCTTCTTCCATTCCGTTCCGTCGGTGCTGTAGTAGAAACTTGCCGTACCGCGATCGATCGGCAAGTCAAAATCGACGCGCAAATAAACCTTGGAATCAGATATAGGGACGCTTGCCTTCTGGGTATCGTTCTTTTCGTTGCCGCTGTACATCACGACCTTGTAGCTGCCGCCTTCTTTTGCGAGAGCGACAAAGCCCTTGTCATCCTGCAAAGCCACAAGACCTGCAAAGTCGCCATCCTTCATGCCCTTGCCATCCACAAGCGTTCTGCCAGAGCTCTTCGGGCCAAAAGTACGTTGGGTAAGCGTATTCTTCGCATTCTGCACACGGCTATCCGTGCGGCTCGTGGTAATACGCAAGTATCCCGGATTCGCCGTCAAAGACCAGTTCTTGTTATCAGGGTTATGGTTCCACTGCCATTCGAGCGGAAGCACGTCAGAATCAAAGTCGTCACTTGTCACCATGCCGTAGCCCGACTCCTGTGGTTCCGGCAAATCCAACGTCGAAGGGGCTTTCTTGGTTCCACCCGTCGGTTCCGGCCAGCCGTCCTTCCAGACCATCGGAACGAGGTGCGCCATACGGCCTACCGGTCCAGAGTCGCGGAACAGAAGCGCATACCAGTCGCCTTCCGGAGTGTCAAAGATGCCGCCCTGGGCAACGCCATTGTCTTGGAGGAAAATTCTGCCGCTAAAACCATCCAAAAGGTTCTTGGAACGGTAAACTATTTCGGTACGGCAGGCGCCCGACGGCCAGGAAATCGTGAACAAGTAGTATTCGCCGTTTACCTTTTCCATGTGCGAACCTTCTTGCTGCACATAGTAATTAGAAGCGTGCGTCACCTGGTTGACGCTCACGCCGCCGACCTTGCCGCTCTTGCCGCCAGCTTTAACGCCGCTCGCATCGTCATTGAGTTGCACGTAGCTGATCTGGTCGCCACTGCCGAAGAACACCCAGGCCGTGCCGTCATCGTCAAAGAAAAGCGACGGGTCGTGATAGAACGGGAGCTGCACTTCGGACCACGGGCCATTTTCAATATCGGCGGTCTTGTAAAGGTGCGTCTTGTTACTGGTATAAGAGGGGGTCAGCACATAGAAAAACCCGTCACGATAGCGGATGCTCGATGCCCACGAGCCCTTGCCGTACGCATCCAAGCTGCCATTGAGGTTCATATTGTTATTGTTGATGAGGGTCTGGTAAGCGTAGCCCACCGTGCGCCACTGCGAAAGGTTCGTGCTCTTGAAAACGGGAACGCCCGGCGCAAAATGCATGGTCGTCGTCACCATATAATAGGCATCGTCAACGCGGACAATAGACGGGTCCGGGCTATCGACGTACATAATCGGGTTACTGACCGACACAGCAAAACTATTCACAACGGCAGCCGCCAAAACCGTAAACGCGGCTGATTTTGCCATTTTACAAAACAATCCCATAAACTCTCCTTTTCCAACCTGAATGGACAAGTTCTACAACCTTAATCTACCCCAAATAGAGGATCTTCACCCCCCAAAACGAGGTTTTTTCATGGATTTTTTATCAATAAGGCCATTTTTGGTAAAATTTTCTTTTCGCAATTTTCTCAACGGTTTATTTTCTTTCATGTTACGTTTTTATCAAAAAAAAAGCGCCAACCACCTATATTTGGTATAGGTCTAGCGAAACTTAGGGGATTTGGTTGGACCGGTGTAAAAAATGTTTGACATCTTAAACTATAAAAAGGAGTCGCTATGACCATGTCAAAATTCATGGCATTCGCAGGAACCATCGCAGCGCTGAGCACCCTTTCTTTTGCTTGGAGCATCAGCGGCGTAGTCCAAAATAAAGTGGGTCAACCACTTGCTGACGTAAAAATTTCATCTTTCAACTATGCAGGTGTAGAAGCAACAACTTCGGAAACCGGTGCTTTCAGCATCGTCCATAACGGAGATGCCATACCTGTGTTGAAATTCGTAAGGCCGACCATCCAGTTCAGCCACAACGTCATCACCGTTTCAAATGTCAAGGCACAGACGATTACGATATCCGTCATGGATGCTCTCGGAAAGGTCGCCTATTCCAAGACGCAGCACTACGTGAACGGAACCGTAAGCTACGACTTGAACAAGACGGCAGCCATGGGCGCCAAGTTCTTGCGCATCAACATAGACGGCAACCGCAACACCTACCAGCTCGGCTCCACCGTAAAGCTCATGAAAGATGGCGATCCGATGCCGACCATCGTATTCGTGAAAGAAGGTTACAAGAACCAGACTTACACCATGAAGGCCGAAGTCGAAACGGATGTCAAAATCAAGATGGAAGAAGGTTCAAACGATCCAGCATCCAGCTCTTCTTCGAAGATTGAAGAAAAGTCCAGCTCTTCCAAGAAAGACGAAGTTTCCTCCAGCAGCGCGAAAATCGAACCCATCATCGACTGCTCCGGCAAGACAGCAAAGCCCGGCAAGCAGAACATGAGCGTGACCGTCGATGGCAAGAAGCGCACCTTCATCATGAACGTGCCAAGCGCCTACAAGGGCGACAAGCCGGTACCGCTGTTTGTGGACTACCACCCTGTCATGGGTAATGGCGAAGGCCAGTACAAAGACACCAAGTACAGAGCTCTCACCGAACCCGAAGGCGTAATCTCCTTGTACCCCGATGGCACCAAATCGGCTGACTCCCGTAAGATGGGCCCCGGCTGGAACGTTGGTCCTTGCTGCTCTGACGATGACGACGTCAAGTTCTCCCGCGAAATGATCAAGGCCGTTGAAGAGATCGCATGTATCGATACCAAGCGCGTCTATGCAGCCGGCTTCTCCATGGGCGGCGGCATGAGCAACCACGTTGCATGCTTCATGTCCGACATTTACGCCGCAGTCGCTCCTGCAGCAATGGACTTGAACACGACGAACAGCGCCAAGTGCAATCCGGATCGTCCGATTTCTGTCATCATGTTCCGTGGCACGTCTGACAACGTCTGCCGTTACCAGGGTGGCGACAGCGGTTACGGTGACGGTTTGAACTTCTTGGGAGCAGAAAAAAACTTCAAGTTCTGGGCACAAAAGAATGGCTGCACCGGTTCTCCGGCCAAGAACTCCGACGGTTGCCAAGAATACTCCAACTGCAAGGACGGCACGAAGGTTGTCCTCTGCACCAAGCAGGGTGGCGGACACGAACAGGGCGATGGCAAGATCGGCTGGCCGTTCCTGAAGCAGTTCACACTGCCGTAATGGATTTGATTTCATAATTCATCCTATACACCAAAATCGCTCTGGGAATTACCCAGAGCGATTTTTTTTTGCTCCCGTTGCAATTATAAAACAAGAAAGAAGGGCTCCGGTTTTCACCGAAGCCCTAATAGGAGTCACACTAAAATTTCGTGCATTCGTTTATGCATTCTATTTGCAAATGCCATTCCGTTCATTCAACTCGCAAATTCTCTCATTCTCGTATTAGCCGTACACAAGCCCGAGAGCGACCGCGACAACAAAAAAGAACGCAATCTGCTTTACGACAACCAACTCGTTTTTATTCATGTATTACCACCTTTTTCGTTAGAGATCTATTTCCATTTTTTCGAATGAAGAACACGCCCTTTGACTGCTTGCGAAGCTTTGCGTTTTCCCTCACGAGATGCTCCGCGTCATCCACGCCTTTGGCGGTAAATGCTCCAAGTTTAATCCCTTGCATATCGAACACGCTAAAGCTGCTTTCGGCTTCGGTAATGTCAACGCGAACTTTCGGAATAGCATAGGATTCCTTTATGGCCTTGAATTCAATATAGTCGATATCAATCCAGTCATTGGTGATTTCAAGCTTCATTTCATGCGTGCCGGCCTTCAAGGTCGCCCTGCCGCCGCTCACAACGGAGTATGCATCCAAGCCATTCCCTTCGTTCTTCATTTCATCGCCAATGCGCACGCTGTCCATATAAAGTACAAAGCTGCCCGTTCCGTTGTCGCCAGCCACGTTGGCAGAAATTTCATATTCACCATCGGCTTCGACTTTTACAGTATATTTGAGCCATTCCGTCTTTTGGCAGTGCCCCACAGCAATGCCCATGTTCGGCTGGTAAATATCTACATCGTCTTTACGGAACTTGTTGCCTTCGTTACCCTTGCTCAAGTCCATATAAGCCTTGTCGGCACCGCCCTTGTTGTAGTTTTCTGCTTCAATAGAGCCAGGAATACTAGCGGGAGCATCGCCATAAGGGCCGTATTCCTCGGGAGGTTCATCGGGAACCACAGACTTGCTGGGGTCTACCAAGTCAACAGCTGGAGCGTTAGGATCGAGTTTCTTGTCGATAAGTTTCAGCATTTCAGAGCAATAGCGCTTGCCCAGTTCAATAACACCGGCACGCCCGAAGTGATAAGGATCCCTGCCGTTGCCCTGCAAGCCCTTGGAAGACGCCAAACCGAACTTCTTGAACTTGTTTTTAAGCTGGGCAATACCGGCATTCTTGCTGCCACAGCAGTTGTTGCCTTCTTGGAGCAATTCGCCCGCCACGAAAGCCACTTCGTTTTCGTCCAGTTCAAGGGCATTTACAAAGTCCTTGAAGGTCTTGTACACATTATTCTGCCATTCCGTGCCGGAACCATCGGTTTCGCCCTGGTGGAAAATAAAACCCTTGATGACGCCCACCTCCTTGGCCTTCTTGCCCAAGTCCACAATTCTCTGATAGGGATTGGAATCGTAGTCCTTAGCCCAGTTCTTGATATAACTTTCAGCAGAATTGAAGTAGGCTTTGTACTGATCCTTGTCGAATGCCTTGATAGCTACAGCACCGATTGCCACAGGGATAATGCCCACGGTGACACCCGGCAACGAATCGACCATCGCGCGGCCGAAATAGTCCGCCGGGGAGAGGTTCTCGGTAGGATGGAACATCGGAGGGATTGCCGCAGCCCATTCGCCCGTCTTGATAGATTGGGTGGTACGGCCGCTACGCTGATTTGCGTTGGCCGTGTGGGATGCGAGCATAATGAAATTCTTGGGGTCCGTAGCCTGGTCCTCTGCAGGTACAATATCGCCATTTCCCGCCATATTGCTCTGACCATAGGCAATGTAAATATGGAAGTTCGGATTCGGGGCCGCCATGGCATCCGTAACCGCAAACACTGAAAGACCCGCGGCAACGCCAACAAGCGCCATTATTTTCTTGAATTTTCTTTCCACTCTCATTGTGATATTCCTTTTCGCACATTTCACCTATTTAAAATTATCCTCAAAACCTCCAATTTGCTCCGTAAAATTTTCCATATACTATGGATGTTTTATCAATGGTTCTGATTATTAGTCTTTGGAATGGATGCGATACAAAGCCCTACTTCATCACCGAAATGCGGTAAAATTTACCACTGCGGAAAGGCTTGACAATATATATGCCGCCCGAACGAACCACGTCCCGAGTCATGCGCTGGACTTCGCTCAAACCGAGAGCTTCGAACTTGCCCACGAACATGCCGTTCACATCGTAAACGCCGAACGTTTCGACCTCGTTCTTCAACCTGAAATTCGTGCTGATAGCATCATGTGAAGTGTCATCGCCATTTTCGTTCACGCTAAAGCGTAGCCAATCGACATTCACAAAATCACCCGTAATCGAGAGTCTCAAAATGTGTTCGCCCTTCGTGAGCTTCACCTTGCCCAGCGAGAGATCCTTATAGACGTTCCACTCTTCGCCCGTCTTCGGGACCGTCACAGCCTTCACGAGTTCCTTTTCGTCAAGCAGAAGTTCAAATCCCGATGTCTCGGAACCGGAGGCAACATGCGCAGCTGCATAGTATTCGCCATCGGCCTTCACGTTCACGGTGTATTCGAGCCACTCGCCCGTCTGCGTGTAACCCACGGCAAAATTGTCACCGCCATCCTCGATATCGACACCGTCTTCGCGGTACTTGCCGCCCTTGTTTGCAGAATCGTTATCCTTATAGGTGACATTGCCCTTGCCCGACCCCATCACATCATAGTTTTCGGCTTCGATCTTGCCCGGGAGTTCCACGGCCTTGTCGCCATAAGGCTTGCGAGGCACGGGATCTGCCGGCGTGCCAACGCCCACGAGCGTCACGATGCAGTCCTTGTTGCTTGTATTGCCCGGGTCCGTGGTAATCGTGACCGAACCGTCTTTGACTTCGACTTCGCCATCGTCCTTCGCGTTCTTCGCTTCGCTCGTGGTGTACACTCGGAATGACGAGATATTTGCGCCCGGCACCTTGATGGTCACCGTCTTGTTGTTCTTGTAATCGCGATTCACGAGCACGACAATCACACTATCGCCATCGGCGCTCTTGTAGGCGGAAGCAAACAAGTTCGCTTCGGGCTTGGCGGTCGCGCCCACGCGAATTGCCCCAGGGCGGATAAAGCGCGCGAACTGGCTCATCACGTAACCGCGCTTGCTAATCTTGCCGATTTCGTTTTGCGGAACCTGCAACTTGTTGCCAAAGTCCTTTTCCATGATGAGGCCGTAGCAACGGCGGATGTACCACCAGGTGTATTGATTAAAATTTCCGATAACAAAACCGCGATGAATTTCGTAAGCCAAATCCATGGCGCGCACGGTATCGTACACGGCCGTATTCGCCTGGTCGCCCGTCTTCATGTACTTGCGCCAGTAATTGCCACTTCCCTGGCTTTCGGTGTAGTGTTCCGTCATCCAGCGTTCCACGCCCTTCTGGTCGGCAAGCTTGTACTCGAAAAAGTTGTCGCCCGTCGAGGCCTGGCTTGCATAGAAGTGCGCACCGAGAATGTCCCAGTTCTTAAGGGCTTTCGCGTCGTTCAAGACCTTGTTGTAAAGGTTCTTGTCGTACTTGAATGATTCTGTCGAAATCACCTTCGTGCCGTTCTTGCGCATCTGATCGGCGTAGTTCTTGGTGAAGTTGTAGATTTCGTCGGCACTCCAGCAAGCCCATTCACCGCACCAGTCCGGTTCGTTGCTGATGGAAATTGCATACAGGGGAACCCCCTGGTTTTTCATGTATGCCGTAAAGCTGTTCAAGTGATCAACATATTTCTGATAATCCGAAGACCTTATATGCTGATTGGCGCCTGCATAAGGCGATGTCCAGGGCGTCGCATAAAGAATAAAGTCATCGCCGGCATACTTCTTCGCAGACTTCGCAGCAGCCACTTCCTTGTTGAAATCGTTGGAACTGGCGTACACGGGAATACGGAGCGTATTGAGGCCAATCGTGCCCTCGCCCGTTCCGAACGCAAGTTTCGCATCGGCGTCGGAAAGCCCGCCGCCGTTCTGCCACTGGTTATGCACCATGCCGCCAAAACCACGGATAACCTGGTGTTCTTCACCGACATTGACCGTAACCGTGGAGGCAAAAGCAGGTATATTAAAAGCAAGGCCACAAACGGCAGCTTTCAAGACATCACCCATACACTTCATTCTACATCTCCCATTTTAAATTTAACCCCAATAAAGTTCCCCATGCCCCATACATGAGGGTTCATCTTAAATTTATACCCTACGGTAGAGATGCTCCCCAAATGCGAAAAATTTTCCATTGACACTTTGGTAATGAACGAAAAAGCTCTGAACAAGAATTTTTTCATTCGTAAATACACTACTTGCGGGAGGGGCCCCAGCTCGGAGTGGACGCCTACGGTGTCAGCGGCTTTACTCGGTCATGTACGCCTGCAAGCAGTCGTCCGCGACACTCGTTTTGCACGCTACTGCGAAGGAATAGCCTTGCTCACTATTGGTGCTTGAGCGATGTGAAAACGAAACGCCCCAGGACTTGCGTCCTGGGACGTAACAACGCCTTTCAGCGTCATTAGGGTGTGTGGTTTAGGAGGAACTCTTTTGTTCTACCTTGCGGAAGAAACCATAAACTTTTTGTGACCGTCAATAATGATAGTTCGAAAGAGGGGTATCGGCCAACACCAGGGCCACACAACCATGACCAAAAACGGTTGTCAAACCTCGTGTGCAATTTAACCTCTCTACATCCAAAAATCTATTATTCATCGTTTTTTATCATTGACATTTCGGTAATAACGTTGTCAAAGAAAACAACGAATTTATTTACATTTTTTCACATAAATACACAATTAAGAACACATAAAAACACCCTAAGGATTTTTCCAAAGGTGTTCCCGTTCCAATGCGGGTTCGAAAACAGCAAGAGCAAGCCTCTCCCGAATTTCAGGAAAGACTTGCGTATTGTAAACCAAACTATTTCACAACAGAAGTCATGAAGGCTTTGCGACCATCGACACCCCTAAGCATGTAAACGCCCTTGGTGTATCCGGCATCCAGCAGAGCCGCGCTCGCATTCTTGCCCGCAAGATCCACAGTGCCCATCATCTTTCCATTGACGCCATACACGCGATAGACGTTAGACGTATTTGTCCGCAATTTCATAGTTGGCTTGATAGCATCGGTTTTGACATCGCCGATGGAGAACCAATCGATGTTCACGTTATCACCAGTAATCACAAGGCGAATCACGTGAGTTCCCTTCGTAAGCGTAGCCTTGCCACCTTCAAATTCCTTATAGACGCTCCAGTCTTCGCCCGTCTGCGGGACCTTAACCGTATCGCCAATTGCCTTTCCGTCGGCCAAGATGCAGAAGCTTGCACCATTTTCCATGCCAGTCGATGCCGATGCCCTGATAGCATATTCGCCATCTTCCAAAACATCGACCGTATATTCGAGCCATTCGCCAGAAGCCGTGTAACCAACAGCCATGCCCTTAGAAGCGTCGGCAGAATCAAGCAACACAATGTCAACGCCTTCGTCCGTACGGAACTTGGCATCGCCCTGGTTTTCCTTTTCATTATCACTGTAGGAATCGACATCGCCACCGCGACCCGTTCCCGGAATGTCGAACTTTTCAGCTTCAATCTTGGCAGGAATCTTGACGGCAACGCTATCATACGGAACCTGCGGAGTCGGCGGTGTAGAACCGCTACCTTCGAAGCCCCAAGCCTTGATAGCCATGGTCGAATCCTTGTCGCCCTTGAACACGAGGAACAACTGATCCACGATACCCTTGAGACCTTCGACATCGCACTTGGTTTCGGCAAACGTATTCTTGTTGCCGGTATTCTTGAGAGTGCAGGTGCCCGCGAGCGTACCCGTAGCAGAACCCGTGTGGATTTCAATCTTGTTGCCATCGGCAGTACTTGCTGCCTGAACCGTGAAGCCCGTCGCCGCAGTACCGAAATCAACACCTGACACGCGAATCCAGGATTCCTTCGTCGAAAGCGGAAGCAACAAATGTTCGGCGACCTTGCCCAGGCTCCAGTTCGAACGGCTGCGGATGCCCTTCTGCTTGGAACTCGTGAGCGCCGGATACCAGTCATACGGATCGAAATTTTCGATCTGCTTCGGGCCTTCCTTCGTGAAGGTCAGTTCCTTCATGGTGCCATCGGAATTATAAGTAAATTCATCGACGCTGACGCTGCGGTGGTAAGCCGGGTTCGGATTTGCACGGCCGTCTTCCGCAGGAATTTTTTCCAAGCCATCATAACCGTTTGCAATGCGACGGTCATGGTAAGCCACGTACCAATGCCCCTTGAATTCCGCAATGCCATGGTGGTTGTTGTTATTGGCGTTGATGTTCTGGCCGTTTATGCTCGGGTTCCCCATGAAGATACCCTTGTATTCGTAAGGGCCCATCGGGTTCTTGGACATGCCATAGGCAATGCGCAAGTCAGCCGTACTGTAGGACAAATAGTAATTGCCCTTGTACTTATGGATGTAAGACGCTTCCATCGCTTTCGGACCGCCGATTTTCAGCTGGGTCTTGGAGCTCACATCGAAGCCCTTCATATCCTTGTTAAACTTGTAAATATTGAAGATATTGTTGTTGTTGTTGGCTGCCGGGCGGCTATTGCTTTCGCCACCGCCAAACGTGAAGTAGCCAGTTCCATCTTCATCGAAGAAGATTGCAGGGTCAAAGCACCAACCGATGCCGTCGCAGTCCGAAATGCCGCCACCCCAGTTGTTGATGAGCTTCTTGTTGCCCGAAACCGGATTGGACCAAGGGCCGGCAATGCTATCGGCACCGATGAGACCGATACCGCCACCACCGCCATCCGGGAACACGATATACAATCTATGGTCATTCGGGTTCACCGCAATACCGGAAGCCCAGATATCGCCAATACCGTCGACCTTGCGGGCATCGTAAATGATACCGAAGTCGGTCCAGTTCTTCATATCCTTGGTGCGGAAGCCGTAAAGAGCCTTGATGTCGTAGCCGTTGGCATTTGCCACAGCCGGGTCGTCAGAGTCCGTGATGACGTAGAAATAGGTATCGTCAGAAGCGGCACCCGGGTCGGCCAAGTAATGGTAAGCCGAAATCGGGTTATCGGCAAGCGCGCTCACACCAAAGCCCACAAGCAATCCGGCCACCGTCAAATGTTTAAATACTCTCATTTGTCCACTCCTTGGGATCAACCAGTCACACCGCTATCCCATTTTTTTATAAAACTATTTCCGGAGACACAAAAAGACCCACGACAAGCCGCAGGTCTCATGGATAAAAAGTCAACGGATTAGCAAGAAGTAATCAGAAACGGATGGCGGAAGAAGGAAATTCCCGAAACAAGGATTATTACCGTTGTCTGTCAAAACAACGAAAAATATGAATAATATATAACATTCGTACAGATAATAAGTTACGCTTATTAACGATTAAAAAAAGGAGTAGGAATGAAAACCTGTTTTGGGTCTTTTTTTTGTTTTTTGCTGTTTCTAGCAAGCTTTGCCTGGTCTAGCGCGTCCATCCGAATCGAAGTGAAGGACGAACAGCCTAACAACAACGACATTTTGGGCCTGCGAATGCGCATCATCAACAATTCGGGCCAACAATATAACAATGTACAAGTCAAGTACTATCTGAAAAAAAAGTCTACAGACACCCTTGTTCTAGAAGAACACTACCTGGAAGGATTGTCTGCGCAACTAGAACAAATGGACAACACGACTGCAGTTCTGAAAGTCGGAATTCCTGTTCTCGGCCAAGGCGCCATCCCAAATGCAGACGGTATTAGCGTCGGAATCCGTCGTTCAGGCTGGGGGTCACTCCATAAAGAAAGCCAACCCGGATATCCCGGCAACGATTTTGCGGACGCGGTAACTTACGAAATTTACGAAGGCAACAACAAAATTGTAGGAATACACTCCTCGCAGACCGAACCTCCTATCGAAGCTCCAAAACTTCGGTTTATCGGCATCCGGCCCGAAACTGACGACTCCGTGTCCACCTGGGTCCAACTCCAAAATTATGGCAATACACCTATTGCCCTGAACGGCGTGAAAATCAAGGACGCCTCAGGAAAAATGCATTCCCTCAACGATTTGACAATTGAACCCAAATCTACATTGCGAGTGTGTAGCGGCCCTCTTTCGAACTGCACTAACGACAGCGCCGTGATGAGCATTCCGGCACTTTCTTTTGGCAATGTCGGCGAGTTCGTCCTCTACCACGAAGCCACGCCGCTAGATTACATTGTCTGGGGCGCCCGAGGCATTTTTGCAGATTCGCTTCAAGCTGAAAACAGATCCATTGATCCCGAACAATTCTTCAACACCTCGGAAGAACCTGTCATAGGACCTGTTTCCATCTATCGCAAGGGCGATTTCTTCCGTGCAGTTATCAAAAATGGAACAGATTCAATTATTAGTTGGAATAAGTTCCGCGAAAATATGGTAGGATTGGCAGCTTCTCAGCTGCCCTATGCCGAACCGCTTGTTCTAGGTGAAGGAAGTTCCGTTTTCAAGCGCAATGGGGAAGAAACGGTGTTAGCGTGGATTCCTGTTGCCGGAGCAAAATCGTACGAAGTATCCCTTGTGAGAGCAAACGATAAAAAGGTGCTGTACCATGAAATTACAGATAAAGAAAACTTTCCAATACAAATAGAGTCCGGCGAATACCTGTGGATAGTACAACCCCAATATTTTAATGAAGCTGAATTTGAAAAAGGGCATACAAACGAAAATCCCAATATTCCTTTTGATTACTACAATTCATTTAAGGTCTTTGTACTGGCTACTGAACACCATCCATTATACGATTTGAATGTAGTTCCACTTGCAGCACGTAAGGACTCCTACATGCTCGATCTCAAATGGGGCGAACGCATTACTGACGCTGAATGGGATAAACCGCACAACATCTCGGGATATGTAGATTTATTTGGCAATCGTCGGTTCTCGGATCCCAAACATTACAAATACGATGATGAAGAAAGTTGGCGATGCTGGGCTGTTGCGGCAGCAGAGTTAAATCATTTTTATGGAGGAAATCTGACACAGGATGAGATAAGATATCACTATATGTCAAAAGTAAAATTTCCAGAAAATCCAATTTTTAATGCATTTCCACATGGTGAAGATGGAGCCGGATTTTTTAGCCAAGTAGTTCGTTGGGCTCTAAATGTTGAAAATTTAGACCATTATGGTTGGACGTATTATCCAAATGATTCTGATGAATTCCATCCATTCCCTGGTGCAAGATTAACCGATAAAGAAGCACTTGCCGCTTTGAAAAATAAATATCCTGTCATTATTTGGGAAAGAAGCCACATCATGTTAATTGATGCCGCCATTTTAATTGACAAGTCTGTTTTCCATACAAATGCTGATATATACGTATATCGGTTCCACAATATCGATAATAATGGAACCATAATGTGGAGACCCCTCAACGTTACACCCAATATGCATGAATTTTATATTCTAAAGAAACCAAATGAATTTAAAAGACCAATAAGGATGTCCGAACTTTATGAAGATTCAAATGGAAACGGCTTTATGGATTTTAATGAAATTAAAGATGCCGATGGAGATGGCCTTATAGATTTTGACGAATTTTATCGGTTCGGCACATATGATTTTAATTCTAATTATGATTCGAATAATGATGGAAAGTTTGATTTAGAAGAATATCATCAATTTGCTTTAGAAAATCAGGAACAAAATAGAGATTATGATAATGATGGTATTGATGATAAAACAGAAATCATGTCATACACAATTCGAGAAAAATACCCAGAGAACGGTTTCGGAGTAAGCAAGGAAGTTTTTGCCGATATCGATGGCGATGGATTACGAGCAGAGAAAGATCCCGATTCCGATGGCGATGGAATAGGCGATGGAGATGAAGATGTAAACAATAACGGAAAAAAAGACAATAATGAAACTGATGTTTACGTCAAGGACAACAATCAAACAGTACCACCAAATGCCGCAAGCGTAACGCTTTATGCACGATCCGAATTAAATTACAACGATGGGGTCGTCTGCTACAACGAAAGTACGCCAACTGGATTCTGTAGTATAGCCTCTGCAGCAGAAGATATCAATGGAGAGTTTGCTACTAAAGTGGGGGCTCGTGCAACTGTTGGCGATATATATTCAAAAGGCAAAGTGCTACTTCGTAGCAACACTCGTGTGAAAGGAGGCATTTACCTCACACCTCCATCTAATGTAGATGACATTTACATGCAAAACGGATCGACTATAGATAACGGAATAACAAACTTACCTGAAGAATATTGGAATATCAATTTTTTGCAGCCAAATTATGATTTAGCTGATTACACTATATCTTCAAATCACGAGTTTATTGCTCAAGAGGCATATAATTATGATCTAAGGCTAGGCTACTACTCTTCTATAAAAGCCGAAGGAAACGCAACACTTAATATTCTACCAGGAACATATTATATCGGTTCAATCCAATTAGATTCTCGATCAAGCGTTACGTTTAAGGAGCCAGGTCAAGAAACTGTGATGCATATAAACGGTGATTTTACGTGGCGTGCCAAAACAGACAACAATGCTGTAGAATACCCCCTCATTGCTCAAGGATTCAAATTAATTCAGCATGCCCATGGAAAAAGAATGTATATTGACAATATGGTAGCTGGGAGTATAATTGCACCGCACTCAGAAGTGATTTTAGCCCAATCACGGAAATTATATTATGGGAAGATATATGCAGAAAAAATCTCAGTGCACCAGTATGCCAAGTTATATCATGTGGACTTCAACCCTATTCCAAACAACCTAACCGTTAGCATGGGGAATTTATGAGAAAATTCATTTTGACATTCGCGGCATGCGTATGCATGGTGATTTTGTCTCATGCTCAAGAATGCGAGGTGATTTCTTACAAAGCTCTTGACATGATGTACCCTGCAATGCAGATTGACTTGTTTAAAGGACGCGGTCTAGACCTGTCAAAGGTGTCGCTGATTAACCCTCCGGTGAAAAATCTCAGTTTGAATAAGCATTATAGCGCTTATATTGCTCCCTCGGATTCAGCAATCTTGGTATTCCTTTTCGACAATCAAATCTCATTTTTCCAATTATGTTTTTCAAAAACGGAATGCGATAGTTTAATAGGGACGCTATACATAGAGGAGGTCATTATTGAAGAGTTCAACCGTTTGCAGCCAGCCGGCGTTTTCCAAGGATCCGCAGCAGAAGCAGATTCGACGATTCACTATATAGTACAGAAAATAAAAGACATGTATGGAGGCAGCTTTCCGCCTGATGAAAAATTTCCTTTTTCCAACGCCGTTTACACTTTGATGAGAAATGCTAATGGAGAATTCACAGAATACGCAGGTAAAATAAATCCAGTTTCATCACTCTGCATCTATGATAATTACAATGTTTGTAGTCTTATCGATACGGTTCGCCAATGCGGTGCAGATTTTGTGAAAGGTTCAACAACAGCCCTGAAATCTCCTGTGCAGCATGAGACTTTATCGGGAACAAAATTCCAAGCGTTCGACATGAATGGCAACTTCATTCGCAGTGGCTCATGGCGCGAAAATTCTGCTGACAAATTCCGTACTCCGGCAATTATTCGCTTTGAAAACGGATTTACCGTTCGATTGAATTTCCCCAAAAGACACTGACTTTTTTGTTCTGAAGCATTCTCTAAAAAAGGCTCCTCTTTCGAGGAGCCTTTTTTTTGATGGGTCTATATGGAACTAGCGCGTGGCGCGAACCTTTGCGGTCATGCCGGTGCTACGGTTGCGGATGAGGGCAAAGCCCCGTACCTTCTGAGAAGGAACGCCCGCGTTCCAAATCTTACGGGCATCATCCATGCTACGAGCCATAAAGCTTGCCACCTTCTTGCCGCTCAAGTCGAACACATCGTAGGCTTCAGCAGAAGTTGCATTCACGTGGACGATCGACTTCAGTCCAATAAGTCCTTCGTCCGGGTCCTTCGCGTCCTTGCCCTCTGCAAACTGAATGTAGTCAATGTCCATCCAGTCGCCAGTCACGGTAAAGCGGAGGATATGTTCGCCAGCCGGGAGCTTCACGTTAGCCTTCACCTTGCTGTAATCATCGAAGTTGTCTTCGCCCTCGTTCTTCGGAACCGCGATTTCTTCGGTGATGTCCTTGTCGTCGATAGACAGCTTGAAGCTCCCGCTCGTACCGCCAGAAGCCACAGCGGCAAACATCGTGTAGTCGCCTTCCTTTGCGATATTCACGGTGTATTCCAGCCATTCGCCAGCCTGGTTGTAGCCAACGATATAGCCCGTAGCCTTCTTGTAGATGTCAACGCCTGTGCCTTCGCGATAGCTCTTGCCATCGTTGCTTTCGGCGCCATGGTCCTCGGCATCGCTTTCGTTATATGACGCAATCTCGCTGCCACGACCAGAACCCGGTTCGTCAAAGTTTTCAGCCTCGATCTTGCCCGGAATAGCCCAGGCCTTGCCGCCGAACGGTTTTTGCGGTTCGGGCGGAGTCGTGCCGCTGCCTTCGAAACCCCACGCCTTGATAGCCATGGTAGAATCCTTATCGCCCTTGAACACAAGGAACAACTGAGCCACAACACCCTTCAGACCTTCCACTTCGCACTTGTTCTCGACGTATTTGCTCTTGTCGCCCGTATTCTTGAGAGTACAAGTACCGGCGAGCGTACCCGATGCAGAACCGGTATGGATTTCAATCTTGTTGTTGTCCGCCGTGCTTGCCGCTTCCACCGTGAAGCCAGTCGCGGCAGTCCCGAAGTCAACACCGGACACGCGAAGCCAGGATTCCTTGGAAGAAAGCGGGAGCAACACATGTTCGGCCTTCTTGCCCAAGACAAAGTTGGAACGGCTACGGATCCCCTTCTGCTTGGAACTCGTGAGAGCCGGATACCAATCATACGGATCGAAATTTTCAATCTGCTTCGGACCTTCGTCAGTCACCTTCACGGTCTGAATCGTACCATCGGCATTGTAAAACATTTCATCCACAGAAACGCTGCGGTGGTAACCTTCGTTCGGATTCGGCCTGCCATCATCAGCAGGAATCTTTTCAAGGCCATTGTGGCCCTTCGCGATACGGCGATCATGATAAACAACGTAAGAATGTCCCTTGAATTCGGCAATACCATGGTGGTTGTTGTTGCCGTTGACGCTCCTGCCGTTCATGCTCGGGTCGCCGAGAATCGTGCCTTTCCAGGTGTAAGGTCCCATGACATTCGAGGACATGCCGTAGTCAATCGTCGGTGCACCCTGCTGCCAGCCGGTACTGTAAGAGAAATAGTAATTGTTCCCGTGCTTGTGGATGTAAGAAGCTTCAAGCATCTTGCGAGTCGGCAAGTTGTTCACCTTCACATGAGAACCGTTGCCCACCGGAGCATCCTTGGCATCATTCAGCTTGACGATATCGAAGTTGTCCGTATTCGGGCGACTAGTACCTTCGCCACCGCCCCACGTCACGTAGGTCGTGCCATCGTCGTCAATAAAAATGCCCGGGTCAAAGCACCAAGAAACGCCATCGCATCCGATGATGCCACGGCCACCGACAAGTTTGTCCTTGCCCTGGCCCACAGCGTTCGCCCACGGTCCATCGATAGCAGGCGCCTTGATGTAGCCGATACCGCCGCCACCGCCATCCGGGAACACGATATAGAACGTACCGTTATGCACCGCAATGCCAGAAGCCCAAATATCGTTAATACCGTTCACCTTGCGGGCATCGTAAATGATGCCGAAGTCGGTCCAGTTCTGCATATCCTTGCTGCGGAATGCATAAAGGGCGTAAATCTTGTAACCGTCAGAATTGGCTGGCGCCGGGTCATCGGAGTCCGTGATGATGTAGAAGTATTCATCATCGGCTGCGGCACCGGGATCCGCCAAGTAATGATAAGTCGAAATTGGGTTGTCTGCAAGCGCACTTACACCAAAGCCAGCCAGCAGCCCAAACATCGTAAATTTTTTAAGTAGTTTCATGAACACTCCTTCGAACGAACCAAACATCGTAAATCCGCTACTTATAAATCTATCTCTAGACATCAAAAAAAGACCCACAGTAAACCGTAGGTCTCATGGATAAAAAATCAATAATGGATAAGCTTTAATCTTCTTTTTTAGCGGCTTTCTTCTTAGAAAGCGGGGCATAGGGGTCAAAGATGCCGTAACCAAAGACCTCGATATCGTCGACCCAGACTTCCGTACCCATTTGGCCAAAGATGCTAATTTTTGTCACACGTTTCTTGACGGCATCCCAGCCGACGTTCCCGCCATTGCTATCAGCAGTGTCCAACTTCGAGGGCGACACAACGACTCGCGTCCAGGCCGTATCCACATTAAAGTGAGCCCAAGACTTTATATTCTCGGAACTTGTCACGGAATCGCTATTCACGAGCATGTCAAAGGCAAACGAAATCTGCGATTTTACGGAACTGCGAGCCCAGAAACTGATGGAATCCAGATCGCTCATATCTACAAAGCCACCGAGTTCACGGCCGATGAGAGCCCAGTCCCAATCTGCCGCGGAGTCGCGTTCACAGACAAAGTGAGCGACCTTGCCCTTGCGCCCACGCCCTGCGGATACAAGGTCCAATTTGACTTCGCCATTCTTAGATGCAGCCGGCATCCACAGATCGACCCCGTCCTCAAAGTCATCGAACACGAAGTACGTCTTGACATAAGCGGAATCGCCGAGGTATAAATCGCCATCGCCGGACTGTCCTCCGACGTCCGCCGAGATTCTACCATATTCCGTAACGGAATCCTTATCGGTATCATTGACAAAAGCGACAATTTCAACTTCGCCGTTCGGGAGCGATTCAAATTCAAAGTAACCCGTAGAATCCATCGGGACCTGGTAGTCCAGTCCCTGCACAGAAACGGTCGCCGAACGGCGGACCAACTGCGGAAGACCGACACGACCGGAGACCTTGCTCGGTTCAGAAACTTCTACCGTAAGAGGAGTTGTCGTATCAGCCTCGACATAAGCAATTTTTGCAAAACCCTTCAGGGAATCGCTACGGGCTTCAATAACATAAGAACCCGATGGGACATCACGCAAAGTAACACGACCATACATGTCGGTTTCAAAGTGCAACTGGTAAAGGGAGTCCGAACCCAGTTCGGTTGCACCCGACAAATAAGATTCAGGGCGGACAATAACGTCCATACGTGCAGCAGGCGTGCCATCGGCCAACTGCACCAGTAACGCGATAGAGTTCTCAGTCTCCATCGACGATCCAGCAGTACGACCGCTATCGCAGGCGACATAGCACAGCGCCAATGTCGCCAATCCGTATGTCCACGCCCGTTTAATCATTTTTTATCTCCTGCACCTTCCCCCACTATTATAGTATTTTCCGTAGCCCCTCCTTTACGGGCTACAGGGTAAAACGCCATAGAAAGCTGCATAACACGATCAGGATTCTTGGCTCCGTCAACTCTTTTTTGGACTAATCGACGGAATTCCCTCAGCATGTCCCCCAAATCCTCGAAACAGGACTGGTCCACAGAAAGAGTCAGTGTAGAAATGTTTCGCTCATTGACAGGGATGTTTTCAAGCGCATCGCTCGCAAGACTCAACACCTGACGCTGGAAATTACGCACGGCCTTCGCCTTTTCGGGGCCCCCTACTGTCAAATGGGCTTCGGTCAACGCAAGCTTGCCCGATACAAGCTTTTTCACAAGACCGACGCTTTTCAAAGTTTCAATGGCTTCGAGAGCCTGAGCTTCGGTAATCGGCGGGCAGATGTCCCTCGCAATCTGCTTCACGTTTACAACACCGCCGTTCAATTCCAGGTAGGCGCGTACCGCAGGAATCCACCAGTTTTCGAGAAGTTTAAGTTCTGCCTCTTGCAAAGAATGGCGTTCCACGTCGCGCAGCGAGAGGGCTTTCGCCATGAGTTCTTCGCGTTTGGTCTTATCCTTGCAGACAGCAGCAGAATAGAGGAGGTCGAAATATTCGGCCTCGCGACCAGCCAGCGCAAGGATTTCCTTTGCCGCAGGTAACGCATGAGCAGGCAAGTGCTGCTTCTTTTGCAATACGCGATAGAGATAGCTGGAGTCTAGCCCGAGCTTATCACCCATCATGCGGTAGCTGTAGAAGGGCATCTCGACCTTGCGCCTGTCGTAGAATTCCTTCAAGAAGTCGCGGTAATCCGCTATGTCAGAAAAAGTAACCATCAATATCTAAAATATTTAAATCTCTCTCTCATTGCCCTACTATGTAAACATTTGGTATGGACTTTTTGTCAATGGGAGCGCCGGAGGCGCAGTGATTAGTGATTAGTGGTTAGGTTGTAGGATCTAGACTGCACTCCGAGTGATGGTCAACAGTTATTGGTCAATGGTCATTAGTAGATAGCTAAAGATAATAAATATGCAGAAAGGATGTCGAAAGGCATTCTTGAGGGAAATGGCGAAATTTTTGTGGGAACAATTAAAATTTAGCGAGAACGGCGAAATTTACGTAAACTCAGTTTAGTTTTTGACAATTTTTACGTAAAAACGTTACGTTGTACAAAGCATTTTTGACTTTTCATCCCATTTCGTCTTCTTTTTTATAGAAATCGGGTCATTTCAGGGCCTTTTTATTAAGTTAACCGACCTAACCGAGATGCCAAAACGGGCTTTTTTAGGAAAAATTGATTACTTTGTTGTAAAATTTACGTAAAAAAGAACGGTATTTCATCGATTTTTACGTAAAAAAACGGCTATTTCGCGTTTTTCCGATTCTACAGCAATAATTAATTTATCCAAAGCAAGCGTACTTTCAACAGATCCTCCAGTTTTAGCCCACAAAAAAGTCCGCGCACGGCGGACTTGCCATATCCAAGAAAGGTAAAAGAGCAATTAGGACTGTATGGATCCTCCTAGCGGAGGATGATCGTGGCCGCAACACTCACCTTTTGAGGTTGTCCCTACGCAATGATTATACGAGAAATTATGGTTTCCCTCCCAAATGTAGATACAATGACGGGCTTCGAGGATGACAAGGTCGAGAATGACATGCAAGGGTATCAAGCGAGAGGCCACTTGTGGACTTGCATTTGATACCCGCCGAGTCATGTGATTACACAATGACAGGCTCCGAGGATGACGGGGTCGAGGATGACTGAGCTTCAGGCTTACACCCTCAGAATGACGGCTCAAAGGAAGACAAATCGAAGTAACAAAGTAAACAGTTTCCGGCAACAACCCTTCCTACTGCCTACTGCGGCTCTGCCGCTACTCTTCGCCGAGGTATTCTACAGCAAAGATAAGCGTTGCGCCACCAGGAATCGGACCTGCGCCGCGGCTACCGTAGCCAAGGCCTGGCGGCACCACGAGGATTCTCTTCTCGCCGGGGAGCATACCCTGCACGCCAAGTTCCCAGCCGCGAATGACGTTGCCTGCACCGAGTTCAAAAGCAAACGGCTGACCGCGATCGCGGGAACTATCGAACTTGTACCCATTAACCATCCAGCCGGTGTAATGGACAATCGCACGGTGACCAGCACGCGCCGGTTCGCCTTCACCTTGCTTTACCACCGCATAGCGAAGTCCTTCAGGGCCGTTTTCGTACTTGAGGAGCGTCGTATCCGGGAAGAAGTCCATGTGCTTCGCCAATTCCGGGTCCACATCACTCGAAACCATTTCGACGCGGAACAAGAGCGTAGAGTTCGGCGGAATCATCGAGAATGCCGTAGCACCGTAGCCCATCGCAGGCGACACGCGCAACCAACGAACACCGCCTTCACGCATACCGTCAAGGCCTGTTTCCCAACCCTTGATCATCTTGCCTGCACCCATGATAGCTTCGAGCGGCTTGCCCAGATCCTTCGAGCTACCGAACTTGCGGCCCGACAAAAGCCATCCCGTATAATGTACCTTAATTACGTTACCTGCAGCGTTCAACTTGCCACCGCCGACCTTTTCGTCAAAGACCTTGAGTCCACGGCCCATATCGCGCCACTTGAGCTTTTCGACATCGGCAGGGAATTTGTCTGCTTCGAGCGGCTTTTCAGCATGAACAAGTTCAACCACGAACATCAAATCGCTGTTAGGCGGAATACCTTCGAGGGAATTATCGCCATAAGCCATGACCGACGGCACAGAAAGTTTGCGGATTTCACCGACTTTCATGCCCACAAGTCCCTTGTCCCAGCCTTCTATCACCTGGCCCACGCCCACAGTGAACTCCAGTGGTTTTTCGCTGTAATAGGAATTTGCAAAATACGGGGCTTCAACAGTCGAATCCGTAGCCGCTTTGTTCACAATGGAACTGTCTACCGCCAAGTATCCTTTATAATGAACTTTAATCAATTGACCTGCACGAATGGGCTCTCCACCACCTTCCTTGACCGTTTCAACCTTGAACGGGACAGCCCAAGCGACACTACAAGCAAGTAACACAAGAAAAAACTTTAATTTTAACATAATATCTCCTATCTTATAAAATAGAAAATGCTAGTTTTTGAGAGTAAGGATTTATCGTAAACGGATTTAAATATGCTATCAATCATCATCGTCATCGCGATTGTGCTCTTGTCCATCGTGCTTGCCGGCATCGGCATCTACGTAGGCATGCACAACTCCGACGAAAAAGAGGAATTGAAACCGGTTATCGACGTATCGGGGCAATACGCCGCCATCGGTCGCCCAGCCCGCGAGACGCTCACCGCCGTAAAGCCCTCCGAAGCATCGATCAGGGCGTGGCTCGAAACGCAAGATTTAACACCAGAACAAAGATCTTTATACATCGAGCAGTGGAACAATTCACTGGAACAAACAATCAAGACAATTGACGAAGGGGACAAGGCGGGTACCGCCACTTACAGAATAGTCGTTGGTCCCAAAGGCAAGAATTATTGTAAATTCGTCAGCGAGGAAAATTTCATCACCCGCGAACAGATTCGCAATCACGCGGAAATTTTACCACCATACGTTCTGGGCTGCGACTGTAAGCTTTTACCGAAGCAACCCTGGGAAAACCCAAGTAAATCCGGATGGAAGGCTGTAATCCCGACACACGGAAACACCTATAACGTCCCGGATTGGAGGCAACTTGCGTAAGTCACTATTATCAGCTATTCTTCTAGCACCTGCCATGGCTCTTGCCACAGGTTCGGCAATCATAACCCTTCAAATGCCCGTTGGCGCACGCCAGCTAGGTATGGGCGAAGTCGGTGCCGCACTTGCCGATGACGCAACCGCCATGTACTACAACCCGGCAGGTCTTGCATTCGGACCCCTCGCCGACGAATGGCGCAAGTCATACAGCGCAGACGCCAAGAAGACACCGTTTTTCACCCACATGGCATCCCGCTCCAAAAACGGGTTCTTCGACAAGAGCGAACTCTGGGCCGGCACCACGCAAGGCATTTTAAAGTTCGACGGCGAACAATGGGTCAATTATTATTCCGTCACCTTGCAAGGTAACGCGAAAATCAAGGACGCCGTACGCACCTACGTCGGCACCGAACGCGGGCTCGATGAATACACGCGAGTTGTCAAAGCCTTCAACGATGTGAAAAACGCCGACGACGAATCCCACGTGGTCGAAGTCAAGATGCCCTGGGACCTGGTCGTCAAGGACACCATCACATCCATCCTTTACGAAAGCCTCACCGAAAAGCTCTGGGTCGGAACCCCCAAGGGACTTTTCCGTTTTGACGGAAAAAGCTGGAAATCCTTTGAAACAGAACTTGGCGAACGTCGCGTCACGGCCTTGGCAAAGCAAGGCGCCTCTCTTTGGATTGGCACGGACAACGGCCTTTTCGTCTACCGCAACGGAGCATTCGAACAAAAAGGAAAAGTCCTCCCTAGCCAAAAAATCAACGCTCTTGTCTGGTCCGAGAACCGCAAGGAACTATTCGTCGCAGTCGATGGCGCAGGCGTTGCCCGCCTCACCCCGAAAAAGAGCGCAAACGACAAGGACCGCTGGAGCCTGTTCAACCAGGAAGACGGCATCATGGACCTTTCCCCGACAGCACTCGCTGTAGATAGTTCGGGTCACGTATGGGCAACCCACAAGGGAGGCCTATCGCACTTCACGCTCCGCAAGTGGGAACAAGTGCAATTTGCGAACAACAACGTGAACGATGTTTCCGTGGACCGCAAGGGCGCCATCTGGATCGCAACGGACCTCGGTGTCTGGCGCCACCTGCCGGACTACGCCACCGCGAGTGGACGTAAAGCCGAACTCGAACGCGGCTCCAAGGAAGACCCCACAGTGACCAAGCGCGACGACGAATGGATGCACTACCACCAGGGCAACGGACTTTCGACAAACAAGGTCTGGGCGGTCCTTCCCGAAGGAAATGACGTGTGGTTCAGCACGGCCAACGGCATGGAACAATACAAGGATGCCGACTACCAGCTCACGGCGTTCTACGAAAAACTTTTGCCTATCCTCAATATCCCAGATCTCTACCACCTCTACGGCGGCATGACTATCCCCCTGAACGACTGGGGAACGCTCGGTGTTTCCGTGAATTTCGTTTCGTTCGGTTCGACCGTTGTTTCAGGCGATCTGGACGTCGATGACCTCGTGGCATACAACAGTTCCGAAATCGTCGGTGGCATTAGCTACGGCACTCGCTTCCCGAACGACTGGGGTCTCGGTCTTTCTATAAAGTTCTTCTACTCCGACCTGAGTTCCGGCGCCGGTGCTGGCGAAGAAGAAGCCACCACGTTCGGTTACGCATTCGACATCGGCGTCTTGAAGAAGAATCTTTTTATCCCGAAACTCAACTTTGCATTGGTGCTTGCCAACATCGGCCCAAGCGTTTACTACGTGGACAAGACTATCGAGGACCCGATTCCATTGACCTGGCGCCTCGGTCTTTCTTACGAGATTCTCAGCATGGCAGATTATAAATGGACCGTAGCCTTTGACTACAACCGCGAAGTCGTGATTGACGACAGCAACGGCGACCCTGAACCGTTCTATATCGCATGTTGGAAGGCACTTTTCGACACAGACGATGACGACAACAGCAAGACGAATTCTCTCATGCGCGGCGTGTTCAACTTGGGTACGGAATTCATTTATTCCAACACAATCGCTCTTCGCTTGGGCTACCTTTACGACCGCGTAG
Source organism: Fibrobacter succinogenes (assembly GCA_902762795.1). GTDB lineage: Bacteria > Fibrobacterota > Fibrobacteria > Fibrobacterales > Fibrobacteraceae > Fibrobacter > Fibrobacter succinogenes_E. The sequence continues at coordinate 10,561 of CACWPM010000034.1, read as the reverse complement.
GCAAGCGTAACGAAGTCGACTTCGGCGTAGGCGTCATGATTTCTGACGTTTTGCAGTTTGACTGGGCTACCATCAAGAATGTCGGCAAAGCGGACGGTGTACGTGACGGGCAAATGCGCTTCGGCATGTTGTTTAAGTTCTAGTCACAGAACCCTTTGCAGACGAGCACTAGTTCTTACTAATCGTCAATAAAAATGGAGAGACCTGCACAGTGTGCGGGGCTCTTTTTTTACAATTCCAATTATTTAAACATCATGGAAACTAGGCTTGGCTTACCGGTAAACCGGAGCCGGACATTCTAGATTATTTCTTTTTCAAACTCGCAATTGCAAACGCTAGAGAAATTGCTATTCCGGCAAGGGGTAAAAAGGCAGGACTTTGATATTTCACCGTTGACGAAAGTATTGTCGGAACAAGCCCGAAAAGCCCGCCAATAACGACGCCCGCATACCAAAACGTTTTCTTGACATAGAACTTTTTGTATGCGATGATGGCGACAGCAAGCGGGGCGACAATTCCCGGCGTATAGACAGAATATGCCATTGTCAAAAGTCCGATGATATCCTTGCCTTGAAGCGCAAGATATGTTGCGACAATACCAATAGCGACAACGAGCAGACGCACAACAGAAATACGGCGCGTGTTCAGGATATCGCTCCCAAAAATGGCGGCAGAATTAATGAGACACGTGTCTGCCGAAGAAAGAAGAGCCGACAAAAGGCCAACGGAAAGGAGTGCCGCAAGCGGGAGCGGAAGCACACCTGTCGCAAGGCGAAAAAGCGGATTCGTCACCGAGCCGGAAACTGCGGGCGCATAGGTTGCGGCCCACATGCCAAGCAAAACTATGATGACGCTAAAAACAATAATCGCAAAACTCCCCGCAACAACCGCTCGGCGAGCAGATGCAGAATCTTTGGCAACGAGATTTCTCGAAATCACATCTGGACCAAGAAAGTACGCTCCCCCAATAGTAAACAACATAATAACCAAATCGAAAGCACCAAATTTTTCGTTCAAGAGAGCAAATTTACCAAAAGTCGCAAGCCCAGCGTTTGATGCGACGGCGTCCGATGAGAAATTTTCCCCAGGCTCGGAGATACTCGCAGCTGTCAAAACAGCATTTTCGGCCCCCGAAAATCCGCCGAACAGATAAACTGCCGTTGCAAAAAATCCAAGCGTCAAAATTCCAAATTGCAAAGCATCCGTACGGACAACAGAAAGCTGCCCACCCAAAAGCGTATAGACAATGACAATAACCGCCGTAACCAAGACTGAAAGCGTTCCAGCGTCATGTCCCAGCACAAGTCCAATAAAGCCTGCCATCGCGGCAAACTGCGCCGCAATAATCCCGATCCACGAAATAGCGATAATAAAAGCAACGAGCTTTCGTCCGGTTTTCCCAACTGTCTTTTCTGCGATTTCGGGGAGCGTGCGTACATCAAGATCGTGAACGGGCTTGCTCAAAAAAGCCGCCTGGAACCAAAAGCCAACCGCCCCCGTTCCAAGCCACCAAAACGCAGCAAAGCCAATGCTTTCCGCACGAGATGCTATGCCTACTGTCGCAGAAGCCCCAAGAACGGTCGCCATGAGACTCATGAAAACAAACGGGGTAGTTTGCCTGCGCCCCGCAACAACATAATCATCAAAGTTCTTGACTTTAAACAAGTCGCGTATGCAAATAAAACCAAGAACGAAGAAATAAATTAGCAGAAGTTTCATAGCAACATGAACAGGAGAAACCCGATGATTCCCGTCATCCCCGTCAAGCGAGGACAGGCGCGAGGACAGGATCGGGCATGACAAGTTTACGGCATTTCACTTACATTACAAAAGTAGAAATTTTACAGGTTGCCGTATTCTCCAATATCAGGAATAAGAGATCCTAATTTCATGTGATAAACACGATTGCTGTAGCCAAACGCGGTCCTATCGTGCGTGGCAACGACAATGGCAACCCCCGCTTTTGCAAGCCGTCCGAACAAGCTGAATACTTTACGACTATTGTCTTCATCGAGGTTGCTGGTCGGTTCATCAGCGATAATCAAGTCTGGATTGTTGACAAGGGCTCGAGCAATGGAAACGCGGCGAAGTTCCCCACCCGACAAGTTGGCAGGATATTCGTCAGCCAAATGCTCAATCCCGAGCTTTTTCAGCAGGCTTTTGACTTGATCCTTATCGACTCTCCGTTTGTACAAACTTGCGGCAAGTTCGATGTTTTCGGTTACGGTGAATACAGGCAAGCAAGCCGTATTTTGCGGGATATAACCAATACGTTCATTTCGCAATTTCGAAAGACTTTCGTCATCGAGCGAATAAAGCGGCTGACCATCGATTTCGATGCTCCCGGATGTAGGAGCGCTAATTCCGGCAAGAGCGTTCAGGAGCGTACTTTTACCGCTACCGGACTCTCCGAATATTACAGTGTAATCGCCGGACCATGCAAAGAAATCGGCTTTGTTGACAGCGGGGAAAGTTTCACCGCGACGAGTATATTCTTTTGTAATGTTGTTACCATTTAAAATCATTAAGTTTCCTCCTTCAATGCCGAATAGACATCTATTTTACCGATTTTTTTAGCAATTCGATAAGCAGCTCCAGTCCCGATAATAGACGGAACGAACAATGTAGCGACAATCGTCAACAAGACAACCACGGCATTGGGCAGCAAGAACGGTACAGACAAACGGTCTATAACAAATATGCGGAACGAAAGCGTTATAAATATACCGAATAAAGTCCCGATAATCGTACCAATTCCGCTCACAAGCAAAGATTCACCAAGAACAATTTGTTCCAATTTCTTTTGCGTAAAACCAATGACCCTAAGTGTTGCAAATTCGCGTTTACGTTCATTTGCCGAAAGGGAGAACGATACGGAAACTGCGGCAATCGAGACAATCAGGAAAAAGATCGCGATAATCCAGATGACAATTTTAGACAATCTCGCCGTAGCAATAACGCTATCAAACAAATTTTTACGGGGTATAACGTGGATATTGTCAAATTTTTCATACAACGTCTGCGAAATTTTCTCGAAGTCCGCATCCTTTTCGATGTTTGCGAGAATGGCGGAAGGTTTTCCTTCGGAAATGAAATTAAGCCCCTTTTCCTTAGCCGCCTTTTGCAAAATTTCGATCGTTCCCGCATCGGCAAAAACAGCTTGGTCGAGCTTGTTACCCATGCGTTCCAAACTTGCAACAACAACAAATTCCTTGTCGAAGAACTTGATTTTCCCAGTTTCATCGACTTGGATATCGCTGCCCACAATTACAGATCCTATGGGGAAATCTTTTTTGTAATTTCTGCGGATCCACGGTTTGATAGTAAAATCCGTTTTGGAATCAAAACCGATAATAATAACTTTCTTATCACAGCAGCTGGAACCGAGCGAAGAAAAATAATATTGCGATGAAGCTATTTTAATTCCAGGAATGTTTCGAGTAAATTCTAAAATTTCCCGTGGGAGCGTGCGGTGGCTTAATTCGCCTTGCAAGAGAATGGGTTGATCTTTCGCGTCACTTTCGAACGGAACAACAATCAAGTCCGCCCCCATGCGCGATGACAGCTGTTCAAAGCCGGCATCAAGACTTTCTGAAAACAGAGCGCCAGAAAGAAGCGTCGCCGAAGCAATAGCCGTTAAAAAAACGAGTCCAATATTTCTAAACGGATGGCGCCAAAAATTTGCATAAACAATTTTAAGTACGATATGATTCATTATTACTCTCCTCTCGCAATATACTGCGATTCAATAAGTACACGCTATTGGCTATACCGACAAGCGCGATTAAAATTCCAATCAGTTGTAAAACCGAAGATGAAATGGCATGACAAGGCATATGCGGATTTGCGCAGACACCAACAAACAAGGCGGGAACAAGTGCAACAAGGACTCCTGCGGCAATCACAGTTGCAGACAAAGCGTTGCGAAAACCTGGTAAAACAAGATAAGCTATTCCGATTAAAGCAACAGCTATGCCAATAAAACCGTCAACAGTAGAGGTTGTATGGCAGCGCATGACCATATGTCCCATAGGCTTGCAAAAAGGAAGCAAGACAAATGAAAGCACCGACACAAGAATACCCAAAACAATTGTTGCAGCCCCAAAGAATAAACCTTTTTTCATAATAACCTCCATGTTTTGTCCGATGCCAAATATAGAAGGCTATTATAGGTTTGTCCAATACTTTATTTTTAACGTAATTTATAGTTTTTTACTATAGCAGAATGTCTACACAATAAAAAAACGCCCATCAGATCGATGGGCGCAGCAAAAATGACATTAAACATTCGGATTATGCTCGGCCGTGTACGCCTTGAGATATTCTTCCATTTCACGAATGTATATGCGGCAAATTGTGCTGAGCATAAAGTTTTTCTTGGTGATATAGCCGATTTCCATGGAGCGGTCATCTTCACCGTTTGCGTCCTTGAAGGGGACAGCAACGTAATCGGAGCCGTTGATTTCTTCGCTGATAATGCCGGAGCAAAGCGTATAACCGTTGAGACCCACCATCAAATTGAGCATAGTAGCGCGGTCATTTGCCTTAATCGTCTTGTGATATTCATTTGTGCTCAATATTTCTTCAGCAAAGTAATAGTTTCCACTTTCGCCCTGTTCAAAAGAAAGGCAAGGATAATCCGAAAGGTCTTCGAGATTTACGTAGGGCTTGTTTGCGAGGGGATTATTTTTCCACATGTAAGCATAGGCCTTGCAGTCAATCAACTTCTGGAAGACTAGATCGTGTTCCTTGAGCAAATATGTAATGTATTTCCGATTAAAATCGCTCAAATAAATAATGCCAATTTCACTGCGGAGGCTCGTCACATCGTCGATGACTTCTTTTGTCTTTGTTTCACGAAGTGCAAACTCATAGTCATCGATGTTAAATTTTTTTGCCATGTTCACAAAGGACTTGACCGCAAAAGAATAGTGCTGCGTAGAAACGGCAAAGCGTTTCTTCTTTTGCTCTTCCTTACTATAGCGTTCGAGAACAGATTCGTAGTGGTTATAAAGTTCATTTGCACGCGCGATGAACTCTTCGCCTTCTGGCGTGAGCGTGACTCCGCGACTAGTGCGGTTGAAAACAGTGATGCCGATTTCTTCCTCAAGTTCATGTATCGCGGTCGTCAAAGACGGCTGGGATATGAACAGCGATTCAGCCGCTTTGTTAAAGGAGCCGGCTTTCGCAATTCCGATGGCGTAACGTAATTGTTGTAAAGTCATGGTTTGTTTATATCCCTTTTTGGTTGCATGTTAAATATAAAAATTTTAGCATCGTTATCCTACATGTATTATAGGAATGTCATAAAAAGAAGAAGCCTCCAGGTGGATTCTAAGCATCCTAGAGGCTCTCGTTGCGTCTACTTGACAGAATCAAGAGCAACTTTCAATCTACTGAGAGCCTCCGCCAATGTACTTCGAGGACACGCGAGGTTCAAACGCTGGAACCCAGCTCCGGTTTTGCCAAATTTCGTTCCGCTATTAAGCCATAGGCGAGCCCCATGGAGAACGAGGTCATCCACTTGCGCCGTCGTAAGCCCCAAGCCATTAAAGTCAAGCCAGGCAAGGTATGTCGCTTCCATCGGAACGAGCTTTACACCTTTAAAGTTTTTACGTACAAATTCACTCGTATATTCAATATTTCCCTTGATATACTTCAAGAGTGCATTCAGCCAGACATCGCCTTTAGAATAAGCGGCCTCGGCGGAGACCAGCCCTTGAATGCTAACTTGACTGTAGCCAGTTGAAATGATTTGGTTACGAAGTGCTCGGCGAAGTTTTGGATTTTTCACAAACGTATGGGAAATCTGAACTCCTGCCAAATTAAATGTTTTTGTCGGCGCAGTGACGATGATCGAATTGTCGGCCAGTTCTTCGCTAAGCGAACCGAACACCGTGTGCACTCCCTTAAAAATAAAGTCGTTGTGAATTTCATCGCTCACGACAATGACATTATGTTTCAAGCAAATTTCGCCCATGCGCAAAAGTTCTTCGCAAGTCCAGACGCGACAAACAGGATTATGCGGGCTACAAAGCAAAAAAAGCTTGACATTATTGTCGACAATTTTCTTTTCGAAATCCTCAAAGTCGATATGATAACGGCCATCCTCACCGTAAACAAGATCATTGCTAACAACATTTCTACTATTGCTTTCAATCACGTCGGCAAAGTGCATATAGACCGGCTGTTGGATGAGTACGGTATCGCCAACGTTCGTGAACGCCTTTACGGCCATAGCGATTGCAAACATCACGCCGGGCGTTTTCAAGACCCAGCGAGGGTTTTCAATTTCGTAATTGTGGCGACGATGGTAAAAATCCTGAAGGATGCGAAAGTAGTCTTCTTGACTTTCACTGTAACCGAAAATTCCGTGTTCCGCCGTACGAATCAACGCATCTTGAACGAATGAACTTGTCTTGAAGTCCATATCCGCAATCCATAGCGAAAGAATGCCGTTTGAATCTTCGCCCGGTTTCACAAGCCCGCATTCTACAAAGAAATCGTACTTGACGCTTTTGGTATGGCGACGATCTACAACAGTATCAAAGTCTAAATTTCGTTCTTCTTCCAAATGAATGCCTTTCGTTTCAGTACATCGAGATATTGTGCATCCTTGCAATTGTCTCACAGTTACAGGCTTCTAGCACTGATGCAAAATATAGAAGTCCGTTATAGTTTTGTCTAATATTTTATTTCTAGCATATTTTATAGTTTTTTTCTATAGCTTTTTAATATCATAAAAACAAAAGAAGGCAAGCCGATGCCCGCCTTCTCTTTTCCTCCTACTGTTTTTCCTATTGAAGAATCCTCAACACGTTAAAAAAATCAATCCTTCATGCAGCGGACAGAGTGTCCGTCGTTTTCGCTATTCGCACAGACGTTCACCATTCCTTCGGAACCGTTGCCAAAATGGATCATTATCGGGCAATTGTGGTTTCGCGAGTCTATCGTAGATGTCCAGAAATAGGCAAAACGGCCTGGTTCAAAGAAATACTGGGAACTTGCTCTATATTCGCCAGCAGGCAAAACAGTAAAGCCGTAAGTGTCCTTGCCACCACCCCAACCTACGACGGCATAGTCGAGGAATGCGGAGTATCCGCCATTTCCTCTTTCGGGCCATTCTACATCTTCGGGCAAGCGCCATCCTGGAGGACACGCGGCATTTGCAGCTTCGAATGTGTATAAGCGGCCATACTTATCGCAGTTTTCCGTCTTGTTTCCGTTGCACCAGCTCTTTACGCCGTCTTCCATTTCGTAATTGAGATTTTCGGCCATCCAAATTTTTTCGCCGAGCTTGACAAGTTTGTATGTTTTTCCGTCACGCGTGTCCGTTAAAACGGAATCGTTTTGCGTTGAAGAGGAATCGCGTGGTGTTGTTTTTGATGGTTCTGGAACCGGTCCGTCACTGATTTGGTATGTGATTCCGCTAAATCGAATAAACTTCACATTCGCATTTTCGGCTTCAATGTCAAACCAGTGGTCGCTATGACACATGCATGGAGATTCAGCTACTACGCATTCCCCGTTCTCTTCGCGACATCCATATTCGATTTGCAAAGTGTCACCAGAACGTTTTGTCAAAAGGTCCGCATCGACATGGCAGAGATCGTTTACATTCAAGGCCATCACTTGATAACGCCCCTTGCCATCATTAAGAATGTACGCTTTAGGCGCATCTTCCGAAGACGCTTCTGCGATGCTTACGATTTGGGCGACACGCATCGGCATGGGTTCCAAACTAGAAGCAATACAAGAGCCCAATTTTAAGCCGCGTTTAGTGTCCGTTGCGAAAAATTTTGAAGCTTCGCCATTACTGCTAGAACTAGAAAGGGCCTTACTCGAAGACCAGACGAGATCGCGCTCATGGCTCGAAGAACTGCTGTTTATAGCAAACGTATTGTCAATCTCGGTAGTTCCGGCCTCGCTCGGATTATCGGAACACGCCCAAAACAGAGCCGTACATACAGCTATTAGTGATTTCACCTTATTCATATTTATTTATCCTTTCCCGATTCCGAGGTTGAAACTTTATCTGTAAGAGGAAACATTTGCAAATTCATTTGATAGACCTGGTCTATCTTTGAACATTCATTTGCAATGTTGATAATCTTTTTGCGAAATGCGTCTATTTCTTTGACAATTCGGTCATAAATAGATTTATTAATGCCCATGGTGATACCGGAAAAATTTCGTTCTTCCACAGGATCCTTGATAATGGAGCGCACCGCAAGTTCAGACATTTTCCGGTTCATCGTACGAATAGCAAGAGGGATCGTCTCCTTGGAACCCTTGACCGCTTTTTGCGTCTGTTCGTATGTCCCATCAGCGTTCTTCTGGAGTAAATTCGTCTTGACGAGGAACTGCAAAATTTCGCGGACTTCGGCGGCTGTAACACCTTGCCTTATTTTAGACGCAAGTTCGCCTAGCGTCGCTCCAGGCATGACGGGAGCAAGTTCGCGAATGACGGGGCATGCGGGAGTTTCGTAATAACGGAAAGCATCGGCATCGACAATGCGAATTTTGTTCATGCGCGCTTCATGATCAATTTCTTTAAGAACAGCTTCTCTTTCGCTGTCATTTTTTGCATTCATGAATTTTACGAGCAACGCAAAATAGGTATAATCAAAACCTTCAAGCCCCATGGCACGGGCCACTTTTGCAATCCCCGGTTTACTGAGCCTCGTTTCGCCATCACAGACCAGTTTTAAATACGCCGGAGAAGCAAATCCAGCCAGGCTCGCAAATTTTCGCCAAGTAAAATACGAATTTCTCTTGCGTTCAGCATAAAAATCACGCATGTACTGGCGGTAATCTTTATATTCCATAATCGGTTTCATGTCTATAAAAATAAAACAAAAATGGCGAAAACACAATAAAAATCAATAAATTTTTATATATTATTTTATACGTACTTAAAATATGATACAAGAGTGTTTCATAAAGGGTTTCCGCCCCACAAAAAAATTCCCGCGAGATTTTTCTCACGGGAGAGTCCACGCCTAAAGAAACGAGGTAGCGGACTTTAATCCAACACGTTATTAAATCTTGTACTCGTAAACGACAAAGAGAGCAATACAGGAACAGTTTCCGAAATGGATTGCGCCGTCTACATAGCTGCTAACGCGCATTTATAACGCGCTTGATCCAATATTTTAGCCATGGGAGAAAGTCTCCTTTACACGGATGCGGTCCATGTAGATTTGCGCACCGATATCGTAAACTCCAGGGACACCAACGGCATCGGCACGGCAATGTGCGCAATGTTTGAATACGTTGATGAACACGCCCGCCTGCTCCTGTGCAATTGCGAGACCCTTCGGAGTCGGGGCCGGGATGTCCTTGAAACCGTTCTGCGGAATCAAAGGGATGATGTTGTATATAATCGCGCCAGCTTCGCGCACGGTCGCCGCCAAATCTTCGATGTGCTGATCGTTGATTCCCGGGCAAAGAACCGTGTTCACCTTGATGAGCGTACCGCTCTTTGCAACCTTGCGGATGCCTTCAAGCTGGTTGTGGATCAGGATTTTCGCCGCTTCGACACCCGTATAGGTCTTGCCGTGGTAGAAAATTCTCGCGTTGATCATCGCCTCGATTTCCGGGTCGACGGCATTCACCGTAACAGTCAGCGTATCGATTCCCACGTCAATGACTTCATCGGCCTTGTCGTTCAGCAAAAGCCCGTTAGTGCTCATGCAGCGGATCAGTTGCGGGAATTCCTTTTTCACTAGACGGAACGTGTCCAGTGCAAACGGCGTAGCGAGCGTATCGCCCGGGCCAGCAATACCAACCGTAGTAAGATCCGGTACGTATTCCAACGCCTTGCGAATGTATCCACAAGCCTCTTCGGGCTTAATGACTTTACTTGTATTTCCCGGGACCTGGGCATCTTCGTTGATGCGACGGTCGCAAAAACGGCACTCAATGTTGCAACCCGGAGCAACAGGCAAATGAATGCGTCCTTTCCGGTTCTTGCATGCCCCAAAACAGGGGTGCTCTCTAAAAACGTTTTCTTGATCGATTGCCATAAAACCTCACAAAGGCAAAGGATTCATTGTAAACACAAGACGCGTACGCCTTGCGCTAAACAATCGGCGAACAACGATTAAGTTTCGCCAATTTAGTTTATATAAAATAAAATTGAACGGTTACCTAGCGTTCTGTATTATCATCAATACGTTTACTTCTCTGTTTCAGAAGTACGGGCAAAATTTAAAAAGCGCCATAGGGAAAAACAATACAGAAGCAGGAACAAAAAAGAAAAAAAATAATTTTTGGAGGCGTGCAATAGGTTCGTGCTGAACGATACTATAGAATACAACTATAACAAACCTAAAAAAAGAAATTTTAAGACGAAACGGGCTAAAAAAGTCTTGAAAAGGATAGATGCAAAATCTAAACTTGCTCTTGCCTAGCGCTTCTGTAGGAACAAATTCCTAAGGAGACTCGATAATGTCAAAGAAATTACGTCAAATCGCTATTTATGGTAAAGGCGGCATCGGAAAATCCACCACGACACAGAACTTGACCGCAGGACTTGTAGAACAAGGTAAACACGTTC
>CACWPM010000033.1 GCA_902762795.1 Fibrobacter succinogenes | reverse complement strand
GCCGAACATGAGTTTTTCAAGCATCGCACCGATTTCTTCACGGCGGCACTTCCATTCCGCCTTCGAAGAAATACGCTTGCCGTCGAGGCCCATGAACGGGTCCGGAAGTTTCGCGTTGTTCACGCTCGACGGAATATTGCCTATCTGGCATTCGCTGCGGTGGTCTTCAACGAAATCCTTCGAAGGAGACGGAGGCGGTTCCGTAGCACTGGAGCTTGATTCAGCGGCACTGCTAGTTTTTGTCACAGACGAACTGGAACGAGGGCGATGTTCGCGACTGGAACTGGAGACGGTACCGCTGCTTTCCGGTTTCAAAGCGCTGCTCGACGATACTACAGGCGCATCGCCACTGCTCGATACGGCATTGCCGGAACTGCTTGACTGAGATTGACCATCACCCGAAGAATTGGGATTACCCTCGCTCCCCGTAGCCGAACTCGATTCGCCCGATTGATTTTCGAACGAACTAGAACTCAAGTCATCTGCAGGTTCACTTCCCCCAGAAGATGACCCACCATTTTCCAAGCATTCTGCAGTTAAACATTCCGCGGGAGAGGATGTTTTATCATCGCCGCAGGCCCACAAGCCAAGAGACACTACTGCCACTGGCACTAGATATTTGATTTTGTTCATTATTTAACCAACCCCAACAACAGCCGTGGATTCGGCAAAATTGTTGTCTTTAAAGTTAATATATATAAAAACGGCAAATGTCGCTGTAATAATTTTTTCATTGTAAAACGAAACAACAGAAAAAAACGTACAAACGTTTAATATTTTTTACACAGTAAAAATAGGCAATGCGTTTTTCGTCTTATTTTTGGCATATTTACGAAAAAAGGACGCATAAGTATCAAAATATTAGATAAATTGAGACTGATGGATCAGGCTAATTTTACAACTAATCAAGAGCACATTGTAAGTGTGCTCCTCAAGAAGAATCCAAAACTGGATGAAGGGATTCTCAGAAAAGCTATAGCCTTTATCGCCGATGCCCACGATGGTCAATACCGCAAGAGCGGCATGCCTTACACAGAACACCCTTACGAAGTGGCCAAGATTCTTGCCGACCTAAAGCAAGACCAGGCAACGGTACTCGCAGGCTTATTGCACGACGTGGTGGAAGACACCCCGCACACCCTCAGTGAAATTTCAGAACTTTTTGGCGAAGACACGGCGTTCATGGTCGATGCGGTGACAAAGATTACCGCCGTCCAGGAAGCAAGCAAGACGGCGCAAAAGGCAAGCACCTACCGTAAACTCATTACGGCCATGGCAAAAGACCCCCGCGTCATCATGATCAAAATCGCAGACCGCATCCACAACATGCGCACCATGCGATACATGAAACCCGAAAAGCGAAAGGCCATTGCCCAGGAAACACTCGACATTTACGTACCGCTCACGCACAGATTCGGTCTCTACAAACTTAAAACAGAACTCGAAGACTTGAGCTTCAAGTACGTGAACCCGGACGAATACCAGAAGCTCGTCGATGCGCTTATCGAAAACAAGGAAAAACGCGAAAACTACGTGCAATCCGTGATTGGTCCGCTTCAAATCAAGATGGCCCTCGAAGATTTCGATTGCACCATCCAAGGTCGCACAAAAAACATCTACAGCATCTACAACAAGATGCTCGCACGCGGTTGCGGGTTCGAAGACATCTTCGACATTTTCGCCATCCGCATTATCGTCGAGACCATCCCCGAATGCTACCTCGCGCTAGGTTACGTGCACAACCTTTGGACGCCGCTTCAAAGCCGCTTCAAGGACTACATCGCGACCCCGAAGCCAAACCTTTACCAAAGTATCCATACAACCGTCATCGGTCCCGAGAACAAGATGGTCGAAGTCCAGATTCGAACAAAGGACATGGACTTAACCGCCGAAAAGGGTTTTGCCGCACACTGGGCGTACAAGATGGAAACGCAGCACGAAGGCGAAGAACTCGCCTGGCTCGACCACATGGTCAAGCTGCAATCCGAAATTTCGGACTCCAAGGAATACCTCGATTTCTTGAAGGTTGACCTGAAGCCCGAAGGCATGACGGTTTTTACCCCGAAGGGGGCTTCCATTGAACTCCCTGAAGGCGCCATCGTTTTGGACTTTGCATTCGCAGTGCACTCGGAACTCGGCCTGCACTGCATCGGTGCCCGCATTAACGACAAGGTCGTGAGCCTTGATGAACCTGTGCCGCACGGCGCTACAATCCAGGTTTTAAAAAGCCCGAACCAGGAGCCGAGCCCTGAATGGCTCAAAATGGTAAAGACGATCAAAGCGAAGCAGGAACTCCGCAAGTGGATGAAGACGAGCATCACCATCCAGTCCCGCAGCCTCGGTAAAGAAATCTGGACTCGCGAACTTAGGCTCCTTAAAATCGAAAAGGACAAGAGGCCGAAGGAAGAGGACATCCTCAAATACTTCAGCATGACGAGCCTCAATGAATTTTTCGAACGCATCGGTCAAGGCGAACTCCCTCTCCAGGACATCCACCGTTTCTTGAACGGCGGAAACGATATTTCCAAGGAAACAGCAGCACTCCGATTCTACCCGAAATTCGGGAAAGACATGGACAATACGCTCACCGATGAAATGCCGTTGATGATCGGGCAAGAAACAAGCCTCCTCATCCACTTTGCCAGCTGCTGCGGACCTGTACCAGGCGATAAGATTGTCGGTGTCATGCGTCCTCAAATCGGTATCGAAGTGCACAAAAGCGATTGCCCGTGCCTCAAGGATTTGCCGACCGACCAACGCCTCCCAGTAGACTGGAGTGCCGATGTCACAAAGCCATTCACGACGCACCTCACCATAGAAACGGACAACCGCAAGAACCTGCCGTTAAGCATTCTAATGGTTTTAAAAGACGAGAACTTGGCGCTAGACCGATTAAGCATCGCAAGTGCCCAATACACGGGACGTATCCGCATGGAATTCAAGGCTTTCCGCAAAGCCCAAGTCGATGCCATCGTGACAAAAATCAGACAGGTCGAGGGCGTCAGAGGGGTTGAAAAAGCATGATATCGTCCTTACACCATTGCGACTACACACAAAAAAATCGCGCGTTCAACTGCCGCATGAGGAACCGCTATTACGAGGAAGTTTATTACGCTTTCCGTGCGCTGTTCCCGAACGAGATTGCAGAAGCGAAGGACTCGTCTCCCGAAGAAAACAGTGCATGGTACCAGCATTTGAGCAATGACATCAAGCGCTACGAAAGACTTTTGATGACATGTCTCGAATACGCTCAGGCCGCAATTTTCTACGGCAAGGCCGAAAATTCTTCACTATACTCCAAGGACAAACGCTGGGGTATTTTGCAAGAAGAAATTTTCCTTGTGCATTTTTTGCAAGAGCTGCTTTCGACGACGCGCTATGTTATTGCAAGAATCGATACAGACAAAGTGTTACAGCAATGGAGTGGGGAAATGCAGGGCATGAAATCGAGCCCTGTGGTTTACGGTTTTGTGAGCGACATTCAAGGCAAATTGAACACCATGAATGCCGGAACCATTGACGAATTTAAGGACTTGTTAAAACACGTTTTGGACCGCTTTCAAATTGCGAACACGCTCTTCGGAACCGTCCAGGACTTGCAGAATTTCTATTAAGAGGTATGAGGTATGAGGTCGCTCGTAAACTCGCTTTCAGGTCGCTTCGCTTTGAGGTACAAAATAAAGCATTTTGCCCATAGCCCAGAGGGCCATAGGCCCGAGCCCATACCTCATAGCTACTATCGAACAACTATTGACTTTTAACAAACCACTAATCACTAACCACTGTTTACTGCTAATGTCTGAATACATCATTCTATCAATCTTCCTTTTTCTGGGTGCGTTCATCGCAGCAGCGGCGACCGTCACCGGGCTTTTGCTCGGGTACCGCACCAAAAAGACAAAGAACAAGATGGCTCCGTACGAATGCGGTATGGAAACCATCGGCAACGCAAGAATTCAGTTCAAGGTGGGCTACTACCTGTTCGCCTTGCTCTTCCTCGTGTTTGATATCGAAGCGCTGTTCCTCTTCCCCGTCATGATGAACTTCAAGGAAATCATGGCTGGCCACACGGCACTCCCGCCATCAGTCGTCGTTATCGACCTTATCATCTTCATTGCGATTCTCGTTTCGGGCCTTGCTTATGCCTGGAAAAAAGGAATTCTCAAATGGGAATAATCAATTTAGCTCCAAAGATCTTGGACCCTATCCCCGGTGGAAAATATGTAGTCAACGCGATTGACTACGTAGTCAACTGGGCTCGTGCAAATTCTATTTGGCCTCTGACGTACGGCACAAGCTGTTGCGCTATCGAAATGATGTCGAGTTCTATGGCTCGTTACGACATTGCCCGATTCGGCTCTGAAGTGTTCCGCTCGTCCCCGAGACAGGCAGACTTGTTTATTTTGGCAGGAACGATTACCCGTCGCATGGCCCCCGCCATCCAGATGCTTTGGGAACAAATTCCAGGACCCAAGTACGTAATTGCAATGGGAGCCTGCACGATTAGCGGCGGCCCGTTCATCTACGACAACTATTCTGTTGTCCGTGGTGCACAGAACTTGATCCCGGTCGACGTGTTCGTTCCCGGTTGCCCGCCACGCCCCGAAGCCTTGTTCCACGGGCTTTTGACGCTCCGCGAAAAGATCCTCAAGGAAACTTGCCGCAACCCGTGGCACGAAGGTGAACCGAAGGACGTTTCGACGATGGACCGCTATCGCGAAGCCGCAAAGACATGGGCTGCGCTCGAAGAAATGAAAGACGAGCAGATGGCCGAAGCCCGCGCAAAGTTCAAGGAAGAAAATCCGGACTACAAGAGTGCATTCAAGCCTATCCGCGTCAAGAAGCCGGATTTCCCGGAAGTGGAACGCGTGCCGTTCAAGCGCTTGGGCCTCACGCAGCAAGAGCTTTTTGCAAAGCTCCACGCAAAGTTCCCGAACGTGACCGTGCATACGCGCGGTGAAGACACGCCTGAAGATGTCGTTGCCAAGTTACCCGCAGACTGCCCGCTCGAAGTCATGCTCGAAAAGGAAGACTACCTGAACGTCGTTGAATTTGTCAAGAACGATCCCGAATTCAAGATGGATTACCTGATCGATGTGACCGCGATTGACTACGATGATCACTTCGACATGGTGACGATGCTCCGAAGCCTTGAAATCGGCCACAAGATTTTCCTTTGCGTACAACTCAAGAAAAACTTTTCCATTGACGAAGAACAGCGTCCGACATCGCTTTTGGCCAGCGTCCCGACCATTTCGCATCTCTATCCCGGTGCAGAAATCAAGGAACGCGAAGTTTACGACATGTTCGGCATCAAGTTTGAAAATCACCCCGATCTGCGCCGCATATTCCTCGACAAGGATTTTGTGGGTTTCCCGCTCCGTAAAGACTTTACTCACCCGGAAATGATCAGGAGGCCTATATGAGTCATCAGTTACCTCCGGGATTTCGCCTCGAACGCAAATCGAATACTGAAGAATTTTTTATCAACATGGGTCCGCAGCACCCGAGTACGCATGGTGCTTTGCGACTCACACTCCGCATGGACGGTGAGACCATTGTAGAAGTTGTCCCGCACTTTGGCTATATCCACCGCGGTATGGAAAAGCAAGCGGAATCGATGAGCTACTTGCAGTACATCGCGATGTCGGACCGTCAGGACTATTTGACCGCTATCCAGAACAACTTGGGCGTTGTCATCGCTCTTGAAAAGGGCATGAACGTGGGCGTTCCGCTCCGTGGCGAATACATCCGCGTGATGCTCCAGGAACTGGGCCGTATTGCCTCGCACTTGGTGTTCTACGGTTGCTTTGGCGGTGACCTTGGCGGACAGACTTGCCTCTTGTTCGGCTTCAAGGAACGTGAAATGATTCACGACATGCTCGAAGAAGTGACAGGCTCCCGCCTCACGACGAACTTCTTTAGACCGGGCGGAAGCCGTTACGACGTGCCGGATACGTTTATCCCTCGCGTAAAAGCGTTCCTCGACCACATGGAAGATACGATGAAGGACTACGAAAGGTTCCTTTCGAAAAACATCATCGTGTTGGAACGCAGCATCGGCATTGGCGTTTTGAGCAAAGAAGATGCCATTGCTTACGGTTGCTCGGGCCCCGTGCTCCGTGCAAGCGGCGTGAACTTTGACGTGCGCCGTGCAAACCCGTATAGCATTTACGACCAGCTTGACTTTGACGTGCCCGTGTTCCATAACGGCGACTGCTACGACCGCTACCAGATTCGCATTGCTGAAATTCATCAATCGCTCAAGATTCTGCGCCAGTGCGTCGAAAAGTTCCCGACCGAAGGTCCGTGGCGTTCCAAAGAAAAGCCGGTGCGACTCCCCGTGGGCCGCTACTACAGCGAAATTGAAACCGCAAAGGGTCTTTACGCCACATACGTTGTCGCCGCAACGACCGGTGAAAAGCCGTACCGCATCCACACTCGCGGTCCAAGCTTCCCGCATATTGCAGCAATCAACAAAATGGCTCAAGGTCACAAGATTTCGGACCTCGTGACCATCATGGCAACTCTTGACCCCGTGATTCCGGAAATTGACAGGTAGTTTATGTTTGTACCTTCAGTAACACACCCTATAGGCGACTTTATCCGCGACTTGGTGCCGCGCGTTGCAGAATATCTGCCGGCAAGCATCCAGTCCGAAGACCTCAACAGCGTCGTAGCCTTCCTCATCAACGCCGTGATTTGCATTGTCGCGGTCTGCATCGTGAACATCGGCTCTGCTCCGATCCTCATTTACATGGAACGCAAGGTCTGTGCGCACGTGCAATGCCGTTTGGGTCCGATGCGCCTCGGTTGGCATGGCACCCTCCAGACCATTGCAGACGTGATCAAGATGCTATTCAAGGAAGTCTATGCTCCAAGTGGCGCAGACAAGCTCATGTTCTACTTGGCTCCGCTTATCGTTTTGATAGCGCCATTCATCGTCTGTGCGTTGATTCCGTTCGACAAGAATCTCGTCGTGGCCGACGTTTCGATGGGCATTCCCTTGATTATCGCGGTGAACGGCTTTGGCGTGCTCGGCATTTTGCTTGGCGGCTGGAGCAGTAACAACAAGTATTCCTTGCTCGGTGCACTCCGCAGTGGCGCCCAGATGATCAGCTACGAAATCTCTTTTGCGATGATTCTTTTGTTCGTCGTCATGATTTCGGGTTCTACGAACCTCATGAGCATTACGATGGGCCAGGAAGGAACCATTTTTGACTGGTGGATTTTCAAGATCCCGGTCCTCGGTTTCATCGCTTTCATCTTGTTCTTTATTTCCAGTACCGCCGAAATGAACCGCGCTCCGTTCGACATTGCCGAAGCGGAACAGGAACTCACAGGCGGTTACCATACGGAATACAATGGCACTCCGTTTGCCATGTTCTACCTCGCCGAATACATCGCCCTCATCACGAACTCCGCACTCGCAACCACGTGCTTCCTCGGTGGATTCTTCCCGCCGTGCATTGGCATCGCCGCGGTGGACAACGTCTTGAACATGGTACCCGGCGTCGTATGGTTCTTCGCAAAGATTTACTTTATGGTCTGGTGCTACATGATGGTCCGCTGGACGTTCGTGCGCCCGCGCGTGGACCAGCTCATGGACTTTGAATGGAAGTTTTTACTGCCTGTCAACCTGGTTTTGCTAGTGGCCGGTGCAGCATTTATCGCCCTCGGGCTCTAGACAAGAGACGAAAGACGAAAGACGAGAGATTATGCAAAAGCAACTTTCAACAATTCAATACATCAAGCGCTACCTCAAGCGTTGCATTACGGGTCCGTGGAGTCTTATTTGCGGATTGTCCGTAACGCTCAAGTATTTTTTCAATCCTAAGCGCATCGTTACGGAACAGTACCCCGAAAATCGCAAGACGCTTAAAATGCACGACCGCTACCGCGGCCGCCTCGAGATGATCGAAGATGCAGACGGCAACAACCGCTGCACCGCTTGCGGCATGTGCGAACGCGCCTGCCCGAACGCCTCCATCAACGTTCTTGCCACAAAGAACATTGCGGGCAAGAAAGTTCTCGGACGTTACGTGTACCACTTTGCAAGCTGCACCCAGTGCGGCCTCTGCGTGGAAGCCTGCCCGTTTGGAGCCATCCAGATGAGCCCCGCTTTCGAAGTCGCGACAACCGACCCGAACGATCTCGAAATGATTTTAAACAAGAAGGAGGGACAAGGTTAATGTTCCCGGATTTGCCTTTATCATTCCCGATGGGTGGCATGGACATAGCGTTCTATGTCGTCGCATTCGTGATTTTAATGACGGCGGTTTGTTGCGTTGCCGTGAAAAACATCTTGCAAAGCGCCGTTTTCCTTATTTTTAGCTTTGTCACGACCGCAATTCTCTACATGCTCATGCACGCAGAATTCATTGCGCTTGCCCAGGTGATGGTTTACGTGGGCGGTGTCGTGATCTTCGTGGTGTTTACGATTCTTCTTACGAGCCATTTGGGCGAAGACGCCTTCTCGACAAAGATGCCGCGAATTTTCACCGCGTTTGCGCTATCCATTGCGTTTGTGTTCGTGATGGTCAAATGTGTGCTGCCGACGCCGGACTTGGCAAGCGGCATCGTGAACTCCCCCGCCGACTATTCTTCACTCCAGAACTTCGCCTTGCGCTTGCTCGGTAACGATCCGAACGGATTCATCATCCCGTTTGAAATCGTGAGCGTGCTCCTCTTGATGACGCTCATTTGCGCTATCACGGTCGCCCGCCGCAGTAAAGAAGATATCGAAGAGGAGGCTAGCAAATGAACCTTTTGAATTGCTTGATTCTCGCATTTTTGCTGTTCGGGATTGGCGTTTGGGGCCTGATGCGCCGCCGCCATCTCATTGGCATGCTCATTTCCATTGAGCTCATGCTGAATGCCGCAAACATCAACTTTATCAGTTTCGCCTACTTCACCGCACACGATGCGACTGCAGGCGCTCTGTTCAGTATCTTTGTCATTGCCGTGACGGCTTGCGAAATGGCCATCGCCCTTGCGATTATCGTGACCATGTACCGCCGCCATAAGAGTCTTGACGTAGACCAGTTGAGGGACCTCCATGATTGATGATATCACTCTCGGCTATTTGATTCTATTATTCCCGCTCATCACGTTCGTCGTGAACGGGCTTTTCCTCGGAAACAAGTGCGCAAAAGCCGCAGCGATTTTCGCTGTCATTTGCAACGGCCTTGCCTTTGCCGCCGCAGGCACACTCGCATTCCACTACTTCAGCTCGGACTTTGCACCGCAAAAGGCAATTCTGTTCGACCATACGTTTATCCCGTTCATCGGGGACCTGGTCGCAAGAATCGGTATGCTCGTGGATCCGCTCTCCGTGATGATGCTCGTGGTCGTCACGTTCATCAGCTTCATGGTGAACATCTACAGCATCGGCTACATGCGCGAAGACCGCGCCGCCGGGCGTTTCTTTGCACTGCTTTCGCTGTTCAGTTTTAGTATGCTCGGACTCGTTGTCGCCACAAATCTTTTCCAGATGTTCATCTTCTGGGAACTCGTCGGCGTTTCGAGTTACCTGCTCATCGGTTTCTGGTACCACAAGCCAAGTGCCGTAAGCGCATCCAAGCAGGCGTTCATCCTCACCCGCTTTGCCGATAGCTTCTTCTTGCTAGGCATTGTGCTCGTGAGCTACGTTGTCGGAAACTTCGATTTTTCGACGCTCAATTCGCTCAGCCTCATTGATTTCCAGAAGCAGTTCATCAACCTCGGCCTTGTGACAATCCCGAAGTCCGAAGCTCTCGTTCTCGGTTCCATCTTGATTTTCACCGGTGGCTGGGGCAAGTCCGCCATGTTCCCGATGCATATCTGGCTTCCGAACGCCATGGAAGGCCCGACCCCCGTTTCGTCCATCATTCACAGCGCAACGATGGTCGTCGCAGGCGTTTACCTTGTCGCTCGTCTGTTCCCGTTCTTTGCCATTTGCGATAACGCGCTCACGCTCATCATGTGGGTCGGCGCATTCACGATGGTCTTTGCAGCCGTCATCGCTTGCACGCAAAAAGACATCAAGCGCATCCTCGCCTACTCCACGCTCTCGCAGCTGGGTTACATGATGTTTGCGCTTGGCGCTTGCAAAATTGGGCAAGTCGTTGCAGTTACTGGTTGGACCGCTTCGACATTCCACATCTTCACGCACGCTTTCTTCAAGTGCAGCTTGTTCCTCATCGCCGGTAGCTTAATCCATCAGGTCGGCACGAACGATCTCGATGCAATGGGCGGTCTCGGCAAGAAGATGAAGCTCACTTACGCTTGCACGCTCATTTCGATTCTCGCAATTTCGGGCATTCCGCCGTTCTCCGGATTCTTCTCCAAGGACGAAATCATTCTCGCCGCCTTCCAGGGGCAACATTATGTCGTCTTCGGGCTTGCTCTCTTCACGAGCGGTCTCACGACGTTCTACATGTTCCGTCTGTTCTTCCTGGCGTTCCATGGCGCTCCGCGTCACGAAGGCGTCAAGGCAGGCCATGTGCACGAAGATTTCGCGATGACTCTCCCGATTGCAATTCTTGCGATTCCCGCACTTGCAAGCGGTTTCGCCGCCCAACCTATTTTCGAAAAGTTCTTTGTTCCGGGCCAGATGAACATTCCGCAGCTTGTCAGGCTTGACCATGCAGAATGGCTCCCGTTTGTCGCCGTAGGCATTGCCGTTGTCGCACTCGTGATTGCCTGGGTGCTTTACGCAAGCCCATGGGCAAAAGTTGGACGCGCCCTCGACGAAACCAACCGCAGCGGCATTTACAAAGTCATATATCACAAGTTCTACTTCGATGAAATGTACTACGCCGTCGTCCGCCAGTTCATCTTTGGCGGTATCGCACGTGTTGCCCGCGCATTCAACGATTACGTGATTGAAGGACTCCTAGCCTTTACGGTCTGGTTTGTCCACAAGCTCGGTGACTTAGTCCGTTTTGCCCAAGCCGGCTACTTGCCGTTCTATTTGGGCACTTTGATTGTCGGCGTTCTCCTTTGGCGATTCTTCGGCCAGCTTCCCCTGTAAGGCGCTTCCATGAATACAATACTTTTTAACTCCATTTGGGTTCTCCCCCTCTTAACAGTTCTCGCCTGCGTACTGATTCCCGCAACTTACGCCAAGGCGATTCGAACCATTCACGTCACGTCAGCAACGATTGTCCTTGCGATTGTCTGCTACTTGACTTATGTTGTATATGCCCTTTCGGGGACTCCTGCAGATCCGGCCGCCGCACCGCTTGCACTCCGCTTCTTTACAGACATTCCGTGGCTCTCGATGTTCAATGCAAACTACATCGTCGGAGCCGACGGTCTCAACATGCTATTACTCGCGCTCACGGCGTTTATCGTCTGGGCGGGCGTACTCGTAAGCCTCAACATCAAAGGAAACCAGAAGATTTTCTTTGCGCTCATCCAGCTTTTGGCAACAAGCGTTTACGGCGTGTACATGAGCTTTGACCTGGTGCTGTTCTTCGTGTTCTACGAAATGGAAGCACTTTGCATGTACTTGATGATTGCCTGCTACGGTAGCGGCAAGCGCGATTACGGTGGTAAAAAGCTCACCTTGACGCTCGCGTTTGGTTCCTCGATGATACTAGCAACGCTCTTCGGACTTTACTTCGAAAGTGGCGCGACAAGCTGGAACCTCATTGAAATTTCAAAGACGACACTCCCGATGGATTTCCAGATGTGGGCATTCCCGCTCATGTTCATGGGCTTTGCCGTTTCGAGTTCGCTCTTTCCGTTCCACTTCTGGAGCCCGGACGGCCACTCCGCAGCCCCGACCGCCGTTTCGATGCTCGCCGCCGGTGTGATGATGAAAATGGGCGCCTACGGATGCCTCCGCGTTGCGATGTTCCTCATGCCCGATGCAGCCAAGATTTGGCTCCCGTACGTTGTGGCGCTCCTCATCTTTAATGTGGTCCTTGGCCCGTTCATCGCCATCCGCCACAAAGACCTCAAGTACATTACCGCTTACAGTTCCATCAGCCACTTGGGTCTCATCTTCCTCGGACTTGCAGCCATGACGCCGATTGGACTTCGCGGCGCAAGCCTCCAGATGATTTCTCACGGTTTCTTGACAGGTCTCTTCTTCGCGACTATCGGCATGATTTACGAACGCACCCACACCCGCGACATCACGGAAATGGGCGGTATCATGCGCAAGATGCCGTTCCTCGGCGTTGGCTTTGTGCTTGCCGGTTTTGCAGGTCTTGGCCTCCCGGGCTTTAGCGGATTCATCGCCGAAAGCACCATTTTCATTGGCGCATTCCAGCAAGATTCCACGCTCACACGCATCGTGACGATTCTCGCGATTCTTTCCATCACGACGACCGCCGTCTACATCCTGCAAACCGCGAACCGTATGCTTCACGGCCCGCTTCCACAAAAGTACGAAAGCCTCACCGATGGATGCTTCCGTGAAAAGTTGGTCATTGTCGTTCTCGTTGCCTGCTTGTTGTTCATCGGTGTTTGCCCCGGCTGGATTTCGGAACTCCTGGACCAGAGCATAGCTCCGATTTTTGAAAAGATTTCATCGGCAGGTTTACAGTAGGTTTAATTATGACAAATTTTGCAATTCCAAACTTCATTCTACCTGACGTCTTGCTGCTGATTTTCCCGTTCGTCGTGATTGGGATACGCCTTTTCGTGACTACACAATCCAAGGTCCCTTGGCGCATGGCAAACATCGGCTTTATTGCCATCTTCTTCTTGCTGAACTTCATCCCGCTCGCAAGCGGCAACGGCAAGTTCTTTATCTGCAACTGGAAAGTGGACGACTTCGGCGTGCTCATGCGCGAAGTGCTCATGGTGAGCGCTCTGCTTGGCATGTGGCTTTCCAAAGATTACTTCGAACACGGCGCCGACAAGAAACCGCCCATGCACCAGATTGCCGAATTCATCGGCGCCATTGCTTTTGCGACGTTCGGCGGCTTCACGGTCGTGAGCGCTTGCGACTTGCTCACGTTTTTCCTCGGCCTTGAAATTGCGACCATCCCGATGTACGCACTCGCCGCCTGGAACAAACGCGACCAGTACGGTTCCGAAGCCGCCACCAAGTACATCTTGATGGGCTCTGTCGCGACGGCATTTGAACTGTTCGGTTTCAGCTACCTCTACGGTTTCTCCGGGAGCCTCCACTTCAACGAAATCCAGGCCGCTGTCGCAAGCGGTTCTAGCCCACTCTTGTGGATTGCCGTGCTGTTCCTCTTCTGCGGAATAGGCTTCAAGCTTACGCTGTTCCCGTTCTACACCTGGGCTCCGGACGTTTACGAAGGTGCACCAACGCCGGTAACCGCCGTGCTTTCCGTGACCTCGAAAGCAACCGCTATAGCATTCCTCGTCGTACTCGTCTATGGCCCACTCTCTCCAATCCAAGACAAGATGGCTCCGCTCATTGCGCTCCTCGCAGGCGTCACGCTCTTTGTCGGAAACCTCGGTGCACTCAAGCAAAGCCGCCTCCGCCGTTTCATGGCTTACAGCTCTATCGCTCAGGCAGGCTACATCATGGTCGCCTTGCTCGGCCCAGCAACAACAGCAAAGACGGCAATCATCTATTACCTCTTTGTCTATGCCGTTTCGAACTACCTCGCCTTCTTCGTGTTCGGCATCATCGGGCATCACCGAGAAGAAACATTCCAGTCGCTCCGCGGGCTTTCAAAACAGAACCCGAGCCTCGCCATCGCCCTTGCGATTTCGATGTTCAGCTTGGCCGGCATTCCGCCTCTCGCCGGTTTCTTTGGCAAGTTCCACCTGTTCTTCAGCGGCGCTTCGACAGGCCATTACGCACTCGTTGCATTCGCAGTCTTGAATAACGTCATAGCATTGTTCTACTACTTGCAGCTCATCAAGGCTGCCTGGGTCGATGAACCCGACGGTCACCTTACTCCGCTCCGCCTCACCAAGCGCCAACGCGAAGTCATCATTTTGTTGAGCATTGCGGTAATCCTCCTCGGCTTTGTTCCGTTCCTGAGCAACAACATCTTTGCCGGGTTTATGAATTAAGCTAGTGGAAATGCATGGATTCTCCTAACGGAGAATGACAAAAATTTTTGCCCCCGATTTTGTCGGGGGCATTTTTCATTAAACGTAACATCTATTTTTGTGGAACAAAAAGCCCATATTACTTGATAGCAAAAGCGGCAGCAATGTCTTTTTCAGAAACATTTTTCGACTGAAGAAACTTGGCTATTTTCTTGTCTCGAGCTTCAACCCTTTTACGTTCTTGTTCGATGCCTTTTTCGATACCCTTCTCGATGCCTCTTTCAATGCCTTTTTCAATGCCTTTTTCAATACCCCGCTTCATTCCTCGACGAAGTCCTGCGCGTTCTGCAGCACGGCGACGGTCTCCCGCCGTCTTAATACCTAAAGCTTGTCCGATACTCATACGCATACGCAACTCCTCTACAACTTCCTCGTCAAGATACTCTCCTAAATATAGTTCAATTTTCTCTGCAAGGGTAGCTCTTGCTCTTCCATCCAATCTTGAGAGCATTTCCACAAGCATATCCCCAACATTTCTCAAACCATCTGCATCAAAAGCATGTTTCATCACCAGCACTCCGATAGCAGCTTCAACATTAGGCTCTACATAACACGCCCTATCAGAGATATCCGATAAATTGACAAGAACACATTCAAAAGGCAGTTCTCTGCCATTAAGCAATTTTCCATACTTTTTTCGAAATTCTGCTAATGGGTTCCATTTTTTCTGACCATTATAAATAATGATTGCCTTGGTCTGAAGCCAACGAAAGTCCGTTGCATTCTTGTTGACCATAACTTCAAACGTGTATTCATAAATTTGAGAAAGCACATCACTCTCGCGATAAGACTTGTGTTCTAGCAAAAGACCTACAAAAAACTCGGAGCCATTCTTAAAGCAAGCCTTAAAAGCAAGATCTGAATACCCCCATTCCTTGACAGAACTAAAACTGCCAGGAATCAGTTCAAGGCTATGCATATCAACAAAAAAGAGCATTTGACGTAGCTCAGGATTCCTGCGCTGGGCCAATCGCAATAAAGTTCTCGTATTATCAGGAATCGCATAAATATAACGAAAAAAAGGATCATGCTTTCGTTTTGTATTTTTCCTGTTCATTTAGGCATGTTTATTTTTCGGGAACGCCCCCGCAAAGCAAGCAAAGATTTCTCTACCTACTATATAAACACGCACGAACGATGATTTTGTCTAAGTATTTTTGCGTAAAATAATTTTTAGTTCAATAACGCAATCGTTTAAAGGCTATTCCTTGTCTGACTTGACTTCGGTCCATTTGGCATTGTTGCCGATGTTGCGGATTAGGCGGAAACCGCCTGAATAACCTGTATATCGATCCTCAGAACGATAACTATAGTTTATCCTTTTCCAATCGTGAAAAAGGCCTCCACCCTTCAAACAAGACGGACAATTTTCGCCTTCTTTTAAACAATATGGACAATCTCCTGGACGGCATATTTCCGCTCTCTCTGGTCCACCTGGATTAATCATTATATAGGGATTAGGTCTTAACCAATTGTGATCTTCTAAAAGAACGTGTTCTTCTACCAAGCCCAAAACATCATATAGACCATAACCATTAGACAACAATTGACCTACAGGTTCTGTTTTTACATGTTCCTTATATTTGGCAAATCTTGCATATTTTGTAACGTCTTTTATTTTAGCGGAATTATTGCACCAAGGCGTCATGGCCTTTTTTTCTCCACCGCGAGCAAGCATCATCCATTCGTCATAATACGGTAACCGATAACCATCAGAAGTTGAATCAGCGCTAACATGAATTGCTTTTTCTTCATGATTGGAAAAATCATAAGACATAATGATATATTGATGCATCGGTCCTTTGCGTTGTTTATTATAGTCACGATAGTGAATTGCGACATATTGATATCGCGGATTGATTATTGAATCGTCATATTCACCTGATTCAGGTTCAATCATTTTTATATTTCTATACTTTGTCGCAGAAAATTTATAATATGGTTTTAGTCCTTCTCGAATGCTGCGGGCATTGGCGTACTTCATTGCCATATACAAAGAAATCATATTTGCCGCAGAATCATGGGCATCGCATTTTTCGTTACGCAAGCTGGACTTTTTTCTTTCTGACCATTCTTTTTCAATCTGATGATCCTTTGGATTTAAGGGAATTTCATCCCACATCAACAGTGTTATTTCACAATTGGTTACTGGATATTCATCTACTAGATAAGTTCCCGTAACGGACACCATCTTTGACTCATACATTTGAAACTGATCATTTCCGTATAAAGTTTCTTCATTTTTGAAGTCCAAATACTTCATGCCGATGGCCAGATTGATTTTATAGGTGCTGTCAGAATCTGGTGATGTCAACGAAGTTTTCCATTCGCGAACGCGGCTGTCTAAACAAATTTGAACGGTCTCGTTTTTCTCGACTTCAAGCCAATATTCTGCACCCAAGGAATCCCGATTTAAGACAACATTTCTTTGAGGATTGTTCAACAATTCTTCGGCACTCGGTCCTTTGTCCGAACAAGCCATGCAGAGGATTATTGCGGCAAGAAAAGCTATTTTCATTCCAACATGGTAATTCATATGACGGAATATACAAAAAAGGCAATTTTTTCTTGATTATAAAGGGCTCATTTTTTGTCAGAAGAATAATTATACATTTTTTCACTTTGATTCGGACTTGACTTCGGTCCATTTGGCATTGTTGCCGATGTTGCGGATTAGACGGAAACCGGCATAGGCTTCACCGTTATAATTACTTTTTCTGTAACCATAACTGATTTGAGTCCAATGAGGTTCTGCTGGCATTTCTTCATCTTCTTTTCTCGTTTTATTACTTCCTCCTTTTAAACAAGAAGGAGTGTTGTTCTGATACTCAAAAGGGTTTCTTTTTTGGAAAATTTTTTCAAAAAGGACATGTTCTTCAACTAAGCCAAACATATCATATAACCCATATCCATTAGGTTGCAATTGGCCTACGGGTTCTCCTAAGGGAGCTGCAAATTTTGCATATTTCGAAGCTTCTTCAAATGTAGTGTCATTTCCCCAAGGGGCTTCAATATGTCTTTTTTCTCCACCGCGAGCTAGCATCATCCATTCGTCGTAATATGGAAGCCTGTATCCATCAGAACTATTGTCAACAGACACATCAATATTATAGTCATCATTATTTTGTTTAAAATCCAAATACCTTATGATATAGTGACCTTTGTGTTTGATTTTTTGTTTTGTTTCAGTTGTATTTGTGATAATATAATACGGCTTTAACCCTTCTCGAATACTGCGTGCATTTGCATATTTTATGGCTTGGAATAAAAAAATTGATGATGCGGCGGCATCGTGTGCTATACATTGTTCACCACGTGAACTATTCTTTTTCCTAAGCGCCCATTCTTCTGCAAGTTTTTTTTGTACAAAATCGGAAAATGAAGGTTTCATGGGAATGCAGTCCCACATGAGTTGCACAATTTCACAATTTGTTACGGGATATTTATCGACTAGGAATGTTCCCGTAACTGATTCTAACCTTTCAGGATCTTCATCCCTTGCAAAAAAAGATCCTTCTATAGTTGTAATCCTCAACACGTTCCCTGAACCAAGCATCGTGCTATATCCCAATAGCACTTTTTCATCCTTGAAATTCAGATACTTCATGCCTATAGCTAGGTTAATGCGGTGTGAACTGTCGTGATGTCAACGAAGTTTTCCATTCGCGAACGCGGCTGTCTAAACAAATTTGAACGGTCTCGTTTTTCTCGACTTCAAGCCAATATTCTGCACCCAAGGAGTCCCGATTTAAGACAACATTTCTTTGAGGATTGTTCAACAATTCTTCTGCACTCGGTCCTTTGTCCGAACAAGCCATGCAGAGGAATATACCTAAAGTCGATATTGTTATTTTCAAAACATTCACCATAGTCAAACCATCAGTTATTCTAGCAAGTCATAATAAAATCTATCCGTAAACTTTTTAATGCACAAGACAACTGCATCATCGAAATTTCCGATATCATTTTCGTTTTTCGAAAACAGCAACGGCTTGCCCTTTGAATTTGTCATCGTCTGGAATACATAAAAACCATCTTCTTCACCGTTTCTATAAAGCACAAGATTCACCGGTTTAAAGTCGTATGGAGTCTTGTCTTCTTTTCGCATGGACAAGCGAATTTTCAACGAGTCGTACTCGGTCATGGAACTTTTAATCACATAGGCCTTGATGACTCTCGACAATCGGCTATTTATAAGCGTTGATCTTTCCGTAGCAGAGGGAATAGAATCCATCAATGGTATTTTAGGATACATGGGTTTAACAGATCCATTTTCGCGAAGTTCACCATACACAATACCGGAGAATGTCACGGGAACGGATTCTGTCAGCAAAACTTTTTCACCAGAATTTTTATCCGAGCATGCAACGCAGAAGAAAACATATAAAGACAATACTACAGTTTTCAAGATATTCATATAAACACCTCCCAAATTGATTTTATAAAAGCAACCTACAAAATCAAATTCAAGAGAAGCGGCGTTCGGAATGAATTAGTGTGTAAAATAAAATTGTGTTTATAACTATTCGTTCCAGATGTCGTTCGGGAGTTTTCCGATATCGCGAAAGTCGAGTTTGCCGCTTGTAGCGGAATTCATGCTCACAAGGCGCGCCAAAGGCTTACCAGCGCGTTCAATGACGATTTCTTCGTCCTTGATGGCGACCTGGTTCAAGAGCGTCCCAAAATTCTGACGCATATCCATTGCAGAAACAACTTTCGACACGGCGAGTCCTTTTTTCGCATTTACCTTTGGAGGGACAACCATGAAAGGTGAGCGTCGCAGCCACAGTCATCCTCGACCCCGTCATCCTCGAAGCGAAGCGTAGGGGAACCATAATTTCTCGTATCTACGTTTGGGAGGGGATCCATAATTTTTCATACAGAATTTAATTATTATTATAATTAACGTCAAAATGTTTGAAAGGAAATTCCCTCCCCATACGCGGATCATGCTCACATAAGTAGTGCTAAATAGCATTCAAGGCGAGTGTCGCGACAGGCTGCATGCAGACTGTCATGATCGAGCCGAAACTGCTGACGCGAAGCGTCAACCACTAAGTGATCAAAGAGCTCGGAGGCGGGCATGACAGGTAAAGGCGGCAGCCTCATAAAATGGATCAAGAAGTTCGCACATTTTCGGTCACGCAGTACATGCGTTCGCTCAAGAACACCGTGGAGGCAACACCTGCGGTTTGGGTGCATGGGGTGATTTCGCAAATTGCGGAAAAGCCGTCGGGCGTTTACCTGAGCATTGCAGACTTCGCCGATGGCGACGTGAAACCGAAAGCAACGCTTGCCCTTTATTGCTACACAGCCAAATACGATGCGATTCTTGCAAAAATTTCCAGCCTTTCGCAGCCATTTACGCTCAAGCACGACTTGAAGGTCAACTTTCTCGTACGCGCGGAACTGTACATCCCGTATGGAAAGTTGCAAGCGCAAATCTTGGACATCGATCCGGTTTACACGATTGGCGAACTCGCACTCACCAAAAGCGCCATCTTGAAGCGCCTTGCGATGGAAGGCCTGCTCGAAAAGAACAAGCAGCTAGAACTTGCCGACGTTCCGCTCCGCGTGGGGCTCATTACCGGCGAAAATACGGCCGCGTACAAGGATTTCACCACGCGACTTGAAGCGTCTCCGTTCGCATTCGAAGTCACGACGGTCTATGCGCGGATGCAAGGGAACGAAACAGAAGGAAGCATCATCGCAGCGCTGGAAGAGCTCCAAGGCGACCCCAATTTAGATGTTGTCTGCATTGTACGCGGTGGCGGCGCCAAGACGGACTTGAACTTTTTCGATAGCGAAGCACTTTGCCGCGCGGTCGCGAACTACCCCACCCCCGTCTTTACGGGAATCGGTCACGAAATCGACCGCTGCCTTTTGGACGAAGTCGCTTACCTCTCGTGCATCACGCCCACGGACTGCGCGAAGCGTCTCGTGGAACGCGTCACGGACAGCTGGAACCGAATGACTGAAGCGATGGCAAGCATTGCCGATGGCGCCCGCGACCTCCTCACCGAAAACAACAAGCAACTCGGCACGATAGGAAACCAGTTCCAGCAAAAAGTTTTCGGACTCATCCAGAACGAAAAATCCAAGCACGTGCTCATTGCCGCCTCGATCAAAAAAGACACCGCTTTTTACATAAAGTCCGAACACGAACGCCTCGACCGCAACCGCGAAGGTTTAAAGCAAGGTTCCCGCAAAATTCTCGACCTTGCAAAATCGCAGTTCGAGCTTGTAAACGAGAAAGTCAAAAACGCAGACCCCAAGACGACTCTTGCCAAGGGCTACTCGCTCACGCTAGACGAAAACGGAAAATTCATCCGCAAGGCAAGCCAACTCAAGAGCGGCGACACCATCAAGACACGCCTCGCCGACGGGGAAGTTCTGTCAGTAGTGAAATAGCGGTTCGCGCAATTTCGATCTAACCAAACACTATTCAAGTACAATCTCGGGGCATTTTTACGATTTTATGCTACCAAATAGCAATTTTTTCTAAATCTGGTAGCATATTTTTTACTTTATACGTCATATTTTCATTTACATGTAGCGAAGTCATGCTACCAAACTTGACATTTATTTCATTTTGGTAACACAAAACACCCCTCAAAAACATTTTTTCGTTCAAAATGAGTTAATTTACATAAAAATTGTGTTACCAAAAATGCATTTTTTGAAAGTTTAGTAGCACATTTTCACAAAAAAGCACTCCTCAAACACTGAAATTCCGCATTCAGCAGCAGCACTTAGCCAAACACCGGCAGGCTATCAATTTTCTTAAACCGGCGTGTCTCCGCATCCAACTCGAAATAGCGTACCGCATCCCCAAGAGCAAGCATTACATAATTCGGCGTCAAGACCCTCAAATACTTGTTCAACTGCTGCTGCAAGACCGGCCACGTATATTCCCCCGGAGCTTTACATTCCACCAAGAGCCACGGCTTGTTCAAAGGCGCCCCCGCACGAAAATTATGCACCACGATATCCACCCGATCCTGCGTATTCGAATCAACCGATGCGAGCGGGAACTCCACCGCAACCAGATGTTCCGGCACCTTCACCACGTCCAGCAGGTAACGGACCGTAGCCTGACGAACATGCTCCTCGGGAGTCGCAGGAACCTCTTTTTTGCGAATCGGGTCAAAAAACGTATCGTAAATCATAGGCAAGGCTAAAAAAACTCTAAAATAGTGAGGGAAATCACCCCTTTTTACGCAAAATTATAAAAAAAAGGTATTTCAATTCACACGGTCCGTTCGTTTCATATTATTTTTACAAAGGCTTATGCTTTTGCGAAAAAAGCCAATGAAGGAGTATATATGGATTTACAGGAATATGTTGATCAGTTCGATTCAATGACCTGCATCATGTCCATCGAGAAAAATCCCGACGGAACTTATGGAACGATGCGCATAGAAGTCGGTAACAAGGCATATACTTCAACTTTTGAGCAAAACGATGTTATCAACATGGGCAACAAGTTCATCCCCGGTCAGGAATACACCCGTTACGTGACCAAGGACTTGAATTTTGAGCACTTTATTTATAACAGTGCCGTCCTTAAAAAGCCGATGCATGCCTACATCCACCCCGAGCGATTCGATGTGTGGTTCAACATTTTTAGCCTGCCACTGGACTTTGGCGACCCCAACAAATGTTACTGTACCTATACGCAGGAACTGTCGACCGAAGCCAATGCCGATGAAATGAGCAAGCTTTCAGCCAAAACAACTTCGGATGTGTTGAAAACTTGTATTAAACTCCGCGGCACGAAAAACTTTCTCAAGACAATGGACGAAGTCATCGCAGATATCCGTACCATCTGCGGAGCACATTTCTGCTGCATCATGCTTACGGATTTCAAGGCTAACACTTGTTCGCTACTCAGCGAAAGCACCGCTCCCGACATCGGTCATCACTCCTTAATGGACTTTTTGAACGATTCGTTCGTGGACCTCGTGAAGTCCTGGACAGATACGATTGCCGGCAGCAACTGCCTCATCATCAAGGATAAAAAGGACATGGATGAAGTGAAGCTTCGCAACCCGCGTTGGCACGCATCCATGCAGGAAGCCAAAATCAACAGCCTTGTCCTTTTCCCGCTCCAATATAACAACGAAAACATAGGCTTTATCTGGGCAACAAACTTTGATACAAAAGAAACACTTCACATCAAAGAAACTCTTGAACTGACAACATTCTTTATCGCTTCGGAAATTGCAAACTACCAGCTTTTACAGAAGCTAGAAATGTTGAGTTCCACGGACCTCCTGACCGGTGTAAAAAACCGTAACGCCATGAACAACCGCGTGTTGAAGATTGTGTCCGGTCGCGAAAGAGTGCCTGACAATTACGGAATCGTCTTTGCAGACTTGAACGGTCTAAAGACGATTAACGACGACGACGGTCATAACGCAGGCGACACACTCTTGAAGAACGCAGCCGCTGCGCTAAAGACATGCTTTGAAGGCAGTGAAATTTATCGCGCCGGAGGAGACGAATTCTTGATTATCTCCATGGGCAAAACCAAAGAAGAAATCGAAACGCAAATCGAAGCATTACGCAGGAAAGCGGACGATCCAACTCCCGTCAGTTTTGCTCTTGGTTTCTATTTCGAAGAAAATGGCGGCGACATCCGAGCCGCCATGCGCGAAGCAGATTCCCGCATGTACGAAGACAAAAAATTATACTACGAGTTACACCCCGAATGCAGGAAGCGTTAAATGATGGACTTACAAAAAATTGTTGATTCATTTGAAACGATGACATGCATTCTCTCGGTCGAAAAAAAAGCCGATGGAAAAATTGGCAAAATTTGCATCGAAGCGGCAAATCCACGGTATATCCAGTCCATGGAAACTATTGACGTTGGAGAAACCATTCTTTCACGAAAGTTTGTTCCTGGTAGCCGATACGAAAACTACATGCAAAAGGAACTGAACTTCGAGAACTTTTGCTACGAATGCGCGATAAACAAAAAACCCATTCACGCTTACATCCGTCCGGAACGTTTCGATTTTTGCATCAACCAATTCATGCTGCCTTTGGACAGCGACGATCCCCAAAAAGCTTATTGCACATACACCCCTGAAATGGCTCAAGAAGTCTCTCCCGAGGAGATGTCCAAGCTTTCGGCAGAAACATCGTCGAATATATTGAAGACATGCGTCAAGCTTCGCAGTGCAAAAAATTTGCAAAAGGCCATGGACGACGTCATCGAAGACATCCGTGAAATTTGCGGGGCAAGCTACTGCTGCATTTTGCTGACCGACTTTAACGAGCACAAGTGCTCCGTATTCAGCGATTCCGTCAAGGAAGGTTCAAACCAGCGTTCTCTCCGTGAATTTTTGACAGACGATTTTATCGACTATGCAAGGACTTGGCTAAAAATCATAGCTAAAACCAACTGCCTCATGCTCAGGAACAAAGAAGATTTTGACCTCATCAGGCAGCAAGATTCGCATTGGTTCGATTCACTGACTGGAGCCAACGTAGATAGCCTAGTACTATTGCCCTTGGAATACAACAACCTGTTTTTGGGCTTTATCTGGGTTACGAATTTCAATACGACGAATACGATACATATAAAAGAAACACTAGAATTATCGTCTTTCTTTATCGCCTCGGAAATTTCCAACTTCCTGCTTTTGGGTAAGCTGGAACAGCTCAGCAACATGGATCTCTTGACGGGCGTTCAAAACCGCAATTCCATGAACAACAGGGTTTCGCAGTTTGTAAACGGTTCCGTTCCACACAAGTCCCTTGCAGTCGTATTTGCCGACTTGAACGGATTAAAACCGGTGAACGATAACCAGGGTCACGATGCTGGCGATAATTTGTTGAAAGAAGCTTCGCTTGTATTAAGAGACGCCTTTGACGAAGGCGAAGTCTATCGAGCCGGTGGCGACGAGTTCCTCGTCATCATCATAGATGAACCCAAGGACGCTCTCGAAGCCAAAATCAAAAAATTGCATGATAAATCAATGATTCCTGGCAATGTAAGTTTCGCAATAGGTTTCTATTATGACGAAAGCGGAGGCGATATCCGCACCGCCATGCACGAAGCCGATGTTCGCATGTACGAAGACAAGAAAAAATTCTACGCTCGATTCCCAGCCAATAGAAAAAGGGCGTAGCGTCTCTTGACATGTGACTTAACCGGAACTATATTTACGCGCATGAACAAGTTCTTTGGACAGACCTCCATCACAGCAGCAGATGCAAGATTTGCAGCTAACGCAGCAAAGGCAGCAGCCCGAGCTATTATGGGGCTGTCCAGAGAAACCAAGATCTGTAAAGCATAGCGCTAAAATCCAGATTAAAAGTTTCAAGGGCAGCCTCTCACAGGCTGCCTTATTTTTAACCCAAAACTTTAACCACAAACCAAAAGGAAAGCGGAAATTCACCAAAATATTATTCTATAATTACGCAGTAAAAATTGTGAATTTTCGAAACCTCCATAGGAGTATAAAATGCGCAGAAGATTGCTGAGCGAAGGTGCTAAAGAACTTTCTTACGAAATCCGCGAAATCGTTAAGAAGGCGAACCAGCTCAAGGCACTCGGCCTCCCCATCCACTGGGAAAACATCGGCGACCCGATTGAAAAGAAGTGCCAGATTCCCGACTGGATCAAGGATATCGTCGTGGACCTCGCCAAGACGAACCGCAGCTACGGTTACTGCCCCTCCAAGGGCATGCTCGAGACCCGCGAATTTCTGGTGAAAGAGAACAACAAGCTCGGCGGCGCCCAGATCAACGTCGATGACATTCTGTTCTTCAACGGTCTCGGTGACGCGATCGCAACCATTTACGGTCTCTTGTCGATGACGACCCGCATTATCGGACCGTCCCCCGCTTACTCGACTCACAGTTCCGCAGAAGCTTCGCATGCACACACTTCCCCGATTACGTACAGCTTGCAGCCGGAAAACCACTGGTACCCGGACTTGGAAGAACTCGAGAACAAAGTGAAGTACAACCCGAGCATCGCGGGCATCCTCATTTTGAACCCGGACAACCCGACCGGCATGGTCTACCCGCTCGACATCCTCCAGAAAATTGTGGATATCGCGAAGCGCTACAACCTGTTCATCATCTGCGACGAAATCTACAACAAGATTACGTACAACGGCGCCCACGCTTACGCGCTCGCCGAATACATCGGCGATGTCCCGGGTATTGCGCTCAAGGGCATTTCCAAGGAATACCCGTGGCCGGGCGCTCGCTGCGGCTGGGCGGAATACTATAACCGCGACAAGGACGAACAGTTCGATGCCTTCTGCCGCGCACTCGACAATGCGAAGATGGTGGAAGTCTGCTCGACCACGCTCCCGCAAATGACCATTCCGCGCGTTCTTGGCGATCCGCGTTTCATGGAACACCGCACGGCATTGAACGAAAAGATTGGCCGCCGTAGCGCCATCATCAACGAAATCCTCTCCGACATTCCAGAGTTGTATTTCAACCCGACCTACGGTGCGTTCTACAACACCATCATTTTCCGCGAAGGTACGCTCAACAGCCACCAGACCTTGAAAATCGACAACCCGATCATCAAGAAGAAGGTGGAGGAATGGTGCAGCAAGACAACGAACCTCGACTACCGCTTCGTGTACTACCTGCTGGGCGCGAAGGGCATATGCGTCGTGCCGAGCACAAGTTTCTGCACGGACTTGAAAGGCTTCCGCGTGACGCTCCTCGAAGAAGACGAAGACGAACTGCGCAGCGTGTTCACCACGATCCACGATGCGATTGTGGAGTACTTGCATTCGTAAGAGCGGATTTCAGAAAAAGCATAGCACTCTCGAAAAAAGCGGGAGTGTTTTTTTGTCTTTTTTTATATTGATTTAAGGATCTTTTACTGTAAAGGAGTAATGAATGAGTTTTTGGAGTAACAAGCTCATCGTTTCGATAGCTGTTATGTTGTTTATTGCTTGTAGCGATGACGGAGCATCTGTTGCAAAACCGGATAACGATGCAGAAAACGCAATTTCCAGCAGCACTCAAAAATCATCAAGTTCCTCGGATAAAGCCAGGACAAGTTCCTCCTCTAACAAGTCATCGTCTTCTGTAAAAGAGAAAAGCTCTTCTTCTCAAGTCAAATCATCGTCAAGCATCAGTTCCTCCTCGCATAAACTCTCTTCGTCCAGCAGCCGTATCAAAAGCTCAAGCTCTTTCAACTATAGAAGCGGCATAAATGATGATTTTTCTTATGGCGAATACACAGACCCTCGTGACGGACAAAAGTATAGAACAGCCAACATAGGGCATACAAAATGGTTGGCCCAAAATATGAATTTCGCCACAGAATCAAGCCTATGCTACGATAACGATCCTGCAGCTTGCAAAGCTCAGGGAAGGCTTTACACATGGCATGATGCCCAAGTAATCTGCCCCGAAGGTTGGCACATTCCAAACAAGCAAGAGTACCGCGACTTAATGGTCATGGCCCATTTTTATGACAAACAGCGATACGACTTAACCCATATAGGTTTTTCGCCGACCCCCTCCGGTTATGCATACGAAAACGAATTCAAGCAAGTCAACAAATCCGCATACTTGTGGACATCCGAGGATTCATTATTTAACGAAGATAAAGATCGCGGAGGTCAATTCTGCTTCGAATTAAGTTTAGATGACTGTTATGGAACTTTTTTCTGGGACGATAAAAATGACAGGAAAAGTGCAGTCCGTTGCATAAACGATACGGTCCAATACTTTGGATACACCGGAGAATACGGAAAACTGGTCGATGAGCGGGACGGAAATGAATACCGCACTGTCGTCATCGGGGATCAGACATGGATTGCAGACGATTTGCGCTTCAAGGCAAAAACCGATCCATATGGAAGATTCACCAAAGAACAACTCCGGGGCAGCGACACCTTGTGTCCTGTTGGTTGGCATGTAGCCTCCCTTTACGACTGGAAGGACTTAATCAATTATGTAAAATCAGTCGATGAATTTCCAGAAGCAGTCAAGGCCGTGGATGTATGGGATAAAAAGCTTTACGGATCAAACAAACTGGGTCTAGATATAACGCCATACGAAGAGAACGGGAATGTTACAAGTTATTGGACCGAATGGCCTGCCAAAGACCAAGATCGTACTCTCCCATATATCATAAACATACGTGAAGAATACGCATTTACTTATTTAAGCGATGGACCAGCTCGAATTCGCTGCATCAAGAACAACAACGAATAAGCAACAAAAGAAGGAGAAAAATGAAAAAGCCCGTTAAAATAATTCTGCTATGCGCAGCGATTTGTTTCTGCCTCATTTTGAGCCTTTTCCTGATTAACAAGTTCAATTTATTCGGAACTGCGAAAAAAGACATTTCGAGTGAATTTATCGAGCATCAAATACACGAAATATCGGAACTAGGCACGCTTCACCACCAGTACAAAAAAGTAGCCACTTACCAGGACGCCGCAAAGCTGATAGAATCGCTCCCCGCCTGGAGATTCAACAAGTCCGTCAAGGAGTTTGTCCTTATATACAAAGGCGATGTCAAGCTCGGATACGACATGAAGGACATACAAATTTTTGTCGATAAAATCACAAAGACCATTACCATCACTCTGCCCGAACCTAAAATTCTAAGTCATAGCATCGATTTTGAAAGTATCGATGTCGTCATGGAAAAAGCAGGATGGTTCAATGACATAAAATTCGAGGACTTTAAAAAATTTTTCATTCACGAGCAAAAAAAATACGAACAGGAAAATTACAACGAACTGAAGAAACGCGCCAAGGAACAAGCCCAAAGAATTATCGTCCTCTACCTCAGCGCCATGCTAGAAATAGAGGATTCCTCGGATGCCGCTCAAAAATCATTCCTGCAAAAAATTATTTATCCTGAAAAATATAAAATTGAACTGAAAGAATAAAAACAATTCGGCGCAAGAGAACTGCCCCCAAAAGTTGGACATAACTCTCGGGGGTTTCATCAAAGGATGCCGTTATTTTTTTATCTTTTTTCAAACAAAGGAAGGTACATATGCTAAAAAAATTTATTACGAGTTTGGGATTACTGGCAACATTGTCATTTGCAGCTTGGGACAACGTTCCCATACTCAAACAAGGTTCAGGTCAAGTTGCCGGGAAAATAGGCTATTATTCACAGGATCCTGTATCGGGCGTAACGTTTGGCGCAGGAATCCGGTATTCCCCGTTAAGCTGGCTAGAACTTTCTGCTATTATCCCTTTTGGAATTTTCAGCGTGGAATCCCAATTTAGCTCGAAATTTGACGAAGACGAACTATACGGACTTTTAAATTCACGGTTGGGAGTCCGTTTCCAAATTTCAAAAGGTTTTAGTTTATATCTAGACGGATCTCTCCCCGGAGGTGATAACATAGCATCTTCTAGTGATTTCAGCGTTGGCTTCGGTCTACAACATTCAAATCTTTTCAGTCATGTGACATGGGCAAAATACATAGGCTATGTCGCAAGTGACAACAGTGCCATTAGCCATCTCAGTTTTGGGACAGAGCTCCAATTTTTATTGAACGTATTCACCATTTACGCCGATTTGAACATGATTATGGGAGGGGATAGTCCATCTATCTGTTCTGGTTACAATAGCTACAACTACCATTGCTCAGAATCTAGCGGCGGCAACGGATACGTTATCACCTTGGGCGTCAAGCTAGATTTGACAGACAATGTGACTTTGGACACCGATGTCGAAATATCATCTGGGAGCTACTTCGAAAGAAACGGCTTAGGTGAGCCCTATGAAATCGGAATAACCTTACTTTATAATTTCTAATAAAAATAAACGACAAAAAAGCCCGGCACATAAACGTGTCGGGCTAATTTTTTTAAAGCTTCGATTACATGAACCAGTAAGTTACGCCAAGATGGAAGCGCATGTTCTTGAAATCAAACTTCGCGGAGTAACCGTCATCATCATCTTCATCGTCATCTTCAGAATAACCAGAAGTACTTGGCGTTGCAGAAGATGCGGCCTTTTCAAAATCAATCATATTTGTAAGACCAAATACAGCACGGAAGTTGACATCTATCTTGTCAGTAACGGAATAGCCAAGACCAGCAACAATAGCAAAGTCAACCGTATTCTTCATATCACTATCAATATCTTCCGTATTTTCCATACCCATCATTTCCGAAGTCACTTCAGCGAGCACATTGATACCCACATCAATACCGGCATCGATAAAGAAATTCGGGGCAGGAGCAAAACGGGCAACAACCGGAATATCAACATAAAGGAACGAGAATGTAGCCGTTCCGTTAAAAAGCGCACTCACCAAAGCATCATATTGAGAACTATAGCCATAGTCACTTGTCATGAAGGGAGTTAACATTTTCTTCATAAAAGCGCCATAATCCCAAAAAATTCGACGATAATCGACACCGAGTCCAGCAATTAACGAAAAAGACGGATTAACAGAATACTTGGCATCTACACCAACATTGAAGCCTGGTCCCCAACCAATCTCAATCAGATCCGTATTCGAGCCACTCGCAGTACCATAACTTCCTGCAGCATGAGCACCCACTTTGAAGTTTTGTGCGAAGACAGCACTTGCTACAACAAGAGCAGCCAAAAGAACTTTTTTAAACATACGTTTCTCCTTTTTTAATATCGGTAAGGGCAATATAACATATAAAATTTTTTTTGACAAGTACTTTTTCAAAGTATCTAAAATTTTTCGTTTAGTATTTTTTACTTTCAACATTCCACGGTAAGCAATCGATTACAAACGAACACAAATTGACGCTAGAATATGTAAAAAACCCGGCACATAACGTGTCGGGCTTCCTTTATTATTAAATTTTAAATTACATGAACCAGTAGGTGGCACCGAGCTGGAGACGCATGTTCTTGGTTCCCTTACCACCATCGAATGTTTCGGTAAGACCAAGAGCAAAGCGGAAGTTCACGTCAAGATTCGGCATAACGTTGTAGCCTACGCCAACAAGAAGACCGAGGTCAATAGATTCCATATAATCACCCATATCATGGCTGACCGACATGCCCATAGCTTCATCAGTTTCTTCACCACTCAACAGCACGCCCAAATAAAGACCGGCATCGACAAAGAATTGCGGATTGACGCTATAACGAAGAGCGAGAGGGACATCCAAATACCACATAGCCATGGTTATATCAACCTTGATCGGCGTATAGGAATCATAATCGTATCCTTCACCAGAAACTCTGCGAAGATCGATTTCCAATCCCGGAATAAAAGACAACTTTTCATTGATGCCAATCTTGGCATTAACACCAGCATTGAAGCCTAAGCCCCAATCGATTTCGTTTTTTTCTCCCCAAAGAGTTCCAAAGTTGACAGCGGCACGGCCACCGACATTAATTTGGGCATAGACAGCACTTGCTACAACAAGAGCAGCCAAAATAATTTTCTTAAACATAGATATCTCCTTTTTAATCTAATGATATGCGCAATATAACATAAAAAAATTTTTTTGACAAGTTTTTTCACGAAATTATCCAAAATTTTTCAGTTGACAATTATTATCATTAATTTTTAGAAACAAATAGCCCTAAAATCGCAAAAAGGAGCCTCGCCGAAGCGAAACTCCTCAAAATCGTTAGCGAATCCGCTAAATGTCGTCCGATTTTTTAATAGGGAGTGGAGCAAACGGAGGTTCAAGTTCCAGACAAATCGGACAATGGTCCGATCCTTTTACATCGCTCAAAATTTCGGAACTGACCACGTTCGGCACGAGAGCCGCATCGACAAAGCCGTAATCCAGGCGCCAGCCGACATTCCGTTCACGGGCGCCAAAGCGGTTCGACCACCAGGAATAAGCATCACGGGTATCGGGGTGCAACTTGCGGAACGTATCGACAAAGCCATCCTCGACATACTTGTCCATCCAGGCACGTTCAATCGGCAAAAAGCCACTTACGTTCTCGTTTTCCTTGGGACGGGCAATGTCAATTTCCTTATGGCAGGTATTGTAGTCGCCTACGGTCACCACATGCTTGCCATCGCGCAACCACTGCTTGGAATTTTCAAGAAACGCATCGTAAAAGCGGAGCTTATAATCCAGGCGGTCATCCCCCTGGCCACCGTTCGGGAAATAAATACTGTTAAGCACCCAATCCGGAAACACGAGCTGCAACACGCGCCCTTCCACATCAAATTCTTCAATATCAAAACCGTAATTGACCGCATCGGGTTCAATCTTGGAATAGACGGCTACACCACTATAACCCTTCTTGCGCTTGCACGCATTCCAGTAAGTATAGTAGCCTTCGCGGCTTGCGACTTCAGCAACCTGGCTTTTTTCGGCACGGACTTCCTGAAGGCAAAGCACATCGGGATCGGTCGCAGTGAACCAATCTTCAAAGCCTTTTTTCAGTACGGAACGAATACCGTTGACGTTCCAGCTGTAGATTTTCATTTTGACCCCAATCTCATTTTCAACGCCAAAGATAGAATATTTTTTCAAAGTCCAAAGGGTAAAAGGCCTCTATCGGGCAAAATAGTTAACAGATTTTTACAAAAATGTCAATTTGTGCAGAAAATTACGCTAAACTAATTAAAGTACAAAAAAAACTTCTCTTTGATGTATAATAATCTTATATTTGATGACATGAAGAATAAATTTTTGTTGTCATCCTGCCTCCTTGCGTTTTCATTCTTAGCCGGTTGTGCCGGTTCGTCCGCCCAAAACGGTGAAGATCTCGAGATTCCAACCGACCTTCCGCCAATTTGCCGCGATATCGACTTTGTCGCAAACCCTGACATGCGCGAAGTCTGCGGAGTCCGCAAGGCAAGCCGTCACAACATCGCCTATAAAAACATACCTCAACAGCGCTACTTGATCAAGCCGGCAGAAACATCGATCGTCAAGACGAACGGTAAACTTGAGCTCCGTTTCCAGAACTCCTTGCCAATCAACCTCAACGGGCCAATTACAAACGAGCTAGAATTCAGCCAGGAAAAGCGCCTCGAACGCATCAAGAACTCTTACGATTATCACGAAATCACAAAGGCCGGTTACGAACGCCTCCGCATTTTCAAGATGGGAATTCCGACAGACAAAGGAAACAAGTACGACTTTTGTTTCCGCATTCCCGAAAAAAAGGGTAACGATAGAACCCGCAGCAAGGCTATGGGCGTAAACATCGAAACCATGTCGTGCACGGAATTCGACAGGATTGTTTCGAGCAAGTAAGAACGAGACATACATTTTTTTGAGCAGCTCGCAATGGGCTGCTTTTTTTAATGTCATTTTTTCGATTTTCTTTTTTGCTAAATTTATCGGCGGTAAAAAAGTGAACGAAAACAAGTACATACACAACGCTCTGCGGCAAATCCACGTCGATACGCCTTGTTCGCCCATTTCCGGATTTTCGATATCCGGGCTCGCGACGTACATTCAAATTCCAGAGCTAGATTTCTGCATAGACATGGGTGAATGCCCGCTTTCGGCAATTCCCCTGAACCACGTATTCCTGACGCATGCGCATGGAGACCACGCACGCTGCTTGATGCGTCACCACAGTCTGCGCAAGATGATGGGGGTCGAACGCGACAGCGTTTATTACATGCCCGAATGCGCAAGCGAAAATGCGAAAGCATGGATCAAGGCAGAAGCTTTATTCGAAGGCGTTGGAGAAGCAAAATTCCGCTACCCGGATATTGAACCCGTCTCCGCGGGTGAATTGCAATTTTTAAGATACCGCAAGGATCTTGCGCTCGAAGCGTTCGAAGTCAAGCATTCCATCCCTGCGATGGGCGGCACGCTATACTTTTACAAGAAAAAACTCAAGGACGAATTCCTCGGAAAGACGCCCGCCGAAATTATCGAACTCCGCAAGAACGGGGTCGAAATCACACGTGAAGTTTACGAGCCGCTCGTGAGCTTTATGGGCGATTGCCTTGGCGAAAGTTTGCTCGACAACAGCCGCGTTTTCCAATCGAAAGTGCTGATTACGGAATGCACATTCCTCGACGATGGCGAGGAAGCCATGAGCAAGAAGAAGGGCCACAGCCATTTGAAAGATATCGTCAACGCACTCAATGAGCTTGACGATGAAATCAAGTGCGAAAAAATCATCTTGAGCCATTTTTCGATGAAGTATTCCGATAGACATATCCGCGAAGCGTTGGACAAGGGCATACCAGACAAGTTTAAGGAGAAAGTTGTAGCGTTTATTTAGTAGACAGTAGGCGGTAGAAAGTAGGAAGTTGGCAGAACTTAGAGCTTAGTTACTAGAGATTCTAGAAATGAGAGTCATTCTCGACTGAGCGTAGCGAAGGAGGGAATCCATACATTGCAAAATTTGAATTGTATGGATCCAGTAAAGTAAAACAAAAGAAGAATAAACGCAAGGCAATAGTACAAAGAGGAAAGAGTTTAAAAACAAAAAACAGTTGAACTTTAAATAGGCTATAGAATTCAGGTCAGTCAGGCAGCATGGTTCGACACGCACACCAACCTTAGCCGCGATTATAAAAACCTAATACCTAACTCCTATTACCTGATACCTTGGAAACAACAACATGGCAGAAGAAATCAATAACGAAGTATTAGAAGAAGAAAAGGCTCCGAAGGAAGTCGTTATTCCTGAGTTTTATCGAGACTTGAGCCAAGACCCGCAAATGAAAGCGTTGTGGCATTACGTGTTCCGCACAAATGGCAACCGCAAGCCCATCAAGACGCCGGACGGTTTGCCGCACAAGCTCGACTTCACCTGGAAAGACATGTTCCCGAACGAAAACGGACACATCGAAGTGGAAATCGGAAGTGGCAAGGGCAACTTCATGACCGATTACGCCGAGAAGCACCCGGATTACTTTATCATGGGTAGCGAATGGGAT
The DNA here is from genome assembly GCA_902762795.1 of Fibrobacter succinogenes. Taxonomy (GTDB): domain Bacteria; phylum Fibrobacterota; class Fibrobacteria; order Fibrobacterales; family Fibrobacteraceae; genus Fibrobacter; species Fibrobacter succinogenes_E. The sequence continues at coordinate 19,354 of CACWPM010000033.1, read as the reverse complement.
TACACGTGGGCCGCATTTGCACACGAACGCATGGAAAAACGCGGAATCGTGGCGCAAGGCAACGCAGCCATGTTACGCGGGGATGTGTTCTACTTCTTGCGCGATGCCGTGAAAGACAACACCGTGGACGCATTCCACATGTACTTCCCGGACCCGTGGCCCAAGGAACGCCATCACAAGAACCGCTTGCTCCGTCCAGATTTTCTTGCAGAAGTCGCACGATGCTTAAAACCGGGCAAGCGTATTTTCTACTGGGGCACCGACCACAAGGAATATAACGAAATTGCGCTCGAAACATTCGATGCATTCCCGACTTGCAAGGTCCTCATCCGCAACACAGCAGAACCCACCGAAGGAATCATGACCGGGTTCGAACGCAAGTACAAGAAAGAAGGCCGTCCGATATATAGAAGTATTATTGAATTTGAGAAGTAGGTATTAGGTTTTCAGGTATGGGCTCGGTCGCCTTCGGCTCCCTTTGGGCTATGGGCAAAAGCATACCCCAAAGCGAAGCGACCTCAAAGCGAGTTTACGAGCGACCCCATACCCCATAGCTGATATTATTTATTTTTAACTTATACAACATGTTAAAGCAGCTTACAATAAACAACTTCACTCTCATTGCCGAAGCTCAGGTCCCCTTCCACGGGGGGTTTACAGCTATTACGGGTGAAACAGGTGCCGGCAAATCCGTTCTTATGAAAGCGCTACGCATGGTCTGCGGCGACAAATCGCAAGCCTCGATGGTCCGCACCGGCGAAGAAAAAGCCGTTATCGAAGGAACATTCGATATCAAGGACAAACCCGAAGTCAAACAAATTCTTGCAAAGCTGGAACTCGACGACGATGACGAACTCATCATCCGCCGCGAAATTCTCGAAAACGGGAAAGGACGCGCCCGCGTGAACGGAGCCGTCGTAAGTCTCTCGGATTTGCAGGAACTTGGAGAAGCGCTTATCCAGATGCACGGACAGAGCGAACAACTGTTATTGCGCGACATCCGCACGCATGCAAAGATGCTCGACGAATACGCGGACAACAGCGAGCTACTGACAAACTATTCAAAAAGTTACAACGCTTGGAACAACGTTCTCGCCGAAATTCAAAAGACAGAAGCGCACGCCAAAGACCTTGCACAGCAAAAAGAGTTTTTGAAGTTCCAGTACGATGAACTTTCAAAAGCAGCTCTTCGCGATGGAGAAGAAGAAGAACTTGAAGAAAAAGTTAATATTGCAAGCAAGAGCGAAGCGGAGCATAATCTGCTGAACGAAATTCAAGGACTGATTGGTTGCGACAACGGCATTCTCGAACAAGTTCAAAATCTTCAGTACAAATTACGTAGTCTCGCACAAAAAATTCCTCACTACGAAGAAGACTTGAATGCGCTTCTCGAGGTCGCCGACCCATTCGAAGGAATATGCAAAGACTTGCAAAGGTTACGTCCTTCAAAAGCCATGAGTCCTGTTGAAATAGACCGCGCGAACGCAAGAATCGCACTTATCCAAAAGCTAAAGCGCAAGTACCGCACCGATGTCACCGGACTCATAGCATTGAACGAACAACGTAAGCAAGAACTCGACAGCCTCGAAAATCTCGATGCGGACCTTGAAGACCTCAAACGCAAAGCCGACAATTACAAAGCAGAAACATACAGCATCGCCGCAAGCCTCACCGAAAAGCGGCGTGAAGCCGCACTTCGTTTTGATTCGGCCGTACAAGAAATTTTGCATAACCTCGGTATGCCCAAAGCCAGGTTCTTTACAAGCATCACCGAACAAGAACCAACGCCAAACGGCGCCGACCGCATCGAATTTTTACTAGCCCCGAACCCGGGCGAAGGCGAAAAATCTTTGCAGAAGGCAGTTTCCGGTGGTGAACTCAGCCGTGTGCTGCTCGCCATCAAGAGCGTCATGGCAGATCTCGACAAAGTCCCATTGCTCATTTTTGATGAAGTCGATTCCGGCATTTCGGGCGAAACAGGCAACAGCATCGGAGAAGCCTTGCGCAATTTGGGCAAGCACCACCAGGTACTCACCATCACCCACTTGCATCAAGTGGCAAGCCGTGCCGAAAATCAACTCGCCGTGAGCAAGAAAGAGGTTGATGGTAGGACTTTTACGTCTATTATCGACCTCGACAAGAACGGACGTATTGAAGAAATTGCTAGAATGTTAGGCGGGTCTTCCGAAACGGTCCGAACCCACGCAATGCAATTGTTGGAGAATAATTTATGACAGAACCAGAAAACACATCTGATGTTCGCTTACGTTCGCGCATATGGAGTGTCTTACGAGCACTCGTCTTTGTTTGCGTCATAATATTCATTTGGGAAGACTGGACCACGATGGCATGCTCCTTTGTCGGCATAGCTCTTATCATGGGCTGGGTTAATCTCTACCAGCTTCGGAGCCAAGAAATCGAAAAACCGTACTACAGACTTTGGCTCAACACTATCGATGGATTTTTACAGTTCATCGTGATGACAAGCATCTTCTTCCGAGACTTGATCCAGAACGAAAGTGCCGAAAAAATATTGGGCGTCGGTTGTGCAGTCCTTCTCGCACGACTCATCGCACACACGCTATTCTCGCTAGGTGTTCTCCGCGAAGGCAAGCAGCTCCCCCGCAAACGCCGTTGGAGCAAACTCGCTAATCTTTCCGTGACAATAACGATGGGCGTCTACTTGCTAAACTTGGAAAATTTCCAACAAATTATGATGGTCATTTCCATATTGCTCATTGCAGCTTCGACCGCCGCATACGCCTACTGGTACTACCGCGATCCAGCGCATCGCAAGCCGCTTTCGATTGCAAGCCAGCTCACCATGAGCCGCATCGTGCTCACTCCGTTTTTCCTCTGGGTATTCTTCTACGATAACGATTTGGATTACAGCAACAACAACATCGTCTTTAAAGTGCTTGCGCTTGTGATGGTGCTTGGCTTCATGCTGACAGACTTCTTGGACGGCAAACTAGCCCGCGCCATGGGCGAAGTCAGCACGCTCGGCAAATATCTCGATCCGTTCAGCGACAAGATTTCGAACATGACGATTTTCATGTGCTTTATCGCGACTGGTTACGCCCCCGTATGGATGGTCGCTCTAATTTATTTCCGCGAGTCCAGCGTGGAAACGCTCCGAACGCTCGCCGCAAGCGAAGGCCTCGTGATGCCCGCACGTCGCAGTGGCAAATGGAAAACGGCATTGCAAGGAATCGGCATTGTCGCCATTTTGCTCGGCGCCATAGATCCGGTCCGAGCGTTGATTCCAGGTTTTGAAAATATTTGGCAGCAGTTCCCGGTTGTTGTGATGGGCATCATTACCACAATTACAATCATCAGCGGAATTGATTATTTTTACGCGAGCAAGCATATTCTGAAAAAATTTGTCTAGCGAAATTCCTTGAAAAAAAGGCGAAAAAAGTATAAAAAAAGCTTATTCTGCAATTTACTCTGTACCCTAGTCTTGCCAAAACCATTATTTTTTTCTATATATGGGACAACCTCGACGCGGGGTGGAGCAGTTGGTAGCTCGTCGGGCTCATAACCCGAAGGTCGCAGCGTTCAAGTCCTGCCCCCGCTACTAAAAAACGCAGATTTAAATCTGCGTTTTTTTTGTTTTGCGACGATTCCGAAAAACAAGCGGACATAGCAAACGTTGTTAAACTGTATGGACGAGGCAACGCTCAACCAATCACAATCATTTTCTCTCGTCCCTCGTCTTTCGTCTCTCGTCTTAAATAAATATATTTGTAGCATGTCTCGAATTTCAGAACAAGAAGCTCTCGATTTATTTTTGAACGCACCGCTCGATGAACTTTGCGCATGCGCCAACGCCGAAAAAGAAGCACGCCACGGCAAGTCCGTTTACTGGGTGAACAACCGCCAAATCAATTACACGAACGTGTGCGTGCTGCACTGCAAATTCTGCGCGTTCAGCCGCATCAAAAAAGATAGCCCGACCGCTTACGACTGGAATTACGAAACCATCCGCGACAAGGCCGCTGAAGCGATTAGCAAAGGCGCCCGCGAATTGCATATTGTTGGCGGGCTCCATCCCGACCATCCTTTCGATTACTACATCGAGATGTTGCGCAAGCTCCGCAAGGAATTTCCATCGGCAAACCTGAAAGCTTTTACAGCTGTCGAAATTTGCCACTTCGCAAAGATTTCCAAGCAGACTCCAGAACAGATTATGGCAACGCTCAAGGACGCAGGCCTTGACGCTCTCCCCGGCGGCGGCGCCGAGATTTTAGTACAAAGTGTACGCGACAAGATTTGCCCGGGCAAAGAAACTGGCGAAGAATGGCTCGATGTCCATCGTGCCGCGCACAAACTCGGCATCCCGACGAACGCCACAATGCTCTTCGGGCACATCGAAAAGATTGAAGACCGCATCGCGCACATGAAAATGCTCCGCGACTTGCAAGACGAGGCGCCCGGCTTCTTCGCGTTCATCCCACTCGTGTATCACCCGGAACACAACGCGCTCCATCAAATCGTCCCGAACATCACCAGCGAAGAAGACATCCTGCGCACAGTCGCCGTTTCTCGTTTGTTCCTGGACAACTTCCCGCACATCAAGGCATACTGGATCCAGATGGGCATAGAGACCGCCATGAAGGCTCTCCACGCAGGCGCTTCGGATTTGGACGGCACGATCATCGAAGAGAAAATTACGCATGCCGCAGGCGCCACGGTTCCCGTAGGCATGAGCCCGGAACGCATGCAAAGCCTTATAATAAAAGAAGGCCTCGTTCCGGTAGAACGAGACGCCTTGTACGAAAGATTCTCTTAAGAGAATGCGCGCACTCGATAAGTGCGCCGCCTTTTAAGCGATTACGCCGATTTCCTTGAGGTAACGGCCAAGTGCATCTTGCCATGTGGGGAGCGGTTTAAAACCAGCTTCCACGAGCTTGCTCTTGTCCAAACGGCTATTGAACGGACGTGCGGCCTTCGAAAGTCCGTATTCCGCAGTCGTCACCGGCAACACCTTTGTCGGGAGCCCGGCCTGCTTGTAGATTTCCTTGGTAAATTCGTACCAGCTGATAAATCCGCCTTCGTTCGTAGCGTGATAGTAACCGTACTTTTCCGTTTCGATCATATCAACGAGGAGACGGCTCAAGTCGAGCGTGTAAGTCGGCGTACCAATTTGGTCGTAAACCACGCGGACCGTATCGTGCGACTGCCCCACGTTCAGCATCGTCTTGATAAAGTTCTTGCCATTGAGACCGAACACCCAAGCGATACGTACAATGAAATATTTTTCAAGCGTTCCGCTTACGGCAAGTTCGCCCTTGAGCTTGGATTCGCCATAGACGTTGAGCGGTTCATAATCCTTGCAGTCCGGTTTCCACGGAGAAGTGCCACGACCATTAAACACGTAGTCCGTGCTGATGTAGACCATCTTCGCATCGATTTCCTTGGCAACACGGGCGATGTTTTCGGTACCCTCGGCGTTGATCGCAAAGACCTTCGCCTTCTTGTCTTCGTCTTCGGCCAGGTCCACTGCCGTCCAGGCGGCACAATGCACAATCACATCCGGATTCACGCTCTTGATGGTTTCCGCAACCGCAGCGGCATTCGTAATATCCATCGAAACATAAGGCATCGTGGTCACAGCACTGCCATCGGCAACACCAGAATATGCAGGAGCGATATCGCTACCGACACCTTCGTAACCGCGCTTTGCAAGTTCATTCATCACATCGTGGCCCAGCTGGCCACCGACACCCGTTACTAAAACTTTCATAGAAAACCTCTTGGGAGAATATAGAAAATCTATCCCTAGCCCAGCACGAACGTCTCTATCACCTCGGTAATTCACGAATGGGTTGTTGCCACTAACCGTCACGTAGTCAAGGTCTGTGAATAAGATTTTCATCGAGGGCAAATATGGAATTAGTCCTTCACGCAACGGACGGAGAAGGCGAAATTCTTATAGTAGTAATTCGAAGACGCATCCTCGTAATCATAGCCCAAGAAAATCGTGTACGCATGTTTTTCAGTATAATCCTCCGTAAAACTCCAATAGTACACCCCCTCACCCATTTCGTAATAATACCCAGTCTTGTAGGAACGAGCTCCTGCAGGAAGAGCCGTGAAGCCGAATTCATCCGAGCCGTTGAAACTATTATTCCATCCGGACGTAGACTTGAGCTTTATGCTCGCTGTCGATACGCCCCCGACAGCAGCGAACAGCGTTTCCCATTCAGCTTTGCTAGGCAAGTGCCATCCCGCGGGACATAGACCACGCACAGGGCCAGTCGGCGAGCATTTCAAGCCATAACCACAACCCTTGCCGCTCGTACTCCAGGAGCCTACGCTGTCCATGGCTGCCGCCCAAGTATATAAGCGACCATACTCGGAGCAATTTTTTGAAGCATCATCGTAGCACCAGCTTGTTGAATCGGAGTTGCAGACACCAAAGTAAGAGCTATAGGGAACGCCTGTGTATGCATAGTTCAGGTTCTCCGCCATCCATACTTGATTGCCAATCTTCACCGTCCTGTAGCTCTGACCGTCACGGTCATCCTTAATGCAGTTCTTGTCTTTTTCGACATTACACTGATTCTTTTTATCTTCAGAACCAGACAACTTCGCCGAACTGCTGGACTTGACCGAAGAAGACGAATCACCCGAAGGCTTTGTCGCGAAATCGCTGCCGTCGTCGCCACAGGCGACAAGCTCCGCCGAGCAAAGAAATAGACTTATAAAAAAACTGGACTAAATCCTTCGACTTCGCAACTACGTTGCGGAGTTTACCCTGAGCGGAATCGAAGTGCTCAGGATGACACCGAAAATTTGCCAAGCCCTTTCCTTTTATATTTCAAATATAATAACGGGAAATTTACGGTCAACGACCATTAGAAGAACATATTCCCAAAACGAACAATAACACCTGCAAAAACAACACTTACCATGGTCATGAGTTTAATCAAGATATTAAGCGAAGGTCCAGCAGTATCCTTAAACGGATCGCCCACAGTATCGCCCACGACGGCAGACTTGTGCGTATCCGACCCCTTGCCACCGTAATTTCCTTTTTCAACAAACTTCTTTGCATTATCCCAGGCGCCCCCCGCATTGTTAAGCATCGTCGCAAGCGCAAACCCGCATGCAAGCCCGCCCGCCAAAAGCCCGAACACGCCAGCGACACCCATCGTAAGCCCCACAACCACAGGCACGACAACAGCAAGAACCGATGGCAAAATCATCTCATGCTGAGCTCCCGTCGTCGAGATTTCCACGCAACGAGCGTAATCCGGTTCTCCCGTGCCATCCATGATTCCAGGAATCTCATGGAACTGGCGACGGACTTCTTCAACCATCGCACTTGCAGCACGCCCCACCGCCTTGATGGTCAGCGCACAGAACACGAACGTCATCATCGCCCCGATAAAGAGCCCTCCTAAAAGCATGGGGTTCATCAAGTTGAGACTATAGATATGCATAAAGTCTGCATAATTTACCTTATTTGCAACCATACCGATGAGGTCGCCATTTTCAGCAATCGCACGCGTTCCTCCATCGAGGAACTTCACACCTGCAACGCCCGAAAGAGCAGTCATCAAATCATTCGCTCCGTTCGCGAAAGCGACAGAGCCAACCTTCCACACGCCTTCGGCAGACGCCGCCAAATGTCCAAGCCAAATTTTCACTTCTTCAACATAAGAAGCGAGAAGCGCCATCGCCGTAAGTGCGGCAGAACCAATCGCAAAGCCCTTGCCTGTCGCAGCCGTTGTATTCCCGAGCATATCGAGTTCATCGGTGCGTTGGCGCACTTCAGGAGCAAGGCCCGCCATTTCGGCGTTACCGCCCGCGTTGTCTGCAATCGGTCCAAAAGCGTCCGTTGCAAGCGTGATACCGAGCGTGCTCAACATGCCCACAGCAGCAAAACCAACTCCATAAAGCCCCATTGCCATATTTTCAAAACCACCTGCACAGCCAAAAGCAGCCACGATGCCAATGACAATCGTCACCACAGGAAGTCCCGTCGAGAACATTCCCACAGAGATTCCGTCAATAATCGTCGTTGCCGCCCCGAGCTTAGCCTGCCCCGCAATCCCTCGAGTCGGCTTGTATGCATCGGAGGTATAGTATTCCGTAAACTGCCCGATAAGAATCCCCGCAGCAAGTCCCGAAAGCACTGAACCGAAAATTCCCATCGAGATAAAGTCCAACTTGACAAGTACAAGGAGCGCAACAAGAATTAGTACAGACGAACCCAACGTACCCGCCAACAGCGTACGCAAAAGCGATTTCGTCGAAGCATCTTCACGTGTACGTACCGCAAAAATTCCAACAACAGAAAGGATAATTCCGATAGCAGCAACAACCATAGGCGCAATCACGAGCTTCATCCCGCCAAACGGGAGTGCCGCCCCAAGAGCCGCCGTCGAAAGGATCGATCCGCAATAAGATTCATAAAGGTCAGCACCCATGCCGGCCACGTCACCTACATTGTCGCCAACGTTATCGGCAATCGTCGCTGGATTACGCGGATCATCTTCAGGGATTCCCGCCTCGACTTTACCCACAAGATCAGCACCGACATCGGCAGCTTTCGTATAAATGCCACCACCCACGCGGGCAAAAAGCGCCTGCAAGGACGCACCCATCCCGAACGTGAGCATGGTCGTCGTAATTTCCACCATCTTCGCATGAGCCCATTCGGCGTTATTCACCAAGTCCGTACTCCACGAACCAAGGGAAAGTTTCGAGGCAATATCCGCACCAAAATTCCACACATTGTTGTCGTAAATGTAATTGAGCAACAAGAACCATGCGGATATATCGAGCAGGCCAAAGCCAACGACAATAAGCCCCATCACGGCCCCGCTCCTAAAAGCGATGACCAGACCGCGGTTCAAACTTGAAATAGCCCCGTTTGCAGTGCGCGAGCTTGCATACGTCGCGGTTTTCATGCCGAGGAAACCGCAAAGTCCACTAAAGAAGCCACCCGTCAAAAACGCAATCGGCACAAACGGATTTTGGATTCCAAGAACGGCAAGAATAACGAATATGAGGAAAAGGACGGCAAACACCACTGAAATTGTCCTGTACTGCCGTTTGAGGTAAGCATACGCCCCCACGCGTACATAATGCGCAATCGCCTTCATCTTATCATTGCCTTCCGGCATGCGCTTCATGAAGCGATAGAAAAACAGAGCCATTCCCAGAGCAAACAACGACGCAACCGGGATAAAATACCAATAAGATGGAATCGAGAGCATACTACCTCGCTTATTAGGCTTTATCCGCTTGGATAAATCCCCATGATAAATTTATAATGCAAACGGCAAGATGCGCACTTACTTTTCTATTTTTTTTCACAATGTTTGAAACTTTAAATTTTCATTTCTCGGGTTACGACTGGTTGCTCATATTTATGGTCACCACCCTCGGAACTTTGAGCGCCTATTTGAAGGATCCCCAGCTCAAGGCGGTCACGGCCACAATTCCCATCCCTTGCGGATTCGCCTACATCGCAGTCGGACTCCCGATGGGAACCGAAAACGCCGTTTCCGGATTCATGTGCATGTTATATGTACATATAGTCAGGATTCTCCATTACAAGGTAAAGGTACCCATCGTACTCTCCATCATCGCGGGACTCACTTTTTTTGTTTGCCTCGGCACGTTTTTGCACACGCGCATTCCCCAAGGCGAAGCTTACTTTATCGGGGCTTGCGTTTTTGACTTCATCATTGGCGTCCTATTTTTCCAAAAGCAAAAATACAAGTCCGGCGTGCGTTACAAAACACCGCTCCCAGTTTACATCAAGGCGCCCGCCATCGCAGGCGTCGTTTCCGGGCTCATGTTCATCAAGCGACTTATGGGCGGTTTTTGCACCAGCTTCCCGATGATGAACTCCATCGTGAGCTACGAGAGCCGCTACTCGCTCGGGGACCAATGCAGGCAGCTCCCTTTATTTTTGATTGCAGCCCCGTTCATGTTCATAACGATGCGCTATGTAGAGATTGGCTTTGGACTTAACCACTGGATCGTTCTTTTCATCGGGTACATCGTTTTTGCACTGATTTACTGGCCACTCAACAAGGAACTCAAACGCCGGAACGAAATCAACTACAATTCAAGTTCACCCGTCGAAGCGAGGGCCTAAAATACCTTCACCAACTAGCCATAAAAAAAATTGTCCTTCTAGCATATAAAAGCAGCCATAGTGTTCTTTTTATATGCACCAAAAGCATTTACATATAAATACTTTATTTAGGAGACATATAAAAAATAAACAAATACACATCTTATATGCCGCCCCCACATTTTTGAACGCAATTTGGTCCCCAGAACTTCCCCCAAAAGGCTTTTTAAAGCGTTTTTGAAAAATTTACTTGAAGAAAAAGGACTACGAAAATAAATTTAGAGAGATTAAACAAGGATCTTTTCGAAATGCATAAAATTTCACGTTTTTCTTTAGCTTTTGCCAGCGCGCTCCTTTCAGCCACTCTTTTAGGAGCCTGCGGTGACGACAACGCGACAACCCCATTCAGCAATACATCCGCAACGAGTTCATCTAGCGAACAGCCTATCGATCTAGGTCAATCTTCAAGTTCCGAAGTGACAACAACTTCGTCCGACTCGCAGCAGTCGCAGCAAAGCTCCAGCTCAGAAAACGCACCGGAACAGTCCAGCTCTTCTGAAACTTTATTGCCTCCGCCATTGTCCAGTTCTTCAGCCACTCCATCCGACCCGAACTGCGTCGAAACGCCTGTCGCGACAGTCAGCGTTGATTCCGTCGGGCTTGCCGACATTGGAGATGCTTTCAAGAGCGTTCGCTGTAACGAAAAAGCCGTGTTCATCATCCGCCATGCCGAACGCGACATGAACGATGATTCCAAAAGCGCGCCCATCACCTATTGGGAAAATGAACCCGATTCCGTCGGAGGACAACCCTCTGACGGAGTGAGACAAGCGCGAGCAGTCGGCAAAAAGCTCATCAGCCCCGAAGAATTCGTATTTACGCACACACCATACCTCCGCACGGAACAGACCTGCCAGAACATCGCCATCGGCCGTGGGCAGCAGAGTTTCCAGCACGACACCGTCAGCATCTACACCATCAGTTGGTTCAAGAAGGACAAAGACCTCTTCAAGGCCTACGAGGATTCCAGCGGGAACTTCCGTACGCTCGTTTCAGCATGGGCCTATGATAAACAATACGCTGACGCATTCTATGACCTTCAAGAAAAATCCATCGAAATCGTCCAAAATGATTTCGCACCAAGTTACGCTTCAATGAAGAACAAGTACCGCATGGTCTGCACTCATGACGATTTCGTGCTCCCCTTCACCGTATTCGCTTCCAACGGAACAGTGAACTACAGGTTCCATGACCCGGCCTCAAGAAATTGGCCAAACTTCCTTACCGGTGTCGCCATCATCATCGATGACAAAAACCAAATCCGATACATTCCGTTTAAAGGTTTAGGAAGGGGCATCGAATAAAAGCAAGAACCAAGCACAACGAGATTACAGCTTAAAAATTTTTCACCAAACGGTCCGCCTCTGCGCGGGCCTTTTTTAAATATCGACGACAACCAATAGTAAAGAAATCAAAAAGTCTGGCTTCACACGTTCTCAAAAAAAATCATCACTTTTAAGATTTAATTAAGAAACTTTTTGTGAATTATAATATATATTTACTATAGATGTATGGGTTTAATTGTTCTCAAAAATTTAACGGAGACAATATGTTTGGTAAAATTTCAATCATCGGCATTGCCGCCTTGACTGCGCTCGCCACGAGCGTAAGTGCAGAAAAGTACGAATGGGGCAACGTCCGCTTCGATGGAGGCGGATTCGTGAGCGCCATTATGCCAAGCCCGACTGTAGAAGGGCTCATTTATGCGCGTACCGACGTGGGCGGCATTTACCGCTGGAATGCAACCAGCAGCCGCTGGATCCCGTTGATGGACTGGATCAGCCAAAACGATGTGGGCCTTTACGGCACCGAAGCTTTTGCGCTTGATCCGCAAGACCCGAAAAAGATTTACGTGCTCGGCGGAACAGGCTATTTTAGCAAGGGCCGCACCGCTGTTTTGCGATCCTCCGACATGGGCGCCACTTGGGACACGAGCTATGTGGAAATGCTCGCCCACGGCAACGGCATGGGCCGACAGACCGGCGAAAAGCTCGCCGTGGACCCGAACAAGCCTAACATCGTCCTTTGCGGCAGCCGCACGAAGGGCGTTTACAAGAGCACGGACTCCGGCAAGACCTGGACAAGCCTTTACAAAGTCGCTCTGTCCAGCGCAACGGAAAGCAGCCTCAACGGCGTGAACGGCGTGAGTTTCGTGATGTTCGACCCGGCTCAGGGCAAGCTCGCGGACGGCAGCACTGCCACGATTTACATCGGCATTTCCGAAACGAAGGACAACTTGCAGGTCAGCCATGACGGCGGTGCCACTTGGGAAGTCATCCAGGGCGCACCGAACGGCCTCATGCCGCATCGCGCAAAGATTGTAGATGGCAACATGTACGTGACATTCGCAGACGGCCCGGGCCCGCACAACATTTCCCGCGGTGGCGTTTTCAAGTACAACATCGCCGCAGGCACTTGGACAGACATCACCCCGTTTGACGACAACGAAAAAGAAGACGGCACCATCGCCCACGAAAAGAACGAATGTTCTTACGGCGGCATCGCTATAGACCCGAAGGATTCCAAGCACATCGTGGTTTCCACACTCGGTCAATATACCGGACGCCATTTCTTCAAAGACAGCACCGACAATTACGGCGACCGCATTTACGTTTCGACCGACGGCGGCGAAAACTGGACACACGGTCAGCACTACGGCGATGGCGTAAACATGGACGAAAACGGCAACAAGTGGATCCACGGCAACGCCATTCACTGGGCTGGCTCCATCGAATTCGATCCGTTCAACAACAAGAAAGTCTGGGTAACAAGCGGCAACGGCATTTTCCAGACCGACGACATCACTGCCAAGGTTCCTGTTTGGAAATTCCAGTCCGTGGGCATCGAAGAAACGGTCCCGCTCGACGTGGTAAGCATTCCTAGCGGCCCGCTCGTCACAGCCATTGGCGACTATGACGGCGCCGTCTATACCGACATCAAGAAGAGTTCTCCGCGCCACACACCGATTATCGGAACCACCGAAAGCATGGCTTACGCTCCGCTTTCGGGCACGCTCCTCCGCACTGGCGTTATCACCAAGTACTACACCTACGAATCCAAGAACTTCAACGTCATGTACCGCTCCGACGATTTGGGACAAACTTGGGATTCTGTTAAAACGGAACTCAAGGGCGGCAAGGGACTCGTGGTCCTCTCCGCAGACGGCAAAGTGATGCTCCATCGCCCCGACCAAAGCGCAACGGTCTATCGTTCCGATGACAATGGCGCCACCTGGACAGCAGTCGAAACCGGCACGCAGACTCAGTACGCCCGCATTGTCGCTGACCCGATGGACCCGAAGACGTTCTACGTGATGAACGCCATGGGAACGCTCTACAAATCCAATGACGCCGCAAAAACATTCACCGCACAAGAAGCTCGTTTGCAAAACGAACAGGCAGGCGAATACTACAACGGCGCAGGCCTCATCCGCACCGTTCCGAAGAAGGAAGGCCACGTGTGGGTTCCAATGGACCAAGCTCAAGTCTGGCAGCCGAAGGGATTCACCGAATACGGCCTCGCCTACACTGAAGACGGTGGCAAGTCATGGAACCGCTGCGAAGGAGCAAGCACCGCAATTTCCGTCGGTATTGGCAAGGCAAAAGAAGGCTCCGATTACGAAACGATTTTCATCTGGGGTGCAGCAAAATCTGGCGACCCGATTGGCATCTATCGCAGTACAGACAAGTGCAAGACTTTCGAACGCGTGAACGATGACGCCCACCAGTACGGCGGTCCGGGTAACGGGAACTTTGTGCAGGGCGACATGAACAACTTCGGCGTTGTCTACATGAGCACGGTCGGTCGCGGTCTCATCGTGGGCGCACCGGAAGGTACGAAGTTCGTTGACATAGTCATCCCGACCGACCCAACCTTGGGCATGAGCACCGTCACGATGGGCCCGGGCAAGGCAACACTTGCATTGCAGAACAGGAATTTGCAAGTCTACGTCACAAGCGAAAGCAAACTTGAAATTATAACCGTGAACGGCAAGACTCTCCTCAGCACAAATGTAAATGGCAACAGAAGCGTAAGCCTCAAAAAGCTCCCCGTCGGCAATTACATCGCCAAGGTCGTTGACGCAAGCGGCAAGTTGCTCTTGAAAAAGGCTATCGCCATTAAGTAATCAAAGTTTCAATAAATCATCAATCCCCACACTTAAAAAGGCTAGAGTCCAAAGCGAACGCTTTAAAGCTCTAGCCTTTCATTTTTGCTATGTTATAAAGGTGACGCACGTCAAATATTAGAAATGAAAAATATGACGGGCGGGCGTGACAAAGAATTTAAAGTATGGCAATTCCCGATGCAAGAAATCACGTTTAAAATCATCGCACGAATCAAGAGCGACTTTCGCGAAAAGTTTGGCATTCCGCGACAGAGCGGGCTTGTGCAGAACCTGCGTGCGACCATTCGCTTTGAGCCGGAATTCCGCAATGCCGATGCTTTGCGCGGTCTCGAGGGCTTTAGTCATTTGTGGATTATGTGGATTTTCTCGGAGAACATTCGCAGCACATGGAGTCCGACCGTCCGTCCGCCAAGACTCGGCGGGAACAAACGTCTTGGAGTCTTTGCAACGCGCTCCAGTTTCCGTCCCAATCCAGTAGCGCTTTCTTGCGTGAAAATCGAAAACATCAACCTCGACTCGCCCGAAGGTCCCGAGATTATCGTAAGCGGAGCCGATCTCATGAATGGCACCCCGATTATCGACATAAAGCCGTACCTTCCCTACACGGATGCACATCCCGAAGCTTTCGGCGGATTTGCCGATGCGGTTAGGCAAAACAAACTTCACATCAAAAATCCCGACATACTAAACAAATTAAATAAAGAAAAAAGCACCGCACTTATCGAAGTCTTGGAACAGGACCCGCGCCCTGCTTATCAGAACGACCCCGAACGCGTTTACGGGCTTTCTTTTGCAAAATACGAGGTAAAATTCAAGGTACAAGGCAATGAACTCGAAGTTTTAAGTGTAGAATAACAAAAACAACTCCAAAGCAAGTCTTTCGATATTTACTATATTTGGCGCCATCATGGCACCAGAAGAAATGGAACAAATCCTCCGCAAGGAAGCCCAAGAGCTTGTCGATAGCGAGCCCCTTTCCAAGTTGATGCTCGAAGAGCAAGTCCTCAACCGCAAGAACTTTGCGGATATGCTCTGTGTAACACTCGCATGCCAGCTTGCCGGGGAAGTCATCGACCGCGTGGAACTCGAAAAAATCTTCAGCGCCATGTATGAGAAGTACCCGAACTTACTCATTTCAGCAACAAAGGACTTACGCGCCACAGTCCTCCGCGATCCAGCCTGTACAAGCTATTTGGAACCTTTACTGCTTTTTAAAGGCTATCAAGGACTCCAGGCCTTCCGCGTAGCCCACGCCCTGTGGGAAGAAAACAGGCATTTTCCTGCCAAGATGCTCCAGAATATCATCAGCCGCAAGTTCGGCATGGATTTTCATCCGGCGGCAAAAATCGGCCACGGGCTCCTTATTGACCATGCCACGAACATTGTCATCGGTGAAACAGCGACCGTCGGGAACAACGTGAGCTTTTTGCACGGCGTAACTTTGGGTGGTACCGGCAACGAAATCGGTGACCGTCACCCAAAAGTCGGAAATGGCGTTATGCTCGGAGCACATGCGCAGTTGCTTGGCAACATCCACATTGGCGACGGAGCCAAGATTGGCGCTGGTGCCGTGGTACTCCACGATGTACCCGCACACACGACGTACGCAGGCGTGCCGGCCGTCCAAGTAGGCCACCCGCACGACGACATGCCAAGCTTCAACATGCAGCAGGACTTCACGCGCGATATCTAGCAGGTAACAGGTTTTAGGGATTAGGTTGTAGGATAAAATCGCGGCAAAGCCGCACCTTTCAAGCTCACAAATCGTGTAAAAATATCCTAAAACCTATAACCTTCAGTGAGCTATTATGAACAGAGCTGCGAAAATCAAATTCATCGGCGATAAGCTGGACGAACTCTACCCGAATCCGCCTATTCCCCTCGACTACACAAGCCCTTTTACGCTCCTCATTGCAGTCGTTTTGAGCGCTCAATGCACTGATATCCGCGTCAATCAAGTAACCGCTGTCCTCTTTAAAGAAGCCGACACTCCAACCAAGATGATTAAGCTCGGTGTGGACCGCATTGCCGAGATAATCAAGCCATGCGGATTTTTTAACACCAAAAGCATAAACATATTCAAGCTTTCACAAGCGCTTGTCGAAAAGTTTAAAGGCGTGGTTCCACACACGTTCGAAGAACTAGAAAGCCTCCCCGGAGTCGGCCACAAAACGGCAAGCGTCATCATGAGTCATATTTTCAAGCTCCCGGCATTTCCAGTCGACACACACATCCACCGATTAGCCGAACGCTGGGGAATAAGCGACGGCAGCAGCGTTGAAAAAACAGAAACAGATATTAAAAAAGCTTTTCCCGAAAGCGAATGGGAAAAGCGTCATTTGCAAATCATTTATTTTGGACGCAACTATTGCAAAGCCCGCGGTCACCGCGATGAAGAATGCCCGATATGCTGCGTCGTGAGGAAACGCGGGTAGATATTTCAGTGTCTCCGATGCGATGGCGGCGGTGGCGCATTGTGCGAGCCATGATGGCGTTCCGCTCTACGCGAATCCCGGTTTTCGTCATCACTTGAATTCGAAGCCTGCGGAGGAGGTGGCGCCGGCCTCTTGTAATTCGAAGGTGGCGGCGCAACATCCTGACGTTTGTTCAAAGACCTCGGTGATGGGGGCTCCGATTTACGCCAAGAGTCAGAAGGAGGCATTGACGATGGAGACAAGGACCGCCAAGCTCCAGACTGCGGAGGCGGAGGAGCAGGACGTTTATTCATATTCCGTGGCGGCGGGGGCGGCGGATTGCCATAGCGCCTATGCGGAGACCTCAAACGGTGGCGCGGAGGAGGCGCATAACGGTGCGGATGGCGGTAGTGCAAACGGCGATGTACCCAGTCATATTCAAACGGATCCCAGCCCCAATAAACAAGACCAGCCCCAGTCCAAACTCCGTCCACATAACGAATATGAAAACGGCCATCCGAAACAACATAATAAACCACACGCGGGTCATATTCCGGGACATAAACATATTCTTCACGAACTGGTTTTATGGCCACATTTTCACCAACAGTCACAGAAACCTTGTCGTCACTCTTCAAATAACCATTTTTTTGTGCAACTTTGCGCATGCGCTGCACCGCATCCATCACGTCAGCCTTCTGCATTTCGACGGCTTCGCCAAGCTGATTCGACCACGTAGCATACTTCGCGAGCTTTTCCAAGACATCGGGGAACGCAATCAACGCTATGACCGATTCGTCATAACCCAATTCCGCATCTTCAATGGATTTCGCAAGGTCATCCCCCTTCAAGTTCCGATGGGCCTTGGCAAAAGCGGATGCGCTCGGAATGTCATCACCATGCATCGTCGCATTCAAAACATGCACCAAAAGCGGATCCGGGTAAAGCGCAATCGTCGCCACAAGTGTGTCCAGTTCCGCTGGCGTGTAGCGGGATTGGGCATTTGCCATCAGAGGGAACGCGATTACCGCAATGAGCAATGGAATTAAACGTTTCATAAAACCTCCTTCTATCCAGAAGTCTTTTTCAATCTACAAAAAATCATCATTTTTTGCCTTATAATACATCTTTTTGGATGCATATAACAATCATTTGGTTTCGCGGAACTTTTCTTCCCGAAAAAAAAGCGTAGAACAAATAACAACACTTTACAACATATAAAGCAAAATTAACAAAACATTCTCCACATATACATATAGATTTAACGTGATTGTTGGAGGATTCATTTATGAATAGGTTGATTAAGGCAGCTACCTTAGCGGGTTGCATCATAGGTTCGGCATACGCACAGACATATGATTTGCCTATTGTTTTCGTTGACACTAAAGGCAAATGCCTAGACAGCAAAGTCACAGAAAAAATTCCGGCCACAATGAAAGTACTGGACGGAAAGACAAACAATGTGGCTGATAGTGCCAAAGGAACCCGTTACGATATTGGTATCAAAGTCCGTGGACAATCCTCGGCTTTGTTCCCCAAGCCTGGGTACGGCGTGGAAGTCCGTGACGAAAAGGGTGAAGGCAAGGATGTAAGCCTGTTCGGGTTGCCTCCTTCCGACGACTGGGTTTTCCACGGTCCGTATGTTGACAAGAGCTTGATACGTAACGCACTTGCACACTGGCTCTTTAGGCAAGCCGGCCATTACAGCCCGCGCAGCAAGCATTTCGACCTGTACATCAACGGGGTCTATCGCGGTGTCTATGTGCTTCTCGAAAAAATCAAACGTGACAAATACCGCGTAAATGTTAGCAAGCTCAAAGAAACCGATATTAGCGGCGACGAAGTAACTGGTGGTTATATTTGGGCTTTCGACAAGACGGGAACCAACACAGGTGGCGCAGGCAGTGGCCCCATCGACAAGGAAGGATTCAGCACCTCTGACGGTTTGAACGTCATTTTGCACTATCCCAAGAAAGAAAACATCAAGAGAGAGCAGGAAGCCTACCTGAAAAAGTACTTGAACGACCTTGAAGGCCTGTTCAAGAACGGCGTGTTGCACGAAGAAGTGACCAACAACGCAGACTCCTACTGGTGCAGTTTCTTCTTGCACAAACCCAAAGACAAGATAGACTCGAACGGAGTCAAGACCGAAGGCAAAGTAACGCTTGGCCCCGCTTGGGACTTCAACCTCGCCATGAGCAACGGCTCCCAGCCCGAAAACGGCGGCGGCCAAGGTGGCCAGGGTGGTTGGAACCAAGGCGGCGGCATGTGGGGCGGCATGGGCGGCATGGGCGGCTTCGGCGGCTTCGGCGGCATGGGAGGCATGGGAGGCTTCTCCAGCTCAGGCAACGGATGGCAAATTGAAAACAGCATGAAGAGTGGCCAAGGCATGATGGGCAGCTCCCTGAAGGCTCCAAACTGGCTCCTTGGCATGTGGAAAGACAGCCATTACCAAAGCGAACTCAAAAAACGCTGGGCAGAACTCCGCAGTGGCGTGTGGCACACCAAGACCATGGACAAGTATCTGGATTCCATGAAAACGTACTTGAAGAGCGCTGCCGACAGAAACTTCAAACGCTGGCCGAACTTGGGTAAATCTAGTGGTCAGGGCGACAACGATCCAGAGCCAATGAAATTCTGCAACCAAGGCGG
>CACWPM010000032.1 GCA_902762795.1 Fibrobacter succinogenes | reverse complement strand
AGGTGCCAATTCGTGCAACGCGACGTGACGCGTGGCTAGTATTCTAGGGCAGGGCCCGCATATGAAGAACCACCGGCTACGCCGGTGGGTCACTTTTTTTACCGTCATCCTCGACCTGTCATCCTCGGAGCGAAGCGTAGGGACAACCTCAAAAGGCGAGCGTTGCAGCTACGGTCATCCTCCGTTAGGAGGATCCATACACTTCTAATCGCTTTTGTTTTTTACCGGGCCTAAGAGGTTGGGGCTTGCCCCCATCCATTATTTCTTGAACTTACTTTTATTCCGGCATCGCCTTCTCGTTTATGAAAGGGAGGTGCCCGTTCTATGATGGATCGATTGCTGACTGTTGGCAAATGACCATTGACCAATGACCATTAACCAAATGCTACATTTTATCTTGCATTTTAACCACATAAGGAGAATCTGTTGGAAGAACAAAATCTGCTCCACAAAATTCTAAAACTCTGGTTTCGCCAGAAGTCCGGGGACGGGCTTGAGGCTAAGCTTGGGTATAGGTTCCGCGATCCTGAACTACTGGCCCATGCGCTTGTCCACCGTTCGTTTCTTGTAGGGAAGGATGTTCCTTATGTAAGCAATAACGAACGTCTGGAATTTTTGGGGGATTCTGTCCTCAACATGCTTACGACGGAATATTTGTACAAGACATATCCGCTAGATCCGGAGGGCGAACTTTCTAAACGCAAAAGCGCCATCGTGTCGGGCCATGCATGTGCCCAGTCTTCTAAAGAATGGTCGCTCGACGAATACGTGAAGATTGGAAAGTCCGAAGCGAAGATGGGTGGCCGAGGCAAGGAAAGCATTCTCGCTGACGCTTACGAAGCCGTGCTTGGCGCGGTCTATCTTGACGGTGGACTCGATGAAGTTCGTGCGATTTTGAACAAATTTCATTTTCCGCGCGTTCAGGAAATCATCAATGCTACAGACTTCGTGAATTACAAGAGCGAACTTCTAGAGTTCTGTCAAGGCAAGTTGCGTTGTTCCCCGGAATATGTGGTTGTCGATGAAACTGGTCCGGAACATCAGAAACTGTTTACGGTCGAAGTTGTCGTGAACGGCAAGGCTTATACTCGCGGTCTTGGCCCGAACAAAAAGAAAGCGGAACAAGAAGCTTCGCGAACAACCCTTGAATTGCTCAAGGCAGAAGTCGCCGAAGCCGAAGCCCAAAAAGCCGCCGCTCCCAAAATCAAACAACCCGCACACCACGTGGGATTACCGTGATTTAGACGAAAGAACGCCCGCTGGGGCGGGCTTTAGACGAGAGACGAAAGAAATGAAGAATGAAATCTGAAGAATTAAAAATTCATTATTCATTATTCATTTTTAATTTTTAATTTTTAAAACCTCACACCTCAAAGTGCCGAAGGCCCGACCTCAATGCGAAGCGCGCTCAACGCCCGCTACTCCTACAGTACTTCCTACTGCTTACGCACTATTCTTTCGTCTTTCGTCTCTCGTCTATTTTATCTATCTTGTCTTACATGAATACATTCTCCCTCCGTACTTTACTTGCCCTGCCGATGGCGGTGGCTCTCGTTTTTGCTCTTTCTGCCTGTAACGAATCTGGCGATTCCAAATCTGGCCAATCCACGAAAGCATCGAAAAAAGGCGCGTCTGTCTCCGAAGCCGATTGCCCGATTCTCCCGCTCGATTCTACGGCGACTGGCGAGTTTGACCCGATAGCCTCCAAGGATGCCCGCGCTTGCGGCTCCATCACGCTTTGGGGCTCCGCCATGCCCAAGTCCTTCAACATGTGGGAAGACTACAACAGCTTCTCCGCCGAGCTCATGAACATGATGTTCGAACCGCTCGTGAGCCTGCATACCACCGAAGACCGCGAAGTTGGCATCCTCGCCGACAAGTGGGAAGTTTCCGAAGACGGCAAGACGTTCACGTTCCATGTCGATCCGCGCGCGAAGTGGAGCGATGGCAAGTCCATCACCGCCGAAGATGTGCAGTTCTATTACGACGTCATCATGGACGAGAAAAACCTCACGCCGATTTTCAAGGTGGGGCTTTCCCGCTTTGAACGCCCGGAAGTCGTGGATAGCTTGACTGTCCGCATGACCGCAAAGGAATCGCACTGGGGTAACTTCTGGGAAGCTGCCGGCATGCTCGCATTCCCGAAGCACGTGTGGGGAGGCAAGGATTTCAACAAGATACGTTATGAATTCCCGGTTGTCTCTGGCCCGTACATCATCAAGACGTTCCGCGAAGACCGCTTTGTCGAACTCCAGCGCCGTAGCGATTGGTGGGGCTTCAAGAAGAACTGGAACCACGGCAAGTACAATTTCCAGAAAATCCGCTACCGCTTCATGAACGACCAGACGAAGGCACTCGAAGCGTTCAAGAAGCAGGACTTCAACGCTTACGCGATTTACACGAGCAGCATCTGGATGAAGCAGACCGACTTTGACGCTGTCAAGAAAGGCTGGGCCGTCAAGCAACGCATCTACAACAAGGAACCGATTGGCTTCCAGGGCATGGCCATCAACCTCCGCAAGCCGCAGTTCCAGGATGTCCGCGTCCGCCGTGCGCTCTCGTATCTCTTGAATCGCGAAGCGATGAACGAGAAGTACATGTACGGCCAGTACTTCCTTTTGAACAGCTACTATCCGGACCTCTGGGCCAATAACCAGAACCCGATGGCGCCTGTCTACAGCTACAATCCCGAAAAGGCGCGTGCGCTCTTTGCCGAAGCGGGCTACAAGGTGAACGCTCAAGGCGTTCTTGAAAAAGACGGCAAGCCGTTTGCCATCAACTTCATCACGAGCCAGGAAGACTTGCGTCACCTCACGCTTTTCCAGGAAGACCTCAAGAAGGTGGGTGTCGTGGCGACCATCGAACAGATGAGCCAGAGCACGCTCCGCAAGCGCTTGGATGATGCGGATTTTGACCTTTACTGGGTGAACTGGGGCGCAGGCCGCCTCCGCGACCCCGAAGCGAGCTGGATTTCTTCGACCGCCATGCAAAAGGGTACGAACAACCTTGCAGGAGTTCAGGACAAAGTTGTCGATAGCCTTATCAACTTGCAGAAGACGGAATTCGACCTCGCGAAACGCAACGAAATCTTGAAAGCGCTCGACAACCGCCTCGCAGAAATCGTCCCGTACGTGCTGATGTGGCAATGCGACCACCACCGCATCCTCTACTGGAACCGTTACGGCACGCCCGAAAAGGTGCTCGACCAGTTCAACCGCGAAGACGCCATCCCGGTCTATTGGTGGGTCGATCCGGTCAAGTCTGCCGCTCTCGATGCTGCTATGAAATCCGGCGAATCGCTCCCCATCCCGCCGTTCGATATTAGATAGACGAAAGAACGCGCTTCGCGCGCTGTTCCTACTGCGTTTGTCATGCCCGACTTGATCGGGCTTCTTCATCTCGTCACATCTTGAAACGTAAAAGTCCCGGCAATGCCGGGACTTCTTATAGGAGGATAAGGATTTTTATCAGAAACTCGTGACAAGTGCAGCTTCAAGCGTGATGGACGTTTTGTCATTTCCGCCGCATGTGTATCTAAGGTAATCCTTGCCTAGACCCAAAGATGCATTGAAATCGACCGAAAGCGTCTGGTTGAGTTTTAATGTCGCTCCCGCATATGGGAATATGCCGATGTCGCCGCTTGTATTGTCTGCTTTGTGTCCGTTATTTTTGGGATCGTTTAGCAAAATTTTAAGGCTTAGGCCAAAGTATGGGGAAACCGTCTCCGATACTTTCGGATCTAATTCTGCAGCGAGCCTAAGCTCCATGGGTGGCTTGATTTTGTCACCGCCTTCGGTCGTAATCGAAAGACCGAGTTCGGTTCCGAGAGCTATCGATCCGAAGTCTTGCGAGTACTGGCCACCGAAGTAGAAAACGAAACCGTCGCCATCGTATTGCTTTTTACCGGTCGGAAAATCGACATCGAGAAATGCTGCAAAGATTGGGGTAATTTGGTAGCGGCCGCCGAAAGTCATGTTCTTCATACGTTCTTGGTCAACATCGTTGCCATCCCAACGAGTTACCACGGCGAACGGCAGATTAAGGAACAGTTCCAAGTTTTGCACAGGGACGAATTGACCCTTGGCCGTGAGGTCTAGGCCTTTCCACTTGTCTTGCATCGAGAAGTCGGCAATGATCTTGGCTTCTCCACTATTTGCTTTAGGAACAGGGAAGTAGCTGTAGGTAGCGGAGCTGGATGTAGCGAGAATCGCTGCTCCGAGCAGGATTTTTTTTAACATAACCATTTTCTCCTTGTAAAGTTTTCTTTTAATATAACTAAAATGATACAAAATGGTTACAAAATTTTGTTTTAGGCGAAAAAAGCTAACCTCATCAGGTTAGCTTTCGAAAACATCAATGTCTAAGTTCTGCCAATTGCGGCTGAGCCACTCTAGAACTTGAATTCCATGTCTACAGTGAAGCCGAAGGCGTCGCCTTCCATGGGAATTTGGCGGAAGCCCTCGTTGTTTTTCCTATGTTCCAGGTCTTGGCTACGGAGGATGATTTGACCATTGATCGAAATGTTTTCTTTGATGGCGTAGTTCGCTCCAAACCAGAATTTCCATTGGTCAGACCAGCTGTCGTGCAGGCCTTTGTCGTTGTCTTCGGATTCGAAAACGCGCAACCAGAATTGGGCACCAACTAAAAGTGTCAAGGGAACTTTGGGGAGCTTGTAATCCAGTTCTCCTCCAAAACGAACTTCGAGACCTCTTTCCAAATCATCGTGTTCGAAACCCCAGAAAATACCAGCTTCGGCACCGTACGAAACTCCTTGTACGGCCTCGATATTTTTGTGGTGTTGGGCGCCGAAGTAAAGGTAAATTTCGCCTTGGCTAGGAGGCGTTCCTGCTCCTTTCTCGCGTCCGATAGGGATGTTGAAATCGAGGAAGAAATACAACTCCGGATCCAGGGCGTAGCGCGATCCGAGGACTAGATCGCGAAGCCCGTAACCGCCGTCAGGACAAGCGTCGCAATCCCATTCGCCCCAGAACTGGAAGCCGAAACTCTGTACAGAAAGTTCGATCTGCGGGGCAATGTTCATTCGTGCACCGACCTTGAGACCCATCTGGGACCAGTCGCCGTCCCAGTCGTAGTAAATTCCAGCCTTGGTGGATACCTGGCCATCTGCGAGGAGACCGAAATAATCCCATGTGGCGAAGCTGGATGTGGCAATCGCTGCCGCGAGAAGAATAATCTTTTTAATCATCATAACTCCTGTGAAAAGCCTTGATAGACTACTTCCAATTTAGTAATAGAAAGAAAAATGTGCAAATGACGTTTTCGAAGAGATGTCCTACATAGTGCTGATAGTCACAAATGATATTTTTTAGTTGCATTGTGCTTGCAAAAATTGTTATAAAAGGTATTTTTGTACCCAAAGAGGCGTGTTACCGGCTGTTGATGTCCTGGACGTGAATCCTCCGAAGGAGGATTTGTATATCTTTAATACACTTGTATAGATCAAGAGTAATCCACGAGCATCTTCAACAGAGTGGCATCGCAAAAATTGGAAGGTTGAGTATGAAATTTTTAAACAGCTTGTTGCTTGGCTTAAGCATGGTAATCCCGGTGTCCGTTTGGGCTGCGCCGTTTGGTTCTGAGGACAATTTTCTGAATCTCTACTATAAAAACAAGGCCCTCTATCTAGGTCAGTACAATAAAGGATGTACTGCTGGAGATGTTTCCGAGGATGACGGTACTTGTGCTTTTTCTCAGAGAATAACGGACAAAAGCTCGGCGCGTTCAGCGTTCTATAATGCGACGCAGTCCGCTGGGAAATGGGTGTCGGTGTCTGAGGATGATGTGAAAGAAAGTGAATTGCAATCGACTGTGCTTAACCTTAAGACGGACATCGACTTTGGTCAGACCCTTGATCAGAATGGGGATTGTTCGGAAAATCATAGTTTTTTGCCTTTCACTGGCCTTACCTTTAATGGAAATAACAAAACGATTTCTAACCTTTGCGGTGTTGACCATGGATATATGGATCGACCGTTTGGTCTTTTTGGGGAAATTAGTGGAAAAACGGTAAAAAATCTGATTATTTCAAATGTTTATTTTTCCGTTGCAAAATATGTGAGTGGAGCTGATGCATCAAAAAAAGGTGGCGATTACCGTGCGGCTGGCGCTCTTACTTATCGGATTTCAAATAGCAATGTGACAAATGTTAAATTAAAGAATATTGTTATTCAAGCTCCGTTTGCAGGTGGTTTAGCCGGGTATATTGAAAATTCGACTATTGCGGGTGTTACAACTATTGATGATTCGTTTATCCGAATATCGAATGAACGTGAAATTGAAACGGGTTATATCGGAAGCACTATTTATAGCAGTGGGACAAATAAAGCTGTATTTGATCCGTACAAGGTGCTTTTGGGCGGCATTGCTGGTGCTGCCTTTTTTTCGAATTTCAAGGATATCGATATTGCTGTCCAAGTGGAGAATAAGGTTGAAGTGGATTCGTCTGCATTGGGAGGCCTAGTCGGGCATTATGTTTATGCTCCTTTAAGCAATCAGTTCCCTCAGGTTTCTGATAGAAATTCAAAGATTGCCAATGTGAAAATTCATGGAAGTTCCAGTGCCGATGCCGGTTATATCAATCCTTTTATTACTGGTGGTACTGCTATGGGCGGTATATTGGGGGCTTCAAGAAGACTTCATGAAAATAATTCGCCAAAAAACGAATTGGTTATTAATAACGCTGAAGTGACTGGATTGAGTATAAAGCGAAGTAAAATTAAGATAGATGATCTTAACGAACGTTATCATTTACATATGGGCGGCATGGTTGGAAATGCTGAGCTTTGTGCTGCTGGTGTCCTTAAAATTTTAAATTCAAATGTTGATGACGTAGATATTTATGATTCGATACCTTCTAGTGGCGCGTTACGGTATTATGTGGGTGGAGCTGTCGGTTTCGCCAGTTGCTTTAATTTGGATAATTCGGGGAATCGTTCTTCGTATTTGACGATACAGAACACCACCGCATCGGGGAATATTAAGTTGGATCATGGCTATGTTGAAAAAGGAAAAACAGCTTCGAAAGTCCATGTTTCCGCGTCTATAGGAGGTCTTGTCGGGGATGCTATCCTTTCTCTTGAAGATGATGGACTTACGAAGAACGCTTCAAGAGTTTCGGTTGTTTATGATGTAATAACAACTCCGAATACGACAGCATCGGATACCGTATGGGTGGGCGGTATATTTGGTTGTGCAAGTATTTTAGGTTCTTCGGTTGATTCCGTTGTCCTCAAGGATTATTCTTATGAAGGAACGCTCTCTGTTAAAGATGACGGTATTGACGTTCGTGTAGGTGGCATTATCGGAGAATATCCCTTTTTTACACAGGATGCAGTGAAAATCAAGTTTAATGATGTCCACGTGAAGGGTAAGGCTAATAGCGAACAAAATAAAGACAACGCTATTGTGTATTATGAGGGCGAGAAAAATACAAGCACAGGGAAGTCTTTCGTTGGCGGTGTTTGTGGTATATGCCAATCGCCTATGGAAATAAGCAAAAGTTCTATTGAAGGAAATATTGTCGGTGCTTTTAACGCCGGAGCGTCAGGCCCTAAAAAGAGTTTCTATACGGGTGGCTTGGTTGGTTACTCGAATGTAAAAACCGCAATGACCGTGAAGAATAATTATTTTATTGGTGAATTGTCGGATGTCTTTAGTAAAAGTTCCGGTATAGCGGGTTATCTTTTCGGTTATATGACGGGATATGGTCTTGGAACGCCTCCTGTCATCACTTCGAATTTCCATTATGGTAACGATGGTGTTGGTGCCATTGGTTATTTTAATGACTATGGTGAATATAGCAATATCACTTATTTCAATGAATTGGGAAAAAAGGATGTAATAAACAATAAATTTGTAGCTAAGAACAACGTCCGTAATGGCAAAACTATGAATTTGCAGGATGGTGAAAACGGTTCTGTCAATAATGGCCTCATTACTGAAGCCTATATGAAAAGTGAAAATTTTGCGGGATTTTTGAATGCTCCTTGGGATGATGTGGCTGATCTGGTATGGTCATCGGATAATACCCATGGAAAACTTCCGTACTTTGGCGATACGCCTGTTGAGTCGACCGTTGATGTGGTGTTCGAAGATGAGGCTGAAAGTAAAAGTCAGACAGTGAAAATTGGCGAAGATGCCGTAGCTCCTACTGTTAAACCCAATGGTGAAGGCCAATGCTTTACGGGTTGGGATCCCGCTGACATTACGAAAGTGATGACGACAACGACCTTCAAGGCGCAATATGGCGATTGCAATTATACCGTAACTTTCTATGATTTGAATGGAGATCCTTTTGCAACGGATATCGTAAACAAGCATGGAGATGCCGCCAATAAGCCTAAGAACAATCCTTCGTCAACGGTGGACGGCAAGTGCTTTGTCGATTGGAAAGATGATTTCAGTAACGTAACCGGACCAATGGACGTCAATGCCATATCCAAAACTTGTGAATATGAAGTCACGTTCATCGACCTTGACGGAAATACTTTGGTTAGTCCTCTGGCAAAAGATGGAAATCCTTTGGACAATCCGCAGATAGTGAAGTGGGGCGAAGCCGCGGTAGAACCGGAAGACCCGAATCCTTCGGGAGGTAAATGCTTCGATCACTGGGTTGAAGATTTTACTAACGTGACGGCTGATATTACCGTATCTGCGTATTCTAAAGATTGCGAATATGAAGTCGTATTTGTCGGCATGGATGAAGACGGCAATAGTGTTTCCATGACACAGATCGTTACGCATGGCAGTAGTGCAACGGAACCGTCTACGACAGATTTCCCGGTGAAAGTCGGCGGCCAATGCTTTGACTATTGGGACGGCGATTACACCAATGTGACCGGTCCTGTGACTGTTACTGCCCAGTATGAACCATGCAAATATACGGTTCTGTTTGTAGATGAAGATGGTACGACCGTTTTAAAAACGGAAAAAGATGTGGTGCATAATCATGCCGCCACCCCGCCAGACGATCCGGAAGCGAAAAATGGCAGGTGTTTTGCCTATTGGAGTGATGACTATAGCCAGGTGACCGGCCCGATGACTATCAAGGCCGAGTATGAACCCTGTAGATATAAAGTTGAGTTTGTATATGAAAACGGTGATTTGATTGAAGGATTCCTCGATGTTGAATACGGCAAAAGCGTGGAAGCTCCGAATCCGCCTGAGATTCCGGGTAAATGCTTTATCGGTTGGAACAGTAATGATTATACCAATGTGACCGAATCCTTAACCGTAGTCGCTGAGTACAAAGATTGCAAATCCTCGAGTTCCAGTGTTGTTGTGCAGTCTTCGTCGTCTCGGAGCCAGTCTTCGTCGTCTCGGAGCGAAACGAAAGAATCCAGTAGCAGTACGATCAGTCCGAAATCCAGTTCTAGCAGGAGAGGCTCTCACGAAGGCCCGAATTACCAGTATTTGTATGAAATCGCAGAACCTAAGACCGAGCAAGACAGCAATGCTCTGCGTATCGAATTCGACAAGGACAAACTTGCCGAAGTGTCCGGCAAGGTGGATTACCGCATTCAAGTGCTCTCCGATGCAGGAGTTTATCTCGATACTGTTGTCGAAGCGAGCGTTATTGACAAGGCTAAAAATGGCACATGGCGTCTCGATCCGGCTCCTGTCGGCGATTACACCGTAACCTTCACGCTTTCGGACGGTGAAAATTCTGTCAGCTACGATACGGTATTTAGCGCTCCGAAGCAAAAGGAATATGTTGCCCGCTCCTGGCAAACGCTTTCGCTGTCCGCCTTCTGCTACAATCAAGGTGAAAATTGCAAGAGCAGTTTGCAGGAACGTTTTGCTGAACGGAACCGTCATTGGGAAGCTGAAATGTGTGAAGAAATGAAGGCTGAAGTCAAACGGGGCAATGCTCCTAACGATCAGCATTTCTATCGTGAAATGGAAATGGCTTGCGCTGCCGCTGAAGAGGCCGATGATATGAATTCTATTTATTGGTGGGATGAAGCGCATCCGGTGGGCGATTACTGGCAGTATCGCAAGTTCGATTTGAATGATGAGTTTGATTCCACGCGTGGTTACTGGTATGGACCCATGTACAAGGAAACCCTGACGCTTGGTTTGCAGACTCCGAAAATGGATGACGAAATCGTATGGCATTTGGAAAACAAGTATTCCGGTTGGAATCTTGTGGCGAATCCTTTTGGCTGGTATGTGAAACTGCCGAAGGATAAGGATATACGGTTCTTGCGTTGGGATGCCGTGGCCAGCGATTATGATGATGAATTTGACGTGTTGGGACCATACGAAGCTATCTGGGTGCATACGGACAAGACCAGGACTTTCCGCATACCGTTGAAGGCTGCAATCGTTCTCGAAGGTGAAAATGAAAAGAAGTCCTTGAAGAAGGGCTCCGCTAACGAAACGTGGAACTTCCGAGTCGTGCTGACGGATGATAATGGCAAGCGTGACTCCTGGAATGAACTTGCTGTTGGAAAAACTGCCTCGTCTTTGGGTGAACCGCCGGCAGGCATGGGTGACCGCGTGAACCTCTCCATTGTCGATGGCAAACAGCGCCTTGCAAAGAGTGTAAAGAAAAACGCTGCCGACCTCGAATGGAATTTAGAGGCTAGCGCTACGTCTTCTCGCAACGGACATTTGAACTTTGTCGGACTCGAAAGCGTTTGGGCGAAGGGCTTGCACGTCTATGCGACCGTGGATAACGAAACGGTTGAAGTCGTAAAGGATCGCCCGGTAGATGTCAAGCTTTCGTCAAATGCGAAAAATGTGTCTATTCGGGTGACCAAGAGCGCTGTTCCGTTGGCCGCCGCGAAGACGATCTCGGGCTTCCATGTCGGACAGACTGCAAACGTCTTGAACGTGGGCTTCGATGCCGCCGCTAAACTTGCCGGTGCGAAGGTTAAGGTGAGTATCGTGGGTGTCGATGGCCGCGTTGCCGCAATGGGCAAGGCTATCGCAAGCGAAGGATCCAATACGGTTTCTTTGAAAAAGCCCAAGCAAGGTGTCTATTTTGTGAAAGTCAAGGTCGGCAGCCAAAGTGCCACCACAAGAATTATGGTGCGATAGGCGCCCTAGCCGAACGCAATTTTAATTACTAAATTTGCGCTCGTTATGACAAAAGCAAAATTCATCAAACTCATCATTGCATCGGTGCTTGCCATCGCTGCCCTCTTCGTCCCGTACGAAGCTCTCGGCTTCGTGGGAGACCATGCGTTGAACCCTCTCGAAATCCGCGTCATCGCAATCTTTGTGATGGCCGCGCTTTTCTGGATTCTTCAACCGTTTCCAATCTGGTCCACTTCCATGTTCGTCATCGTGTTGATGATCTTCACGCTTTCGAACTCGGCTCTTATCCCGTTCCGCGTGGAAGGTGTTGAACCGCTCAAGTTCAAGGCTATCATGGCGACATTTGCCGACCCGATTATCATGCTCTTCTTGGGCGGCTTCTTCCTTGCTTCTGCCGCTTGCAAGTACAACATGGACAAGAACCTTGCCCGCGTGCTCCTCAAGCCGTTTGGAAAGGATCCGAAGTGGGTGCTCCTTGGCCTCATGATTATCACCGCCGTGTTCTCCATGTTCATGAGCAACACCGCAACGGCGGCCATGATGCTTGCTATCCTTGGTCCTGTGCTCAAGCTCTTTGATGCAAACGATCGCGGTAAAGCCGCTTTTGCTCTTGCCATCCCGCTCGGCGCAAACATCGGTGGTATGGGTACTCCGATCGGTACGCCTCCTAACGCTATCGCTCTTGGCGCCCTCCAGTCCAGCGGTTTCAACATTTCGTTTGGCCAGTGGATGGAGTTTGGTGTTCCGTATGTGATTGTCATGATGGTTATTGCCTGGATTTTGCTCCTCAAGCTCTATCCGATCAAGATGAAGGAGATGAACCTCGATATCGAAGGTGCCAATGGCTTTGACAAGAGCCCGCGCGCGATTATCGTTTACATTACCTTTGCTGTTTGCGTACTTTTGTGGGTGACCGGTAGCAAGTTCCACGGTCTTAACGACAACGTGATTGCCATGATCCCGATGGCTGTGTTTGCTCTGACAGGCGTGATTACCAAGAAAGACCTCAACGAAATGAGCTGGGACGTTCTTTGGCTCGTGGCTGGAGGCTTTGCTCTTGGTCTCGGTTTGCAGCAGACGGGTCTTGCCAAGGACCTCATCAACGCGATTCCGTTCAACACCTGGTCTCCGTTCGTTCTCATGGTCGGTTGCGGCTTCATCTGCCTCTTCATGGCGAATTTCATGAGCCATACTTCTACTGCAAGCTTGCTCGTGCCGATCTTCATCGTCGTGGCCATGAGCTGCAAGGAAAACCTCGCCCCGCTCGGTGGCGTGACTTCCTTGATGGTCGCTGTCGCATTCGCAAGCTCCCTCGGCATGTGCCTCCCGATTTCTACGCCGCCTAACGCGCTTGCCCATGCAACCGGTTACACGGATACGCGTGGCATGGCTGTTACGGGTATCGTGATGGGTGTCGGTGGCCTTGTGCTCTCCTGGTTGATGATGTTCGGTCTTTCCAAGATCAACTTCTTCGAAGATCCGGCTGACGTTGTCGCTGCTGAAGCTGCCGCTCCTGCTGCACCGGTAGCAGCCTCGGTAGAAAAGGCCGCTGAAGCGCCGGCCGCAGTTGCCATCCCGGCTGACTCCGCCGCTAAGGTTGTTGTCGACAGCGCCGCTGCGAAGTAATTAAATGTTTCCTCGTCCCGTCCTCCTCGGAGCTACGCGGAGAGGATCCATTATTTCTTGAACCCCGCATTTGTTCCGGGGCCCCTATACGAAAATCGCTCGGGTTCACCCCCGGGCTTTTTTTGTACTCGCAATATCTATTTGTAAAAAGTCTTTCACAAACGATGCCGTTTTGAATAAGGTATTATCTTCATTACTATCAAAATAACCCAAATGGGTTATTGTCATGTAAGCTTGTTGTAAGTAGATTCTAAACAACTTGAACAAAGGAAAAATAAAATGGCGAAAAAATTGAAAAAAATTGGAAAGATGTCTGTCGATAACCTGCTCCCGGGCGATATTTTGGTGTTTAAGGGGGACCCTCATGATACTATTAGTGGCCTTATCATGAGTTTGACGGGCTCCGATGTGTCGCATGGTGCAATCTTTGTCCAAAATGAGGATAGCGTCCTTGCTGAAGCAGGTCTTGAAGGAATCCATGCTTGCCGAATGAAAGACGATTCTACCGCTCGTGAAGTTTATGTGATGCGCCATAATAAGGCGGGCAAAAATGGCGTTGAACCCGTTGTGCCATTTGCCAAAAATTATGTGCTCCAGGACTTGCCTTATCCGTTTTCTGACCTGATTCTTTTGGGCTTGATTCTTATTTTCAGACAGAAGGTTACAAGCCCGATTATCTCTCGAACTGTTTCTGAATTCTTGTGCTTGGTTGCTGCGGAACTCAAAAAAATCATCGAAGAAAAGAATACCCCGGGCAAGCATACGATGGTGTGCTCTTCTTTTGTTTACCAGTGCTATCTGGATGCATCCAAGAAGCATCCGGCTCTCAAGTTGAAAATAGAAAATGGCGATGTTGGCTTTAAGGATCATCCCCTTATTGGTCGTAAGTCTAAGTCCAAGTCGGTCACGCTCTTCGATATGTATGCCAATTACGTCGAATCGCATGAAGACGAATGTAAAAAGGATTTCAAGGCTAAAAAGCTTCAGCCTGCGAAAAAGCTCCGCTCCAAAGAAGAAATTTTGGCCGATTTGAAAAAGCTTCTTTCAAAGAAGAGTCTCGATAAGATTCCGGAAATCACTCCTGAAACATTTACCATTTTATTGGAAGTCATTAATGCCATTAAGGATGTAATCCAGGCTTTGGCTACGTTCTTGAAGGGCGATCGAGTTTCTTTCTCTGAAATGATGAAGGTCGCAAGAGAACAACAGTCCATGTTCGTAACGCCTAATGATTTGGTCAAGAACGTGACAAACGCGACAAATGTTGGCATGATAAAAGTTAATCGTTATGGCGATTACTACGATGCAAACTGGAAAGAATAGGATTTAGCCTGCCTTTGACGTGAACCTCGAAATTTGTATCCAGCTTTCGGGGTTTTATATGTGAAACACATAAAAGTATCGATTATCGTTTTTTTTTGTGTGTAAAAATATTTTTGTGCAAAAATATTGAGTAAAAAGAGTGGTTCGTGCAATTAATAAGTAAAAACAACAATTAACCAAACCCTTTTGTAAATAGAAAAGTAAACGTCATGAAATTTGAGAAAAAATGTCAATATTTTAGCCATGGCAACTTTTTTAAGTCTTCTGCATAGGAGTCTTTTTTTAGATGATTTAACTGTAAAATAAATGATATAATTGAGCTTGTCTTTGTAAATAAATTTCTTTGTATGTATTGTTTCTTTTAAATGAAATAAGAATGCCGATATGGAAAAAAATCCCTCGAAACAAGAATTTACTGCTCGACAAAAAGAGATACTCGCGTTAGTGCGTAAGGGACTTACAAATGTCGAAATTTGCAGAATCCTGAATATCTCGGCCAATACGGTCTAGGTGCATCTTGCTAAAATATACAAGATTATGGATGTGAGCAACAGGACCGAAGCTGCATCTTTAGGCGTGTTGGATACGGACGATAGCGTAAAGCGGATTCCCGAAATAAAAATCCTCATAGTTCAAAGGGAAAAATTTGATAATCCGCAAATGAATGTGTTCTTTTTCCTTTTTGTTCAGCATCTTCACAGATACCACTTGTTCAATATTCAATATGCAAACGCAGAATCCAGGGATGAAGATGCCACCTACCAGATTGTATTGACGGGAACGCAAGATCCAAGACCAAGCCTTTATCTGACTCTTTTTAATGGGAACATGTCGAGAATTCTTTGGGTGTATTCTCAAAAGTTCGATGAACATTCGGATATTGAATTCCTTTCGAACCAGATGACAATGCACCTTTATCGTCAGATGGTTGTATCTGCAGGCCATTCTTTTGAACGAGGTGAGAATCTTCAGCCGCGTTGGTGGTTTGTCAGTGCATATGTAAATCACAAAATGAATTGCAAAAATCGCGAAAGTTTTGAAAAATGCGAATGTGAACTGCTGATTTTGCTTCAGACAGGGGTTGCAAATATGTTCATGAAATTTTCGCTTGTGCGGTTGTACTATACGGCGATTACGGAAACATGGGTGAAATTTCAAAAATACTATGATAAAATACAGGAACTCGCTTGTTCTTGCATGCGTGATGACCCCTATTCGGATTATTCCAGACTCATGATGGCTCTTTTTAACATACTCTCTGGAAACAAGAAAGATGCAATTATGTATTTATCGCTAGTTACGGAGGCTAATCCTCAAAATGTTTGGGCCAGTATGCTGCTTTCGCAAATGTATCTGTTTATGGGGGAGGAAGAAAAGGCTCTTGCGCTCTTTAACGAATATGAACGCTATTTCCCTAATCTAGAGAACGATCCTTGTCAAATTATTCCGAAAGCGCTTATCTATTTCTTGATGAGTAAGTATGACGAATGTGAACATTACGCATTGAGGGCTGCTTATATTCGACCAGAAAGTATTTATCCGTTGTTGTTCGTAATCCTTTGTCGTTATCTCAAGGGAGATTCGGCTTCCGTTGAAGTTCATAAGAAGATTCTGTTCCAATACCATCCAAATTTTATTATTTCGGATAGTTTAAAGCTTTTAGACGGGATTCAGCCGAGCCGCCTTCAGATGATTCAGTCGCTGGTAGAAAAGGCTTTTGAAAGGACTAATCCTTGAAATTAACCCAGATGGGTTATTGGGTGTCATTTTGTTATAATATAAATTTAAAACAAATTTAAGGAGAAAAAATATGAGCGATTCGCAAAAAATAGTAAATATCCCTATTACTTTGGATCAATTGCTTCCCGGCGACATCTTGACGTTCAAGGGAGATAAAAAGGATTGGGCTAGTAATTTCATTATGAAGCTGACTAATTCTGAAGTTTCTCATGGGGCGATATTTGTCCAAAAAAAAGATTTTGTCATTGCTGAGTCTAGAGAAAATGGACTTCATGCTCATACGCTTATTGCAAATGAAAATGGAAGCTGTGAAGTCTATGTTTTGCGCCATAACAGCGCCAATGAAGAAGATAGAGAAGCATTGTCCGAAATAGCCAAGAAATATGTGACTCAGCAATTATCTTATCCATTTTCTGATTTGATTCTTCTTGGCCTTACTCTTGTTTTCAAAAAAATGCCTCAAGAAAAGCTTTGGGGTATAGCAGGTGAGGCTCTAGAATTTTTGCTATTGATTGGGGCTGAACTTAAAAAAATGATTGACGATAAAAAAGGTGTGGATGTCCATGCGATGATTTGTTCGTCATTTGTTTACCAATGCTATTTGGATGCTGCTCAAAAAAGAGGGAATCAAGCTCTTGAGTTGGTTGTAGAAAATGGTGATGCAGGTTTGGATGAACCTCTTTTACAGGCCGATAATGCGAAAACAAAACAAATTTCTTTGATAGATTTGTATGAGAAATATGCAGGGCAAGATAGTCTTGGCACCCCAAATGAGTTTTGTTTTGCAAATGTTTCTCCACGTTTTGGTCTCAACCCAATGAAATTATGGAATGCTCTTAAAGATATTGTAGATGCTTTAAAATCTCTAGCAAAGTGCTCTAATATAACATGGTCGGAACTTAAAAAATGCTTGATTAAATTTCAGTCCATGTATGTTACGCCGAATGATCTTCTGCATCATTTGGAAAATGCAACGTATATAGGAACGTTGAAAGTTGATCGTGGTAAAGGCGAATACGACGATCATTTTAAAAAGTAGCTTGAAATATTTTCGTATAAATAAATTTCTTCTTCAGAACGTCCGCTTTGCGGACGTTTTTTTATGTGAATAAAATAATATTTTTGAAGATTTTATAAGTAATCGAATATTGTTGATTTGTTTAATATGTAATCCTATTGGGTTAACCACAAAAGATTAATCACATTGGGTACTTGCGGATTATCTCTTTCTGTAGATAATTTTTGACTGTTGATTCAGAAATCGAATTAACAAAAAAACAACAATTAACAAGGAGAAAAAAATGGAAACAATCAAAATTATCACCGAGACCTCGACCAAGGTCCTTGAAGTCAAAGCAATTTACTCATTAATGAGCTTTTTTTTTAAGGATCGTGTATGGGGCTTGAAAGGTCCGATTGTATTGGATGGTATAGAGCTGCCCACTGGCACCGATGTCAACTTTGGAAATGCAACGATAGAAATGAGCAATCAAAAGGTCACTGGTGTTGTCACGCTTTTCGTCGATCAGAGCGGGATTGCCTTAATCAAATGCTTTGCTAAGGCTTGCGATTCCTTGGCGCCGCTGAACATGCCTTTGGCATCTGATGGGCTGATTGATACGGATGTCAGCGGTGGCATAGATGAGTTCTTCTCATACGATATTCACATCCATATTGATCCGAATCATTTGGATAAAGCCTTTTTTGCAGTTAAGATTAAGGCGTTTTTCTTTACAATCATTGATGTTTGTTTGGATGCTGCTCGTCCGGAATTCTCAACGGGGGCTGATTATGGTATATCCAAGATTTATGTCACTGTGGGCGTAGATTTCAATGGTGGTCGAGTTTATTTTGATGGTGAGGTTAAGAACATTTTCTTCGACAAGAAATTCTCGCTCGATCTCTATAGCTGGAAGAACTACAAAGTTGATCTCATTCCTGTTAAAGATACTGCTAATTTGTTTAGCGCCGCGAACTGCAGTTCTGGATGGGTTGCCATTGAAAACGAGGGCGCATTTGTCGCTAAGTTCGATGTGTCCTATACGATCAATGGACAGCGTATTACTGAAGAATCTGGATACTTTACGACAGGTGTTACGAAGGTCATTGATATCCCAGCAGGTGCTACAGATATTGTATTGCGCGCTTGGGAGGAATGGTTCATCAAAAGCTGGAGAGAAATTTTCTCTGCGCATTTCGATGGTCCGGTTTGCAAGAAGTACAAGATCTACGGCATGAACTTGAATCCGAAATATGAAGAACTTTCTGTTTGATAATGTAGCATAGCAAAAAAGCCTCGCAGAAATGCGAGGCTTTTAATGTAAATAAAATAATGTTTTAGAGAATTTTATAAGTAATCGAGTATTATTAATTTGTTTAATTTGTAATTCTTTTGGATTAATCAAAAAAGGTTAACCTCATTGGGTACTTGCGGATTACCTCTCTCTGTAGATATTTTTTGACTGTTAATTCGAAGAACGAGTTGACAAAAAACAACAATTAACAAGGAGAAAAAAATGAAAACTATCAAAATCACAACAAACGCTACAACAAGGATTCTTGAAGTTGCCGAAATTTCCCAAAAGATGGATTTCTTTGGATTCATTATATGGAGCCTGGAAAAACCGATTAAGTTGGATGGTAAGGAAATGGCTGCATTTAGCCATATCAATTTTGAAAAGGCTTGCCTAGAAATTGATGGTAAAACTTTCTGTGGTGATGCAAGTCTTTTTGTTAGTGAGAAAGGGGGCATGATCAGGTGCCGTAAAGACGTTTGTGCGTCTATGTCACTTTTGGATTCTGCTGAAGTTATGGCTTCGCCAATTGAATTGAGCGATATTCATGGTAATATCGGTCTTTTCTCTTATACACTTAGTGTCCATATTGATTACCGTAATCCCATGAATTCGTATTTCGCAATCGAAGTGGATATTTTGGGTGTCAAAATTATGGATGGACGTATTGATGCTAGCCATCCTGAAATTTCGTTTGGAGGAAATGTTGGAGGTTTTGGCATTAAGCTCACCGTTGGTGTAGATTTTAATGGCGGTCGCGTTTATTTTATAGCAGAGATTAATTCACCTTTCTACCATAAGAAGTACTCAGTTGATATCTACAGCTGGAAAAATAATAAGGTTCTGTTCACCGCTGCGGACGAGAATGTGGCCGATTCCAGTTCTGGCTGGATATCCATTGAAAACGAGGCTGGCTACGTCTCTAAGTTCGATGTGACCTACACCTTGAGCGGGAATCGCGTTACTAAGGAATCTGGCAAATTCACTGCAGGCACAACGAAGGTTGTCGATATTCCTGCTGGTGCAACAGACATTGTGTTGCATGCTTGGGACGAGTGGTTCATTTGTAGCTGGACGGAAATCTTCTCCAAGCACTTTGACGCTCCTGTTTGCAAGAAGTACAAGGTCACTGGAACGACTTTGAATCCGCATTACGAAGAACTTAAAGTCTAAAAATCCCTACGATCAAAAACAAAAAAAACTCCTCGCTCAAAGCGAGGAGTTTTTCAGTGGTCGATACAGAACTCGAATCTGTGACCTCTACCATGTCAAGGTAGCGCTCTAACCAACTGAGCTAATCGACCATTAAGGTAGCCCAATATTAGAAAAAGATTGAGTGCTTGTCAAGGGATGAACTCGATAAATTTCAAAAATTTTCCGTACATTTCATCCCGGTTTTCACATTCGCGCGTTCCCGTTCCTGTTTCCGCATTCTAGTTTGCTTTTTTTTGTTCGCCGTCAGCGGTCGTCTTCTGCGATCCAGTAATGCATTCGCCCTTTGAAGTGTATTGCCGGGAGGTTCTTGTTGCAAGCCCCCTGCCTGCAATCTTCGAAGTGCAGGTTGATGGTCGCCGTCCATTTGATGTCGTCTTTCTGGTCGATGGTCACAACGTTGCTGTCGCCTATGAGGTATGCTTTGGGCGTCCCGTTGACTTGTAGCCATGTGTAATCGGCAACGGCGTTGTTCTTGCCTAATTTCGGGTTGCTGACCATGATGTTCATCTGGTTTTTGTTTTCGCCGTCACCCGTTGGCATCTTGATGAACAGGTAGTGGTGGCTATTCCGGATAAAGGGTATTTCCACGTCTTTTCGACCGAGTTCCTGCGTGATTTCTTCACCGCCATCGATGGTGTACTTGATGAAACCGCCGCCCTTGACTTCCCAACTGTCATTGATGCCGCTGCAAGCAGTTAGGCCTGCAACGATGAATGGGACGAAAATTTTAAAAGTAGAGTGCATTTTATTGAGATAAAAATGATTGTTTAAAAACGTCATTCCGGGCCACACTAGCTCCGAGCGTCAGCGTGGGAGGCTTGCGAAGGAATCCTGTTAAGGTATAAAATAGAAAAACGCCGGGCGCTAGGTCCCGGCGACAGTTAGTTTTTGATAGTCCTAATCACTACCACTTCTTACTGCCTACTGCGGCTTTGCCGCTTAAGCTCTTCCGTCAACAGATCCGTCGTCGCCTTCGGTTGTTCCGGCTTGCTTTTGCTGTGCTACGCGCGGGTCTTCGAGAATATACAACGGGAGTGCGGCGAGTTCTTCGTTGTCGGCGACCAAGCGTACGATGTACTTGTCTGGACGGGTGAACTGCAGGCGTTGCATGTTCAAGATCATGTTGACGGCTGCCGTGTCAAAGCCCGTAGCGACTGGCTGAAGGTCAATTTCGGATTGCATCGGCGGCACAATCGGATGGCCCACGACGTCTTCGATCGAAAGGCTGAGCTGGTGCGTGCCCGCTTCGGCGCGCTGGTAGCGCAGGCGGAACGCCGCAGAGCACTGCGGGATAACAAGCGGAAATTTTGCAAAAATGCGGTCAAAAGCACCAAGGATGTTCATGCGTCCACCAATATCGTTTGCAGTGGCGGCGTCACAGATAGCGGCAATTTCAATATTCATTAAGGGATCTCCCAGTATTAGATAAATGTTTAACTAAATTATAATTATATTCGGAAAAAGACGAGGATTTTATGCAAGAAATTCCACTTTGGTACTGGTTAATCGTTTTTTTTTGCCTTGGCGCCTGTGTCGGGAGCTTTTATAACGTCATTGTTTACCGTATGCCGCGCGGAATTTCGTTAATTAATCCGCCTTCGCATTGCCCGCTTTGCAAAAAAAGGATTCCGATTCGCTATAATTTGCCGATTGTGGGGTGGTTGTGGTTGCGAGGCAAGACCGCTTGCTGCCATAAGCCGCTGAACGTGATTTATCCGATTGGCGAGGGGCTTTGCGGGTTGCTAGGTGCTCTCGCGCTCTATGCGGCGGCTGGTTTCGGGACGGATTTGTCCCAACCGGTGCTTTCTCCTGAAATTTGGGCGAATGCGGCGGCGATGTTTTGGCTTTTGCTCGGGGCTTACCCCGTATGTGCTGTGGATTGTAAGTACAAGTTGATTCCGGACTCGATTTCTGTCGGGGGGATTGTTGCTGGCCTCTTGATTTCACTTGTGCCGGGAGGCGTTACTCCGCTCGAAAGTCTGATTGGAGCCGTCGCTGCTGGCGGCGGGCTTTATCTGCTCGGCTGGATTGCGACCAAAGTGCTCAAGAAAGAGGCGATGGGTTTTGGCGATGTCAAGCTATTGGCTGGCTATGGCGCCTTGATGGGCTTGACCGGAGCTGTCGAAACGCTATTGGTTGCTGCCTTATTGGGAATTTTGGTGATGGTGCCGTACGGGATGATCAAGGCGAAAAAAACGGCGCAAGACAATAATGGCGAGGTGCCCGGACAAATTCCTTTTGGACCGTTCCTCGCTATTGCAGCCCCCATCATGTACCTCTGGGGTTCAACGCTGTTGGATGTTTATTTAAGGTATGTTCTAGGGGAATAGGTGTTAGAATTTAGAGCTTAGATGGCGGATCAGGTCCGCCATGACGTCATTGCGCAGAGCGCATGACTGGATCGCCACAATAATGAATGAACAAGTAAACTTGTCGCTGTATTCGGTTTTCACGTCTTGGTGAGTGTCGCGTCCACTGTCATCCTCTGCAAGGAGGATCCAGACAGTTCTATATCGTCCTAACGGACCCGCGCGCTCTATTTTTTCTTTTTCCCCGGTCTCTGCGGCATGAACGGGCTTGCTGCATCGGATTTGCTGCTACTCCTTGCCGATACCGTTTCCTGGCTCGTTACAACAGAATCGCCAACGCTAAGCCCGCGGAGAATTTGTACGTTCACGCCATCGCTGAGTCCTATTTTCACGCGGCGCGGCGCGGCTTTCCCGTTGATGTTTATCCACACGTGGTCGCCTTCGAGTTTGGGCTTCTTGTGCTTTTTCTTGGCGCCTTTTTGCGGAGCCGCACCTCCCGGCCCCATTCCCGGAGGCGGTGGCGGCATGTTGTCGCTAGCTTCGGCTGTCTTCGGGCGTTCCGGGCGCGGCATGTCCTTCGGGTCCATCATCGGGGTCCCTTCGGCGGGCGTAAACTTGAGCGCCTTGACCGGAATTGTTACGGCGTCCGTAATTTCTTGGGTGACTATAGTGCAAGTGGCGGTCATGCCGGGCAGAAGCTTTTGTTCGGGATTTTCTGCGGTAATCACGACCGTGTAAGTTACGACGTTGCTTGTCGTTGTCGGGTTCAAGCGCACTTCTTGTACTGTGCCGTGGAAAGTATCGTTCTGGAAGGCGTCGACTGTGAATGAAACGCGCTGCCCAGCCTTGACCTGCCCGATATCCGCTTCATCCACGGATGCCATGACTTTCATTTGTACCAAGTCCTTGGCGATGATGAACAAGGTCGGTGTGCTCATGGAGGCGGCGACAGTTTGGCCGACGTCTACGGCTCGTTTCAAAACAACGCCATCGATCGGACTCTTGATAGTTGCATAACTCAAGTTCAAACGGGCTTGTGCGACTTCGTTCTTGCGCTGTTCCACGGAAAGCTTGGCCGCGTTCAGGTTGTATTCCGCCTGCTCCAGCTCGACGGCGCTAGCGCTTTTGCTTTCGGCGAGCTTCTTGATGCGGTTGTACGTGCTTTGTTTGTAATTCAAGTCGTTTTCGGCGCTCTTGTACGAAATTGAAGCCTGCTTTAAAGTGGACTGCAACTTGGACTTGTCGAGTTCGGCGATGATTTGCCCCTTTTTGACCTTGGAATTGAAGTCGGCGTTGATCTTTGCGATATCGCCGGAAACCTGCGTACCGACTTCTACCTGGTCGACCGGTTCTAGCGTACCTGTTGCCGAAATGGTCGTCTTGATGGTGTCCGTGACCACCTTAGTGCTGATGAGAGCTCCCGCCTGGTTGTCGGTAGCCCCGTTAAAGAAGAACGATTTGACGCCGAAGGCGATTGCCGCCAGGATGACGATGATGATAATGACTTTTAAAAGTTTTTTCATAACTATTAAAATAGAAACATTGTTTTTTTATTACAGCAATTTTGATGATTTGATTGCTCATAAGGTTGCAAATTTTCTAGCTTAACGCTCATGACTCGTGTACGCAAAAAGGACGATAGTGCGGAAGTCCGCAAGGTGACTTGGGTGGGGCTCGGTTGGAACGCCGCTCTTTCCGTTGCCAAGTTTGTCGTAGGTGTTGTGGGAAACTCCCAGGCGCTTGTTGCGGATGCTATTCACAGTGCGTCTGACTTTGTGACGGATGTCGCCGTGATTGTCGGGAGCCATTTTTGGAATTCTCCGCCGGATGCGGAACACCCTTACGGGCACAGGCGTTTTGAAACGGTCATTACAATCGGTATCGGTCTTGCCGTTGCCGCCGTGGGCGTGGGGATTGGCTATAATGCGGTTTTGGCGCTGTTGGCGGGCGAGGCGTCCCATCCGGAGATGTCGGTTGCGGTTATGGCGCTTGCCTCCATTCTCGTGAAAGAAGTTCTTTTCCGCTATACGCGGAACGCGGGGCGGAAAATCCGCAGTCAGGCGCTAGAGGCGAACGCTTGGCACCACCGTAGCGATTCGTTCAGCTCTATACCGGTGCTGGTGGCGGTCGTTTTTGCCATTTTGCTCCCGGAACTTTGGTTTGCGGATTCGGTCGGAGCTGTCATCGTGGCGTTTTTCATTATGCATTCCGCGATCGAAATTGCGGCGCCAGGGCTTCGGCAGCTCGTGGACCGCGGCGCGAATCCCGATGTTCTCGGGAAATTGCGCAAATTGGCGCTTTCGCACCCGAAAGTTATCAGCTTGCACGGGCTTCGTTCCCGTTATGTCGGCAGTGACTTGCATGTGGACGTACACATCGTCGTCGATGACCAGATGACCCTGAAGGACGCTCATGACGTTGCCGAAGAAGTCGAACAGTTGCTCATCGATTCGAACGAAAATGTCGTCGATGCACTCGTGCACATAGACCCTTACAACGCCAAGCGTGCTTCCCAAGACGACATCAAGACTATTGAGAAGTAGTACTCTCACTCTCGCATTGTCGTTCCTGCCTCCGATGCTGTCTTTCTCGCCACCGAGCGGGAAGCTCCATTCTTTTCACACCAGTAAATATTCCAATGTGGTATTATCACATTGAACAATTTGCCGCGCGATTTTGCGGTTTCAGTTTATATTACTTTAGTATAAGTTGTGAGGTAGGATATGGTGTTAGAAGAATATTATAAGCTGAATAATGGTCAGCGCATTCCGAAGATTGCCTTGGGAACATGGCAAACCCCGAATGATGTTGCTGCGACGGCGGTAGCCACTGCTATTGATGCGGGCTATCGCCATATTGATACTGCGATCGCGTACGAAAACGAGTCGGGTGTCGGTGCCGGGCTCAAGGCTGCGCTCAAATCGACCGGACTCCATCGCGAAAGCGTCTTTATCACGACGAAAATTCCCGCCGAAGTCAAAAATTACGCCGATGCGGTCCGCTGCATCCAGGAATCGATGGATCGTCTGGACGCGTTCCATATCGACATGATGCTCATCCATGCACCGCGCCCGTGGAGCGAAATGGGGTCGACTGCCGGGAACCGTTATTTCAAGGAAAATATCGAAGTCTGGAAGGCTCTCGAAGAAGCTTACGAGGCGGGTAAAATTCGGGCAATCGGCGTCTCGAATTTTGAAATGGACGACTTGAACAATTTGCTTGCGAGTTGCCGCGTTGTGCCTGCGGTGAACCAAATTCGCGTACACATAGGCCATGTGCCAACGGAACTGATTGATTTTTGCGATCAGAATGGAATGCTTGTAGAGGCTTATTCTCCCAATGCAACCGGGCGTCTCTTGAAAGTGCCGGAAGTCTGTGCCATGGCCGAAAAGTACCATGTATCGGTGCCGCAACTGGCAAGCCGCTTTGTGCTGCAACTCGGGCTGTTGCCGCTCCCGAAATCTGTACACGAAGACCGCATTCGCGAAAATGCCAAGCTCGATTTCGAAATCAACTCGAACGACATGGCCGCGTTGTTAGAATTTGACGGCCTGTGATGCGCAGCTGTGATTGTCTTTTGAAAAAACTTCCCCAACAGGGAAGTTTTTTTTTGTGGATTCATACAAAATGTATCATGATGATGCGCTGTTAGGGAAAAGTGTATTTTAATTTTTGTAAAAATGTGATAAAAATGTATAATAAATTTTTACAAAGTTTAGTGGATTTTTGCTTGAACTATTTTGTATTGCATCACCTAAA
This sequence comes from Fibrobacter succinogenes, assembly GCA_902762795.1. GTDB lineage: Bacteria > Fibrobacterota > Fibrobacteria > Fibrobacterales > Fibrobacteraceae > Fibrobacter > Fibrobacter succinogenes_E. The sequence continues at coordinate 9,191 of CACWPM010000032.1, read as the reverse complement.
CAACTTATCAGGAGAGGGAAAATGAAAAAAATATACCTGTTAATACTGTCGATTGCATCCATGTGCTTTGCTGGAAATGTAAGTATGGTTGTGGTTCCGCATAATATTTCTAATGGCTTCTATATTTTCAATGGTGGAAATGTAGATGTGAATGGTTTTAAATTTTATTATTACTTTAATGCAGCCCCAGTAGAGGACTTGAGTACTTTTAGCGCTCAAATATCTCGTAAACAATTGAATGGTTCTTATACTTATGATCAAACTGTTATGCCGAAGACGCCTGTTAAATTTGAAAGACTGTCTGCAAATAAGTATAGGGCCATTTTTGATTATAGCAATGTTGTAATTCCTGCTCGTGGACAATTCCCAACATCAGGGAAGCCCCTTAATGCTTATACAAGCTTGTCGATTTCGATTAGTGGCGTGAATGACGATTGGGCAGTATCTTTTACCGGAAATAAGGATAATGTAATCCGAGCTTATGTGGTGGAATCTTTGTCTGGGGAACTCTTGGTTAGCAAGAGATCGTCGTATGATAGAGAAAAGAAAAAGTTTGTTGGTGTTGATGAAAATCATCATCCTATTACTGACGCTTACAGACGAATTGGTGTTTTGACGGATGCATCGACATGTGATGAGTTTGTAGCCGGTAATAAAAACAACCTGCTGAATACGATAAAGCTTGATGTGGAAGATCGGTATGATCAAACTTCGATTCAGGGGGCTACACCTATAGGAATTCAACGCAGTGGTAGCTTACTTCAATTTAAATATTGTACACTTGCTATTCAAACATTACCTAGAACGCCTTATGATTATATGGTTTTGAGACTGGATTCTAAATGTCCTGAGGGGTCTTATCCAGTTACTCGAAATCATGATACGGAGAACAATTACAATGCTGATTCGTATTCTGGCAATATATGGCCGAGTTCTGTTGTTAAAGGCGATGATACGGATGCTACATTAGAATATTGCTATGTACCGAAAGTGAGTAGTTCAACGTTGAAGTATCCCTTTAATAAAAAATATGGTGTTTTTGCATGTTCCGATGTTCCTCATGTGGACAGCCGCATTGCTACTAGTACGATTTTCGTAGATGATGAAAATGATAATAATCACGATTGGTGGTCTTTTAAAACTGTGCCACTGCATTTGCAGAGCCGTATGCAAACTATTATGAGTGGCGGTCATGATACTGAGTATCACGTCATCAAGTGGACGGGGACGGAGTCGCAGAGATTGGCCAAATCTGCAGCCGAAATCGCCGAAGCTCCGATTTCTGCTGAAAAGACGCTTGTCGCTGCTGTGCCGCATGCCCCGGCGATCAAAGGTCTGAACCGTTCTGCCGTCTCTGTCGAGCTCAAGTCCGAAGGTAACGTCAAGGTTTCCATCGTGAATGCAAACGGCTCTGTCATCGCTAACATCGCTCAAGAAAAACTCCAGCCGGGCGTGCATCAGATCAAGTGGAACTCTGGCATGGTGCCGAGCGGCCGCTATATCGTGAAGGTCGAGCAGAACGGCATGGTGAACGCCAGGAACGTTGTTCTGAAGTAATTTGAAATTTATCTACTTTTTTGCTTGTCGCCCCGGATTCCATTCGGGGTTGTTTTTTTTGCGGTTTGTTGTGCGTTTCTCGCGATAGATGAAATTGAAATGCAAGCTGAAATTGAATGTTGCTGCGAATAAAGTCAAAGAAAAAGAATAATTTGTATTATAATAATACATCATTTGTCTGTTTTTATTGAGATAACGTATTATTATAATACGTTGCTTGTATTAATTGTTATAAAATAATGTTAAATTTTGTTTACTGGTTGTAACTAGGCTTTTTTGTTACTATCTTATTGCTATCAACATAACAACTTATCAGGAGAGGAATATGAAAAAAATATATCTGTTAATACTGTTGGTGGTATCCATGAGTTTTGGTCGCATAGAGCTGATTGCTAACTGGGATGAGCAAACCACTCCCGATGGTAGTATTTTTGTACCTAATTTTAGAATCTCTTCACAAGGGGCTGGAGTAAACGGATTTAAAGTCTATGCTTATTTCTCAAATGATGAAGCTGGTGAAGTGCCGAATTTAGCGGTGACGGAGCCTAATGGGGCAAAAAGTATTACGATTGACCCCAAGTCTTCACACGTATATAGGGTGGTGTTGGATTTTAGCGATACGAAAATTCCTGCAAACGGCTACTTTCCTTCTTATTCAGGACATACTATCGCATTATTCGATGCTTATATAAATAAAGCGAATGTGGCGAATCATGCTCTGAGACCATATCCTTGGGGAAAGAATTTCCACAATATCGTAGTTGAATCGAAGGATGGCAAAGTCCTGTTTGGAAAACACCCGAATCTTTCTTCGAGGGTGGGAATTCTTAGTAAGAGTGGATGTAACAACAGCGGTGGTTTTTATTATTCTGACAAGAAGTTCTGGGATGCTGTAATAAGAATTAATTCTGAAAAAAAAGACAACAAGTCGAAAATAAGTGGCGCGCAGCCCCGAGGGGTGGAAGTTTCGGGGCGTGATGTTTCTTTTGAATTTTGCATTTATGAGTATGACGAGCTTCCTAAGGTGTCCTATGATTATGTGGTGCTTAGAATGGATGAGCAATGCCCGGTGGGCTCGTATCCGTTTAGGCGTCATCATGATACAGAGGATAGTTATGGCTCGAATTTTTCCTTTGGACCTTTGTGGCCAAGTTCGGTTGGCTCGAATGTTGATATAGAATTTTGCTTTGTCCCGAGGGATCCGAAGTCTACCCGAATGTATCCCTTCGATGAATTAAGCTCAAATACGTCTATTTTCGCTAATGTGAACAGAGCAAATCTTGCTCTTAGTTCTGTTCATGTAGATGATGAAGATGATGATAATGCCAATTCTTGGTACTATTATGGTCTTTCTAAGAAAAAAGAAAATGAAAAAGCCATTATAAATCGTATCCAAAACATTATGAGTGGAGGAAATAATACGACGTACTTCATAGTCACTAAGGTTAATTCTAGTCTTTCCAAATCTGCTGCCGAAATTGACGATGCTCCGATTTCTGCAGGGGAAACGCTTGTCGCTGCTGTGCCGCATGCCCCGGCAATCAAGGGTCTGAACCGTTCTGCCGTGTCTGTCGAGCTCAAGTCCGAGGGCAAAGTTAAGGTGTCTATCGTGAATGCAAACGGCTCTGTCATCGCTAACATTGCTCAAGAAAGTCTCCAACCGGGCGTGCATCAGATCAAGTGGAACTCTGGCATGGTGCCGAGCGGCCGCTATATCGTGAAGGTCGAACAGAACGGCATGGTGAACGCCAAGAACGTTATCTTGAAATAGATCTTTTTCATTAAACACATCCGGAAGTTTCATCCCTTATGGGATGGAACTTTTTTTTGTCGTCTTGGTTATGTGTGCTGGAGTTGTTCTTCTTGTTTATAATACGCGGCGTATTATATTTTTGTAAAAATTTTTTATAAAATACAAAAATTGCTTAAAATATTTAAATAAATTAAGCTTTGTATAATAAAATGCTTTGCATATTTCTGAATATTAGTTTATTTTATATGTGTGAGAATGAAAGTGCAGCTTCTACGAAGGCCGTGAACACGATTCTTTGTTTTTGTGGCACTAATTTCTCCAAGTTGGCGGGGGTACCTTCGCTAAAACATAACTAGCTCGTGTGCGGTGTAAAAGCTGCCTGAGCATTAACATAAAAACAAAAGGGGAAATATGAAAAAAATATATCTGTTAATACTGTTGGTAGCAACCATTTGCTTTGCCGGAAATGTTAGTGTGGGTATAACGGGTTGTTCTGATGTTTCTGATGGCTTCTATTTTTTTAATAACGGAGATAAAGATGTTAATGGGTTTAAATTTTATTATTACTTTAATCATGCACCGGTAGAAAATGTGAATGATATTCACGTGGACATATTTCGCATGACTGGTAAAACCTCTTCTGGTTATGATAAAACTATTCTACCGAAGAAGATTGGTAAACCTAAAAGACTGTCGGCAACTCAGTCTGTGGTCGTTTTTGATTATAGCAATGCTGTGATTCCTGCGCATGGACGTTTCCCTATACCAAATAGGCCCCTTACTGCTTATTTGGGCATGAAAATTGATATTGATGGCGAGAATACCGACTGGGCTAGATCTAAAGAAAGTAAGCTTCGCGCTTTTGTGGTGGAATCGTTGTCTGGGGAGGTTCTGGATAGCAGAAAGGTGACGTATAATAGCGAAAAAAAATTGTATGAGATTGTTAAAGGAAATAGTCATCCTACTATCGATAATTTCAGACGAGTTGGAGTTTTGACAAACGAATCGTCCTGTGGCTTTGAACGTGACAATAAGAACAATTTGGTACATACGATAACGCTTGGTACGGAAAAAGATGTTGCTGGAACAAAAATTGTACAAGGAAATTCAAGTCCCTTGGGCATCACGATTTCTAAAAATAATCGACAGATAACTTTTAGATATTGTACGGTTTATGCCGATCGACTTCCTGGAACTCCCTATGCCTATGCTGTATTGAAACTGGATTCAGAATGCCCTGTGGGGTCGATTCCGGTTACTCGTAAACATGATACGGAGAATACCGGCAATCCCAATTCTTCTTCTCAATATATATGGCCTAACGCGGTGAAGACAGATGCTAGGTTGGAATATTGTTTTGCTTCTGGTAAACGGGGCTCAACACTGAAATATCCGTTTACTAATGAAAAGTATGGTGTTTTCTCTTATTTTAATAATTCTAGTAATCCTATAGCTTATACTAGAATTAACGTAGAAGATGAACATGATAATAATGCGAATTCGTGGGATTGGAGTGCGGTGCCTCTTCATTTGGAAAGTAATTTTTGGGATATTATGAACGGTTATTATGGTAAAACGTACACTACGTACAATGTTATTAAGTGGATTGGTGGACCGCTTTCCAAATCCGCTGCCGAAATTGCCGATGCTCCGATTTCTGCTGAAAAGACTCTTGTCGCTGCTGTGCCGCATGCCCCGGCAATCAAGGGCCTGAGCCGTTCTGCCGTCTCTGTCGAGCTCAAGTCCGAGGGCAAAGTCAAGGTCTCTATCGTGAATGCGAACGGCTCTGTCATCGCGAATATCGCTCAAGAAAACCTCCAGCCGGGCGTACATCAGATCAAGTGGAACTCTGGCATGGTATCGAGCGGCCGCTATATCGTGAAAGTCGAGCAGAACGGCATGGTGAACGCCAAGAACGTTGTCTTGAAATAGATCTTTTTCATTAATCACTTCCGGAAGCTTCATTCCTTATGGGATGGAGCTTTTTTTGAATAAAAAATGTATATCTTGTATGTAAAACAGTGCTGCAACTCCATGTATTTAAAGTGATGATGAAATAAAATGTAAATGAAAAATTGTTCTGTATCTTCATGATACGTTGTTTGAAAAATATGTATTGTGATGTTTGTTTGCTTGTAATAAAATGCATAAATTAATTTGAAAAATAAGCAGATTACTTTTATTTAAACTATTTTATATGACATCACCTAAAAAACTTGAAGGAGATAAAAAATGAAAAAAATGTATCTGCCTATAATGATAGCAGCTTCGCTGTATTCGGCTAATGCTGTTGAACCTCCTGTGTATACAGGCCAGTTGTCTTGTCAGCAAAGTGGTCAATGTGATCATATAAATCTTTATGGTTTGCCGAATTGGCTGTCTGTTTATGGAGATGGACTAGGCGTATCTTCGCATATGTGCACTTCTCCTTGCTCTGATCATTCTTTCTTCCAAGAGCAAAAGGCAGGGTATGGAAGACCTTATACCATACACAATAATGGTGGTAAAGCGATGAAGGGCTTTAAGTTCTACCATTATTTTAATGCGCCGCCTTCCGGAAAATTTAATGTAAAGGTGTACCATTATTTCCATAGCAATCGTGTTGATCGTGCTGCAATGTATCGTGATAATGCTATTCAACCTAAAAGCATAAAAATTGATACATTGTCAGCAATTCAATATAGAGCTGTTCTTGATTATAGTAATGTTACGATTCCGGTGGGGGGCACTTTCCCTGATGTTGGTGCGTTTTATGTTAGAACTGTTTCTACTGAAACCAAGAACGGACAAAAGGTGCCTGTAACGGGTTGGGCCGCGGAAGGCCATGAACTTAAAGGGTTTGCCATTACGAATGCATCTGGGAAAAAACTTTTGTATGGACCGGATTTAAATAATGGGGATGCTATTGAGTATCCGACTATTGATGGCATGAGAAGAGTTGGCGCTTTGTTGAGATGGGAATATTGCCCGGATTACGATCAATATAATCCACATCCTAAAAAAGATGCTCTTATGATAACGCTTGACACTGATGACGATGACGATGAAACTGGAGTTGTGGCCGGTCAAGACAAGCCTGTAGGGATTACTTTCCCAAGTGGCTTTATCAAATTTAGATATTGCTCTTTTGATTATGAAGAACTTCCGCGTGCCCGTTATGATTATGCCGTGCTGAGTTTGGATTCTGAATGCCCTGAGGGATCGTATAGGTTTGCACGTGTGCATGATACGGAAAATGATGACAATGCAAACGATTTTTCTGGTCCGATATGGCCAAATATTGTTGATGATGAAGAAGATGTAGCTCGTTTGGAATATTGCTTTGTTCCGAAGAATAGCTCTGCTCCGCCGATATATCCTTTCGTAAATGCTGGAATGGGCGTTTTTGCCAAATATTCAGATTCTTATGCAACATATTCTAAAATCGACATTGATGATGAAAATGATGATAATGAAAATGAATGGATTTGGTATGATACTCCAGAGAGCATAAAAACGAGAATAAAGAAATTCATGACGGGTTCTGACAATACGACTTATTACGTGCTTCAGTGGAAGGATGCCTCGTTGAATAAGAAGTCTGGCGCTAAGGTTGCTGATGCTCCGATTTCTGCTGGGCAACCGCTTGTCGCTGCTGTGCCGCTTGCCCCGGCAATCAAGGGCCTGAACCGCTCTGCCGTGGCTGTCGAACTCAAGTCCGAAGGTAACGTCAAGGTTTCCATCGTGAATGCAAAGGGTTCTGTCATCGCGAATATCGCTCAAGAAAACCTCCAGGCGGGCGTGCATCAGATCAAGTGGAATTCTGGCATGGTGCCTAGCGGCCGCTATATCGTGAAGGTCGAGCAGAACGGAATGGTGAACGCCAAGAACGTTATCTTGAAATAGATCTTTTTCATTAAATACTCCCGAAAGTTCCATTCCTTATGGAATGGAACTTTTCTTGAAAAATGTATATCTTATGTGTGAAATTGTGTTGAAAAGTCCGTGAATTTAGAATAATGATGGAATAGAATGTAATGGAAAATTGTTTTGTATTGTTATGATACGTTGCTTAAGAAACGCGTATTGTAATGTTTGTTTGCTTGTAATAAAATGCATAAATTAATTTGAAAATTACATAGATTACTTTTATTTAAACTATTTTATATGACATCACCTAAAAACTTGAAGGAGATGGATAATGAAAAAAATATACCTAATCATAATGTCAATAGTTTCCATGTGCTTTGCTGGAAATATAGATGTGACTACTGTTGATCCATATATGCTCTATAATGGGTTCTATATAACCAATAAAGGAAATGCGGATGTGAATGGCTTTAAGTTTTATTTATACTTTAATGCCGCCCCAGTAGAGGATTTGAGTACTTTTAGTGCGGATATACTTCGCAAACGAGATGGAGACTCTTATGTTTATGATAGAACTGTTCTTCCGAGGGTGAATCCTGAATTTAAAAGACTGTCGGCAACTCAGTTTGTGGCCGTTTTTGATTATAGCAATGCCGTGATTCCTGCTCGTGGAAGGTTTCCTGTACCAGGGAAGCCCAATGGTGAGTATCAGAATATGGCGATTATGATCAATGGCGCGAATGATGATTGGGCTAGATTTCTAAAAAATGATAAAGCGCCAAATATACTCAGGGCTTATGTGGTGGAATCTTTGTCTGGAGAAGTCCTGGTTAGCAGAAAAGTTAAGTATAATAACAAAACAAAATATGATAAGATAACAGAAAATAAACATCCGACTATCGATAATTACAGACGAATTGGTGTTTTGACGAATGAAATGACATGTGATGAGTTTAAAGCCGGTAATCAAAACAATCTGCTGAATACGATAACGATCGATGCTGAAAATCAGAATAACCAGACTTCGATTCAGGGGGCAACGCCCATAGGAATTTATAGCTATGTCGGCGTTGTTCGGTTTAGATATTGTACACTTGCTATTCAAACAATACCTAGAACGCCTTATGATTATATGGTTTTGAAACTGGATTCTGAATGTCCTGAGGGATCTTATCCGGTCACTCGGAATCATGATACGGAGGACAAAGGCAATCTTGATTCGTATTCTGGCAATATATGGCCGAGTTCTGTTGTTAAAGGCACTGCAGATGCTACATTAGAATATTGCTATGTACCGAAAGTGGTCAATTCAACGTTGAAGTATCCCTTTGATCCAAAGTATGGTGTTTTTGCTTCTTCCGGTGCTCGTCGTGCAAGTAGCGAAATTGCTACTAGTACGATTTTCGTAGATGATGAAAATACTAATAATCGCAATTGGTGGTCTTTTAGAACTGTGCCACTGCATTTACAGAGCCGTATGCAAGCTATTATGAGCGGCGATCATGATACGGAGTATAACGTCATCCAGTGGACGGGATCGGACGACCAGAGATTGGCAAAAGCAGCTGTCGAAATTGCCGATGCTCCGATTTCTGCTGGGCAACCGCTTGTCGCTGCTGTGCCGCAAGCTCCGGCAATCAAGGGCCTGAACCGCTCTGCCGTGGCTGTCGAACTCAAGTCCGAAGGTAACGTCAAGGTTTCCATCGTGAATGTGAACGGCTCTGTCATTGCGAGCCTCGCTCAGGAAAACCTCCAGGCGGGTGTGCATCAGATCAAATGGAACTCTGGCATGGTACCGAGCGGCCGCTATATCGTGAAGGTCGAGCAGAACGGCATGGTGAACGCCAAGAACGTTATCTTGAAGTAGCAATAGCACAGATTTATCTTTTCATTGATAACTCCTAAATATCTCGCTCCGCAAGGAGCGGGATTCTTTGTATAAACGAAAACCACCAGCTAGGCTGGTGGTTCCATAGAGCCTTCTGGCGTTGCGTCCTTGAGAAAGCAAAAAACTCTTGGTTAGATTTGAAAT
>CACWPM010000031.1 GCA_902762795.1 Fibrobacter succinogenes | reverse complement strand
CGAAGGCTTCATCCCGGTCTCCAAGCTCACCGCTGAATACATCAAGGTTCCGGCCGATGCATTCAAGGTTGGCGACGAAGTTCCGGCTGTCGTGACCGAAATCGATCAGAACAACCGCAAGATCTACCTCTCCGTTGTTGACTACTTCAAGAACCGTGAATCCGCTGAACTCAAGGCTTGGATGGACTCCCACAAGCCGGGCGAAAACGGCACCACGATTGGCGAAGCTGTTGCTCCGAAGAAGAAGGCTTCCAAGAAGAAGGCTGAAAAGTCCGAAGAAGCTGAAGCTTAATTTAGTTGGAAGTAGGCAGTAGGACAAATGCATAGGCCGAGCGTCGCGACCAAGCTTGCTTGGGCATGACCGAGGTCAGCATTTGGTACTTGAGCTATACGAAACTCGGCAATTTATTGCCTTAGTTGAGTTATCCTCTGTGGGGAGAAGCGAGAGTACAAGTAGACAGTAATGTCATCCTGAGCGAAGTCGAAGGATCCAGTTAAGTCTAGCTATTGCTAACCAACATCTTCACAAGCTTAAAGAAATCCCGCAGGCGACTGCGGGATTTCTTTTTTTAGTTAGTTTGCTATTTTAACTTTATGCAAAAACGTATTCAAGAATTAGATGTTTTGCGTGTGTTGGCAATGTTGTTTGTGGTTACATACCATTTCGCATTGCAATATGTAGCAGAGGGTATCCCTTGCTTTAATTTGTTCTGTAAAACAGTAAACTATGATTTTGGGAATATTGCTGTTACACTTTTTATAGCTCTTTCGGGAGGGCTACTTTATAAAAAGTATGGAACAATCGGTTTTTCTGAAGAAAGTGCTTTTAAGGAATTTTATATAAAGCGTTTCAAGACAATCTATCCGCCGTTTTGGATTTTGAGTCTTTATATTCCCTTGACGATGATCCGCCATTTTATGGCGGATGGCAACGTATTCTTTATGGGGCATCCGCTTAAGTTGTTGTTTACGATAGTGGGCTTTGATGGCTACATTCGGCAGTATGGCGTTGATACCTATGTTTTTTGCGGGGACTGGTTTGTTGGGGCCATTGTGCTTTTGTACTTATTGTTTCCGTTGCTTGCCAAATGCTACCATCATAGGCCCTATTTGACATTGTCTACTCTTGCGGTGCTTTATTCTTGTCAATACTTGATTCCTGCAGAATATGATGATGTGTTTGGCGCCTTACCTGTGACTTTATCTTTGAAATTTTGCATCGGTTTTATGCTGGTCGAAAACTTGGATCGATTAAAAGATTTGCGACTCGTTTTGGTTTTGGCTTTAGTGTTTGTTGTGCTCACGTTTGTCGATATCCCTGGTCGAATCAATACAGATTGCTTGGGGGCTGTAGCCGCCATTGCTCTGTTTGTGGTGGTGTTATATGTAGCTCCGTTTTTGTTGCGTTATAAAATGATTGACCTTACTGTTCAAAAACTTGCGACGCTTTCGTATTGTGTGTTTTTAGTGCAGCATGTGGGCATTGTATGGGCTCAAATGGCTTTTGTCAAAATTTTCGAAAGAATGCACTGGAACTTTACGGAATGGAATGTCATGGTACTGCTGGGGCTGACTATGGGTGCCATATTATTTGCTTCTTGGATTTTAAAGCGAATAAGCGATACAATTGTTAAGTTCTTCTCTCGCCTTGCTCAGTCACCCCGGCCTTAGTGTCGGGATCGCCTTAAACATTCATTCTACGCTGTCACCCCGCACTTGTTGCGGGGTCACCTTTCACATCCTGAATTGCAGAAATTGACGCCTACAGCGTCCGCTGCTACGGCTCGGATATGCGAAAACGAGTTTTCGCGCATCACTCGCCTTGTGCGCTTTTGACGCCTACGGCGTCCGTGGCTTCGGCTCGGAAATGCAAAAACAAGTTTTTGCGCTTCTCTCGCCTTGCACACTTTTGACGCCTTTGGCGTCCGTGGCTACGGCTCGGAAATGCGAAAATAAATTTTCGCGCTTCTCTCGCCTTGCACACTTTTCTATCTTGCGTTTTATGAACCTCGCTGGAAAGAAAATTCTTCTTGGAGTCTCGGGCGGAATTGCCGCCTACAAATCTTGTGAACTCTTGCGCCTGTTGCAAAAGAGAGGCGCTGAAGTGCGCGTCTGCATGACCGAAGCCGCCACGCAGTTTGTCGCTCCGCTCACGTTCGCGAGCCTCTCCAAGTGCCCCGTTTACTTGAAAAATGGTGCCGTTGAAGCGCGCCCGTTCCAGCACATCGATTTTCCGCGTTGGGCCGACCTTTATCTCGTTGTTCCGGCGACCGCGAATGTCATCGGAAAGTTTGTCTATGGCATAGCCGATGACCCTGTGAGCCTCTGCTTTATGAGCTGCACGGGCCCGCGTTTTATCGCCCCTGCGATGAATGTCGCGATGTTCAATTCCCCGGCGGTTAAGCGCAACCTCGAAACGCTCCGCAGTTTTGAAAACACGTTCGTGATGGATAGCCCGGCGGGCGAGCTTGCCTGTGGCGAAGTTGGCAAAGGCCGCCTCCTCGACCCTGCAGAAATCGTCGCGTATTTAGAGAAGAGACGAGAGACGAAAGACGAGAGAGGTGTCATCCTGAGCGAAGCGCCGCGCGCGAAGTCGAAGGATCTTCAAACTCTTCCTGCTGAAAATGAAGTGAATCCGACGCTTCCCGGTTACGGCAAGAAGGTCCTTATCACGGCTGGCCGCACCGAAGAAGCTATTGACCCAGTGCGCTACATTAGCAACCGCAGCAGCGGAAAGACTGCCGTTGCGATTGCGGCGACGTTTCTTGCGAACGGCTTTGACGTGAGCGTTGTCGCAGGCCCGATGGAAGCGGAATTCCCTGGCGCCGTTCACGTGACGAAAATTCGTAGCGCCTGCGATATGCACAAGGCTGTTCTCGAACAGATGAAAAATGCCGATGTGCTCGTGCATTGCGCTGCCGTGGCCGATTACCGCCCGAAAGTAGCCGCTACCGAAAAAATCAAGGATAGCCGTAGCCAGCTCGTCTTGGAACTGGAACCGAATCCGAACATCTTGCGCGACAGCGTTGCACAAAAGTGTGCGGGCCAGGTCGTTATCGGCTTTGCGCTTGAGACGGATCATTTCAAGGAACATGCCGCCGAAAAGCTCAAGAAGAGCGGTGCCGATGCGCTCCTCCTCAATGCCCCCGTGGCGGCGAACAGCGGTTTTGGTTTTGACGAAGTCCGTTACACTTTGATTCGCGCGAACTCCCGCAATGCACAAAACGCTTGCGACTCCCGTAACGTTGCCGAGGTTGAAATTCCTGAAATGAAGATGGGCTCGAAAATCGATTTGGCGCAAGAAATTGTAGATTTTAGCTTAGATAAGTTAAAGAACGCTTAGAGGAACGACATGCCCGAAGAATTTGATTTTAGCGAACTTCGCAAATATCTGCAAGGCCAAATGGACATGGGCGAGGAGGACTTGCTCCTCGATGAACCATGGACATTGACTCGCAAAAAGTCCGTCGTTCCTGCTGGCGCCCGCCCCGCAAATCCGATGCCGCAAATGATGCGTCCGGCGAACCCGGCGCCATTCCCGCAGCGCTCAGCTCCTGCGAATCCCGCTCCGTTCCCCGCGAATCCGGCGCCTTTTGCAAACTCTGCGCAGCCTTCTTTTCCGCAGCCAGCATTCCAAGCGCCTGCGCCATCTGCGTTCCAGCAATCTGCTTCTGCGATAGCTCCCGCACGCCCTGCTCCATCATCCAAACCGCAGCTTGATGCCGCGGTGACCATAGCTCCTCGCGCCGTCAAGAAGACTACCGCCGCATACGAACTTGCCGATTCCATCGGCGCCTTCTACGATGCGCTCAAGGCAGATGCGCTTTATGCGCGTTCCGCGAACGTTGTTCGCTACGAAGGTCCGGAGCACCCGCGCCTCTTGATTTTGCTTGCAGCCCCTAAGGCGGGTGAGCCGACCGGCAACTTTTTCCAATCTCCGACGGGCGAGATGCTTGTGCGTTTGTTCGGAAGCCTCGGCTACGCTCCGGAATCTCTTGGCGTTACGTATTTCTACAAGGATGCTCCGCGAGCACTATCTCCGATCCTGCTCGCGTCACTCCGCCGAATGCTAACAAAGGAACTTTCCTTTATTGCACCTGAAATCATGATGACTTTCGGTGAACCGCTTTTCTATGATGTGTTCAGCAAGGGCAAGAATTTCAACGATCTTGCCGGTACGGCGCTTGATTTCAACGGTACAAAGACTGTTTCGCTTGTCGATGCCTACGCGATGACAACGGACAAGCAGCTTAAATGGCTCACGTGGAAAGTTCATATTCCTCGCAGCGGCCTTTTCACTGCTGCAAAGTAGTCGCGCATTATCCTGCGTACTCTCGAAAAGCATTGTGTGCCCGCGTACTCTCGCAGTCGCTTTGTCTCCCCAGACGCATTGTCATGCCCCACTCGATGGGGTATCTCTTTTTATGGCACATTTCCCCCCGATTTCGTGCCTTCCCCAAAATCCTATGTAAAGTTTTATTGTATATTTAACATAGTATAGTTATGTCAGAAGAAAATAAATCCAAGTCGTTTGATGGTCGCCAAATGCCCGCCGATATCGAGGCGGAGCGTTGTCTACTAGGTGGTATTTTGCGTGACCCCGAAGTGATGGGCTCTGCGGTGATGTCCATCAGTGACGATGACTTTTTTTACTTGGAACGTCATCAACTTATTTGGAATGCGCTTTGTAGTTTGAACAAAGCCGTCACACCTATCGATCCTGTAACGCTTTCTGCAGAACTCACGAAGATGGGTAAGCTCGATATTGTCGGTGGCCGCGAATACATCTTTGAATTGATGGAATCCGTTGCATCGTCGGCGAATGTTCCGTGGCAGTTGGAACACCTTCGCAACAAGGCGGTGCTCCGCAAACTCATTCGCACGTCTTCTGATATCATCCGCAAGTCGATGGATCCTGCTTCGACGCCGGACAATGTACTGCAAGATGCAGAGCGTGATATTTTCGCGATAGCCGATAACCAGGTGCGCAACACCTTAAAGTCTATCGACAATTTCGTGGCGCCTCTTTTGGAACGCATCAATAACCGCAGGGAAGGCGGACTCACTGGCGTGCCTACAGGCATTACGGAATTGGACGAACTTACGAACGGTCTCCAGAATTCCGACCTGATTATTCTTGCGGCTCGCCCTGGTGTCGGAAAAACGTCTTTCGCTTTGACCGTTGCCGCAAACGCATCCATTCGCTACGGCAAGAACGTCGCGTTCTTCAGCCTGGAAATGGACGGCATCCAGCTTGCCCAACGTCTGCTTTGTTCGCAGGCGCAAGTCGATCAGAGCAGGCTCCGCAACGGTAAGCTCAACTCTGACGAAATCAAGAAGATTATCGCTTCCGTGACCCCAATTAACCAGGCTCCGCTGTTTGTCGATGATAACGCCGACCTTGGCATTATGGAACTCATGAGCAAGGCGCGGCAACTCAAGCACAAGGGTCATCTTGATCTCCTTATCATTGACTACTTGCAGTTGATGAAGACTGGCAAGGAAGAAAACCGTGCAGTCGCTATCGGTGCGATTTCCCGTGGTCTCAAGATTTTGGCGAAGGAATTGAGCATCCCGGTCATTGCGCTTGCCCAGCTCAGTCGTAAGGTCGAAGAAAAAGGTCGTGAACGTCCGCAGCTTTCGGACTTGCGTGAATCCGGTTCTATCGAACAGGATGCCGACATGGTGTGGTTCGTGGAACGCCCGTTCGTGCAGACGCACAAGGATGAAGATCGATACAAGGCGACGCTCATTGTCGCCAAGCACCGTAACGGTTCCGTAAAAGATATAGACATGAGCTTTGTGCCAGAATATACGACGTTCTACGATGCGACGGATCAGCAGGGCATGGAAGGCGACGAAGATTATCAGTATAGTTCGGATGGCGATGGCGGCGGCCCGCAGGTTGCCGACTTTGGTGAGTTTTAAGGAAGTGCTATGCCGTTGATTTTGACGCCGATATACTGGATAGGACAAAAGATTGTCGATGCGATTGCATCGGTGGGCGAGTGTATTTGCATCTTGTTCGTTACGATCAAGCAGTTCCGCTTTATTCACAAGAATCCGGCGCTGATTGTAAAAGAGATGATTTCTGTAGGTGTCTCGTCGCTCCCGCTTTTGTTCGTGACGTCTATCTTTACGGGCATGGTCGCAACGATTATGGCTGAATTTGAATTTCACAATCTTGTTTCGGACAAGTTTGTGGGAACTGCCGCATGCAAGATGGTGCTGATTGAACTTGGCCCCTTGCTTACCGCGATTGTGCTTTCGGGCCGTGTGGGCAGTGCCGTTGCCGCCGAAATCGGTTCCATGAAGGAAAAAGAAGAACTCTCTGCATATGTGGTGCTCGGTCTTGATCCGTACCGCTACCTTGCGATGCCGCGCTTCTTTGCGTTTCTGACGATGATCCCTTGTCTGACCATGATTTCGAATGCGCTCGCGTTAATTGGCGGTTGGATTGTCTGTGTGCTTGCTCTGGATATCACGACTTACACTTATTCGACCGGTATGCAGTACCTGTTCGAAAATTTGGACTTGTGGGCGGGGATTATCAAGTCGATTGTATTTGGTACGATCATTTTTGTACTCGCTTACTACCACGGAACGCATTCCAAACCGGGGGCGCATGGTGTGGGACTTGCGACGATGAGTGTTGTGGTTTCTAGTTGCCTTATGATTTTGGTTTCTGACTTTATTCTTGATGCGTTCATGTTCTTCTAGAGGGTGCTATGCCGAATGTAAAAATCGATCCAAATGATATTGCTATTCGACTCAAGGGGCTTAAAAAGTCCTTTGGCCCTCAGACCGTTCTTGAAGATGTGAACTTGGATATTCGCCGTGGCGAGACCATGGTGATTATCGGTAAGTCCGGTGGCGGCAAGTCCGTTATCCTAAAGCATATGATTGGACTTTTGCAGCCGGATGGAGGCGAAGTCGTGGTTGACGGCGTGACCATTAGTACGCCGCAGTTTTTCGATACGCGAACGATCCGTCGCAAGATGGGTATGTTGTTCCAAATGGGCGCCTTGTTCGATTCCATGGACACGGGCGAGAATATCGCCTTTGCCTTGCGCGAACATCACCCTGAAATGTCTGAAGCCGAGATCCAGAACGTGGTGACCGAAAAGCTTCAGATGATCAACCTCGTGCCGTCGTTCCGTACAAAGATGCCCTCAGAACTTTCGGGCGGTATGCGTAAGCGCGTCGCGCTTGCTAGGGCGATTGCCCTGAACCCGGAGATTCTTTTGTACGATGAACCGACAACGGGGCTTGACCCGATTACGAGTGATGTGATTAACGATCTTATTCTCGATATGCAGAGCAAGCTCGGGGTCACGTCTGTCGTGGTAACGCACGACATGGTGAGTGCATTCAAGGTGGCCGACCGAATTGCCATGCTCTTGAATGGAAGAATCATCGAAGTGGGGACTGTCGATGAAATCAAGAATACAAGCAACCCGTATGTGCACCAGTTCATTACGGGGCAGCGTAAAATTTCGGTAGATGGAGAAAATCAGGATTAGGTTTTAAAGAGTGGGGAAAAATTATGGAAAGGAAAAAAGTATTACCGTTACTTCTCTCGTCTGCAATGGCATTCTTGTGGGCTTGTGCTGAAGGTGATATAGTCGATGTCACAAATGCAGATGAAATTGCGAGAAAAAAAATTGAAGAAACGAACGACAGCGTTTTTGTAGAACCGTTCTTGAAATACTGCGAGGGTCAAAAGGATTGCAAGTCCGAACGTATCAAGAGCAGTAGTTCCAAAAATGGCGAAGACAAGAGCAGTTCTTCCAAGAATGGGACGAGCTCGGATTCAAAATCCTCTAGCTCGAGTAAGGTGGAATCTAGCAGCTCTGGAGTCTCTTCGAGCTCCGGCGGAAGCAGCAGCTCCAAGACTTCCAGTTCATCGAAAAACCTCTCCAGTAGCTCCAAGGAACCGCAGGGAATTGGCGGCAAGTGCGACTTGATTAAGCCAAATGTTGTTCGTGTTGGAGATACGATTGTTTGGCGTTACCAGCCTAATGAGGGAACTTTGGAATCTGCAAACTTTGTATGGAACGATGTCTCTGACGAGGTTCGGAAAGGACTCGTTGATGGAGCTCTTTCCGGAGTGGGCTTGCCGGAAATTGCGGTGAAGTTTACGGAAAAAGGTTTCAAGTCAGGTCCCGTGCTTAACTTTGGGAATCATGAATTTGACTGTGATAATTTAACTGTATTTAATGTTGGTGAAGATCCGGGCTCTTCTTCTTCTGTCGAGGCTTCCTCCTCGTCCAAGGTCAGATCTTCGTCTTCGGCGAAGTCTTCGTCTAGTTCGATTCCGGAAGGCCATTGCGCCGTAAGCAAGTCCAAGGTCTATGTCGGAGAAGAAGTTGACTGGTACATCGCTGATGAAAATGGCAATGTCCTTGAAGGTTTCCATAAATGGACTTATTTGGGTGATGGAAACACCTATGTCCGGGGTGAACAGAATGGAAATGGAAGCACGAGGATTACTGTGACATATTCTACAGTGGGGACAAAGGAAACGATGGTGCAGTTTGCTAAGCAGGGGACTATTGCTTGCGATACCGATATGGAAGGTGAGGCGCTGCTTGAAGTTCTTGCCAAGGCGGTCAGTTCATCTTCGGAAGAACCCCAGGAAAGTTCTTCCTCGAATGCTGTATCGAGTTCTTCGAAATCGCCCGATAAACCTCCTGTTGTCATCGATTAACCAAATCCGTAACAATTTGAGTGTATAATTATTTTTACAAACACTCCGGAACAGATTTTCGGGGTGTTTTTGCTTGCGCATAGAATAAAAAAACATTTATAGCATTTGCATATTGAATTGATTTAAGTTATTTTTCGTTAAGAGGTTTTTTATGAATAAAAAGATTTATGCTGGAATGATTATTTTGGGTGTTGCTGCAAGTTTTTGGGCTTGCGGAAGTGGTGAAATTTTGGATCACACTGCTGACGACGATTATCTTGGTTATATGCCGGAAGACGATCCGGATAATACGGATGGACTCAATGTTGCTGAAATGAAAAAGAACTGTTTAGAGTGCAACGTTGGCGAATCTTCAAGTTCTTCGTCCAAGAGAGATAGACCCCAGAGGTCTTCTAGCTCAAGACCGCAGCCGCAATCCAGTTCTTCAGTCTCGTCATCCTCTACGCCTATAATTGTGAATAGTTCTTCATCCTCGTCTGATGGAGGGCATCATCGTCATTCGTCGTCTTCCTCGGATCCGATAATAATAAAGTCGTCTTCTAGTTCGGTTCCCATTAATAATGGCAATAATGGAACTTGCGTTGCAACTTCAATTACAACCCAGAAACCTGTTGTATCGGTTGAACTTGGTGAAAAGTTCTATTGGAAATACACGGCTGGCGGCGAAGTTTCGACTTTGGACGTGTTAAAGGCTTCGTTTAAATGGGCTACTCCAGGTGCTACATCAGAAACATATGAGAGAACAGGCTCTTATGGTACAAACGATACCGTTGCCTATGCAATTTCTGGTCCTAAGTCTGCTACGTTAACTCTTACAAAGGAAAAGGGTGGCGTCTATAATATCAGTTGTGGTCCGGTTCAGGTGAACGGCGCCCCGATTAGGGGTTGCAAGTGCTCTACGGAGGCGACTTCGGTGGATTATACTGCCACTCCGAATGTGTCATGGACTGTATCGGGCTGCTCTACGGGTGCAGGTCTTACTCTTTCGTATGAATGGGATGGTCTCCCGGGCGACTCTGTTTACACCAAGACTTTCGATGACGAACATCCGGGATATGCACCGACGCTCAAGGTTGCTAATAACGACAATACTTTGAAGGAAGTTACATGTCCGGCTGTGAAACTTACGTATGGTCCGGAATACAAGATTACAACGACCCAGGGTGCCGGTGCGATTAAGCTCCCCAAGGGTTCTTCGAATGTTGTTCTGATGGTTGATGCTTACAACAACACCGTGTTCTGCAATGTTAGTCGCGATGATTCCCCATCAGGAGCTCTTAACGGAACTGTTAGCAAGGCTGGATCTGTTAGCAAGGTTGCACTTAAGGGTGGTGACTATATTACGGCAACTATGCCGGCAGGCACGCTTGTCACTGGAACTTCCTTGGAATTTGTTCTTGATGTTCCGGCTACTTGTGGCATCCAGTAATTTGAAAATTTTTCGAAAATGCGGAAAAAGACCTTCTATGGAAGGTCTTTTTTTGTTAATTTCTACAATCAAAAAAACACATTCTATATTTTGCTGGGTTAAGGTCGTTTTGCCAAGGGGTTTTTATGGATAGAAAGATTATTTCCGGAGTCTTTGCTTGCGGTGTCGCCATGGCCTTTTGGGCCTGTGGAAGCGGACAAATATACGAACCCGATGACGGTGATAAATTATTGGGATGGGTATCCCATGACGAAATTGACCCCGATACGTTGGCCGGTTTAAATATCTCTTACATGAAATCGCATTGTAAGGAGTGCTTTGCGGAATCTTCGAGTTCCTCAGTAAAGGGTAGGGTAAAGTCTTCTAGCTCTAGAAAGACCGCGAAATCCAGTTCTTCGTCTTCTGCTATTCCTGAAGTCAAATCTTCGTCTGTTCCGGAAGAATCGTCTTCAAGTTCGGAACCGGCTGTTATTACAGGCGATAATGGAACCTGCGCTGCAATTTCGTTGCAAACGGATTCTGCATTAGCATCTGTTCCTCTCGACGAAAAAATTTATTGGAAATACACGGCTGGCGGCGAAGTTTCTGCCATGGACTTGTTGAAATCCTCGTTTAAATGGTCTACTCCTGGAGCTTCATCAGAAACATATGAGAGGACGGGCTCTTATGGTATGAACGATACCGTCGCCTATGCAACGAAGGGTGAGAAAACCGCAAATCTTCTCCTTACTACGGCGGAGGGAAAAAAATATAGTGTTGACTGTTCCCCGCTTCAGGTGAATGGTCGGCAGATTACAGGATGCAATTGTACTACGAAATCTCCTTCCGTGAACTATTTCAAAAATCCTGAAGTTTCGTGGTCTGTTTCTGGTTGCAGTACCGGAGAAGGTCAAACTTTATCGTATGAATGGAATGGAACGTTGGGTGGTACCATTTATACCAAGACATTTAATACGGAGCATTCGGGATATGTCCCGAAGCTTAAAGTTACAAATGACGACAGTGTTTCTGTTGTTGTAAATTGTCCCGAAGTTCAGGTAAATGGCGTTGAATACGTTATTGAAGTCCCTAGAGATAGCGGTGCCATAGATTTCCCTGAGGGGGAACATTTCGTGGCGATTGTGGGTGATGAATCGGTTTTTCAATGCACTTTAAATTGCCGTGCAACAGGGAATTTCACTGTGGCGATTAGTACCGGAGATACTTTGAAGGGTCCTTTTGTTGCCGTTGAAGCTGTTGATGCTGAGGTTTGTAAAGGTAAACCGGTTACGATGAAATTTAGCAGGGATACGAAGTGCTCTGCTGATTGGTTTTAGAATACCGCCTATAAAAAAACGAAAGTGAAATAAAAACCCCGAAAGTGAACTGTGCTTTCGGGGCTTCAACGGGAAGTTTTTTTTGTTTTAAATCTTATCTTTCTTGAATTTTGCAAGGAACGTTTTTGTTTCGTTCGCTACAATTCCGGAGAGGAGGATAAGAGCGACAAGGTTCGGGAAGGCCATGAGACCGTTGAATATGTCGGCGCTTGTCCAGACGGCACTTACCGTGAGGTAGGGGCCGATGAAAATCGCGAAGATGTAGAGCCAGCGGTAGGTGAGTATGGCTTTCTTGCTTTTGCGCCCGACCAGGTACTGTAAGCATTTTTCGGAGTAGTACGCCCATCCGAGAATGGTCGTGAAAGCAAAGAACACGAGCGCTATTGCGAGGAAGTAAGGAGCAATCGCTGCGCCTCCAGGAATGATGGCTAGGCCACGAGAGAATGCTTCCATCGTGATGTTCACGCCTTCGAGCCCGAGCTTTGGATCCCAGGCGCCTGAAACGACAATGGCAAGACCTGTCATCGTACAAATAATAATCGTATCGAAGAATGTGCCTGTCATGCAAACGAGACCTTGACGCACCGGTTCCTTTGTCTTTGCGGCAGCTGCTGCGATCGGGGCCGAACCGAGTCCTGCTTCGTTGCTGAAAATGCCGCGGGCGATGCCTCTTTGCATGGCTATGAATATGGAGCCGACAACGCCACCCGTTACGGCGGAGGGGTTAAAGGCTGCACGGACAATTGTTTCAATCGCGATGGTGATGTGCGAAAAGTTGAGGAGCAGAAGCAGCAGGCAGGCGAAAATGTAGACAATCGCCATGATGGGAACAATGTAAGTCGAAACCTTTGCAATGCGCTTGAGGCCGCCGATAATCACGGTGGCGGAGAATGCGGTGACGAGAAGGCCTGTGATGGCGGTCGTTATGCTCACGGAGTTCCCGCCGATGTTTATAAATTCAATGGCGTTCGGCGTGAGTCGTGCCATGGCGCTCGTGATGCCGTTCACCTGCGTGATGGTGCCGATACCGAAGAGGCCTGCGCACATGCCAAAAACGGCGAATATCACGGCCAGCCATTTCATGTTCCAGCCGAAGCGTTCCTTGATGCCTGTTTCGATATAGTAGAACGGTCCGCCGAGAACTTTGCCGTCACTTCCCATTTTGCGGTATTTGACTGCAAGAACGCCTTCGGCGTATTTGGTTGCCATGCCGAGGAATGCGGCGACTTCCATCCAGAACAGTGCGCCTGGACCGCCTGTACCGATGGCCGTTGCTACGCCGACGATATTTCCTGTGCCGATTGTGGCTGCTAAGGCTGTGCAGAGGGCGCCAAAGCTTGAAACCTCGCCTGCGCCGTCTTTCTCGTTGTGCAACATGAAGCGGAGCGCATTGTGCAAGTTCATGACTTGCAGGCATCCTAGCCTGATTGTCAGGAGAATGCCTACGAATAGGATAATGACGATGAGAGGGATTCCCCAGACGAAACTGTCGATAGAATCGAGAATGGAATTGAGTGCTTCCATAAGATATCCTTAATGTAAGGGGTTCAGTGCAAAGTTAGAAATTTTATACGGTTGTTTTCTGTCAAGTCCATCTCTGCGTTTATTATTAGGAAGTTTATGAAAATTTCTTTATAAATAAGGTACGTAACATTCCTGTGAGAATTTTGAAAGCATGTCGGGTCGGCGCTGTTGGGAAAACCTTGTGTGTGCGGGGGATGATAAAAATATGGACAATGGAATTTGCTATTTTCTGTCACAAAAGGAAAAATGGTTTTAACGAGGAATTTATGACTGAAAAAAGTCCTGTTCGTGTGCGCTTTGCCCCGAGCCCAACGGGTTACTTGCATGTGGGTGGTGCACGTACCGCTATCTACAACTACTTTTTTGCCAAACACATGGGGGGCACGTTCTACTTGCGTATTGAAGATACAGATCGCAAGCGCTATAACGAAACGGCTCTCCATGACTTGATGCGCGACCTCAAGTGGCTTGGCCTCCAGTGGGACGAAGGTCCGGGTTGCGAAGGCGACTGCGGTCCGTATTTCCAGAGCGAACGCTTGGATATTTACCACCGCGAAATCAAGAAGCTCTTGGATGCGGGTTGCGCTTACTACTGCTTCTGCACCGAAGAACGCCTGCAGGAAGTCCGTGCCGAACAGGAAAAGTCTCACGTGCCGGTCACTGGTTACGACCGCCACTGCCGTAATATTTCCCGCGAAGAAGCCGAGGCCCGCATTGCCGCCGGCGAAAAGGCCGTGATCCGCTTCAAGGTGCCGGAAACTGGCGTCACCGAATTCGATGACATGATCCGCGGCCACATCAGCTACCAGAACGAACTCTTGGACGACCTCGTGCTCATCAAGCGCGACGGTTACCCGACATACCATTTTGCAAGCGTCGTGGACGACCACCTCATGGGTACGACGCACGTGCTCCGCGGCGACGAATGGATCAGCTCCACGCCGAAGCACGAACTCCTGTACAAGGCCTTTGGCTGGCAGCCGCCCGTATGGTGCCACCTGCCGGTGATCCTCGACAAGAACGGCGGCAAGCTTTCCAAGCGCAAGGGGGCCGCCTCCGTGGGTGACTTCCGCGACCTCGGCTACCTGCCCGAAACGCTCGTGAACTACTTGGCGCTTCTCGGCTGGAACCCGGGCGACGACCGCGAAGTCATGACCATCAAGGAAATGGTCGACAGCTTTACGCTCGAACGTATCAACCCGAAGTCCGCAAGCTTCGACGAGAAGAAGTTGCAGTGGATGAACGGCCAGCACATTCACATGTGCGACGACGCGTTCCTCAAGGGAATCATGAAGGAAGGCCTCGCCGCGAAGGGTATCGACCTTTCCAACGAACCCGAAGCTCGCCTCGACGAAATCGTGAAACAGCTCAAGCCGCGCGCCCACTTTGTGCAGGACCTCGCCGACATGGCCGTGTACTTCTTTGTGGCTCCGACGACCTACGACGAAAAGGGGGCCAAGAAGCACTTCGGCGAAGGCTCTAGGGAACTAGCGACGCTCGTTCGCGAAGCTTTGGCTTCCATCGAAGACTTCAAGACTCCGGTGATTGAAAAGGCTTTCTATGATTTGGCTGAACGTTGCGGCCACAAGGTCGGTGAACTCGTGGGCGCTCCGCGCCTTGCCGTGTCTGGCGTGACCGCAGGCCCAGGCCTCTGGGAAATGTTCGAACTTATTGGAAAGGAAGAGGTGCTTCGTCGCATTGACGTGGCGCTTCCGATGATGAAATAAAAAGAGAACTTAGAACTTAGATCTTAGAACTTAGAGTAACGTCATGGTGAGCGAAGCGTAGCAATCTCTCTAAGTTCTGCCAACTAAGTTCTGCCAACTGCGGCGGAGCCGCTAAAAAATGCGTCAATTTTTCCCTTATAAGTTATACTCGCAGCAGTTGTACTGTCGGCAATGCCGGCAGGCAGTTGTCCATGATGTTTGTGCCATGGAAGAGTATTCAACGTATGGGGGAATGGAACGCGGAATCCCGCTGCTATGCGTTTGTACGCACTGCGGGACTATCCATGTGGCTTTTTCGCAGGAATTTGCGTTTTGCCATAAGGATGACGTACAATCAGAGTATGCGAAAGTCTATGGACACAACCGAATATTTCCGGGGGATTGGCTTTACTTTGAAGGGGCACGGCGCCCTTGCTTGGTGAAGAGTTTTTTCCAGTCGAGCGAGAGGGAAGTTGTTGTCTATAAAAACGGACTTTCTGATGAAAAGTACGAGGGACCGAAAATTCCGATCGGACATGAAGTCGCGCCGGATGGGTACAGGCTCTTGCCCGCCCAGTGCGTGCATACTTTGCTTGGTGATCATATCTATCATGTTCTTCGTAAACAATTTGGTGTTGCCATAGGTGTCGTCAAGGATGAAACTAAGGACAAACTTGTTGTGAAAATGGATGATGGATTGATCGTTTTTATGAGCTTTCCGCGATATGCGGAAAATCCGCCGAATGACGAGGTTGTCTCTGTTGTGCATAAGCGACTTGAATTGTTGTCTAATGGGCTTGGCGAAGACATCTCGGTTGAGGCGGGACAAGGAATAGTCTACTTACGCGGATTTGTGAATAGCCTTGCTACGAAACATGCTATCCAGACGAGCGTTGTCGGTATTGCCGGCTTGCGTGGCTGTGTCAACATGGTTCGTGTGCGGAAAAATTCCAAAATTTCCGATGCTGACTTGGAACAAAGTATTTGGAATATCATGGACGATGCCGTCCATCCTATTTTTAAGTATAGTGTTAAAGTCAAGTCAGGAGCCGCGAAGGTGACTTTCTTTTACGAGGATGAAGTTTATCCTGAAGAATTGAAATCTCGGATAGAGAGCGTTCCGGGCATTATTTCGTTGAATATGCACGGAACTGCTATCTTAAAGGAAAATCTTGGGAAACGGGATCTTTGTCGCCGGATTATGAACAAACTGGCAACTTATAGATTCTTGAAAAATTCATTTGTCCACGTAACGTATGTTGGAAAACGCTTCTTGGTGGAGGGAAGGGTAACCAATATTATTCAAAGAGAATTTGCGCTATTGGCTGTTGCTGGTTTTGCGCGGTCTGTAGCTGTTGGGAACCGCCTTAGGATATCTAAGGCTTAAATTGGGGGAATCATTATGGCAACTGGATACGAAAAAATAAACAAGATAAAATGCAAACTTCGCGTTCCGATGACGGTCTCGATGCTTGCAGATGCTATGGACTGCGGTCCTAGAACAATTTTCCGTCATTTGAATGCGCTGGAGCAAGAAAATTGCGGGCTACATAAATTCAAAAAAGATGGTGAAACGTTCTATGTTATTCAAACCGAGCAGAAGGTTGATTTTAACCAAAAAATCGTTAAGCAGCTTGAAAAACTGAAAAAGACGATGAATGATACGACTCCGCTTGACTTGAAAAATAGAAAGCTCATCGATAGCGTAATTTCTTCGATGCAAACCACAGATCCCGATGGCTTCAAGGCCGAAGCGATAACGCTTGATCCGAACTACATTATGGATTATGGCCCGTTCTGCGATCATAAAGCCCAGGATTCGACTGTATCGAGACTTTTGAACGCTATTCGTGAAGGGTTTAAGATTCGTATAACATATAAAAGTACGAATGAAGGAACGGAAAAGGAAACGAAGGAAGTTAGCCCGATAAAGCTTGTAATGCGTGTCGATACGCTTTACTTGATTGCTGCGGATGAAACTTATCCAGAAACGCATGTGTTTAAAAATTATCTTGTCGAAAATATCATGAACGTATTGCAGACAAATGTTAGTGCAATAAAATTGCGTGAACCATTCTGCGTTTACGAACATTACAAGTATGCGTTTGGAAAGTATGTCTCGACAGAAAATCCGCAGACGATTACGCTTGTCATCAAGTCGGGTTGGCTCAAGACTCAGTTTAACAAGTCTCGTTTCTCTCCTGTTGCTGAAATTTCTGAGGATAAAGAGAAAAACATGGTCGTGACTTTGAAACTCCGCTTGACTCCGGACTTTAAAACATGGCTGTTCGGCGTCCTTCCGGATGTAAAAATCGTGAAGCCGGAATCCTTGAAAACGGAAATGCTGGAACGACTGAAAACAACATTGAAGGAAATGAAGGCGTAGTAATGAATTACCGTCTTTCTGATTATAACTTTGAATTCCCGAAAGAACTGATTGCTTCTCGTACGGCAGGGAAAGGCAAAACCCATATTTTGTATTGCCCGAAGGATGGCGGCGAACGACGCATCATGAAGGCTCCGGAAATCATCGAATTGTTCCGTCCGGGCGATTGTCTCGTGGTGAACAATACAAAGGTGATTCCGGCGCGTCTTTATGGCGAAACGCAATTTGGCGGACAAGTGGAGGTGCTCTTGGTTCAGGCGCTAAACCCGTCACAAACGGGCGAGGCTCGTTTTGAAGCAAAAGTGCACCCGGGTAAGGCGTTCCAAGTCGGTCGCGAACTCAAGCTTGCTGGTGTGCGCACTTTTGTGGAAGAAGTTCATGAAGAAGACGGTAACCGCGTTCTACGCTTTGAAAAAACTCCTGCCGAAATGGAAGAGGTCATGAACAAGGAAGGGCACGTTCCGCTGCCGCCTTACATAGACCGCCCCGATGATGAAGACGATAAAAAAGCGTACCAGACGATTTTTGCAAAGTATGCTGGCGCTGTGGCGGCTCCGACAGCGAGTCTCCATTTTAGCGAAAAAATGCTCGAGGACTTGAAGGCTAAGGGCGTTCATGTCGCTGAAGTCACTCTCCATGTGGGGCCGGGAACATTCCAAAATATTTCGGTCGAAGATTTTTCGCAGCACAAGATGCATGGCGAACATTACGAACTCACCAAGGAGAATGCCGACATCATCAACAGCGCCAAACGTAGTGGCGGCCGCATTGTGACTGTCGGTACGACTAGTACGCGTGTGGTCGAGACGATTGCCGATGCGAATGGCTTCTTGAAACCGCAAAAGGGCGTGACTTACGCTTTCTTTTATCCGGGATACAAGTATAAGCTTGTCGATGGACTTTTAACCAATTTCCATTGGCCGAAAAGTTCCCTCATTTTGCTGGTATCCGCATTCTATGGTCGTGAAAATACGCTTGCTGCTTATAAAATGGCTGTAGAGAATAAACTTAAACTGTTCAGTTACGGCGATGGAATGCTTATTTTATAAGAAATTATTTTGTGTTGGATGATTCGGATTCTATTTCCAAAGCCGGTGGAATCTTTTCGTCCTTGCACAAAATCTCTTCTCGAATTTTGAATGTGAAGTCCTCCAGATTGTTTTCGAACATTTTCTGGAAGGGCTTCTTTTTTTGTACACGTTCCAAGGCGCAAGAGCAGTAATTGATGCGCTGGATCAACTTGACTTCGTCCGTTGGCGTGTCATGAGAGAAAACGCATTCATGCATGATGGCGTATTCCATGGAACGGTCGTAACGGTACTTGCATTTGTTTGGAAGATCCGGTTGTGCGGCAATCTTTTCGATAATTTTTTCTGTTGGAATTTTGCTACTGAACAGCTTGTTTGCTTGATAGCCTGCAATGAAAAAAATCAGGCAAACGATGATGCGGATTGTGTTCCTCTTTCGATAAGTCATTCTATGCAAACTGCGTTCGATGGCCGCAAACGTCATGGTCGCATGTTTCTTGACTTCGTTCAAATCGTCATTTTCGTTTGTGTTGTTGTTTTCTTCTGTCATACTTCTTCAAGAGTCCATATTTCGGGAAGGGTACGGTACTCATTTGCATAGTCAAGCCCGTAACCGACCACAAATTTATTTTCTATTTCAAAACCGACGAAATCGGCGTGACAATCAACCGTTCGTCTCGATTCCTTATTCAACAGTACACAAGTCTTGATGGAGGCGGGATTTAATTCCGCGAGGGTTTGCACGAGGGTGTACATCGTGTTTCCCGTGTCAAGTATATCATCGATTATCAGAATGTGTTTGTCCTTGATATCGATGTTTTCAAGTCCTCTGATTTTGACTTTCCCTTGCGATTCGGTAGAATTGCCGTAGCTTGAGGCCTTGATGAAAGCTATTTGCAAACTGGGGCTAGCTATGCGGCGAGATATGTCTGCCGTGAACATGTAGCTACCGGTGAGTGCTGATAAAATAATGTCAAAATTGCACGCCTTTAACTCTTGGGCGAGTACTTCCAGGCGCTTGTCGATTTGCCGCGCCGAAATTAGCGGTGCACGTGACAGTTTATACATTAAGCGACCTCAAAATTCAACCATAGGAACATGGGCTTGAGGGCCGCGAACTTTCCCTTCGGTTCAGCCTTGTAATCCTTGTAGAAACCAAAGACGTAGTTTTCAAGAGCGGTCTTGTTGATATAGAGGTTCAACCAATCGGCGACCGTAATGAGGTCCGTGATGTAGTTGAGCGTCTTTTCATCGTACTTCTTTGCAACTTCGTCGATGAGCAATGTAAGTTTGTGGAAAAACATGTGACCGAGCCCACCGAAACTGTACTTTGTGTTCAGTGCTGTTGCTTCGGTGATGAGTTCCTTGATTTCATCGATGATGGCCTTGTTGTGCTCGTTCAAAAGCTGGAGTGCCGCATGGTGAATTCGGGCATTGATTTCCACGGTGAGGATCTTGCGCATGGTATCCGGCAGAGTGTGGTCCGGGTCGGCAAGGCTGTCGATGGAAATGCCATGGTTCAGCGCAAAGCCGGAGAACGACTTTGTGATGTTCTCGAGGTGCATCTGCGTCGAAAGCTGGTTGATGCGCTTGAGAGAATCGCTCGCGAGATTGCTCATGCGGACAACGTATGCTGTCGGGTAGAGCTCGTGGAGCTGTTCCGTCGTCATGTTCGAATTTTCAACAAACGTGAGGCCACTTTCCTTTTCTTCGCCCATCGCGACGACGATATTCACGCGGCTCAGCTGGTCTGTGACGACCAAGTTCGTGGTTACGCAGGATTCGCCAAGATCTTGATCTTCGTAAGACGTTCTCACCAGTGTTTGGCGGCGGCGGGACGCAATCTTCGTTGCCGTGATGCGGGTATCCTTGTTAAGGTAATCGTCTTCGAGTTCGAGGTGGTAAATTGCTGCGCGTTCTGCCATCTGCTTGATGACGGACGGTACGTTTTCTTCGGCGTACTTCGTGAAAACTTCGGCGCCGTTCCACTTGTGCTCGTTACTCGTGGCTCGTGCGAGGATGTAGAGAATTTCGCTCTTGAGGTTATCTCCCATGGGGAGGAACGGCTTTAAGAGCTGCATCGCGCGGAGGGCGTAACGCATGTTCTGTACCGGTTCAAGACCTTCGATGTCGTTGAAAAACCAACCGCAGCTAGTGAAACTGAAAAGGCAGAACTTCTGTATTTCGAGAAGCCGAATAGCCTTGGCGCGGATTTCTTGATTGTCGGGTTCCTTGAGCGTTTCCTGGAGGTATTTTTCCTTGCGGGATTCGTCTTCGGGCGCTACAAGAACTTGGATGTAATTGTTGCGCGCTTCCCACGGATCAATTTTCGAAATCTTTTCGAATTCGCGGACGAAAATATTGTCTGCTACTTCTTTCAGGTGGTTGAATGCATCGCGGAGCGGGCCTCTCCATTTCTGGTTCCAGTCGGGGCCACCGCCGGTGGAGCAGCCGCAGTCTCTGTACCAGCGACCGACACCGTGGGCACAACTCCAGGCGCATCCTTCGCCATAGAAATTCTTGAGTTCGACTTCGTGCTTGGGCGGGAATTTTTCGAGGAACCAACCGTAGTTGACGGGGACCATGTTGTTCTGCTGGGCAAACTTGTTGTAAAGCCACGCGGCGCACATGTCGCCAAACGGTTCATGGTGACCGTAAGATTCGCCATCGGTGCCGATGCTTACGAGTTGAGGATCGCTGCGGTTCGAATCCCAGGCGCTCTGGATGCGGTGTCCGAATGTGCCTGCATCGCGGAGCAAGTGCTCGAAACCTACAGCGCTAGAGAGCCATGGGTTGTAGAAGAACACGTCGAGATAACCGTCACAGACGAGGTTGCCTTCTTTGTCGCGCGGGTAGATGCGGTACGGGCGCGTTGTGTCGATGTCGGTGTGGCTGCAATCGGTCCATTTCTTTTCGCCAAGCTTGCGGAACTTGTCTGCTTGTGTGGGCGAGAGAATGGTGAACTTGATGCCTGCCTTGATGAGTTCGACGACTGTTTCAAAATTGATGGCGGTTTCGGCAAGCCACATGGCTTCGGGCATGCGACCGAAATGGAACTTGAAGTCTTCGATGCCCCAGCGGATTTGGGTGCGCTTGTCCTGCTCGCTTGCGAGCGGCATGATGATGTGGTTATAGACTTGAGCAATGGCGTTACCGTGCCCGTTCATGCGTTCTTGGCTGCGTTTGTCGGCTTCCTGAATACGCTTGTATGTGTCGGGCGTGTTGGAACGGATCCAACCCATGAGGGTCGGGCCGATGTTGAAGCTCATAAAATCGTAGTTGTTGACAATATCGACAATTTTGCCTTTGGAATTTAAAATACGGCTAGCGGAGTTCGGGCTGTAACACTCGCTTGCTATTCTGTCGTTCCAGTCGTGGAACGGGCGTGCGCTGGGCTGGTTTTCAATGACTCCGGTCCAGGGGTTCTCGCGAGGAGGTTGATAAAAGTGTCCGTGAATGGTAAAGTAAAGGGGATTCTTTTCGGTCATGCTAACAAAAATAGAAAAAAGGTTCAAAAATGAACCTTTTTTTTAAAATACATGTTGTAGCGCACGTTATTTTAGGCGTGTCTTATCTATTTGACATAAATTCTTGAGGTATGTGTAAAATTTTGACCCTTGATTTTTACGATGTACGGTCCAGAAACAAAATTTTTCAGGCTGATGATGATGTTTGATGCGGTAATTGTGCGATTCATCACTTGATGACCTTGTATGTCGTGGAGCGAGACTCTTGTTGTTGCGTTCGCTCCAGTTGCGTTCGGAATGTTGATGTGCAGATTTTTACCGATGACAGACAAACTTGCAGAGGGCTTTTCGGCAGGTGACCGTCCCTTGATTCTTGTCGTTGGCGGGGGCGTGATTTCGTACTTGTCCCAGCCCGGCATGTCTTCGAGTGTCAGGGTGTATTCGTTGTTCATCACCTTTTTCCAACTTTCGGCATTGTTGTCGTTTGCCCAGCCTTCCATCGCGTAATCGCCGTACCAGGGCATGAACCAGCTCCAGTTTGCGCCGTCTTCTTTCATTTCGTCGGGGTAGGGCACGGAACCGTTTTCGCTGAGCGTCACAATCTTTCTGCCACCGAACATTTCCTTGACGGTTTCGAAACTCCCGACAAGGCTAGAGTGGTTGGATTCGCGCGGGTAGTAATAGTAGTCGCGGCCCACGATATCCACGTATTCATCGCCCGGATACCAGTCAAGGGCGTCAGTCGCTTCGTCGGTCGTCCACACCCAAATTAAATTGTGGAGCCCTTTTTGGTTTACGAAAACATCGAACATGAGCTTGTACAATGCGACGCACGGCTTTGCGCCGTCGGTTCCCCACCAGAACCACTTGCCGCTAGCTTCATGGAGCGGGCGCCAAATGAGGGCAACGCCTTCTTTTTGTAATCTCGACAGCGAGTCTGCCACGATTTCCATGTCTCGAACGATGGCCTTGTAGGCATCGCTATCGGTTTTCCACTTGCCGGTCGCCTCGTCGTACGCCTTGTTTATGCTGAACTCGGTATAGCTCGTGCTGTTACCTGACTGTGTGTAGAATGCTTCGATTTTTTTTGTAGGATCTTTCCAATGCCAGTTGAATGCCGGGATGCCGCCTGCTTGCCAGACGGTCTTTGCCATTTCGAGAGACGCGTGCGTGTATCCCTGATACCACTGTTCTTCGGAGTTCTTGCCGGTGGTGTGCAAAAAGTCAAAGCCCACGAGAACTACGTTTTTACCACTTGCCTTGTTGATGTAGCTGAGTTCGGTTTGCGTATTGTAATTTTGTGGGGTGTATTGACCGTCGTTTTCGAACGGGCGTTCCGTCATGACACCGCTAATCACGTGCTTGCCGAAATTGTTGAACAAGAAGTTGTAAAGTTTTTGCGCACTTTCGGTCGGTTCCGGTGTGACGGGATTCATGGGTAAATTCCACGGGCTTGCTTCGTATTCCGTGAGTTCAATGTAGTCGAGATTGACCCAACCCCAACTGTGGACGATACCAATCTTGTTTTCGCCTGCGGTGAGCTTGATTTTGCCTGCGCCCTTGATTGTTTTGAAATCATCGGATGTGCCGAATGAAATTTGTCCGGCGGATACATCGTTCACTGTCAAGTTCTGGATCTTGCTTCCCGATTCTGTTGGCAGTTGGTAATGCGTCCAGAGCGTGTAATAGCCTGCCGTCGGGACGGTTACCTTGAATTCAAGATCCCCGTCTTTCATTTGAACAAATTTTCCGCCTGAAGCTTTCGCGTCTTCGGTCACGACTACTTTGTGGTCATCGGCGAGGACGGCGTCTTCGGCTTCGATGCGGATGGGAGTGCCGGCGGCAAACGCCGTGGTTGCAAATGCCGCAATCGCTGTTACGGCAGCATAATCGGTGTAGTTAAAAATCTTCATAAACATTCCATAATCCTATAGGATAAATTTATATTCTTGTGCTTTAAAATCAAAGTTTTTTGTCGCTGTAATCTTTATGTCGTATTGCGAATTTAGTGTTATAAAAAAGAGTCTCGAAGTGCATCCGAGACTCTTGTCGCTTTGTGGTTAGAAATTTATTTGATAATCACGGGCTGCGTGGTCGTGATGCCAGCCCCCTTCATGCGCACGATATACTGGCCTTTCGGCATATCTTCGAGACTGAACATGTAATGGCCTGCTCCTAGTTTTCCGCTGAAGAGCGTTGCCACTATTCTACCGTTCATGCCGAAAACGTCAACGCTGACATGCCCTTGAGCTTTTGTATCGAGCATAATCTTATTGCCGGAAATGATGAATTTTGATGCCGCGGCCATTCTGCTCTTGTTCAACGTTGTTTTCCCGTAGACGTAGTTCTCGTCAAACACAATCTTGATTTCAGGAATCATCTCTTCTGTGTTTTCGTAACCGCGTTTAAAAGCATCGTACTTATCTTGGTTGAAATCGAACAATGTTGTTGAACCGGCTTTGATGTCGTCGTAAATCACGGTGCCTGTGTAGCCTGCGGCGTAGTTTGCGAACGTGATGCTGAGAGTCTTGTTGCGGTCGGCAAAGCTGGAGATGTCGATGGAACAGGTGACCTTTTCGCCTGTCGGAACTTTGCAGCTTCCGTCCGTTTCAGTCCAGGTCCATGCATCGGTGAGTTTGAAGATAAGATAAAGGTCTGCATCGGATGCGCCGTTATTTTTGGCGGTCCACGTAAGCGTTGTCGCTCCCGAGAGATCCCAGCCACCCTTGTTCTGGTATTCCACCTGTGCGTTGTCGGCGCCGTAGGTCACTGCCATCATACCGTTTCCGCCGTTGCCACCTTCAATGGTCACGTCCTTGATCTTGATGCTAGCTTCTTCTGTCGCAGCGAGTTTCTTCATGGCGTCGAGAGCCGGGTCAATCGTGTAGCTGTATCCGCCAAACTGTGATTCTGTCTTGTCGCCGATGTATTGCCATGCAAGGGCGCCTGCGTATCCGCCATCGAAAGCCTTGCGGTAGCATTCTTCCGTGGTGATTTGCGTCTTGGCGGCGAAACTTGAACGGTATGTATCGCCGGCCCATCCGCTCGCCGGGAATTCACCAATGATCATCGGCTTGTTGTCGTAACTAAACTTTGTTGCCATCTGTGCGGCTGTGTTTACGAACGGGCTGATATTGTCGTCTTGATAGTACGGATAATAGTGCGTCTGGAAAAAGTCCAGTGTACCCTTGGCTTCGCCACCCGCTTCGATGAGCGCTGCGTCGTTCCAGTGTTTTTGATACTTGATGTTTACGCTACCTGTCGAAACGAGCAACTCCGGATTTGTCGTGTGGATTGCTGCTGCGACTTTGTTTGTGAATTTCTGGATTTTGGCAAGCGACATTTTTTTCGTAGTCCAGCCGCTGCATTCGCTTGTCATGCCTTCGGGTTCGTTAAAGACTTCCCATGTCATGAGCGCTTTGTGGTTGCCGATTTCTTTGACGACCGGGATGAGTACTTTGTCAATAAAAGCCTTGGTGCCCTCGTCTTCGAATAGCAATTCGTTTGCCGTGATATCGAGCTTCTCGTTGTAGAGCCCCCACTGGCCCGGTTCCATCAGGTTGTGGCTAAAGAGGCACATCGAAACCATCACGCCATATTCTTCGGCAATGTCCAAAGCCTTCTTCATGTTGGCGATGGTATTTTCCTTGGGACCTGTAACCAGGTGCGTCGTTTCATCAATCGTCGGGCTTTGGCTCATGTTGTTGAAAAGCCACCAGCGGATAGCGTTGCCACCAGCGGCACGCGTGCCCTCGACTGCCTTGCGCCAAGCGTTTTCGTCGAGCGGGCTTGCTCCCACATCGGAGTTGTAGTCGCTCCAGGCGAGATTTGTGCCCGAGAAGAAAATCTTCTTTCCGTTGTATTGCAAGTCCGTGCCGTTCACCGTGAGGCCCGGCGCTGCAAATGCGGCTGTTCCGAGAAGTGATGCGGCGATTAATGTCTTGGCTATGTTCATTGAATACTCCGTTTTCACAAGCTTTTTTTGCCTTAAAATAAATAAAAATCCCTTTAAAACAGTAAATTGAGGAGCTTTGCCTGTGGACAAAAAATTCTGAAATGTCCACACTTGAATATCCCCTCGGGAAAAGGGCTGCAAGCGCCTAAATAAAGATATTCTCGTAAAAAACGATGTCAATATTAGGGGTGATGGAGTGCAAATTTTTCACGGGATTATAAGGTGTTTCGGTGACCTGGCGGGGCGTGATGTGATGAAGTGCACATGAAAACGGAAAAGGTGACCGCTTGCACGGTCACCTTTGGGTATTTAGCTTTATGTGTTAGAATCTATTTGATGATAACCTTCTGGGTAGCGGCGCTTCCGGCCCCGATTCCTACGCCTTTGACGCGGATAATGTACTGACCCTTAGTAAGGTTCTGGAGACTGAACGTGTGGTCGCCTGCGTTTAGGTTTCCACGGTGGAGCGCGGCGATGCGCTTGCCGATCATGTTGAACACGTCGATGCTTGCAAAACCGGAGGCGTTTGTATGGAACGATATGTTGCGACCGTTTACTATCAAACTAGCGTTTCTTGTGGTGGCAAAGGGCTTGAGCGCAGCTGTTGCCGGTGTGCCGTCCTTGTTATAGAGCTCTATGCTTGTGACGTGGGCCTTGCTTTGGTCGGCGGTCTTGAACAATTCTGATTTCTTGTTGAAACCGCTGATGACTTTGCCGTTATCGGTGACCATGTTGTCGAAGAGCACGAGGCCGTTGAAACCCGCGGCGCCGCCCACGATCAACGTGACGGAGAAGAGGTTGTTCAAGTCCATCGGCTTTTCGTTGCCGCCAGCATCGGTGTAACTCGTGATGTCGAATTCGCAAGTGCCCTTGGCGCCGTCGTTGAGCCAGCAGCCGTCAGAAGCGGATTGTTCCCAGGTCCATTCCTTGTCCTTCGAACCGTCGCGGACGAAGGCGAGACCGACCCAGATGCCGTTGTTTTCGCCGCCGGAGCCCTTGTTCTCGATTTCGATGGTGATGCTTTTGGCGCCGGTCAGGTCGGGAATTTTCTGGAATTCGATGTTGGCGCCGCTGTCGTTGAAAGCCTTGAACGTGACTCCCATGAGGAGGTCCACGTTTTCGGCGTTGGCCTTGGCGGTGTCTGCTCCGAACTTCGCGTTTTGAGTGGAAGTCGGGCAAGTGTTGGTTGCGTTTGCGGCTTCGTTGTAGTTGTCCCAGCCCGGCATTTCATCGAGGGTGATGATGCGTTCGTCGGAGAGGTTTTTTGTCCACACGTCGGCAGCCGTTTGGCTCACGTAACCTGAAGACCAGGATTCGTACCACGGCATCCACCAGCTCCATGTAGCGCCGTCTTCGTACATTTTGTCAACGTCTGGAATGGGGCCGTTTTCGCTGAGTGAAATAATTTTGTTGGTTCCTGCCTTGTTCGTGAGATCGATGAAGGCTGCGCTGTTGCTCTGGTGGTCGTTTGCGGCGTTGTAAATGTCCACGCTCAATATGTCGTAGTAGGTTTCGCCCGGCGTCCAGGACGTTGCTGCTGCGTCCTTCGGGTTGAAGTCCCAAATGAGGTTGTTCACTCCGTTCTTGAACACCATGCGTTCGTAGAGCAACTGGTAGAGGGCTGCAAATTGCTTGCCTGTGTGAGAGCTCCACCAGAACCAGTTACCGGCGGATTCGTGAAGCGGGCGGAAAATGGCGGCGACGCCTTCTTTCTGGAGGTCGAGGAAAATATTGGAGACGAGATCGATGTCTGCGACAATGGCCTTGTAGGCTGTAGAGAGTGTATCCCAGGTTGTGGTCCCTGTGATGAATGCTTCGGTGAAATCGAAATCGGTGGAGCCGTCGCGATTTGCTGCTTTTGTATAGAATTCCGCTTCGTCACCGGGGCGCCAGTGCCATGTGAATGCCGGAATGCCGCCCTTTTTCCAGGTGGTCTTTGCAACGTTGATGGCCTTTTCGGTGTATCCCTGGAACCAGCCGTCGTTCTTGTTGGCGCCTGTGGCGTTCATGAGGTCCGTGCCGATGAGTGCGGGGTACTTGCCGCCGGCCTTGAATACGGCTTGGACGTCTTCGTGCGTGGTGAAGTCGCCTGCGGTATAGGCGTCCATGTTGCCGGTCATCACGCCGGAGATGGTCTTTTTGCCGAAGTTGTTGACGAGGAAGTTGTAAAGTTTTTTCGCGGCGGGGGTCGCGTTCTTGGTCACGGGAGCGTTGCAGAGATTGAACGCCTTGGCCTGATATTCCTTGATTTCGATGTAATCCAGGTCAATCCAGCCCCAGCTATTGGTGATGGCGATGGTGTTCTCTCCGGCGGCGAGGTTCATGACGGTTTCGACGTCAGCAAATTTGCCCTTGTCGGTCACGTCGAACGTCACGGCAGAGGAGGCTCCGCCGGCTTCGACGTTGTTGATCTTGGACCCGCCGTAATTGTTCATGTAATGGAGCACGATGGTGTACTTGCCTGCTTTTTCTACGGTCACCTTTGAAAAAGTGATGTCGCCGCCATTCATCTTGACATACTTACCGCCCGAAGCTGCTGTGCTCGTGGCGACTGCTGCGTCTTTGGTGATGTCTGCGTTTTCGGCTTCATACGGGGCGGCGAATGCGGTGCAGGCAGCGGAAAGGCTGCATGCGAGAAAAACTTTTTTGAATCCCATTTACACTCCTTAATTATATGTTCTCAAAAATATAATGAAAAAAGCGAAAATGCAATGGCAATTTCGCTTGAAAGGAAAAAATATGTTTAAATGTGTTGTTGTATGTTTTAGATGTGCGCTACGTCACAATTTTAAAGATTTTGGAACTTTGCTCCAAAAATGAATGTGCGGCTTTCGCCTGGCTTAATGACAATTAGATCGCGGTGGTGGTTCAGTGTGTCGGGTTCCGCGGTCATTGGCTCGATGGCTATGCTCATGCGGTCAGGCGGAGTGTAAATCTGGATGGCGTTATATTGTCCGTCGCCGGCCTTTTGCCAAATTTGTAGATCTTTGGATGCGCTTTTAAGCTCTGTAATTGCTAAAATGTTCTCAAAATTTTTATTGTTTTTTGAAACGAACGTGAATTCGCCCTGGTTTAGACAAAAGCAATCGTTGATAAATTCGTCGCCGATGAGTCTGCCGCCCACAAAGCGGGTGTCTGGTTTGAATTCGCCCGTCGGGATGTCCGCCTTGTCGAGAATTGCGAGGTTTGTTTCTGGGAGGGCCATCTGGAGACCGTTGATTTTTTCGCCGAGCGTGTAATAGGGGTGCCAGCCTTCGGAGTAGGGGAGCTCGCCAGAACCGATGTTCGTGACAGTCGATTCGACACTGTAGCTTTCGCCCATGAACGTCACCTTGTTGACTGCGCGGAAGGGAAACGGAAATCCGGTGAAGGCGCCCGGCCAGTCGATGCCGAATGTCGCGACGCATTTTTCGTTATCGCTTTCGAAACTGAAGAGGCTCCATTCCTTGTTCTGCAAAAAGCCGTGGAGGGCGTGCGGCGCCCAGCTCACGTTGTTGACAAGTTGGTAATCGTTACCGTTCCAGTTGAATTTGGCGTAGGCCACGCGTCCCGGGAACGGGGCGAGTCTGCAACCGGCGTTTGTGTTCGGGCCGATTTTGAAGATGTCGTCGCCTTCGCGGTAGCCGAAAAGGAGGTCTTGGAGCTTGCCGTTGTTGTCGGGAATGCGCCAAGCGTTGAGGCCTGCGCCGTAACCGCTCAAAATTTCAAATTCAGCGCCGTCGTCGCGCTGCAAAACAAAGCACTGCACAGTGCCTATGGGGCGGGAAATAAGTTTGAAGTTGCTCATGGTGGTTAAGATAGCAATTAGAACATGAATGGTTATAGGTTGTAGGTTGTAGGTGTTAGGTCAATTAGGCGCCAAAGGCGCAAAAGAAAAAATGTTTTTTATCATTTGCAGCGAAGTCGCGAATATAAACCTGTTTACGAATATCTGTTTACTGCCTACTGTCTACTGCGGCGAAGCCGCGATTATTATCTAATGACTAACTGCTAATTACAATTTTTCGCCTCATGGATTCCCGAACGATTGTAGCCCCGATGACGCTTGCAGGCTCGCTACAGACGAGAGACGAAAGAGTGTGGGATGATTTAGAAAAATGCTTTCTAGGAGTTCTAGGTTGCAGGGATGGGAATGATGTTAATTTGTTTGCGGTAGCGCGATTTTTCTTGAATTTGTTTTTTTTGCCTTTTTTTACGTCAAAATGATGGGGAAATTCCGTTTCTTTACGTAAAATTTCATGCAAACTAACCATTTTTGGGTGAAAATGCCGTATTTTGATGGCACCGGGCTGTTTTTTCCTTTAAAAAAATACCTGTTTCCGCCTGTTTTTGAAAAATTTGCCTCCAAAATCCTGCAAACTTCATAAAAAGTTACAGACAACGTTAAAATTTTACGTCATTTTTTTTGAAAATAGACCATTTTTTACGTAATTTTCGCCCTTTTTTCAATTTCATCCTTTTTAGATTGCTAAGCTCTAAGTTCTACCAACTAAAAAAACTATCTTTCGCTTCATGGATTCCCAAACGATTGTTGCCCCGATGACGCCTGCGGGCGTAAGTGCCGTTGCCGCTATTCGCGTAAGCGGTCCTAAGGTGCGCGAAGTTATGCGCCTGCTTTTCGGTGAATCGGCGCTCAAAAATTTGAAGCCCCGAGAGGCAAAGCTTGCGACGGCTCGCGACTATCGTACAATGGTCGGCGATGACCGCAAAACGGCGCAAGTCGTCGACAGTCTCCTGTACATTTTTTTCGAAGCTCCGAATTCTTACACAGGCGAAGATGTTCTGGAACTTTATCCGCACGGGAACCCGATCATCGTCCGCGAATTGATTCAAGTCATCAAGAGCGTTGATGGCGTACGTTTGGCGGAACCGGGTGAATACACGCGCCGCGCTTTTTTGAACGGTCGCATGGACTTGGTGCAGGCCGAATCCGTTGCCGATGTTATCCACAGCGCAAACCGCGACGAGCTCAAGAACGCCCATCGCTTGCTCGGCGGCGCGCTCTCGAAAAAAGTCAGGACGCTCACGGAACAGGTGATGGACATCTCGGCGCGCCTCGAACTTGATGTCGATTTTGCCGAAGAAGAAGCCGACCCGGATTATGCGACTTGGGGCGTAAAAATCGCAGCCATCCGCGAAAGCGTAGAATCCATTTTGAAAAGTTTCAAGGGCAAGGCGGCGGTCAGCCGATTGCCGCTTGCTGTTTTGTACGGTGCCCCGAATGCAGGCAAGTCAAGCCTCGTGAACGCTCTCCTCGGCGAAGACCGCATCCTGGTGAGCAACATCCCCGGCACTACCCGCGACTTTGTAGAAGTCCGTTTGTTCCTGGACGGGGGTGAAATCCGCCTGGTCGATACCGCCGGTATCGCGGACAAGGCGACCGACGCTCTCGACGCTCTTAGCATGGAAAAGAGCAAGGAAATTCTCGCCGAAGCCGACATGAAAATTTTGGTCCTCGACGGCAGTTTAGACGAGCGCGGCGCATTTTATCATCCTGAGCGAAACGAAGTGGAGTCGAAGGGTCTCCAGCCCGACCTTGTCGTCGTTTCGAAGAGTGACTTGTTAGATGACAAATGCGAAGAGCTTGTGTCGCAGCCATGCTTGCATGAATATGACCGAGCTCAGCATTTGGTACTTGAGCGAAGCGAAAGTACAAAGACGAAAGACGAGAGTATTCACGTTTCCTCGAAAACGGGCGAGGGCCTCGCGGAACTCAAGCGCGCCATGAACGCAGCGCTTTTCAAGAAAATTGAAAATTCCGAGGACCTTTGGATCACGAGCGAACGCGAAAAGACCTGCCTCGAAGAAGCCCTTGCGGGTATTGACCGAGTGCTTTCGCTTATCCGCACCAATCCGGCGGTGGAACTCTTGGCGTTCGAAATGCAGCTTGTGCGCCGTTCGCTCCAGAGTATAACGGGCGAAATTTCGTCCGAAGATGTTTTACAAAAGATTTTTGCGGGGTTCTGCATTGGGAAATAGCTATCTGGGCGTCGTCCTTGCTGTTTTTGCGTTTGGCACTTACATGGTTCCGCTCAAGGCGTGGCCGAAGTTTTCGTCTTGGGCGTACCTTTCGTGCGTTGCGCTCGGGCTTGCTGTTGGCGAACTGATTATTTCGCTTGCGACGGGCACGTTGTGCTTCTTGCCGGTCGGTATCCTTTGTGGCTTTCTGTGGGTCATCGCGGGAGCTTTTTGTTTTTGGGCGGTTAAGGTCGAGGACTTGACCGGAGCCGGAGTCCGCTCGATGGGCATGAGTATCCTCGCTTCGTTTTTGAGCGGCGTGATTGTCTTTTCGGAAACTACCCTGCTTTATTTTTCGATTCCAGCAATCCTTCTTTTGCTTTTGGGGCTGAAAATGCTTGCTCCGCCTCAAGGGCGCATTTTAAAAAATTGGCGGTCCCTTTTGGCCGGCGCCATATTCGGCTTGTTCCTTATTCCGTATAAGTTTACCGAAATACCTTTGTTAGAATTCATGAGTTCCTTTACGCTTGGAATTTTTATGGCGGCAGAGCTTTTGGTTGTAATTCTGAGTATCAAGCGCCGCTCCCCTTTTGAATACCGGGTCGCGCCTTCAATAGCATCCGTTTTCATGGGCTTTTTGTGGGTGATTGGGCAACATGGCTGTTTTTGGGCGATTGACACGAAAGGCGCCCTGGGCTATGCTGTGGGCTATCCGCTTACACAACTGAATTTGTTGGTCAACCTGCTTTGGGGCGTTGTCGTTTTTCATGAATATCCGACAAAATTGGAACGAATTAGGCTTTCCATAGCGACTACGATCATTCTTGGTGGTGCCGCTTTGCTTGCTGTATCAAAAATGTAAGTTTTTTTATCTGTTTGTTGATATTTATTACGGTCATTTCAACGGAAATCTTGTAAAAAATTACGTTGCCGTTTGGCGAATCTCATGTTCATTATATATGTTTATGTCATGAGTTGTTGGAAATTTCTTTTAATCAGTTCCTTGATTGGGTCGGCCTCGGCGTGGGCCGTTAAAGCAGCGCCTTTTCTTATCAATTCAACGCAGCCGGATGGTTCCGTTGTTCAAATTCGCAAGTTTGGAAACGAACATTTTAACTACACGCTCACTGGCGAAGATAGCGTACTTGTTGTCCGCGATGCGGACGGCTATTGGAACTATGCCGATGAATATGGCAAAAAGACAGGCGTGAGAGTCCATGCCAAGTCCAAGCGTGGCCAGAAAGAGCTGAATTTCCTTAAAAAGCGCGATTCTCGCCAAATTCTTGAAAAATTCCGTCAAAAATATCGCGAATCCCGCGAAAAAGAGCGTGAATCCCAATCGATGATGCTCCAATCGTCGTCTCCACAGATGGCGAATGAAAGAGGTGGCTGGGGTGGCCGTAGCGAGACCACTAAAAACACAAATTGGCCGACTCGCCCGGCGCTAAATTCCGTGAAGAAAGAAGGCGAAGTCCGTGGGCTTGTCGTTCTTGTCCAATTTAGCGATATAAAGTTCAAACGCGATAATGCAAGTGAAGAATACCTGGATTACCTCAATAAGGAAGGCTATTCCAATTACTCTATGAGTGGTAGCGTAAGGGATTTCTTTATTGCAAATTCATCAGGAAAGTATAAACCGTCTTTTGATGTGGCCGGCCCGATAACGCTAAAAGGAAAACGCGATTCGTATGGCGCTCTAGTGGATCCGAACAACATGGCGGCAGGTGCCGTCAAGGCGCTCAGTGAGGCGATGGATTCGCTTGTTGCCGTCGGGATGGATTTTACGCCCTATGACAGCGATGGT
Organism: Fibrobacter succinogenes; assembly: GCA_902762795.1. Lineage (GTDB taxonomy): Bacteria > Fibrobacterota > Fibrobacteria > Fibrobacterales > Fibrobacteraceae > Fibrobacter > Fibrobacter succinogenes_E. Next base: position 1,468 of record CACWPM010000031.1, on the reverse strand, counting down.
GATAAAGTTGTTGATTTTGTTTATATGATTTATGCCGGAGTCGGTTCTGCGGATACGGATGTGCAATCTGCCATTTGGCCGCATTCGTACAATATAAACAAACGTCTTACTCGAAACATGTCCATGTACCGCTATGCTTGTTCTCCGGAAATTGACGGCCAGTCATATATGTATCGCAAAAACACAGATGCCTTGAACGGTATCGGTACTTTTTGCCATGAGTTTAGCCATGTGCTCGGACTTCAGGACCATTATGATGTGAATGTCAATGATACTCACTCGAAGGCCCGCTACACACCGGGACAATGGGACCTCATGGATGCCGGCTCCTACAACTGTCCATCGAATAAATTGAATACGACATCGTGCTCTCCTGCAAATATGTCTGCGTTTGAGCGCTTTAGTCTGGGCTGGCTTGAACCGAGACGCTTGGAAATTTCTGATACGACATTTGTATTGAATGCTGTTCAAGAAAACGATGGCCTTGTGTTGACATCAAAGAACGATAACGAATATTACTTTGTCGATTTCAGGGTGAAAAAAGGATTCGACATAGGCCTTCCTGGCAAGGGAATGCTGATTTGGCACATATATTACGATCGTACGAAGTGGATGTATAACGAAGTCAATACGTCGGACCCCATGCGTGTGGACTTGATTGAAGCTGACGGGAAGGCGGACTCTTTTACAGCAAAAAATGATGCTTTCCCGACGAGCAGCGTTAGTAGCTTTAACGGATTTGTGACGTGGAGTGGCGATAGCCTTGGCCTTGAAGTTTATGACATCAAGATTGTCGATAGCACCCTCACCTTCAAAACTCGTGGGAACCGTGTTGCTCCGGTCGAGGAAAGCTCCTCTTCAAGCCTCGCGAAGTCCTCGTCATCGAGTGTCGCAAAATCTTCGTCTAGTAAGGCAGTCTCTTCATCGAGCAAGACCGTATCCTCGTCGAGCGTAAGCTCTTCGTCCGTTGCCAAATCGAGCAGCTCGGCAAAGAGTTCCTCTTCTGCGGCTCGCTCCAGTTCGTCCAAGGCCCAGAGTTCTTCGAGTGAGAAAATTCCAATACAATCGAGCTCGTCTTCAGAAAGGGTCGTGATTCCTATAGGAACTGTTGTTCCGTCGTCGGTTCACTTCTCTGTGGCGAATCGCACACTGAGCGTGAATGCAAATTTTGATGGACGCAAAACGGTGCTTTTGTTCGATGTCAATGGAACGCTTCTTTTGTCCGAAACATTTAATGACAAATCCTGCGATATTCACATGGACGCGCTACGTGGAAAAATGTTCGTAATCGCGACACTTGAAGTTGGCGGTCGACTTTTGAAAACCGAAAAGATTCGTGTGAAGTAAAAATGGGACGCAAGTCCCATTTTTTTTTGTATAAACGAAAACCACCAGCTAGGCTGGTGGTTCCATAGAGCCTTCTGGCGTTGCGTCCTTGAGAAAGCAAAAAACTCTTGGTTAGATTTGA